>JADLFX010000065.1 GCA_020849665.1 Planctomycetota bacterium | reverse complement strand
TCCTGCCCGGTGTCGTCCATCTGCTCGACGCGGGCCGCCCTGCGCGCCCACCTCGTGCCCCACGGCCACCGGCTGGGCCGCTACGACACCCCGAACACCGTCTACGTGCTGCGCGTGATCACCGGCGCGCGCTTCGACCGGCTGGAGGACTGATCATGCCCATCGACTATGCGGCCGTCCGAGCCGACCTCGCCGCCAGGCGCGACGCCCTCGACGCTGTGCTCGCGGCGCTCGACCGCCTCGACGTGCTCTTCGACGACACCGGCCTGCTCGCGCAGGCCCTCGCGCCTGTTTCGCCGACCACGCCGCCCCCGCCCGCCCCCACGCGTCGATCGTCCCGCCCTGGGGCCCCTGACCCGGCCCCTGCGCCGGCGCCGCCCAGTGAGGCGCCCACGCGCCCCCGCAAGGCCAGCACGACCCGCCCGGCGTCGTCTGCCACGGCGCCGGGCCCCTCCAACATCGAGAAGTCGCGGCACTGGCAGGACCAGGCGCTGAAGGCCCTGCGGGCTGGTGAGGGCGACGCCACCGTGCGCGAGCTCGCGACGCGCCTGCGCCTCACCGGCGAGGACGCCTGCCAGGGCCTCTGGCGGGCGCTCCAGGTGCTCGTCGCGCGCAAGGCCGTCGTGCGCACGGGCACGCGATACCGGCTCGCGGCCGCGGCGCAGGGGGAGGCGGCGTAGATGGCCTACGCGCAGATCCACACGCAGGCTCCGCGGCACCCGAAGCTGCTGGCGTTGTCCGATGCCGCCTGGCGCCTGTGGGCCACCGGGCTCTGTTACGTGCAGGAGCACATGACGGACGGCATCATTCCCGCGAAGGCCATTGTGACCTTCGGCGTGGGGAAGCCGCAGAAGCCGCTCCCGAACGTCTGGCTCGGCGTCAGCGTGGAGGACCAGGCGACGGCCGACGCGCGCATCCCGCTGCTGCTCCAGACGCCGGCCGCGATCCGGTTCGTGTCGTACGAGCCGGCGCTTGGGCCGGTGAACTTGACCGCCATCAGGCGCACGAGAGCCGAGGGCTTTATGCGGCCGCTCGATGGACGGTTCAACCGGCTCGACTGGGTCATCGTTGGAGGCGAGTCCGGCCCGAAGGCGCGGCCGTGCGACGTGGAGTGGATCAGGTCCGTCGTGCAGCAGTGCAAGGCGGCGGGCACTCCCTGTTTCGTCAAGCAGCTCGGGGCGCACATCATCACCCGGAACGATGACGGGTGGGAAGGCGACACCCCGCGCAGTTGGCCGATGAACACGAGGTTCGACGAGCACATCCGAGGCTATCGCGAGGACTACCAGGGCGCACCTGTCCGCGTGCGCCTCCGCTGCCGTAAGGGCGGCCACCCATCCGAGTGGCCCGAGGACCTGCGCGTGCGGCAGTGGCCGGAGGTGGCCCGTGGCTGACCTCAGTATGCGGATCTCCTGGGAAGACCTCCAGTCTCTACGGGTAGAGATCGAGCGACTCCGCGCACGCATCGAGGGCGACCATTCGTTGGCGACCTACATCGCTGTCGAGGACCGTTACCTACAGGCGAAGCGCGAACTGGTCGAGGTGCAGCGGGTTGCGACCGTGTTGCAGCAGCGGTTCGACACCGCGCACGACTTGATGCTGAAGGCGCAGCGCGAGCGCGACGAATTGAAGGCTGACTCCGAACAGGGGATTCACCCGGCCGAGCGCCAACTCGCTGAGGCCCGCGCGCTGCTGCGGGCCGTCGCCGAGTCGGGCGTCGAATGGCTCGGGCGCGACTACGTCCTCGTGCAGATCGACCGGGCGACCTGGTCCGCGATCACGGCCAAGCCGGCACCGTCGCCCGCGCCAGCCGTCTCCGGCTTCGACTTCCCGCCGGAGGTCTCGTGACCTTCCGCACCGCCTCCGGTCGCGAGCTCGACCTCGAAGCGGTCGACACGACCGACATCGTCCTTGCCGACATCGCCGCGGCGCTCTCCCGCATCTGCCGGTTCGGCGGCCACGTCGCCATGTACCACAGCGTGGCCGCGCACAGCGTCCAGGTGAGCGAGCTCGTCGAGGCCAGCCTCGACCACCTGGACAACGGCCGTCGTCGCCAGGGCGCGGCGCTGGCCCTGCTGCACGATGCGTCAGAGGCCTACCTCGGCGACATCACGCGGCCGCTCAAGCGGCTGCCGATCATGGCCGGCTACCGCGACCTCGAGGCGGCGCTCACGATGCAGATCTGGACGCGCTTCGGCCTGGCCGAGGCGGGGCAGGACTCCGTCCTCCGCATGGCCGTCACGGTCGCCGATGACCGGCTGTGCCGGGTGGAGCAGCGCGACCTGCAGGGCGTGCCGCTCGCCCATCCCGATCCCTATCCGCCCGTGCGCGCGCTGAACCCCTTGCGCGCGGAAGCCCTGTTCCTCGAGCGCGCCTCCGCGCTCGGCCTGGAGTAACGATGGCTCGCATTGGACTCTCGAAGCACCGCAAGTTCCGTGCGCTCGTCCGTGTGCTCGGCTCGCCAGTCATCGCCCGCGGCAGCCTCGAACTGGTCTGGGATGCGGGCTACGAGACCCTCGATCCGGTCGTCGGCGCTGCGCCAGACGTCGAGGAGCTGGCGTTCTGGAAGGGCCGCAAGGGCGAGTTGGCTGCAGCTTTGGTCGCCGCTGGGTTTCTCGACACGCGCGAGGACGGTCTGTTGGAGCTGCACGACTTCTGGGGCAACGCCCCCGACTACGTGCTGAAGCGCGCCAAACGCCAACACCTTGGGCCCTATGCCCCGCCGAACGGCGGACAAACGGTCACCGAACGGCCGCCAAACGGCGAACAGACGGCGCCTGGCGCGACCGACATCAGATCCACTCCGGCGCCGAACGGCGTCCCGGGACGTGACGTGACGGGACGGGACGTGGAAGAACAAGAGCCCGGCCTGGCGGCCGGCCCCCCCCCCTGTGGGCAGGAGACGGCCGAGCCTGAGCCTCATCAGGCGCGGGTGGTACGACTGCGGGAGCGGCCCCCTGACAAGGCGAACGCCAAGGTGCTCACGATGCTGGTGGCCAGCCTGATGTCACAGCAGCACTGGGAGGACGAGGCCGACTTGAAGGAGGCGGCCAAGTCCACCTGCGCCAGGCTCGGGTTGGCCTACGACGCCGACCTGGTGCGTCGGGCGATGGATGGGGCCAGGGGCAGGCACGCCCGCCAGAACGGCCAGCGTGGATCGGGCGGGTTCACGAGGGTCGGCGCGTGAGACCAGCCGACCTGCCGGACCCGTCGCAGTGGGCCGACCGGCCCCACGGCACCAGGATGCGGTACATCGCGGGGTGCCGGTGCGTGGCGTGTCGCGCCGCCCACTCCCGCGTCGTGTGCCACTACGACCGCCTGGCGCGCACGGGACGCGGCAACCCGTTGGTGCCGGCGGGCCCGATGCACGCGCACCTGCGCGCGCTCTCGCGGCGCGGCGTCGGCTCCCGGCGCGTCGCGGCCG
>JADLFX010000064.1 GCA_020849665.1 Planctomycetota bacterium | reverse complement strand
GCCAGTCCGAGTCGCCGGGGAGCCGGGCGACATCCACGTCCTCGTGCACGACCTCGTCGCCGCGATAGAGGAAGCACTTCACCCAGGCGTTGCGCGCGCCCTTGGTCTTGACCCAGACGCGCGCGGTCAAGGACTCGCCCTTGGGCAGGTCGCGCACCTCCTGGTGGACGAGGTCGAGGGGCGCGCCGCCGTCCTTCGCGAGATGCAGGGCCTGCCTGCCCTCCTTGCCGCCCGCAGCGCTCGTCGCCTTCAGCCGGCCGCTGTTGGCCACGATCCGCCAGCCGTCGAGACCCGCCTCGAAGCCGGGATTGGCGAGCAGGTTCTTGCCCGCCGCGGCAGGGGTGGTGCGGGCGCGTGGCGCCTCCTGCGGCCAGACCGGCCTCGGCGCCGGTGCGTCGGAGAGCAGCCAGTCCAGACCTGCCCGCAGCCGCGGCAGGGGCATGTCGTGCCAGCCGTGACCGCCCTGGTAGGTCGAGAGGCGCACGACGGCACCGGCCTTGGCGAGCGCCTCGTAGGCCCGGCGCGCATGCGCGAACGTAGTGATCGCGTCGGTGGGGGAGTGGTCGAGGACGAGGCGCTGGCCCTTGGCGCGCGCCAGGTCCGCAGCCGGCACCGTCGGCCAGATCGACATCGCGACGTACGCGCCGGTGAAGGGCGACGCGTCCGCCAGGAGCACGGCGTAGGCCGCGGGTCCGCTCGACGACCACGCGAGGAGGAGGATGCGCCGTTCGTCCACCTTGCGGATCTTGCGCACGTCGGCCACGACCGCGCGCACGTAGGCCTCGGTGGGATAGGCCATGTCCTGGACCTTGGAGCGCTCGGTCGGCCAGACGATGCCCTGGTCGGGCCGCCACTTCGGCGCGGTCAGCATGGCGCAGTGGAAGTCGGGGAGCTGCGCGTGGACGCCGTTCGCCACGAAGGGCAGGAACTCCGCGCTGCCCGGTCCGCCCGGCAGCACCACGAGGAGGCCGCGCGGCGCGTCGGCCGCCGCCCCGTCGCGCGGCGGCACGAGGAAGTAGCGGCTCCGTGGGAACCCCTCCAGCGTGCGGTCCTCGGCCTTCGCGGCGGGCGCGTCCTGGGGCGAGGCCGGAAGCAGCGGGGCGAGGGCGAGCAGCAGAGTGGCGGGTGCGCAGCGGGTCATGGCCGTGGCGGGAGCGAGCGGGCCGGATTGTCGCCTGGCTCCGGTGGCACTGGAATCCGGCCCCCGCACCTGCCGATGAGAGGAGGCGACGAGGTCGGCGATGCACGATGCCCTGCGATCCCATCCCCTGGAGCTGCCCATCGAGCCGGAGCTCCGTCCGTACTTCGTCCTGCAGAGCGAGCCGACGGGCTGCACGCCCGGGCAGCGGTTCGAGGGCTTCTGGGTCACGGTCTGGCAGGCGGCCCTGCCCTGCGTCCAGGTCGACCGCGGCCGCGCGCATCCGGTGGGGCGGGCCATGGCGCTGGCCCAGGACGGCGACCGCGACGCGATCGGCCGGGTGCTCGCCGACGCCAGCCTCTTCGTGACCGCGGACGAGAGCTGGCTGCGCGAGGCGGCGGGCGCCGGCGTGCCCACCGTGTACGTGGGGGCGGGCAGCGGCGAGGCGCCGATCGCGCTGCGCGACTTCGACCCCGCGCGGCTGCGCGTGGTGCGGCCGCACACGCCGTTCCGGCGCGACCTGCCGCTGCGCTGGCTGCATGCGGCGATGACCGAACTCGTGCCGGGCTGCCTCCTGGCCGACGCGAGCGAGTCGGCCAAGTGTCGGGCCCGGCTGCTCCCCTTCCTGCAGGGCCGCGTGGCCGACCTCGGCCATGGCGGCCACAAGATCGTTCCGCACGCCGTGGGCGTCGACTTCTTCCGTTGCGATCCCTTCGACTGGATCGGCGACGTGCGCGACCTGTGGTTCTTCCGCGAGGCGTGCCTCGACGCGGTGTACTCCTCGCACTGCCTGGAGGATCTCTGGCATCCGCATCAGGCCCTGGCCGAGTGGCTGCGCGTGCTGCGGCCCGGCGGCCACCTTGCGCTCTACCTGCCGCTCCGGAACTTCTATCCCAACGTCGGTACGCCCGGCGCCAACCCCGGGCACAAGGACGACTACGTGCCGGAGGACGTCGAGGGCTTCCTGCGCGACCTGGGCGGCGTCGAAGTGGTGCACGCGGCGCGCCGCGAAGACGAGGCCTCGTTCGAGGTCGTGGCACGCAAGCACGCGTCCCGCTCGTTCTTCGTCCTGCGCGAGTCGCGGCCGGCGCCGGAGGTGAGCGTCCTGGTGGTGGGCGACGGATCCAATGGCGGCGGCGAGGCCCAGCCGCTCGTGGCCACCGTCGAGACGGCCTGTGCCGGGCTCGCAGGAGTGCCCCACGAGGTGCTGGTTCTGCAGCGCCGGCGCCTCGACGGCGACGGACAGGCGGCGGTCCGGGATCTCGCGGCGCGGCGCCCCGAGGTCCACGTGGTCGAGGACCTGGCCCCCTACCCCTTCGCCGAACGCTGGGAGCACCTGCGGCGCCTCGCGCGCGGCACGCACCTCCTCCTGCTGGCGCCGGGCACGATCCCGGACCCGGGCGCCCTGCGCGTGCTGCTGGAGCGAGCCCGCGCCGCGGGCGTGGACGTGGCGGTGCCCCAGGCGCTCGACCCGATCGGTCGCCTCCTGCCGGAGGAGCAGGCCGCGGCCGGCTGCCTCCTGGTGCGCGGCGCCGCGTGGCGGCCGGGGGCATTCACCGAGAGCGCCCATCGGACGCCGCTGCTCTTCACCGCCCTGGCGCGCGAGGCGGCGACCCGCAACGCGTTCGCGTCCGTGGCCCAGGCGCGGGTATGGACCGCGGGCTTCGCCGGTCGGCCGGTCACCGGTCTGGGCCTGGCGCAGGTGGGCCACGACGAGCGGCTGCTCGCCGAGCGGATCCCCGCGGCCGGCCCTGCCGTGACCGCGTCGATCGCCGTCGTGATCCTGCGCACGCTGGGCGACTGCGTCCTGGCCACACCCGTGCTCGACGCCTTGCACGCCCGCCATCCGGGCGCGCGCATCACCGTGGTGACCGAGGCGCCCTACGCGTTCGTGTTCACCCGCCATCCCGCGGTGGCCGAGGTGCGCACCGTCCCCATGGCCGGGCAGGAGTTCGACGCCTGGGTGGAGGATGCGCTCGTCCAGGCGATCCTCGAGGAGCTGCGGCCCGACCGGCTCGTGTTCCTCTCCGATCGTCTCGACTCGGCGTCCTACCACCACAGCGGGCTGACCTTGCAGGGCGTCTACGCCGTGCAGGCGGGCGTCGGCGAGGCGGCGTACGAGGCACCGTCCCTGCACCTGGATCCGCAGTGGCGCACGCAGGCCCTGGCCACCCTCGCGGCGGGCGGGGTGCAGGGGCCGTATGCGGTGCTCCACACCCGCGCCGGCTGGCCGGAGAAGTCGTTGTCCCCCGAGCAGGCGCGCGCCCTGAGCGTGCACCTGCGTGAGGGCCACGGGCTCGCCGTCGTCGTGCTCGGCGGTCCGGGTGAGGGCATCGACGATCCCCACGCGCTCACGCTCGCGGGCAGGCTCTCGATGGCGGAGAGCGCCGGGGTGATCGCCGGGGCACGCGTGTTCGTCGGGCCGGACTCGGGCCTGCTGCACATCGCCTCCGCGCTGCGGGTGCCGTCCCTGGCGCTCTATGGCGGGTCGTCGCTGCGGGTGGCGCCGCCGCTCACCGAGGGCAGCGTGGCGGTCCAGGCCCCGGGCTGCACGCTCCCGTGCGGCGTGACGCCGTGCCGGGAGCGCGTGTGCGGTGCTGCGGGGGTATCCGCGGCGGAGCTGCGCGGCCGCGTGGACGAGGTGCTGGCGGGGGGAGAAGGCGTGCGGGAGTACCAGGGCGGCCAACCCGCGCTGCTGGTGCGCGGGCCGGAGGGACCCGTGCTGGTTCCGGCCGCGGCGGGAACTCCGGACGGGATCGACCCTGAGCGCCTCTATGCGGAGGTGGTGGACTTCGTGCCGCCGGCCGGACGGCGCGACGTGCCGCGCGCCGCGGCCGCGCCCGTGATGCACCGGGACCTGGTGATCGACCGCGAGCTCCGGGCCCTGCACGCGCGCCGGGTGCTGGCCCGGCGCGGCGCGGGAGTGGTGCCCCTGGTGCCGTTCGCAGAGGCACGTGCCTCGCTGCTACGGGTCGCGGCCCAGGTCGCCCCCGCACACGGCCTCGAAGTGCTGCTGGCCGTCGCGGCGTCGGCGCATGCGTGCGGCTCGACGGAGGCGGCGCAGGCCTTCCTCTGCGATGCGCTGCGCTTCACCGGCGACCTCGTGCACGGGCGCCGCGGCCGGCCGCGGCCTGCGTACCGCGCCGTGGCCCGTACCGTGGTCGAGTGGCTCGCGGCGCTGGCACGGGAGTCGCCCGCGCCGCTGGAAGCCCTGGGTCGGGCGCTGCGCGAGTGCCGGGCCGCGGGATGCGGCGACGTGGAACCCGCGGTCGTGCTGGCGCACACCGCGGGCCTCCTGGACCGGCTGCGCAACGAGGTGCCTCCCTCCCTGCCGGCGGAGATCCACGAGGCGCTGGCCGGGATCCTGGGCGCGCCCTCGGCACTCGGACCCGGACAGGTGCTGCAGCTCGTGAGCGTGCTGCGCGCACTGGGACGGTCCGCCGAGGCGGAGGTGTGGTTGGGCTTCCAGCTGGGCCGCGTTCCGGAGGCGGACCGCGCGGGGCGGGCGGTCCTGCACTTCCAGCGCGCGACCTTGTGCGTCGCCGATCCGGCGCGGCTCGACGCGGCGATCGCCGACCTGCGCGTCGCGGCGCGCCATCTCGCCGCGCCCAAGGCGCGCGCCGAGGCCGAGCGGGTCCTGCGCATGGCCGAGCGCCTGCGGGCCGAACGCAACCTCCCGGCTGCGGGCCGCGCACCACGGCGGTGAGCGGACCATCCCCCGCCCGTTCCCCTCACGGCACACGGATCAACAGCTCGTTGGCGTCGCCGTCGCGCACGGTGAAGTCCGCGCGCACCTTGGTCGAGGGGGGTAGGACCCCGGCCAGGCTCGCCCCGGTGTGCACGTACACGGCGACCGAGACCGCCATGGGCCTGGGGACGCGCAGCGTCGCGTATCCGTCCGCGCCGGTGTTCGCCGCCGCGAGGTGCCGGCCGCCGGGGAGCCGCGGACCGTTCACCGGGGGGTTGCCTTCCTCCACGACCACCCATGCCTTCGCCGGGGGTCGCCCCTGTCGGTCCAGCACCCGCACGACGAAGGGCACGCCACGCGTCAGCGTGAGCTCGAGGTCGCCGGTGTTCGACCCGGGCTTGATCATCACGGGCTCCGTCAGCCGGTTCGCGAACCCTGGCGCGCTCAGGAAGAGCCGCTGCGCCCCCGGCGCGACCTGCTCGAGGCGGAAGCGCCCCTCGGCGTCGGACTCCGCGCGGCCGCGCAGGAGGATCACCTCTGCCCGCGCGATCGGCCGGCCCTCCTCATCCCGGACCCGGCCCGTCACGGTGGCGAGTCGCGGCAGGACGACCACGGTCCCCTGCTGCGATGCCCGTACCCAGGTCGCGTTCTGCTGGTGCCCGGGGGCAAGCGCATAGACCGCGGTCTTGCCCTCGCCCAACCCTCCCAGGAGGAAGCGGCCGAGCGCGTCGGTCTGCGTGGTGTCACCCGGCGTCTCGCCCTGCGCAGTGCCGCTCAACCCATGCAGCGAGACCTGGGCCCCCGCGATCCGGTGGCCGAGGTCGTCCTGCACCCAGCCCGACACCGTGCCTCCGCGCCGCAGGGTCACCGTGTGCGACGTCGGGTCTGCCGCGGACCTCATCACGTCCTCGGAGTGGCGGAGGAAGCCAGGATGCCGCACGCGCACGCAGGCGCAACGCAGCTCGAGGCCCGCGAACCGGACCTCGCCACGCGCGTCGCTGCGCTCGTCGGACGGCGACGCCCCCGTGTACCCGCCCTGGGTCCAGTCGCCGCAGCGGTGCTGGCTCCGGAATGTCGCTACCTGCACCACCGCACCTTCCACCGGGGCCCCGGACTCGTCGGCGATGCGCAGCAGCAGGGCCCACCGGCGTGCGACCACGATCCGTCCCATGTCGCGCGACGACGAGGCCAAGATGGTCCTGGAACTGGCGGCCTCGGCGAAGGCGAGGTCGGGGTCCGCGAGCTGCAGGGAGCCCGGCCGAACCGGGAGCAGGAACGCGAAGTGCCCGCGCGCATCCGTGACCGCGGTCGGCCCGCTCTCATCCGAGAATCGGAACCGCAGCTCCGTGTTCGCGCACGGGTTGCCTCGTTCGTCTACGAGCTGGCCGCGCAGCTCGCTGCCGTGCGGTCGCCCCATCTCCGGGAGGGGCGCACGTGCCTCCGTGGCGGGCGCAGCCGCGGGTGCGGTGCGCAGGGGGGCGGGAGCCGACTCGCGCCGCGGCTCTTGCGGGTCCTCGCCCTGCGGCGCTGCCGGGACCGCGGGTTCCGGCATGCGGACGGACGCGCGCTCGGAGCGCGCGAGCAGGTACCAGGCAGACCCGGTCAGGATCGCCAGCAACAGGCCGATCCACGCCACCTCGGTGCCGCGGGTCGCGTTCATGGACCCCGAACGTAGGAGCTCCCCGATCGCTCCGGGAAGACCCCCCGCCGCGGCGGCCCGCGCCTGGCCCGACCCTCCTCGCGGTCCGGCCCGGGGCGGGGGGGCCGGGGCGGGCTCATCTCCCGAGCAGGGTCAGCCCGCTCAGGATCGGTGCCGCGGCCATCTCGATGAGCGAACACTGGCCCTTGCCCCTGGCGAACGCGCACACCTTCTCGATGGCGCCGCGGTAGTCGCCCTCCTTGCCCTCGGCGACGCCCTTGAGGACATGGGCGATCTGGTTGGTCTCCATCCGGCAGGGCGGGCACTGGCCGCACTGCTCGGCCATGAAGAAGCGCGCGATCTCCAGCAGGCGGGGAAGGGGATCCTCGCCGACCTCCAGCCAGCTCAGCCCGCCGCATCCGGGCGATGTGCCCAGGGCCTTCAGCGAGTCGTGGTCGATCGGCGCGTCCAGGTGCTCGGCGGAAAGCCACGCGCAGGACAGCGCCGGGAGGAACGCGCGGATCTCCCTGCCGCTCCTCGGGCCGCCGCCGAGGCCGAAGATCAGTTCGCGCCACGTGGCCCCGAAGGGCAGCTCGTAGACGCCGGGGTGGCGGGCGCGATCCGGGAGGGTGAAGAGCATCGTGCCCGTGCTGCTGCCGCGGCCGATCCCGCGGTACCACGCCGCGCCGCGCCGCACGATCGCGGGCACGTGCGCGAGCGTCTCCACGTTGTTCACGGTCGTGGGCCGGCCGAAGAGCCCCGCCTCGCCCGGGTAGGGCGGCTTCTTGCGCGGCTTCGCCGGCTTGCCCTCGATCGCGTTCAGTGCGGCGGTCTCCTCGCCGGCCACGTAGGTCGTGGGGCCGCGGTGGATCGCGATCTCGAACGAGAACGGCGAGCCGAGGATCCGCGCGCCCACGAGCCCGGCCGCGTGCAGCTCGGCGAGCGCGTGCTCCGCCGCGGCCAGCGGCTCGGCCATGTCCTCGATCAGGTAGAGCCAGCCCTTCTGTGCGCCGGTCGCGTAGCCGCAGAGCAGCAGCCCCTCCAGGACGGTGTGCGGGTACTTCGCCACCAGGAAGCGGTCCTTGCGGCTGCCGGGTTCGTGCTCGCCTCCGTTGGCGACGACGTGCTTCTCCCCTGCGGGCTGGCCGGCGGCGAGGCGCCACTTGCGGGCCACGGGGAACGATGCGCCACCGCGGCCGCGCAGCTGCGCGCGCTCCACCTCGGCCAGGACGTCCTCGGGCGTGCGGGCGGCGAGCGCGCTGCGCAGGGCCTCGTAGCCTCCAGCCGCCCGGTACTCGGCCAGGGGCTCGGCGGGGGCATCGGCGGGCCGGGTGAGCAGGATGCGGATGGTCACGCGCACGAGTGAAGCGCGCCGCCGGCGCGCGCTCCACAGGCCGCCGGGAATCTCACGCCATCGCCGAGCGGTCCAGGGCCTGGGTCAGGTCCGCGGCGATGTCCCGCCAGTACTCCACGCCGATGCTGAGGCGGACCAGCCCCTCGGTGATCCCGCTCGCGGCGAGATCCTCGGCCGACATCTCGCTGGCGGTCGTGGAGCGCGGATGGCACGCCAGCGACTCCACGCCGCCGAGCGACACGGCGAGGCGCACCAGCTTGAGGGCGTTGAGGAACCGGAACGCGCCCGTGCGGCCGCCGCGCACGTCGATCGACACCAGCGAGCCCGGCGCGGTGCACTGCTCGTGGTAGATCCGCGCCTGATCGCCGCTGAGCAGGGTGGGGTGATGCACCGCCGCCACTGCGGGATGGGCCTTGATCACCTCGACGATCTTCGCGGCGTTCTTGCTCTGCTTGATCATGCGCAGATGCAGGGTCGCCATGCTGCGCTGCAGGAGCCACGCGGTGAACGGCTCGCAGATCGTGCCGAGGAACGCACGCAGGGTCTTCACCTTGGTGATCGGCTCGGGATCGCGCGCGGTGACCGCGCCCGCCACCAGGTCGCTGTGCCCACCCAGGAACTTGGTGGCCGAGTAGAGGGCCAGATCGGCGCCCAGGGCGAGCGGCGACTGGAACACCGGGCCCAGGAAGGTGTTGTCGACCATCACCGGGATCGGGCGCTGGCGCTGCGCCGCACGGGTCGCCGCGATCACGGCCTTCAGGTCGGTCATGCGCAGCGTGGGGTTCGCGGGCGTCTCCACGTACACGGCCGCGAGCCGTTCGCCGGCGCGGGAGATGGCGCTCTGCCAGTGCACCGGCTCGTCGCCCTCGGTGGCGATGGTCTCGATCTGCCACTCGGGGAGCATGTGGCGGAACACCCAGTCGGTGCCCCCGTACACCGGCCGGCAGTACACGAGGCGGTCGCCCGGCCGCAGGAGCGCGAGCAGCGTGGTGGTGATCGCCGCCATGCCGCTGGAGAACGCGGCCGCCGCCGCGCACGACTTCTCCACCGCGTGCAGGGCGTCCTCGAACATCTCCGCATTGGGGTTGTTGAGGCGTGCGTAGATCAGGCTCGCGGTCTCCCCGGGCACGGCGGCGACGCGGCCGAGCGCCACGTCGAACCAGTGGGCGGACTCCTCGGCGCTGCGGAACGCGAACGTCGAGACCGGGTAGATCGGCGGGCGCACGGCCATCACCGAGAGGCGCGGGTCGAAGCCCTCGGTGATGGAGGTGGTCTCGGGGTGGAGCCTCGGATCGCGGGGAGCGTCGCTCATCGGTGCGTGGGGTGGGTGGCGTGCCTCGCCCGCGAACGAGGCGCGTGCACGAGTCCCGGGGGTGGCCGGCCGCCGCTGGCCGGCCGCCGCACGCGGCGGGAGTCGGGACCCGCAATCGTAGCCGGCGGCCCGCCGGATCCGCCCGGTGCGTCGTGCACGGCTCGGGAACGAGGCGCTCCCGGCACGCGCGGCCCACCACCACCCGCCGCCGCGCCGCCCGGGCCGCGTGGCGGCACTGCCGGCCGAACGCCGCTCAATACGGCGAGTCGAGGAGCTGCCAGATGAGCCCTTCCACGTCGGGCTTCACCACGCCGGTGAGGCGCTGCACCGGCGGCGCGTCCTTGGCGACATGCTCGACGATGGCCGGCAGGTCGCTCTCCTGCACGCGGCTGTAGAAGACCTTGTCGGGCCAGACGGTGATGTTGATGCCGTGTTCGCACCCGCCGAAGCAGGGGTACTTGCGCACCTTCACCTTCGTGCCCTCGGGGTCGAGCGGCGCGATCTGCTCCTTGAGCTTCTCGCACAGCTCCACCGAGCCCTTCTCGGAGCAGTCGCCACCGTCGCAGACATACACGAGACGTTCGCTCATGTGCGGCTCGCCCTTGGTCTCCTGGATGGCCGCCGAAGCGGCGGTCGTGTGCCTCAGTGGAACTTCACGTACTCCCAGTCCCAGGGCTTGTCGTTCACGCCCTGGTGGGGCGGCGAGATCCAGTTGGCGATCTTGCCGAGCTCGTACACGGGCTTCATCAGCGAGGCCACGTACTTGCGGTCCGCATCGCTGGGCAGCCACTCGTCCTTGCGCTTCTGCCATTCCTCGCGCGCGATCAGCTCGCCGCTGGGCGTGAACGGCTGGTTGGCGTACACGCCCTGGTAGCGGTGGAAGCGTGTGCTGGGCAGGGTGATCTGGGCGTCCACGCCCAGCGCCTTCAGGTCGCGGTTCCAGCGGTCGACGATGCGGCGGCAGTCGGCCGCGTACGCCTCGAGCAGGAGCGCGTTCATGGCGCGGCGCAGCGGGATCTCGCGCTCGACCATGTGGCCGCCCTCGGGGACCGCGAGGCGGTAGCTGGCGTTCAGCGCCTTGGGGTCCTTGTAGATGCCGTCGCCCTCGCGGTAGCGCCCCTTGAGGCCCGCGGCGAACGCCTCGGCGGCGTTGGTGGAGTCTTCGCCGCCGAAGAGGTCGTACGACCCCGAGGACCAGTAGTTCACGTACTTCTGGATGATCTCGAGCGGGAGCGCGCCCTCCTTGCGCGGGTCCTTGCCCTCCTTCATCAGCGTCCCGGTGCGGTGGATGATCCGGCCCACGCCGTTCTCACCGGTCTGCATGTGGTAGGCCTCTTCGGTGAGCATGAACTGCGTGGTGCGCGCCAGCGGGTCGAAGCCGCTCTCGGCCA
The DNA here is from genome assembly GCA_020849665.1 of Planctomycetota bacterium. Lineage (GTDB taxonomy): Bacteria > Planctomycetota > UBA1135 > UBA1135 > UBA2386 > JADLFX01. The sequence continues at coordinate 16,337 of JADLFX010000064.1, read as the reverse complement.
GGCTGGCCAGCTGGTACTTGCCGTCGCGGTCCGTGAACGTGGTGAAGCAGAAGAAGTCCACCCAGGTCTCGATCGGGCGGTTGAACGCCTCGAGGATGCGCGGATGGTCGGCGTTGCCGCTGCGGCGCTGCAGCAGTGCCTCCGCCTCCTCCCGGCCGTCGGCGCCGAAGTAGGTGTGCAGCAGGTACACCATCGCCCACAGGTGGCGACCCTCCTCGACGTTCACCTGGAACAGGCTGCGCAGGTCGTAGATCGACGGGGCGGTGTGGCCGAGCAGGCGCTGCTGCTCGACCGAGGCCGGCTCGGTGTCGCCCTGGGTGACGATCAGGCGGCGCAGGCGGTTGCGCTGCTCGCCGGGCACCTCGTTCCACGCGGCCTCGCCCAGGTGGTCGCCGAAGTGGATCTTGCGGTGTTCCACCGGGTCGGCCAGGAAGATGCCCCAGCGGTACTCGGGCATCTTCACGTAGTCGAAGTGCGCCCAGCCGCCCTTGCCCACGCCGATCGCCGTGCGCAGGTAGATCTGGTCGGCGTTGAAGTCTGTGGGCCCCGTCTCGCGCCACCAGTCCAAGAACTTGGGCTGCCAGGACTCCAGCGCGCGCATCAGGCGCTTGTCGTCCTTGAGGCCGACGTTGTTGGGGATCTTGGCGGAGAGGTCGACGGTGCTCATGTGCGTCTCCAGTCGAAGCGGGCCTTGGTGGGCTTGCCGTAGCTGACGAGCGCGCCCTCGTCGCCGGTGGCGTTGGGGCGCGTGAAGATCCAGTTCTGCCAGGCGCTGAGGCGGGCGAAGATCTTGCTGTCGCAGGTCTCCGGGCCGCCGAAGCGCAGCGACGCCTCCATGCCGGTGAGCGCGTCGGGGGAGAGCGAGGCGCGTTCCTCGATCGCCATGCGCACGGTGTCGGCCCAGTCGATGTCGTCGGCGAGCACCGACACCAGCCCGTGCTCGTCGGCGCTGCGCGCGTCGTAGCGCGGCTGCTCCAGCGCCAGCCGGGCCGCGTGCGCCGGGTTGGCGAGGAACCGGCATTGCAGGCGGGTCAGCCCGTGGCTCATGGGCAGCGCGCCGTTGGCGAGCGGGCCGATGGCCACCTGCACCTTCCCGGCCGCGTCGTCGAGCATGTAGATGCGGTCGCAGGCCAGGGCGGCCTCGAAGAGGGCCCCGGTAAAGCACGACTCGGCGTCGACGATGGCGAAGAGCGAGCGCGCGGTCAGGTCGAGGCGGCGCAGGACGCGGGCCATGTGCAGGACGATCTCGTTCACCAGCCAGTGCTGGCGCTGCGCGAGCAGGTCCTTCTCCACCGCGAGGACCGCGTCCGCGTCGCCGCGCGTCTGCACGCGCACCACGCCCACGGTCTCGTGCCCGAAGCGCAGCTGCAGCAGCGCATCGTCCAGCTCGCGGAACGCCTGCAGCGCCCACGCCCGGTCTCCGGCCTGCTCGTACTCGGCACCGGTGCGGGGCTGCTTGCTCCGCGGCCCATGCACGGTGAGGGTGGCGACGCGCTTCTCGGGCTCCACCTGGAGCGTCACGTACTCGTAGGCGAGCGTGTTGCCCTCCGCCCGCCCCGCGACCGGGGCGAGGCGGATGCCGCGCGCCGCCTTGCGCTCCGGCAGGTCCTGCGCCAGCTCGCGGGCGCGCGCCGCGACCTTCTCCGCGAACGACGAGCGCGGCCACGATCCGTCGATGAGGTTCCACTGCTGGGCGCGCCTGGCCTTCACGCCCTCGATCAGGGTCGAGAAGAGATCCGCGTGGTCGCGCCGTACCTTGCGCTTGTCCACCAGGCGCGTGAGTCCGCCGGTGCCGGGGAGCACGCCCAGCAGCGGCACCTCGGGCAGCGACACCGCACTGTTGCCGTCGTCGACCAGGTAGATCTCGTCGCAGGCGAGGGCCAGCTCGTAGCCGCCGCCCGCGGTGGTGCCGTTCAGTCCGGCCACCCAGCGGATGCCGGAGTGCCGGCTGGAGTCCTCGATCGAGAGCCGGGTCTCGTTGGTGAACTTGCAGAAGTTCACCTTGAAGGGGTGCGACGAGGCCGCCAGCATCCGGATGTTGGCGCCCGCGCAGAACACGCGGTCGAGGGCGCTGCCCACCGACACCACGCGCACCTCGGGGTGCTCGAAGCGGATCCTCTGGACGGCGTCGGCGAGCTCGATGTCGACGCCGAGGTCGTAGGAGTTCAGCTTCAGCTCGTAGCCGGGAGCGAACGTCTGCGTGGGGTTGACCGCCATCTCCAGGCGGGCGACCGGTCCGTCGAAGGAAAGGCGCCAGTGGCGATAGCGGTCTGGGTGGGTCTGGAAGTCGGTCATCGGAGGCTCCGTTCCTGGCCGGGGAGGCGGGGGAGTGTAGGCTGGTTCGGGGTCTGGGCAAGCACCATAGAGCACTTCCTGGGCTTGATCGGTCTGCTTCATGCACTATGTTGCATCAATGTCCGCGCCCCGGAGCCTCCAACAGGGTCTGGCTGAAGTCCTGCGGAGGCTCCGCAAGGACCATGGCTGGACCCGTCGCGACCTGGCGCAGCGGTCGGGACTCTCCGAGCGCTTCCTGGCCGAGCTGGAGAGCGGCACGGGCAATCCCTCCCTGCGCTCCCTCGCCGAGCTGGCCGCGGCCCTGCAGGTGGCGCCGGCCCGGCTCGTGGCCGACGCGGAGGCCGCGAGCCGCGTCGCGCAGCCGGTGGTCGCGCTTCTCGGTCTGCGCGGTGCGGGCAAGAGCACGGTGGGCGAGGCGCTGGCCCGCCGGCTGGAACTGGCGTTCGTCGAGCTGGACGAGCGGATCGAGGAGGCCGTGGGGATGCGCCTCTCCGAGATCTTCCAGATCCACGGCGAGGCCTTCTACCGGCGCGCGGAGCGTGCGGCCCTGGATCGGGTGCTGGGGCAGTCCGGGGGCTGCGTGCTCGCCACCGGCGGCGGATTGGTGACGGCAGCCGACACGTTCGCGCTCCTGCGCGCGCGGGCGCATACCGTGTGGTTGCGTGCGCGCCCCGAGGATCACTGGGAGCGGGTGCTGGCGCAGGGCGACACGCGGCCGATGGCCGAGGACGACCGGGCGTTCCAGAGTCTGTGCGAGATCCTGGCCGAGCGCGAGCCACTCTACGCCCAGGCCGAGGTGACGCTCGACACCTCCGGGCGCCAGGTCGACGGCATCGTCGACGAGATCGTGGCGCGCCTGGGCTGGGTCCGGGTCAGAGCTTGATCACGAAGCACTGCCCGGTCGGCAGGTAGATCGGCCGCTCGAGCTGCGTGGCGAAGTACTCGTCGACGGCCTGCTTCGCGCCGGGGCAGCTCACGAAGCCGTAGTCGTCGAAGAGCAGCACGCCGCCGCGCTCCATGCGCGGATGGAAGAACCGGCAGCAATCCAGGACCGAGCGGTGGATGTCGCAGTCGACGTGCACGAACGAGAAGCGCAGCGTCTCGACCGGCGCGGCGGTCTCGGGGAAGCGCCCGGCATGGAAGCACACGTCCTCGGCCGGGCCGAGGAAGGCACGCACCCCCTCCAGGCTGGTGTCGGCGAAGTCGCCCCGGCCGTGCAGGTCGCGCTCGGGGTCGCATTCGGGCATGCCGGCGAAGGTGTCGAAGAGGTGCAGCGCCTTGCCCGGGGTGCGGGTCGCGGCCAGGAGCCGGGCCGTGCCCCCCTGGTAGACCCCGATCTCGGCGATGTGGCCGGGTACCGCGCGCACGTGCCGGGCGAGCTGGACCAGCATGTAGCAGCGCAACCCGTCCACGAGGGTGCGGCCCTGGATCGAGCGGTAGAGCGCGAGGAACTCCCGGTCCTCGAGCCAGGGGTGGATCGGGTTGGGGAGCGTGGGCGGCGGGGGAACCAGCACCTTCGTCATCGCGCGACCTCGTGAAGACTCCCGTCCTCATCGGGCCCGCGACGCATGCCGCTTGAGGTCCGTGCGCCGCCGGGCCGGGCCGGCGGCTGCGCCGCAGAGGGCCGCCACCCGGCGGCGACGCCGTCTCAGGCGGCCGGGCCGCCCGGCATCACTTCTCGGTCTTCTCGGTCGCCGGAGCCTTCTCCGTGCCCGGGCAGCACCCGGCCTTCTCCGCCCCCGAGCAGCACTCGGACTTGGCGTCGGTCTTGGGCTCGGTGCAGCAGCTCGGGTCGGTCTGCTTCGCCTCGCTCTCGCCGCAGCCGCCGCAGCCGTCGTCCTTGGGGGCGGCCGCGGGCGTGATCTGCGTCGCGCCTTGGGCGTGGACCTTCTCGTCCGAGCAGGAGGTGAGGGTGCAGGCGAGGAACGCGAGGCTGAGGAATGCGATGCGCATGAGGATCCGTGGTGGAGTGGGATGTGTCGCCGGTGGGGCGGCGCGGAAGTCTACTGGGTGGGGCGCGGCACGATGAAGACCGGCCTGCGGGCGCCTGCCAGGACCCCGGTGGCCACCGATCCCAGGAGCACGCTGGCAAGGCCGGTGCGCCCGTGCGAGCCCAAGACCACCGCGTCGACCCCGAGGCGCTCCGCCGCCTGGCAGAGGACCTCCGCCGGCTTGCCCTTGGGCAGGACCTCGACCTTGGTGTGGATGCCTCTGCCGGTCGCCTCGGCGGGCACCAGGCCACGGAGCTGCGACTCGATCGCCTTGGGGTCCGGTCCGCCGTCCTCGGCGACATGCACGAGATGCACGAAGCCGCCGTCGTGCAGCATCGCGTAGGCGAACGGGATCGCGCGGTTGGCCAGCGGCGAGAAGTCGGTCGGTACCAGGAGGCGTTGGAGCTGCGGCATCTTGCCGCTGCCCTGGGGCGAGGCCGCCGCGGCCGCGGGCACGAGCACCACGCTCATCGGCGCCAGCTGCAGGACACCCTTGGACACCGACGTGTGCCAGAGGCGTGCCAGACCCTGGCGCTGGTGCGAGCCCACGACCACCAGGTCGATGTTCTCGCGGACCGCGAGGTCCACGACGTGCTGATCCACGCGGCCGAGCCCGGGCTCGACCACGATCCGCGTGTCGGTCTTGCCCACGACCTCGCCCACCAGGTTCACGAGGTCGCGCCGCAGCATCTCCTCGAGTTCGGGGCGGAGGCGGTCGAGCGGCATCTGACCGCGCAGGCCGTAGCGGTGGTGTTCGGAGGGCGGCCATGCCACGTGGCCCAGGACCACGTCGCAGGGGCCGAGCTTGCGCAGCTCGCCCAGCCACGCCAGGGCCGCGCGCGCCGTGGTGGTGAAGTCCGCGGCCACGAGGACCCGCAGGTGGCGTTCGCCCTTCAGCCATGCCTCGATCGCCGGGTTGGCCCGCACCACCAGGACCGGGCGGCTCGCGATCTGGCAGAGCCGCTCCGCGACGCTGCCCAGCAGGATCTCCGCGGCGCGACGCTGCCCCACGTGGCCGACCACCATCATCCGCGCGCCCGCGCTGGTCGCGGCCTGGGCCATCTGGGCGTCGGGGATCCCGGCGAGCAGCTGGGTCTTCACGTCGGCGCCGAGACCGCGCAGGCGTTGGGCTTCCTCCTCCAACCAGCGCTTGAGGCCCTCGTAGACGGTGGACTGGCCCGTCGCGAGCACCTTCTCCGCGGCCAGCTCATTGATCGAGTGGACCAGATGGAGCGGTTCGCCGGACTTGGCTGCAATCGCGGCCGCGACGTTGGCGGCCTGCTTGGCGCTGGGGGAGAAGTCGGTTCCGCAGAGGATGGTCATGGCGGGGCCTCACATACTGGGTCCGCCGGAGCTAACTCCCGTCGCCTGCCGATTCTTCCGCCGCTTCTCGGGTCGTGAGGGGCTGGACGGGGACCGCCTCGGCGGAGAGCCCCTGCGCAAGGCTGGCCCCGGCACGGGCAGGGGCTCCCACCTTGCGTGCGGGTGAATCCCGCCCGGCGGGCCGGGCCGAGGGTCGCTCAGTGCTTCTTCGGGGTCTGGAAGATGTGCACGGCCATCCCGTGGATCGCCTCGCTGGCCTCCATGATGGCCTCGGGGAGGGTCGGGTGCGCGTGGATGGTCTGGGCAAGATCCCCTGCGGTGGCGCCCATCTCGATGGCCAGGGCAGCCTCGGCCACCAGCTCGGTCACCTCGGGGCCGATCATGTGCACCCCCAGGACGCGGTCGGTGGCCTTGTCGGCGATGACCTTCACCCAGCCTTCGGGTTCGTTGAGGGAGAGGGCCCGGCCCGAGGCGCCGAACGGGAAGCGACCCTCGACCGGCTCGAAGCCGGCCGCCTTGGCTTCCTCTGCGCCGAGGCCGACGCTGGCGATCTCGGGGTCGGTGAAGATCACCGCCGGGATGCAAGCCGGGTCGTAGGCCGCGCCCTTGTCGCCATGGATCGCCGCCGCGGCCACCAGGCCCTCGTGGCTGCCCTTGTGCGCCAGCATCGGTTGGCCTGCCACGTCGCCGATCGCGTAGATGCCGGGCACGTTGGTCTGGCGGCGCTTGTCGACCTGGACGAAGCCGCGCTCGACCTTCACGCCCAGCTCCTCCAATCCGAGGCCCTTCGAGTTCGGGCGGCGGCCGACCGTGGAGAGCACCACGTCGCACGGGAAGGACTGCTTCTTGCCCTCGACCTCGGCCTCGAGCACGAGGCTGCCGTCCTTCTCGACGCGGTAGCCCAGGGCCTTGGAGTTGAGGAACACCGGAACGCCCTTCTTCTTCAGGAACCGGCCCATCTCCTTGGAGAGGTCGGTCTCCATGCCCGGCAGGACGCGGTCCAGCGCCTCGACCACGGTGATCTCGGTGCCCAGGTTCCGGTAGGTGAGGCCGAGCTCGAGTCCGATGTAGCCGCCGCCGATCACCACCATGCGGCGGGGGATCGCCGTCGGACGCAGCGCGTCGGTCGACGACCACACGTGCTTGCCGTCGAAGGCGAAGCCGGGGATCTCGATCGGCGAGGAGCCGGTGGCCACGACCACGTTCGCGGTCTGCAGGACCTGCGGCTTGCCGTCCGCGCCGGTCACCTCGACCTTGTCGCGCGCCACGACACGCGCCGTGCCGGTGTGCACGTCGACCTTGTGGTTCTTGAGCAGTCCGCTGACGCCGCCGGTGAGCTTGCCCACGACGCCCTCCTTCCAGGCCACCAGCTTCGCCACGTCGAGCTCGACCTTGGCGGCGGTGATGCCCATCACGTCGGCCTCGCGGATCTTCTTGAGCAGCTTGCCGGCCTGGATCAGGGCCTTGCTCGGGATGCAGCCGACGTTCAGGCACACGCCGCCGACGTACTGCTTCTCGACGACGGCGACCTTCTTGCCGTACTGGGCCAGCCGGATGGCGCAGACGTAGCCGGCGGGGCCGGCACCGATCACGATGGCGTCGTAGTTCATGGAGTGCGTCGCAGGGGGCCGGCCGTGGGGCCGGCGCGGATCACAGGGGGAATGCGCCCTCGCGCCCGCCGCGGGCGGCGTCGAGGTTGGCGCGCAGGTCGGCGAGCTGCTCGCGGAGCTGCGGGGTGAGTTCGGCGTGGACGTCGGTCACCAGGGTGTCGGGGTCCGGGTCCGGCTCTGCCTCGACCCGGGCGATCGCGGCGTTCACCTCGTTGGCGATGCGCTCCTGCAGCTCCTGCTCGCGGCGGTCGTTCCACAGGCCGCGGGCGCGCAGGAAGCGGCGCAGGCGCTCCACCGGATCGCGCTTCTCCCACACCCGCACCTCCGCCTCGTCGCGGTAGCGGGTCGGATCGTCCGAGGACGAGTGGCCGAGGCGGCGGTAGGTCAGGGCCTCGAGGAACGTGGGGCCGTCGCCGCGCCGCGCGCGTTCGACCGCCGCGCGGGTCGCGGCGTACACGGCGAGGACGTCGTTGCCGTCGACGCGCGCGTAGGGCATCCCATAGGCGCTGGCCTTGATCGCGATCGTCTCGGAGGCGCTCTGCTGGCGCAGCGGCACCGAGATCGCCCACTGGTTGTTCTGGCAGAAGAGCACGACCGGGGCGCGGTACACCGCGGCGAAGTTCATCCCGGCGTGGAAGTCGTTGGCGCTGGTGGCGCCGTCGCCCATGTAGCCGAGCACCACGGTGTCGTCGCCGCGGATCCGGGCCGCCATCGCCGCGCCCACGGCGTGGCTGATCTGCGTGCCGATCACCGACGACATCGACACGTAGTGGGCCTCCTTGTGGGTGTAGTGGCACGGCATCTGGCGGCCCTTGCAGCGGTCCGAGGCCTTGCCCATGAGCTGTGCGATCGCCGCGTCGAGCGAGAGACCGCGCAGGATCGCCGCGGCCGCCTCGCGCAGCGCGGGGAACACCCAGTCGCCGGGGCCCATCGCCGCGGCCGAGCCGATCGTCGCGGCTTCCTGGCCCAGGATCGGTCCGTAGAAGCCGATGCGCCCCTGGCGCTGCAGCACCAGCATGCGCCGGTCGAACTCCCGCACCTGGACCATCTGCTCGTAGAGGAACACCAGCCGCTCGGGCGGCAGGCCGGGGTCCTTGCCCACCAGCTCGCCCTCGGGCGAGAGCACGGTGAGCAGCGCGGCGGCGCCGTGCGGCGGCGGAACGCTCGCCGCCGGCGGCACGGGCCGGGCCCGCGGCGCGGCGGGCTTGCGTGCCGTCCTGGCGGCGGCGCCCTTCTTCGCGGATCGGGTCGGACGGGTCATCGGAGGGTCGGGTGGTGTCGGGGGGCGCGGCCGGGCGGGCGCGCGGCGCCGGGTCAGGTCGAGCCCAGCAGGAGCCGGGCCGGCTGCTCGAGCGCCGCCTTCACCACGTTCATCCAACGCGCGCCGGTCGCGCCGTCGACGATGCGGTGGTCGATGCTCACGGAGAGGTACATCACATCGGCGACCCTGATCTGGTCGCCGTACACGCGCGGGGTCTTCTTGATCGCGTGCACGCCCAGGATCGCGACCTCGGGGAAGTTGATGACCGGCGTGGCGAAGAGCCCGCCGATGTTGCCCGCGTTGGTGATCGAGAACGTGCCGTCGCGCAGGTCCTCGATCGCGACCTTGCCCTCGCGGGTCCGCTGCGCGAGCTCCTGGATCTCCTTGGCGAGCTGCACGATCGACTTGCGGTCGACGTCCTTGATCACCGGCACGATCAGGCCGTTGTCGGTGTCCGTCGCGATCCCGAAGTTGTAGTAGTGCTTGACGACGATCTCCTGGCTGGCTTCGTCGAGGGCGGCGTTCATCATCGGGAACTGGCGCATGGCCAGGACCACCGCCTTCAGGATGAAGGGCAGGTAGGTGATGTTGATGCCCTGTTCCGCGTACAGGCCCTTGGCCTGGTTGCGCAGCGCCACCAGCTCGGTCACGTCGATGTCGTCGACGTAGGTGAAGTGCACCGCGGTGGACTTCGAGCGGGTCATCGCCTCGGCGATCTTCTTGCGCAGGCCGCGCAGCGGCAGCCGTTCCTCGCGCGCGCCGGCCGGGGCCGGCGGGATCGAGATCGGCCTGGCGGGGGCACGTGGCGCGGCGGGCGCGGCGCCCCCGGCTGCCGCCGGCGCGGCGCGGCCACCCGTGAACGCGTCGAGGTCATCGTTGGTGATGCGACCGCGCGGCCCCGAGGGAGCGATCTGCGCGAGGTCGATCCCCAGCTCGCGGGCGCGGCGGCGCGTGGCCGGCGCGGCCAGGACCCTGCCGGGCGAGGCCTGGACGAAGGCCGGGCCGGCCGGAGCCGGAGCGGGTGCCGGAGCGGGCGCCGGGGCCTTGGCCGCGGCCGGCGGCAGGGCCGGGATCGGCGTGGGCTTCGCGGCCGCGGGGGTGGGCTGTGGCGCGGCCGGCGCGGGCGCGGCGGCTGGAGCCGGCTTCGGGGCGGCGGGGCCGGCGGCGCCGACCTCGATGACCGCGATCACCGACTCCACGGGCACGACCTGACCCTCCTTGGCGCGCAGCTCGCGGATCACGCCGTCGTAGGGCGACGTGATGGTCACCGTCGCCTTGTCGGTCATCACCTCGACGAAGGGCTGCTCCTCCTTCACCGTCTGGCCGGGTTGCACCAGCCACTTCACGATCTCGCCTTCGGCGATGCCCTCGCCGATGTCGGGCAGATGGAATTCCTTGAGCGCCATGGTTCGTTCTCGTGCGGCCTGGGTCAGGATTCGCGCGGCGGGGTGCCGCCACTCACCACTGGAAGGTCTTCTGGATGCCGCGCAGCACGCGGCGTGCGTCGGGCATGTAGAGGTTGTCGAGCGTGTAGGGGAACGGCGTGTCGAAGCCGGCGACGCGGACGATCGGGCCCTCCAGGTACTCGATCGCCTTCTCCGCGACGATCGCGGCCAGTTCGGCGCCGTAACCGCAGGTGCGGGGCGCCTCGTACACCACCACGCAGCGGCCGGTCTTGCGCACCGAGTCCAGGATCAGCGGCTCGTCGAGCGGCACCAGGGTGCGCGGATCGACGATCTCGACGCTGCGCCCTTCCTTGGCGGCCAGCTCGGCCGCCTGCTCGCAGATGCCCACCATCGCGCCGTAGGCGATGACCGTGGCGTCTTTGCCCTCGCGGACGATCCGGCCCTTGCCGATCGGCACGACGTGCTCGCCCTCGGGCACCTCCTGCTTGAGCGTGCGGTAGATCCGCTTGGGCTCCAGGAACATCACCGGGTCCTCGTCGCGGATCGAGGCGATCAATAGGCCCTTGGCGTCCGCGGGCGTGCTCGGGATCACCACCTTCAGGCCGGGGGTATGGCAGAAGTAGGCCTCGGCCGACTGGGAGTGGTAGTGGCCGCCCTTGATGCCGCCTCCGTACGGCGAGCGGATCACCATCGGGCAGGTGTACTCGCCGCCGCTGCGGTAGCGCATCTTCGCGGCCTCCGAGACGATCTGGTCGAAGGCCGGGTAGATGAAGTCGAGGAACTGGATCTCGGGGATGGGGCGCAGGCCGTAGAGGGCCATGCCGACCGCCGTGCCGATGATTCCGCACTCGGAGAGCGGTGTGTCGAAGCAGCGGTCCTTGCCGAATTCGGCCTGCAGGCCTTCGGTGGCCAGGAACACGCCACCCTTCACGCCGACGTCCTCGCCGAACACCACGACGCGGTCGTCGCGGCGCATCTCGTGCTTCAGGGCGTCGTTCACCGCCTGGATCAGGGTCATCACGGTCATCGTCTTCGTCTCCGGGGGGGCAGCGGCTGCGGGTGGCTGGTCGGTCGGCGCCGGGGCGGCGCGCATGGGCTGGGTTGGTCGGTGTCCGGTCGCCGCACGGCGGCGCCGTGGCGCCTCAGAGGGGGAACGCGCCCTCGTCGGCCGCGGCGGGTCCCTCGAGGCTGAGCAGGTCCTGCATCTGCTCCTGCAGGTGCGGGGGCATGGTCATGTACACGTCCTCGAACATCGTGCGCGGGGCGGGCTTGTTGGTGGCCTCGACCCGCTTGATCGCCTCGTTGATGGTGGCGCGCGCGGACTCCTGGCACTCCTTCTCGAACGCCTCGTTCCACAACCGCCGCTGCTGCAGGTAGCGCTGGAAGCGCTGGATCGGGTCGCGCCGTTTCCACTGCTCGACCGTGGCCGCGTCGCGGTACTTGCTCGGGTCGTCGGAGGAGGAATGCGGACCCATGCGGAACGTCACGGTCTCCACGAGGGTCGGACCCTCGCCGCGCCGCGCCCGTTCGACGGCTTCCTTGCACACCCGGTAGACCGCGAGGACGTCGTTGCCGTCCACGCGCACGCCGGGCATGCCGTAGGCCTCGGCCTTGACCGCCATCTCCTCGGTGCCCGACTGGGCGCTCACCGGCACCGAGATCGCCCAGTGGTTGTTCTCGCACACGAACACCACCGGCGCCCGGTAGACGGCGGCGAAGTTCAGCCCGGAATGGAAGTCGTTGCTGCTGGTGGCGCCGTCGCCGAAGTAGGTCATCGCCACGCCGTCGTGCTTGCGCATGCGCATGGCCATCGCACAGCCGGCCGCATGGCTGATCTGCGTGCCGATCGGCGAGGAGACCGAGACGAAGTGGATCGAACGCAGCGAGTAGTGCACGGGCATCTGCCGGCCCTTGCAGATGTCGCCTTCGTAGCCGTACCACTCGGCGATCAGGTGGTCGATCTTGGCGCCGCGCAGCAGCGGGATGCCCGGCTGGCGATAGCTCGGGAAGATCCAGTCGCTGTCCCTGAGTGCGTAGGCCGACCCGATGTGGCTGGCCTCCTGGCCGGTGGCGGGCACGTAGAAGCCGATGCGGCCCTGGCGCTGCAGGACCAGGGCGCGTTCGTCCATGACCCGCGTGGTCACCATCACCCGATAGAGGCGCCGGAGCTCCTCGGCATCTAGGTTGGGGTCCTTGCCCTTGGCGACCTTGCCGTCCTTGTCGATGACCGAGAGGTACTTGGTGGCAGTCATGGTCGGAAGTCAGCCTCCGGCACTCTGGGTGCGGCGCCCGCGGATGGTGTTGGCGAGGAAGTACTCGCCGGCCTTGTAGCTGGAGCGCACGAGCGGTCCGGCGGCCACGTAGAGGAAGCCTTTGCGCAGCGCCCGATCCTCGAGCGCCTGGAAGCGCGCCGGCGTCACGTGTTCGAGCACGGGCAGGTGCAGGCGCGAAGGGCGCAGGTACTGACCCAGGGTGAGCACGTCGACGTCGTGGGCGCGCAGGTCGTCCATGGCCTGCTCGACCTCGTGGTCGTCTTCCCCCAGGCCCAGCATCAGCGACGACTTGGTGATCGTGCCCGGGCTCAGACGCTTGGCGGCGGCGAGGACCTGGAGCGAGCGTGGATACTCGCAGCGCTGGTCCCGCACGCGCGGGGTGAGACGCGCCACCGTCTCCACGTTGTGGGCGAAGACGTCCGGCCCCCCGGCGAGGCAGGCCTGGATCTGGTCCTCCTGGCCCTGGAAGTCGCCGACCAGCGCCTCCACCAGGATTTCCGGGTCGCGGCGCTTGAGCGCACGGACCGTGCGCGCCACGTGGTCGGCGCCGCCGTCGCTCAGGTCGTCCCGGTCCACCATGGTGAGCACCACGTAGCGCAGCCCCATGGCCACCGCGGCCTCCGCGACCTTCTCGGGCTCGGCCTCGTCCACGGGGAGACCGTTCTTGTGGGTCTTCACCGCGCAGAAGCGGCATCCGCGGGTGCAGACGTCGCCCAGGAGCATGAAGGTGGCGGTGCCACCCGCCCAGCACTCGCCCATGTTGGGGCAGCGGGCCTCCTCGCACACCGTGTGCAGGCCGCGCTCCTTGAGCACCGATGCCAGCTTGCCGACCACCGGGCCCTGCGGCAGGGGGACCTTCAGCCACTGCGGCTTCGGGCCAGGGGTCACGCGCTTGCCATCGGCGAAGGCCATGCAGGATCCAGGAGCCTCGGTAGGGGGTCGGCGAGGAGGCGGAACGATAGGTCGCCTCTACCGGGCGCGGAAGCGCGAAGGAGGGGATTCTCGGATTGGATTCTCAGCGGTATCTAATCACCCCCGCGCCGCTCGCCCCGGCCGGCCGCACCCCACCCATGGCTCGCCCGCGTGACCAGACCCTGCGCCCCCTCCTCCTCCAGGCGGCCACGCTGGCCTTCGCCCGGCAGGGCTTCCAGGCCGCGAGCATGACCGCGATCGGCGCGCATGCCGGCGTGACCAAGGGCGGGGTCTACTTCCACTTCCCCAGCAAGGAGGTGCTCTTCTTCGCCGTGCTGGACCACTGGAACCAGGAACTCGAGCGCGCCCTGGGCGGTGGCCCCACCGAGCGCCGGGTGCCGCTCCAGCCGGCGCTGGTGGATCTGGAACACCTGCTGCGCCGCTGGCTGGACTTCCACTTCCGCTACCCCGACGCGGCCCGGCTGCTCAACGTGCTGGGGGCAGAGCTCGCGGTCGGCTTCGCAGCCGCCGCGCGCGAAGACCTTGCCAGGCGCCAGAGCCGGCTGCGCGCGCGGTTGCGGGAGTGGCTCCAGGAGGCGATGGCAGAGGGTTCGCCGGCGGTGGCCGATCCGGCGCAGGACGCCTTCCTCCTCGCCGCGGCCTTGGAAGGAGTCCTGCACCAATGGCTGGCGAACCCGCGCGAGGCCGGGCCGTACTGCGACGCCGACCGCATCGCCCAGGAGCTGGTGCATCGCTTCGCCGGAGCCACGCCGCCCGCGGTGTCGGAGGCCCGACGCAGCGATCCGCTGGCCGAGGGGTATCGGCCAGCGTTTTGATCCTCGGCGGTGGGTTCGCCGAGGGCCTACCGCCGCACCTTGTGTTCCGGTGGCGCCCGCCGGACCGGGCGTTCCTCGGCCCTTGCCGGCCATGCCATCGGAGAACCGCTGTTGGAGGGCCATCCCCCGGGCCGATAAAAGTCGGGTCTGTCCGAGGCTCCCCGGCAGCCCGGCCCCCTTCTTGCTCGAATCCCGCCCATGACCAGCAGCATGCCATCGAATCCGTCCGCCGGCGACCTGCCGGAGGGGGGCGGCCCGGTGCAGCGCCAGGTGCAATGGCGCCCCGTGGAGCGGACCCTGCCGGACTACGTGGAGGCGCTCTGGCTGGGGAAGCTCTGGATCGTCCTCGTCGCCCTGGTCTCGACCGTGGCCGCGGCGCTCTTCGCGTTCAGCAAGCCGAACACCTACGTCGCGGATGCGATGCTGATGGTGCACGGCGCGGCCATGGCGAACTCGCCCGCCGAGTCGGCCCTGAACCTGATCCGGTCGGGCAACCTCTCGCAGTCGCAGGTCCAGGCGGCTTCCCAGATCGTCCAGTCGCGGGCGGTGCTCGAGGCCGTGGTCCGCAAGATCGGCGCCGAGGAGATCACCAAGCCCTACGCACCGCAGGAGATCCAGTCGGACTCGATCAACCCGCTCACCTTCCTGATCCGGCTCATCCACGGCTTCCAGTCCTGGTGGTTCTCCGGCAGCGCGGGCGGCGACCTTGCGTCGATCAGCCCGGAGGCCAGGCAGCGGCTGGCGAGCATGGTCCTCGGATTCTCGCTGCAGGTCTTCTCGGAGGACCGGTCGGCGATGCTGACGCTGCAGTACCGTGCCACCGATCCCGAACTCGCGCAGCGCATCCTCGCGGCCGTCGTGGAGGAGAGCATCCTGCACTATCAGCGCCTGACCGCCCCCGAGGCGAGCCGCCGCTTCGTGCAGGAGAAGCTGAAGGAGGCCGAGGCGGAGCGCAAGGCGGCCGAGCTCGAGGAGCAGGAGTTCATCCGTGCGAACGGCATCCTGGACTTCGGGCCCGACATCGAGCGCCTGCGCAAGGAGGTGAGCGAGGCCCAGGCGGAGACCTTCAAGAACCGCATGCGGCTCGATCAGGCCCGGCAGGTGGCCGAGGAACTCGGGAGGGAGATCCTCAAGATCCCGGCGACCGAGGCGTCGGAGGTGGAGATCCAGAACCTCCGCGATCCGCGGCTCGACTCGTTCCTGTCGCAGCTGGCCGCGCTCGAGGTGCAACTGCAGGGCGAGATGTGGGGGACGACCCAGGAGACCAGCGCCACTCCCAACAGCCGCAGGCTCAAGGCCCAGATCCAGTTCATCCAGGAGGAGATCGCCAAGCTGCGGAAGGAGGCCGCCGAGACCAGCCAGAAGACCAGCGTGGTGAAGAACCCCAAGTACATCGCCTACGAGCAGAAGATCTTCGAGGCGCAGCTCGACGTCCTGGTCCTCGAGAAGGCGATTCCGATCTACGACTCGCAGATCGCCCAGGCGCGCCAGGACCTGGAGGCGATGCGCAAGAAGCACGAGGCAGGCCAGGTGATCCAGAACCGCGTGCGGCGCGCGGAGGAGGAACTGCAGCGCCTCGCGACCCTGGTGAAGACCGTCGAGGTGGATCAGGAGATGAACGCGCGTGGCCTGACCAGCCTGCGCTGCGTCAATGCGCCGGAGATGCCGATCAGCAAGGAAGGGCCCGTGCGCGGCAAGGTCGTGCTCGGCGGACTGGTGGGCGGACTCCTGCTCACCATGGTGTTCCTGCTGGCCCGGGCGCGCCTCGGCAAGCGGCTGGTGCGCGCCCGTGACGTCGTGTTCAGCCTCGGCCGCACCGACGTGGTCGGCATCCCACTGCTCGAGCCGCGCAATGTCCGGCGGTACGAGATCGGTCGCCGGCGAGGGTGGGACTGATGCCGGCGCCGATCCAGCCTGACTTCCGGAGCTACGCGCTGCCGGTGTCGAACCGACCGCTCCTGGAGCAGCTGGAGCAGATCCTGCCCAGTGCGGAGGCGCTGTGGAACCGCATCGTGCACGCCAACAAGGGGCCCGGCCTGCCGCGCAGGATCGCGGTGGTCGCGCCGCACGAGCAGGCCGGCAGCACCACGGTGGCCCGCGGCCTCGCGCTCTTCCTCGCGCAGGTCGTGGGGCGGGCCGTGCTCCTGGTCGAGTGCGACCTGCGCAGCCGGGAGGCGCCGACCGAGTCCCTCGCCCCGGTCGGCGCGGTGGGGCTGGTGGGCCTGCTCGGCCAGAAGGCGATGCTCCCCGAAGTAGTGTTCCGGATCGAACCGGCCGGGATCCACCTGCTGCCGGCCGGCGGTGTCGTGGCCACTCCCTCCACCCTCCTCTCGGACGAGGCGTTCGGCGGCGTGCTGCGGGCGGTCTCCTCGTTCTTCGACGTGGTCATCCTGGAGTGCCCAGCGCTGAGCGGCGCGCCCGAGAACCGGG
>JADLFX010000063.1 GCA_020849665.1 Planctomycetota bacterium | reverse complement strand
TCGGGTACCACCGCTACGCCAACGCTAAGGCGCGGGCCGCGGGGCTCACGTTCCGCGACCCCAAGGCGACCACGCGCGACACGCTGGAGTGGTTCCGCTCGCTCCCGGCGCAGCGCACCGAGACCCAACGTGCCAACCAGCTCCGCGCCGGTCTGGCTCCGGAACGCGAGCGCGCCATCCTGGCCGCGTGGCGGGACGCGAAGCGCTGACGCGCGCTCACGCCCGGTCGGCGGTGCGCTCCGCGAGCAGGCCGAGCAACTCACGCGCCGCGGCGAACGCCAACGCCGGGTCGAGCAGGTGCAGGTCCAGCTCCCGCACCGGGGTCGCGCCGGCCGCGGCGCGGAGCGCCGCGAACAGCGCCGCGCGCGCGCCGCGGTCGGCGCCGGCCCGACCCTCCAGGTCCAGGGCGGAGAGGCCGCGCCGCGGCAGCAGGACGCGGGTCGTGGCGGGGGCGCGGGCCGCCTTCGCGCCCAGCGCCTGCCCGAGCGCCGCCGCCTCGGAGGGCGTCGTGCGCAGGAGCGTGAGGGCGGGGCCGTGCACCTCCAGCGGGCGCGCGATGGCGGCGCGCGGTACCGCGTCGAGCGCCAGGAAGCGCACGACGTCCATGCCGCCGGGCGCCACGACCTGGGGCACGTCCCGTTCCGCCGCGGCGGTGAGGCGGGTCGGACCCGCCGACATCGCGCCCCCGCAGAGGGCGTCGGCGAGTTCCCCGAGCGCGAGGTCCAGGACGCCGGCGCAGCGGCCCGCGCGGATCTCGGCCTCCATGGCCGCGCCGCCCTTGCCGGTGGCGTGGAACACCACGACCTCGCAGCCGGCGGCGACCAGGAGCGTCCGGGCCCGCTCCACGCACGCTTCGGTGAGGGTGCAGCTCGAGGCCGCGATCACCCGCTCGGGGCGAGTCTCGGCCGGGTCCGGCCTGTCCAGGATCGGCACCACCGGAGCATAGGCCGCCGCGCGCGGACCGCGGGTGGACAGTGCCGGGGGACATGCGCGATCCTCACGGCCCCATGCCGTCCCTTCCGCTCCTCGCCGCGCTGGCGCTCGGCGCCGCGCTGACCGCACCGCCGCAGGAGCGAGGCGCCGCGGCGGCCGAGTCGGCCGCGGCGCGGGCGCGCAAGCCGACCCTGGAGCGGGCCAGGGAACACTGGGCGTTCCGCGAGCTCGGCACCCCCGTGGTGCCGGAGGTCCCGGCCGGGCCCTGGGCGGAGCAGGCGATCGATCGCTTCGTCCTGGCGCGGCTCGCGGCCGAGGGCCTGGACCCCGCCCCCGAGGCCGACCGCGCCACGCTCCTGCGGCGCGTGACCTTCGACCTCACCGGCCTGCCCCCCGCGCCGGAGGAGGTGCACGTGTTCCTGGCCGACCCCGCGCCGGACGCGTGGCAGCGCGTGGTCGAGCGGCTGCTGGCCTCGCCGCACTACGGCGAGCGGATGGCGCGCTGGTGGCTCGACCTCGTGCGCTACGCCGACTCCAACGGCCTCGACGAGAATCTCGCGCTCGCGCACGCGTGGCGCTACCGCGACTACGTGGTGCGCGCGTTCCAGCGCCACAAGCCCTACGACCGGTTCCTGCTCGAACAGATCGCCGGCGACCTGCTGCCGGTCCCGGCCGGGCGCGAGGCCGCGTTCGACGCCTGGACCGCCACCGGGATGCTGGTGCTGGGGCCGAAGATGCTCGCCGAGCAGGACAAGCAGAAGCTGCTCGCGGACGTGGTCGACGAGCAGATGGACGTGCTGGGCCGCACCGTGCTCGGGCTCACGCTGGGCTGCGCCCGCTGCCACGACCACAAGTTCGACCCGATCCCCACCCGCGACTACTACGCGCTGGCCGGCGTGTTCCGCAGCACCTCCACGATGGGCGACCTCGGGTTCGTCTCGGCGTGGCGCGAGCGCGAGCTGGGGATGCCCGAGGAGGTGGCGGCGCGCCACGCGCACCTCGAACGGGTGAAGGCCCTGGAGCAGCGCATCGCCAAGGATCAGGACGAGGCGGTCGGCGCGCTGCGCGCGGGCCTCGCGGCACGCGCCGCCGAGTACCTGCTGGCCGCGGAGGCCGCGCGCGGCGCTGCGATCCTGCTGGAGGCCGAGGACGCCACGAGCACCAACCTGCTGGCGGATGCCAAGGAGTACGGCGGGCCCGCCGCCACGATCCTGCGCACGCACCGTCCCGGGCGGCAGTGGGCCGCCTACGACCTGACCGTGCCGTGGGCCGGCCGGCTGCGCCTGGAAGTGCGCTACGCGGCCAAGGAGGCACGGGCGGTGCGCGTGCGGTGGAACGGCAGGGTCGTGGCCGAGGCGGGGCTCGCCGCGACCACGGGCGGCTGGCATCCCGACGCGCAGCGCTGGCACGTGGTGGCCGAGCTCGACGCGCTGCCCGGGCGCAACGTGCTGGAACTGGAGCGCGAGCGCGACTTCCCGCACGTGGACCGCCTGCTCCTGGTCGCGCTGGACGGCCCCGCGGCCGCGCCCAGTTGGCCGCTCGCCGCCGGCGGCGGCGAAGACCTCGCGCCCGAACTCGTGCGCCGGGTCGTCGAGTGGCTGCACGGGGCCGAGCGGGCCGGCACCGAGTGGTGGCTGCCCTGGCAGGCGGCGGCGCGGCTGCCGGCGGACGCCGGCGCCGCGGCCCTGGCGGCCGCGTTCGCTCCGCTGCGCGCGCGGGCCAGGTCCGGGACGCTCCTGGCGGCGCTGCTGGACGGGCCGGCGCCGGCCGGACGGCGTGAGCTGGCGGCGCGCTATCAGCTCCTCCTGCAGGGCGCCGCCGCGCGCCCCGAGGTGCAGGAGGCGCTCGACCCGGCGCGCGGCCTCTTCGCGCTCGACGCCGAGGGAGTGCTCGCGCTGTTGCCCGCGGCGACGCGCGAGCGTCTCGCCGGGGACCGCCAGGAGCTGGCGCGCCTGCGCGCGGCCACGCCGGCGCCGTTCCCGCGCGCGCTGGCGGTGCAGGACGAGGCCGCGGCCGATTCTGCGGTG
>JADLFX010000062.1 GCA_020849665.1 Planctomycetota bacterium | reverse complement strand
GAGGTGGCGTCACGCTCACCCAGCAGGATCTCGACGCCGCGGTGACCCTCGATGGGCCGCTGCCAGTCCTCGCCGCGGAACTGCGATCGCGCTTCCAAAACGCCTACGACCAGCAGCTGGCGGACCTCGCTCGCGAGCGGGGGCTTGCAGACCCAGGACCGCGCGAAGATCATCTGCTCCGCTCGCTGGGTCGAGTGGCTGCCCAGCGCGCTCTCCAGATCTGCCACATCCTCACCATCGAAGGCCGTGTGTATCGCCAGTGGTTACCGCCTCAGACAGCGTGACAATAAGGCACGGTGTACAGTGCTGCTTTGCGGGGCCGTAGCGTGGGTCGGAGTTGCCTGTGCATGGCAGGAACCCGGGAGCGGCAGTGCCGTGGAGGGGAAGTGCATAGTCGTATCTACGATGGTAGTCACTGCAGATTCAGTGACGTGGTCATGGCGCTTCGTTGGCAAGCGCCGGCAGTTGCCGTTCACGCTTGGCCGAAGAGGTAGAATCATCGGGAGGACTGCCGACGAGCCAATCGGAGAGCGTGAACGGTCTCTGATGGCAGATGGACGGCTCCGGGAATGAGATGGGCAAGCGTGGGTGGATACTAGTTGGATGGTAGCTGATATGGAGAGAGGGGGGAAGCTGGCAGGTGTGCGTGAGACGACAGTGGACGGGCGCATGGTCGCGCGCCTGTACGCATATCAAGGGCCGGAGGAGTCCGTTGAGGTCGTCGCTCTGGCGTGCGTGACGCCCTGCGTGCTTGTTGAGGGTGAGAGCAAACGGGGGGATGCAGGGCACGCGTTGTGGCGCGAATGGAAGACCATCGGTGATGATGGGGTAGACGTTGTGAGGGTGCAGCTGTCCTGTAAGGAGCACGGCCAGCGCGTGTTCGCCATGTTGATTCCGGAATGGGCGTGCAAGGACGCCGGCGCGCGCCGGGCGCTGGCCGTGGCGGCGATCGCTGAGTCCTGTGGCGTCAAGACCGCAACGGAGGAGGGGCTTCGGGACGTGCAATTGCTGTGTCCGAAGGGCGCGCATGGTGTGCTGGTGGTCTTGCCCGGCACGCAGTCGCCAGCGAACCGGGACGTCCAGAAGCCGGGATGCCGTTGAGGAATGCGTGTGGGAGTCCGGCCTGGCTTGACCGCGCTCGGTTCGGGCAGTCGGGACGACGGCGGACCGGCCAGACGGAAGCACCCACCGATCGCCCAGCGGCGATCAGGAGGTCCGATAGCAGGCAAGGCTCCCGCAGCCCTCCAGCCACCAACGGGGCTGCCAATGGCTGGCAGCCACGAGCGCAGGCATGCAGTGGTCGCATGAATTGTGTCGTCCCCACCGAACCGGACCCAGTGCGTGCGAGATGTGCCGGGTGCTGCGCAGGTGGGGCGCACCACGGCGGCGCACTTCAGCAGGCTGCTCGCGCGCGCCAGGCTGCCCCAGGGGCTTGCCGTGGCGCGGTGGCTGTGGGACCTGCCTGCCACGGACGAGGCAGGCAGGTACGCTGGCTGCTCCCTTGATCGCAGCCAGCGCCGCGGGCAGGGGCATGGCTCGGCCGGCGAGCAGGACTTCCGCTACCGGAGGAAGGTCACCTATCCTTCGGGGTTCGAGCTCGACCTCGTTCCGGATGGCGCGGGCAAGCTAGCATCTCGATGAAGGCCCCCGACATGGCCCAGGCGCGCAAGCTGGCAGAGTACCGCTACGTGGGTGAGCGTCCGCGCGAGCGCAGGCTGACCTACAACTCGGGTGCTTCCGACTGGCACGGCACGCATTTCGGCTGGAACGGCAGCAAGCACCTGACGCAGATCCGCACCGCCAAGGCAGGCAACTCGGAACTCCGGCGGTGGGACATGACCTTCGGGGGGTTGCGAAGCGGGGCGCACGTCGGGAGGATGTACCCGCGTCGCTGGAACGTGTGGCGATCCGGCGGGCGCTCGAACTGTGGCACATCCTCAAGATAGAAGGTCGCGAGTATCGACGGTCGTTTCCGGTCCGGAGCGTGTGATAGAGTGGCAGGGAGTACAAGCTCAACACCAACACGTCAATCTGCAAGAAGTACGATACGGTAACAACCGGCGGCGTCACGGGCTCCGCCTCGCGAGGCTCGTGTGGCGGCTCCTGCCCAGAACCGGACTAAGTTGCGCCACCGCGCCATCCTGCTAGCTCCTGCCCTTGCGCTCCTGTGCGCTTTCGCGCTGCTCAAGGGCGTCGCTTGCCTTTTGGATGCACACTCGCCCCCAGCTCCCGCCGGGACATCGGGCGATCCGATGCCGTCAAGCGTCCCCGAGGAGGGGTGGCGGCCCGCCAACGACCGGATCCCTATCGACTCTCGCGAGGAATCGCGACCTCTTCGACTCGATGCGCAGCGTCCGGGAAACCTCAAGCTAGTCATTCGGTGGGCGGCGAGCATAGGGGTTCGCCGCCTTGAGTTGCTGGTCTATGCAGTACGAGGGGTTGTCGGCCCAGACGCCTCATTAACTCTCCTCGAAGAGCGATCCCTAGGCGCCTTGTTATTCCAGAAGGATCTAAACGTCGAGCATGACGTTGAGGAAGTGCTGCTTGCGCTGCCGCTCCGCAGCGATGTGCTCTGCGTCCTCCAAAGTCCGACACCGTTGAGACTGGAAGACTCTGTAATTGTGGCTCCAATGCCACTGCCGCTGCTTCGCGTGGGTGCCGACGAGCAACACGAGCGAGAGCTAGATCTACGTGTTGCCAGCCGCCTAGCGCTTTCCCCCGGCGAGCGAGTGAGCGAGTGCGGCGCAATCACCGTCTCGATCGAGCTTGATCTTAAGGAGCGCCTGCTGAAGACGTTCGCAATCACGCCAATGAGGCCATTCGTTCTTGTGGGTGTAGCAGGCACTCCAGTGAGTGCCTGGGCAAGTGGCGGCCTGCTCGCATTTCCGATTCGTCTCGTGCCCGATCGCATCAGCCGGTTGGCATTGCCCGTCAGCGCCTCATCGTGCACACTCGATCTGGAATCACCCATCGGGCGACTGCGCCTGTACGCCGATGGTGTTCCCGTCGCGGACAGCTACCGCATAGGACTCGGAGTGCCGGAGCTCCAAGCTTGCGACTATCGAACAGAGCACGGTCTTCTGTCGTTGCAGAGTCTCTTGGACGCAGGCTGGTCCAGATTGTACGTTCAACCTCGTGGTCGAGCCATCAATTGCATATCGATCGCGGAGGTGCGCCACGGCGCCGATGGAGATGTGCGGGTCGACGTATCTCCCTCCGAGCCCGCGGTTCTGGAAGTCACTGCCGACCGTTCGCTGGATTGGGCGGCTTGGGACGTATTCGCGCGTCCATCGACAGGAAAGCACGATGGCTTCACTGTCCGGTCGAAGGACGGAGTGTGGTTGGTGGGCCCCTTGACACCTGGTACATGGGATTTGTACTGGAAACGGAGTGGATCTTCTAGCTATTTTCCGGCCTGTCTTGGGCACGTGGTCAAGCCAGGAGCCAAGTCACAGCTTGTGTGTCCGTTTCGGGAGCCGCGACGAACCCAAATCCGATTTCGCAATTGGAACACGACACCCATAGAGCATAGGCCGGTGTCTGTGCGGATCGATGGCGCATCCTGTAGGCGACTTACGAACGCGGATGGCGTCTACACGGCGGATCTCATGCCTGATGATTTGCATGCACCAAGGATTCTACTGGTAGTTCCATCAATCGGTGGGACCGTCACCGCGGAGGACGTACGATGGGTCGGCAGTGAACTTGAGGCCACGCTTCCAGAGTGCTCTTATGGGGAACTGCAGGTCCTACCACGCTTTGGTGGACAGGTGGAGGCTCGTGTGTTCACCGTGCCTGAAGGCCCGAATTCGCTACGAGTGCCCATCGGCAGGGTCATCCAGCCTTCAGCCGACGGGGTGTTCCGGATTGTCGGAAGCACCGGGATTCCCTGCGCTGCGTTTGAGCTCGACGCGAGAACACAAGACCGAGTATTCCTCGGGTTCTTTGTCGGAGACCCTATGAAGAAGCGCCAAAGAGTGGACCTTACAGGTCGGTGGATCGACGTGATTGCTGAGGACTCCGGAGTGCTCATGGCAAGAGCGACTCTGGGCGATTCGGACGTCGAAGCTATGATGAACCAGCGGTTGCCAGCCGGTCGTTCCCGTGTGTGGCTACCATCGTCCGCGGCCGTGATCGTGTTTACATCGGCCACGCGGAAGCGTGCAGTTGCAACGAGCGGCGTGGCCGATCTCGTTTACCTGTAGCCGCCGAGTCACGCATCATAGTTCGACCCACAAGCACGGGAGAAGGCGACTTGGACACGTGTGTACGCGGTTCGGGTGGAAGGCCTGTCGCCGCGGTAGCCACCATCGTTATTGTTGCCGCCGGAACGGTTGTCAGCTCCTAGATTACGTTCGTAGACCTAGTGGGCGGCACCCGCTTCTGTGTTGGGGGCAGCTCATGCACCGAGTTGAGGGCTGGCGCGTACTCGCGTGTATGGGGTGTCCCGGTGGGGTGACTGGCGTATGGATACCACCTGAGCATTCTGTAAGCGCCCGCTCTACCCACTGGGTGGTGCTCGACGCGGCTAGGTCCGTGGTGGTGGCGCGTGCGGCCTTCCAGAGCCGCGGCCTGCGCTGGGCCGGATCCTCGCCCTCGGCGATCCGCTGCAGCACGTCCTTCAGGTAGGCCCAGGGCTCGACGCCGAGCAGGCCGCACGTGCAAACCAGCGAGTAGATCGTGGCGGCTCGTCTCGCTCCGGCGTCGGGTCCGGCGAACATCCAGTTCTTGCGGCCGACGGCGACGGCCCGCATCTGCCGCTCGACGCGGTTGTTGTCGATGTCGAGCCGGCCGTCGTCGAGATGCTGCGTCAGCGGGTCCCGCTTCCGCAGCACGTAACCGATGGCCTGACCCATCGGGCGCTTGGCTGCTCCCAGGATCGCAGCCAGCGCTGCGGGCGCGGCGGAGCGTCCCTGGAGCTTCCGTGAGGACCGAGACCGTGCCTGCGGTGGGCCGGAGGTGGCCACAAGCCGCCTGGAGTGCCTGGCAACGGCTTGAACCCCCCGCGCCACCGCGCACATGGCGGGGCCAGCCGGGCGGGACTCCACCGCCAGCGGCCCACCGCAGCGCCGCGCGCCGAGGCATGGCTCGGCGGGCCGCAAGCCTGCCGCCCTGGCACCGGCGCCACGGCGCTTCCCGGATGCGGCGGCCGGTGTAGGCTCTACCGACTGGCCCGCATCCGTGGGGTGCCTCCGTCCCGGCACGAGCGCCTCGTGACAACGGGGGGAGTTTCCCCTGCGGTCGGGCACGCCCTGCCTGCCCCTGGTCCCTGCCCCGCACTTCCCTCTCCTCAGGAGACCTGCGTGAATCCTCTCATCTTGGGCGCGGCCGCATGGCTCGCGTCCGCCCTCTCCCTGGGCACCCTGATGGCCCAGGAACCCTCCCAACCCACACCTCTCACGGGTCTGGCCCGCTTCGAGCGACAGCACGGCTCGGGGTGGACGGTCTGGAACGGCCCCGGCGGCGTCCCCTACCGCGTGTTCGGGCCCGGCGCGCAGATCCTGCCGGCCCCCGGTGTGCAGACCCTGGCCGATGCCCGCGAGGCGGTGGAGCGCCTGATCCGGGACCACGGCGAGTGGCTCGGCGTGCGCCTCGCGGACATGGTCGAGGTGAGTAGCGGCGAAGGCTTCAGGGTCCTGGCCCTGCAGTACCAGCAGCTGCACCGCGGCGTGCGGGTGTGGAACAGCTGGGTCGACTTCGTGTTCCACAAGGGTGACGGCGGCCTCGCGGTGTTCGGCAGCACGGCCACTCTGGGTCTCGACGTCGACCCGGTGCCGGTGCTCTCCTCGTCGCAGGGACTGGTCCGCTACATGGCGATCACCGGCTGGCGGCCGCAGGACGGCCACCTGCACCGGGACCCGTACCTGGAAATCGTGCCCGACGCGGCCGGGAAGCACGTGCTGGCCTGGCGTGTGGAGGCGGCTTTCAGTGGCCGTCCCGAGGGCTGGGCGATCTGGATCGACGCCGCCACCGGCGCCGAAGTGAAGCGTGAGTCGCTGGTGCACTACTGCGGCGCCGAACCGCAGGGTGGCAGCCCGCTGAGCGGAACGGTCACCGGCTGGATCAGCCCCAAGACCGGTGGCGTGAATCCTGTCGGCAACCCGCCGCAGCTCCTGCCGATGCCCGGCGTGCTGGTGAGCGTGTCCGGCGTCGGGCAGGCCTACACCGACAAGAACGGCAACTTCTCGATCCCGTACTCCGGCACGACGGCGGTGAACGCCACGATCAGCCTCGTCGCCGGCGAGCGCTGGAATCCGCTGACCGACGCGTCCGGCACGCCGATCGAGTCGCAGAACGTCTCGCTCACCCCGGGCGTGCCGGCCAACATCGTGTTCAACCCGACCAAGGCCGAGTTCACCACCGCGCAGGCCAACGCGGTGAAGTACGCCTGGGAGATCTGGAACTACGTGAAGACCGTGGTCCCCACGATGACCCAGATCGACCCGCCGGTGCGCATCCAGGTGAACATCAACTCGAGCTGCAACGCGTACTACACCGCGGGCTCGATCAACTTCTACCGCCAGGCGGGCTCCTGCTACAACACGGCCGCCGCCAGCGTGGTCGCGCACGAGTACGGCCACGGCATCGACGACCGCAACGGCGGCATCGGCAGCACGCCGCGCACGCCCTCCGAGGGCATGGCCGACGTGTGCTCGATCTACCTGATCGACGACCCGGTGGTGGGCCGCGACTTCCAGCTCAGCGGCGGCGTGGTCCGGGACGCGCGCAACACGCTCACCCACCCGCTCACCGGCAGCACGCAGGCGGTGCACACCTTCGGCCAGCCCTACATGGGCTACTCGTGGGATCTGCTCACCGAGGCGCGCACGACCTACGGGCCGGTGCTGGGCTACCAGATCGCCGAACTGGCGATGTTCGAGTCGATCCTCGCCAACCCGCGCGACATGCTCGACTACATCCTGCAGGCCTACGTCGTCGACGACGACGACAGCAACCTGAACAACGGCACGCCGCACATCGACGTGCTGTCGAAGGCGGCGTGGAAGCGGCACTTCATCCGGCCGGTGTTCCACAACCTGGAGTTCACCCACGCCAAGGTCGCGGACGCCGCGACCTGGGCCGCGAACACTCCCATCACGGTGGGGGTGAGCGCCAAGATGGGCGGTGTGACCCAGGTGGACCTGTACTTCGATCCGGGCACCGGCACGTTCCAGAACCTGGCGATGACCAACACCAGCGGCACGACGTGGTCGGCGAACACGCCGGCGGTCGCCGCGGGCCGGGTGGCACGCTACTACTTCGAGGCGCAGGGCAGCCTGGGCAACCGCTACCGCTGGCCGGCGGAGAA
Source organism: Planctomycetota bacterium (assembly GCA_020849665.1). Taxonomy (GTDB): domain Bacteria; phylum Planctomycetota; class UBA1135; order UBA1135; family UBA2386; genus JADLFX01. The sequence continues at coordinate 14,541 of JADLFX010000062.1, read as the reverse complement.
CAACGCCTCGTTCCCGATCGCGATCGGCCAGCGCGGCGTGGTGCTCAGCGAGGGATTCGAGGCCGGTGCGGGCGGGTTCACCGCCAGCAACGGCACCGCGACCCCGGGCTGGGTGCGGCACACGCCGATCGGACGCAACTACGACCCGGCTTCGGCCGCCGGCGGCACGTTCGTGTTCGGCGTGAACCGCAGCGCGACGGACGAGCGCACCGGCACCACCTCAGCCACGGTGAGCCTGAGCACCCCGGCGCTCAACCTCACGGGCAGGTTCGGCACGCGCCTGCGCTACCGCAGCTGGCTCACCGCCAACAGCACGACCACCGGCACGGTGCTCGTGAACGGCGCGTCGGTGCAGACCCGCACCGCACTGGGCGAGCAGGACTGGACCTGGCAGGACCTGGACATCTCCGCGCAGGCCGACAACCGGGCCAGCGTGGTGATCCGCTTCGACAACCAGCACACCGGCTCGGACGGCGTGGGCGGGTTCACCATCGACGACGTCGAGGTGTACACGCTCAACAGCGTGTGCCCGCCGGCGTTCTCGGCCGGCGCCGGCCTGGCCGGCGTGAACGGCGTGCCCGCCCTGAGCGTGGTGGGCGAGCCGCGCATCGGCAACGGCGCGTTCGCCTACAGCCTCGCCAGCGCGCGTGCCAGCGCACCGGCGGCGTTCGTGGTCGGCGCGGTTCCGGCCAGCATCCCGATCCTGGGCGGCGTCCTGGCCGTGCAGCCGGACGTGGTGCTGCCGATCACCACCGCGGCCGCGGGCAACACCGGGCTGCCCCTGCCGGTGCCCGACAGCGCCTCGCTGATCGGCACCAAGCTCTATGCCCAGGTGGGCATCCTCGATGCCGCCGCGGTGCAAGGCCTCGCGCTGAGCAACGCGCTGGGCTTCGAGTTCTGCGGCAAGTGACGGGCTGAGCCCATCGTCGCCGGCACGTCTCGTTCGCCGATGCAGGGGAACGAGGCGTGCCGGAGGTGATTCGCCGCGTCTGCGCGCGGAGAATGCGCGCATGACCCGAACCCAGCGGACGCGTTCGGTCGCGGTCGTGAGCGGCAATCCCTTCCCGCTGGGTGCCCACGTAGCGCCCGGCGGGACCAACTTCAGCATCTACTCGAAGCGCGCCGAGCGGCTCGAGCTGCTGCTCTTCGCCGACGCCGATGCGCGGACGCCCGAACAGGTGATCCCGCTCGATGCGCGCCGCCACCGCACGTTCCACTACTGGCACGCGTTCGTGCCCGGGGTGCGCGCAGGACAGGTCTACGGGTACCGCGCGCACGGACCGAACCGCCCCGAGGACGGGCTGCGCTTCGACGGCGCCAAGGTGCTGCTCGACCCCTATGGCCGCGCGCTTGCGATGCCGCGCGGCTACGACCGGACCGCGGCCGCCGGCGCCGGCGACAACGCCGCCACCGCGCCGCGCAGCGTGGTGGTCGACCCGACGCGCTACGACTGGGCGGACGACGCGCCGCTGCGCCGGCCGTTCGCGCGCACGGTGATCTACGAGATGCACGTGCGCGGGTTCACCCGCCACCCCAGCTCCGGCGTGGCCGACGAGCTGCGCGGCACCTATCTCGGGGTGATCGAGAAGATCCCCTACCTGGTCGACCTGGGCATCACCGCGGTGGAGCTGCTGCCCGTGTTCGCATTCGACCCGTACGACGCGCCGGCCGGCCACGACAACTACTGGGGGTACTCGCCGCTCGGGTTCTTCGCCCCGCACCCCGGCTACGCCACGTCACGCGACCCGCTCAAGGTGCTCGACGAGTTCCGCGACATGGTCAAGGCCCTGCACCGGGCGGGCATCGAGGTGATCCTGGACGTGGTCTTCAACCACACGGCCGAGGGCGACGAGCGCGGGCCGACGCTCTGCTTCCGCGGCCTGGAGAACCGCACCTACTACATGCTCGCCCAGGACCGTTCCCGCTACGTGGACTACAGCGGGACGGGCAACACCCTGAATGCCTCGCACGCCGTGGTCCGGCGCCTGATCGTCGACAGCCTGCGCTACTGGGTCGAGCACATGCACGTGGACGGGTTCCGCTTCGACCTCGCGTCGATCCTGACACGCGATGCCGACGGCCGGCCCCTGGCGCGCCCGCCGGTGCTCTTCGACATCGAGACCGACCCCGTGCTGGCCGGCGTCAAGCTGATCGCCGAGGCCTGGGACGCGGCGGGGCTCTACCAGGTGGGGACGTTCTTCGGCGACAACTGGAAGGAGTGGAACGGCCGGTTCCGCGACGACGTGCGCGGCTTCCTGCGCGGCGACCGCGACACGGCGCGCCACCTCGCTCCGCGCCTCCTGGGCAGTCCGGACCTCTACGAACATGAGGGGCGCGAGGCCGAGCAGAGCATCAACTTCGTCACCTGTCACGACGGGTTCACGCTGAACGACCTCGTCAGCTACGAGCACAAGCACAACGAGGCCAACGGCGAGGCCAACCGGGACGGTGCCGACGACAACCGCTCGTGGAACTGCGGGGTCGAGGGGCCCAGCGACGATCCGGGGGTGAACGCCCTGCGCAACCGGCAGGTGAAGAACTTCCTCGCGCTCACGCTCTTCGCCATCGGCGCGCCGATGCTGACCATGGGCGACGAGGTGCGCCGCACGCAGCGCGGCAACAACAACGCCTACTGCCAGGACAACGAGATCTCCTGGTTCGACTGGGAGCTGCTGGAGCGCCATCCCGACGTCCTGCGCTTCGTGCGCGAGCTCATCCGCATGCGTCTCGCCGGCGAGGCCGCGGCGACCACTGCCGAACTGAATCTGGCGCAGCGCCTGCGCCAGCATCAGGTTCGCTGGCACGGCGTGGAGCTCGACCGGCCCGACTGGGGCCCGGACTCGCACACGGTGTCGTTCACCGCCCAGAGCCTGGGCGGCGACGCCCTCTACCACTTCGTGGTCAACGCCTGGCAGGAACCGCTGGAGTTCCGCCTGCCGCTGCGCGCCGACCGCTCGCCGCACCCATGGCGCCGCCTGGTCGACACCGCGGCCGCATCTCCCGGCGATGCGCGCCGGCCGAGCGAGGCCCCGGTGGAGGCGATCGCCAGCGTGCGCGTCGCGCCGCATTCCCTGGTCATGCTGTGGGCCGAGGTGCGGACCTGACCGGACCACCCCCGGGATGATCCCGCCAGCCACCCGGGGAAGGACCGCGCGGCGCGAGCCGGCGCTCACTCGATGTGGATGTGCCGGCCACCGTTGTCCTCCGCCATCTTCTTGAGGAACTCGGTGTCGTTCTTCTCCCCGAAGGTGATCGTGTTCACCACGATCTTGCGCAGGCGGTTGGCCTCGCTCACGCGGCGGCAGATCTCGTCGCGGTCGGTCACCTCGCCGTAGCTGGGTGCGCCGTCGCTGAGCACGTAGAGCGTGTCGAACGCCGCGGCGTAGTACTTGTCGTAGACGCCGCGTCCGGCGAAGTCGATGGCCTTGTCGAGGGCGCCGTAGAGGTTGGTCGGACCACGCGGCTGCAGGCTGTCCAGGAACGAACCCAGCAGCTCGTCGCGCGCCTGTTCGTCCAGTTTCACCAGTGCCGGACGTCCGTCGTCCTGCGCCCGCCACACGCGCACGTCGTCGCTGAACGCCACGATGTTGAACATGGACCCGTCGGGCAGCGCGAGGATCATCTTCTTCAGCTCGCTCACGACGAGCTGGGCCTTCGTCGTCGTGGTGCCGCCCGGCGCCTGCGCGCTCGTGCCCTGCGCGGGATCCTTCAGGGTCACCGGCTCTGCCATCGACCCGGAGAAGTCGACGACGAAGAGCACGCGGTCGCTCTCCAGCTCCAGCGAGAAGAACTTGCGGTAGCGATCCTGCTTGGGCCTCGCGACCTGCCCGGCCTTGGCCTGCGCCTTGGCGTAGGTGAACGTGGCGCCCTCGGCGCGCCAGAACTCGCGCCAGATGTTGGCCTGCCCCGGGGACAGCTTCTGCCCGGTCATGCCCTCCAGCAGGCGGTGCAGGCGCAGGTCGACCGCCCAGGGGTCCTTCTTGCGGCCGAGCTCCGCCTCCAGGCCGTCGATCAGCGCCGGGATCGCCGCCTTGCAGCGCAGCTGCGCCAGCGCCTCGCCGGCGGCCACCCGCACCTGCCAAACGGCGTCGCGGACCAGGATCTCGCGCAGGCGCTTGACCACGGCGTCGCGCCGGCCCGCCACCTCGGCCGGGATGTCGCCGTGCACGGTCTCGTCGGTCTGGGGGCCCAGCGCCTTGGCGATCCCGCTCAGGGCCGCGATGCGCGCGTTGGGCTCGGAATCGCCGAGCATGCCCAGGAGCTGCGGCAGCGACTCGGGCGCGCCCGACTGCGCGAGCGTGTCGATCGCCACCACGCGCTCGGCCGGGGGCAGGGTGCCGGCGGCGCGCTGCAGCGCCTCGGCGGCCACCGGCCCGCCGCGCCGTGCCAGCACGCGCATGGCGGCCTCGCGCCGCGCGCGCGAGCCGCCCTGGGCGCGCGGGTCGATCTGTTGCGCGAGCCACGCGTCCAGCTCCGGGAGTGCCATCGCGGCGAGGTTGTCGCGCGCGATCTGGCGCACCTTCCACGGCTGCAGTTCGCGATGGAAGTCGATGCGGGCCATGGGCGACGTCGCGCCCGCCGGCTCGGGTTCGACCGTGGCGATGGCGAAGAGCGCCTCCGCCGCGTCCATCGTGGTCCACTTGCTCAGCCCGCCGGCGAGCGCCTCCACCCTGGCGATCGCCTCGGGATCCTCGCGTCCGTCCTTGTGCAGGCGGAACGCGCCCTCGCCGTAGGTCTTGAGCCACTCGCGTGCGCCCGCGATCTCCTCCTGGCGGCGCAGCTCCTCGGGGGTCGGGGCCTTGGGCTTGCCCTGCGCCCGCTCGCCCGGCTTCTGCGCGAGCGCCGGGAGCGCCAGGACCAGGGCGAGGAACGCGGCGAGCTGCATGGCTCGTTCCTAGCGCTCAAGTGGCGAGGTGGGAAGGCCCGATAGGAGCGCTCACGTGGTGCCGCCCACCGCGGCAGAGGATCGCACATGAGCCCCTTTCCCTCCGAGACCGAACTGGCCGCTCTCCGCCCCTTCTGCCAGGGCAAGACCCTGGAGCTGGGGGCCGGTGGCGCGGGAGTGCTCCCCGGCACCGTCCTGATCGACCGCGACAACCCGTCCCAGTGCTACGAGTCGCTGCCGTCCTGCGACGAGGCCAGCGTCGATGCCATCGTGTCGGCGTTCGGATTCGGCCACAGCGCCGACCCGATCCGTTGCCTGCGCGAATGGCGCCGGGTGCTGCGCGACGGCGGGCAGGTGGCGCTCCTGCTGCCCGACGCACAGGAGCCGGCTGGGCAGGGCAACCGCTACACGCCGGTGTTCGTGTCGCAGCTCTTCGCCCTGGCGGGAGGGTACCAGGTGGCGGAGTGCCGCGAGGTGGTGCCCAACCGCTCCTGGCTGATCCGCGCCGTGCGCGGCACGGTGCCGGAGGTGCGCATGCCCCTGGGCAGCGTCGGCGGCGGCGCGGCGGACGCGGCCACGCGCAGCCCGGAGGCGCGCGCCGAGCTCTACTTCCAGATCGGCACGATGCTGCTGCGCGCCGGCGACCCCACGCTGGCCGAAGCGTGCTTCCGCGCCGTGCTCGGCCTCGAACCGGACAACGCCGAGGCCTGCTTCGGCCTCGGGATGGCGCACGCCGCACGCCAGGAGTGGGGCCTCGCCCTCACCGAGCTGCAGCGCGCCCTGGCCCTCGACCCACGCATCGTCGAGGTGCAGCGCTGGATCGGCCTCGCCCGCCAGAACCTCGCCGCCAACCCGACCCCGAATCCCGCGTCCCGCGCCACGGTCCAACCGGCCGTGTCCGCCGGGTCGCCCAAGACCGAATCGCGCGCGCTGCGCCAGCCGACGGCTGGCCTGCGCGTGACGTGAGAGAGAGAGGAAGCAGAGGAAGTCCGCGGGCTCCCCGGTCGCTTCGGCGGCCGGGGAGCCTGCGGTGTTTCCGGCCTGCGCGTGGAGCTACTTGTCCTTCTTGCGCCGGCGCAGGATGTCGAGGAGTCCCTCGACGGCCTTCTGCGGATCCTGGGCCGCACCCTTCAGGACCCCCTCGACGAGGGTCTTCCCCAGGTCGGGCAGCGCGAGAGTCGGGGCCGTGATCGTCCCGCCCAGGGTCGCCTCCAACGGCCTGCCGCTGAGCAGGGCGGCGATGCGCTCGCCGTCGCGGTGGCCCTCGAGCAGGGGCGTGAGATCGAGGCGATAGTCGATCCGGCCGTCCACCCCGACACTGCCGCGCAGCGTGAGCACGCGGTCGCGCGTGGCGAAGCGCGTCAGCTGGCTGCGCACCTGGCCCTTCTGCACCTCGAACTCGCCGCCGATCCGCGAGAAGTGGATCGGCTTGTCGCGGCCCAGGAAGTCCAGCAGGGCCTGCAGCGCCGGCGCCGGCTGCAGCATGCCTTCGAGGAGGGCCAGGTCGGCCTTGCCGCTCCAAGCGGCGAGGTAGCCGAGCGGGTCGGTGCGCTCCGGCCAGGCCGGGCCGGAGGCCCGCGCCGTGGCCTGCACCTGGCTGCGGAAGCGGCTCTGCTGGCTGGCGTCGAGGCCGGCGAGCAGCGGCACGAAGCGGCTGAGCATGGGCGCCGCGTCGCCCTGTACCGCGCCGTTGTGCCACTCGATCTCGACCTCGGTGGGGAAGCGCGTGGCGATGTCCAGGGCGCTGGTGGCGACGATCCTGGCCGGGCCGCCGTTCACGCGCGTGCCCTCGCTCGACGTGAAGCGCGCGCTGCCGTCGGCGATGGCGAGCGTGCCGCGCAGGCCGGTGATCTCCTGGCCGCCGGGGCGCGCCACGGGGACGTCGAGCGCCAGCTCGCCGCGCAGCGCGCGCAGGATCCGGTCGGCGTCGCGCAGCCACTCGACCCGCTCCGGGAAGCCGACGCCGAGGCGGCCCTGGATCCGGCCGGCCGGTGCGGCGAGCGCCGCGAGGGGTGAGTTCGGGAGCGCGGCGAGCAGCGCCAGATCGGCGTCGAGGTCGAGGGCGATGCCTCTGCGCCCGCCGAGGAAGGTGCGCGCGGGGATGCGTGGCACGCCCTGGAGGCGGATCCCGCCGAGGTCGAGCACGAACCCCTCCAGGTCCACCTGAGCGCCGCCCGGCTCGCGCGCGAGCGTGACCTTGGGCACGCACCGGAAGAGCGGGGCGCGGAGTTCCAGGGTGCCCAGGGCCGGCCCGGCCACGCGCGGGTCGTGCACCGTGATCTCGCCCGCGGTGGTGCAACCGAGGCCGCCGTCGCCCACGGCGATCCGCAGCTCGCCCGCGGTGCGTCCCTGCAGGGTCGTGATCCCCAGCCCGGGCGCCAGCGTGCGGAGCAGCGGGAGCAGGCCCGCCAGCTCCAGCCCGTCGGCGCGCAGGCGGCCGGTGAACGGCTCGCCCAGGGTCGCGTCCACGGTGCCGTCCACCTCCAGACGCCCAGGGGTCGCGGGCGGCTCGCCCGGTGCGATCAGGTCGGCGGCGAGGCGGAGGCCGATGCCGTCCGTGTCGCGCTCCTTGCCCGCGCGCAGCGCCATCGAGGCGAGGGTCTGCAGGTGCCCGCGCTCGCGGTCGTGCACCTCGATGGTCGCGTCCTCGACCTCCACCAGGAAGCGCATCGCGCGCAGGCTGCCCCGGCCCTCGAACCCGATCGAGCCGCGCTCCGGCTGGGGCGAGCGTGCGGGGCGGCCGCGCGGCAGGCGGAACACCCGTTCCAGGTTGCTGGACTCGCTGCCGTCCACGACCACGCGCGCGTGCACGCCCGCGACCCGCGCGTGGAACGAGACCCGGCCGAAGACGAGCTGGCCGAAGGCCATGTCCGCCTCGGCCTCGCGCACGCGCAGGAGTTCGCGCGGGCCGGAGGGCGTGTGCTCCTGGATCTCGAGGCCTTCGAGACGGAACCCGCTCCACCAGCTCGTGTGCAGGCCGGCGATCCGCACGGTGCCGTCCACGGCCGAGGCCAGTCCCGCCTCGAGACGCCGCCGCGCCCAGTCCATCGACAGGACGAAGGGAACCAGCATCACCACCACCACCACGAGGGCGGCCAGCAGTGCGCCGCCGCGCACCAGCCGGAACGCCAGGCTGCGGCGCCGGCGCGGCGGCGGCGCGGGAGGAGGGGCGGACGGGGTCTCGGCCATGGGCAGATCGCGGTGCAGCAAGGGGTGGATTATGCCGAAACAACGGGGGCATGCAGGAGGATGCGGCGACTCCCTCGTTCTCGATCCTGGAGCGGATCGACATGGCGCTGGCACTGCGTCTCGCCCAGCGCGCGGACGCGGTGGACCTGGCCATGGCCGTCGAACGGGGCTTCGAGCTCGGTGGGGGCGACCGCGGCCTCGACCTGCGCTGGATCGCCGCCACGCTGGAGCTGCGCGGGTTCGCGATCACCTTCGCGGACGTGATGGCCGTCCTGGGAGGCGGGCCGTCGCGCTACGCGATCCAGAACCAGGAGCACGCGCTGGTGCTGGGGCTGCACCGCGTGCTCGGCGCGATGCGCGAGTGCGCCGGGCGCGGCGTCGCGCCGGACGGCGAGCTGCTGCAGGAGTGGTTCCAGATCCTGACCCGCGACATCCCGCGGTTTCGCAACAACTGGGTGCGGCGCGACGTGCCCTGGGACGCGCTGCCGCTCCTCGGCTACCCCAAGCCTGCCGAGCTGCCGCAGATCCTGGCCACGTTCGGACCCGAGCAGCGCTACCGCGATTTCCCGGCGCTCTTCGACCGGCTGCACCCGGTGCGGCGAGCGTTCCGGGTGCTGTGGCGCTTCGCGCGCGTGGCGCCGTTCCCGGACCTGAACCTGGTGATGGCCTGGGTGGCGATGAACGCCTACCTGCTCGCGCAGGGCTACCCGCTGCTCCTGGCCGAGGAGCGCGACGCCGAGGTCCTGCGCCACCTGGCCGGCGGACCGCCGCCGACGCGCGTCCCCGCGTTCGAGATGCGTCTCCTCGACGCCGTCGTCCGTCCAGCCTGAACGCGGCCTGCCCGGCGCGCTCCGCCGCCCGCCGCCGGGGAGCGGAGCGCCGCCGTGCGCTCCCTCAGCCGAACCGCACGGTGTGCACGGGCGGCAGGTGCGCGCTCAGGTGCTGCCAGCCGTCGCCGCCATCGTCGGAGAGCCACACCGAGCCGGTGGTCGAGCCCATCGCCAGCGTGGTCGCGTCGGCGTCGACGTCGAGGGCGTGGCGGTAGACCAGGTCGTAGGCATGCTCCTGGGGCAGCCCGCGGCGCAGGGCCGTCAGCGTCTTGCCGCCGTCGGTGGTGCGCAGCACGCACACCTTGCCGTCCACGGGGATGCGCATCTCGTCCTTGGTCGCCGGCACGAACCATGCGGTGTCAGGGTTCCTGGGATGCACGGCCACCGCGAAGCCGAAGCGCGACGGCGCATCGGCCGTCACCTCGCTCCACGTGCGGCCCGCGTCGCGCGAATGGAAGATGCCGTTGTGGTGCTGGCACCACACCCGATCCGGAGCCGCCGGACATGCGACGATGCGGTGCGGATCCTGGGCGATCTCGTCGAAGGCGTGCTCCTCGGGCATGTACGCGGCCCGCATGCCTTTCGCCGCCAGCGCGAAGGTCGCGCCTGCGTCGCGGCTGTGCCACACGCCGCCGCACGACACGCCGATCGACAGCCTGCGGCTGTCGCGCGGGTCCACGACGATCGAGTGGATCCCGGGGTTGTCGTAGCCGCCGCCCACCCAGCGCCGCCGGTCGTCGCCGTACCACAGCGATTCCGCCAGCTGCCAGCTCGCCCCGCGGTCCTTCGAGCAGAAGAGACCGCCGGGGATCGTGCCGGCCCAGAGCCAGCCGGGCTGATCCCGGCCGCCGGCTTCCAGGCACCAGAGCTGCACCAACGACCAGGGCACCGGCGTCTTGCGGTACGGATCGACGTCCTCGAGGCCTTCCGGCTTCTTGGGGTAGGTCGGCACGGCGATCTCGGCGAAGCGTTCGCCGTCGTCGGCGCGATGCACCTTGGTCCCGAAGTGCCCGTGGTTCAGCGCGACGTACACCGCGCCGTCGCGCGGGTCGGGCAGGACCGCACTCACCGGGACGCCGAGGAACCAGCTCCTGGTGATGGTCCATCGGCCCTTGCGCTCGGCGCGGAAGAGACCCTTCTTGGTGCCGATCCAGACGCGTTCCGCCATGACGATTCAACCTCCGGAGAGTGCCTGCAGGACATGGATGCGGCGCGCGCCGCCCAACGGCTGGCCGAGACGCGCGCGATCGGCGAGCCCCTGGCCGTCGATCAGCACGATCACGTGCTTGCGCACCTCGCCCTGGTCGTCCAGCACGTAGCCGCGCAGCGCCGGAACGTGCCGGAACGCCTGCTCCAGGGCCTCGCCCACGGTGCCTGCCTCGACCTCGATCTCGGGGCATGCGACGTGACGGACCAGGTTCTCGGTGAACGTGATGCGGACCATGCGGCGGCGAGACCCGCGGTCGCTCAGGCCTGACGCAGCTCCTGGACGATCGCGAGCGGGACGGTGGCGCCAGAGTCCAGGGTGGCCGTCTCCAGGTCCAGTCCCGTCAGCCGGCCGGAATGGCTCTTCCCGGCGGCACTCAGGAGCACGCGCTTTCCGTAGACCCCCAGACGATCGCGGAACAGGTCCACGAGTCGGGAAACACGCCTCGTCTCGAGCTCGCGCAGCACCTCATCCAGCGAACTCGCGACGCGCACGAGGAGCTCCGCGCGGTCGTACTCGTGCCCGGTGGCCAGGGCCATCGACGACGCCCGGCCGCGCAGCTCCGGGGGGAAGCTGGTGCGGTTGACGTTCACGCCGAACCCCACCAGGTACACCGGGGCCGGGATGCTGGTGGCCTCGATCAGGACGCCGGCGATCTTGCGGCCGCTGACCTGGAGGTCGTTCGGCCACTTGAGGCCGACCCGCATGCCGGTGCTGGCCTCGAGAGCGACGAGCAGGGCGAGGGGCGCCGCCACCGCGAGCGTGGGAGGCGATTCCAGGGTCAGGTCGGTCACCCGGAAGGTCACCGCCAGATCCTCGCCCGGCGAGTCGTTCCACGTGTTGCCCTGCCGCCCGCGCCCGGCGAGCTGGTGGTCGGACCAGTACGCGGCGCAGCCCGGCTCGTGATCCTCCTGGGCCAGGGCCTGGGTCGACTCGCAGGACGTGACGTGCACCAGTCTGCGGAAGCGCGTGGCCTGGGTGAGCTGGGTGGCGGGTTCGGGTTGGGGCTGCATCGGCGGTAGCGCGGATCTTCGGGCCCGGGAGGCCTCCGCGAAACCTCGCTCTCGGCAGGCCCGTCCTTCGGCCTGGCCGCGGTGGGGGGCGCCCGCGAGGTGCGTCGTGCGGTACGGGCCCGCGGGGGGCGCCGCCGGGGCGCCTGGCCGGCGCCGCCCCGGGCCGCAGTGGATGCGGTGCCATCGGCAAGGGCTCCCCGGCAGAAGAGCTGAAGTCGACCCCGCCCGCCGGCCGATAGCCCCCTGACCAAGTCGCGATCGCACCGGGAGATCCCTCCCGGCGCGCGGCAGAGGACAACGGATTGGATCGACTCAGGGTCGCAAGGACTCCGCAGGGCTTCGGCCCGCCGGTGACCGGTTGGCTCCAGCTGGAGCCCCGGGAGGGCCGCATCCTCCTCCTGCCCGAGCAGGGGGTGGTCGACGGACCCTACCTGCGCCTGCCGCCCGGCCGCTTCGACGCCATGGTCCTGCACGGCCTGCGCGAGGGCCTCGGCAATCCGGAGCGCTTCTTCGCCGCCGCCGCGCGGCAGCTCGCGCCGGGCGCCCAGCTCCTGCTCGACCTCGAGAACGTGCTCGCGCCGCGCGCCCTGCACCTCGTGCTCGAGGGTCGCCCCGGCGCGATGGATCCGCTCGGCTCGCTGCACGAGCCCGAGCAGCGGCTCACGCCGCGCCGCGCCGTCCAGGCCATGGAGGCGGCGGGATTCCTGGTGCGCGACGTGATCGAGGCGCCCTCGGCCGCCGAGGAAGTGGGGGAGGGCTTCGTGGCCGCGCTCTTCGCCCAGGGCTTCGTGGCCACCCCGTACCTGCCGGTGCCGCCCGCGGCCCGGCTCTGGATCCAGGCCGAGCACAGCCAGCCTCTCGAGGGCTCGGTGCTGATCGGCCCCGGTCCGCAGCAGGAGCGCACCGCCGGGGCGGTGCGTGCGTTCCTGCCGCGCGGCTGGGAGGTCGTGCCCTGCCAGGGCGAGCACGAGGCCGAGGCCTTCAACCGCGGCGTCGTGCGCGCGCGCGGGCGGGTGCTCTGGTTCGTGCGCGCCGGCGCGGAGTACGACGAGGCGCTCTTCTTCGCCCTGCAGGCGCGCGCGGCGATCGGGCCGGCGGCGCCGGGCGAGGGCCTGCAGCTCTGCACGCCGGGCGACCTCTCGGGGCTGATGCTCGCGCGCAGCGATGCACTGGCCAACGGCCCGCTGCGGCGCTTCTTCGCCGAGCCGGCGGTGGCGTACGAGGACTGGCTGCTGCGCCTGGAGTCGTTCGGCCGGCGCCCGCACGGCGTGGCCGGGAGCTGGCGGTGCCCGCCCCCGCCGGTGCGCTCGCGCGCGGCGTTCGCCCAGGAGGCGGAGTTCCTGCTCGAGACCTGGGCCTGCCTGGGCAAGGGCGAGAACGGACACGGCTCCGAGAACACGCCGGGCCGCGCCGGCCGCGCGGTGCCGGTGGCGCCGTGGCAGAAGGAGCGCCGCAAGCCGCGCGTGACCCTCTGCATGATCGCGCGCGACGAGGAGCGCTTCCTGCGCGGCTGCCTGGAGCGGGTGCGCGGCGCGTTCGACGAGTTCGTGCTGGTGGACACCGGCTCGACCGACTCCACGGTGGCGATCGCCGAGGAGTTCGGCGCCAAGGTCGTGCGCAGCGAGTGGAACGACGACTTCGCCGCGCCGCGCAACCTCGGCCTCGAGCACGCCAAGGGTGACTGGGTCCTCGTCCTGGACGCCGACGAGTACCTGGAGGAGGGCTCGGTGCGGCGGATCCGCGAGCTGGTCGAGGACCCGGGGGCGTCCGGCTACCACCTGGTGTTCCAGAACGTGTACGGCGAGGGCCGCACGCTGGGCGTGGTGATGGTGCGCCTGTTCCGCAACCTGCCCGGGCTGCGCTGGCGCAACCGCATCCACGAGCAGATCACGCCGTCCCTCACCGCGCTGGCAGCGCCGCAGGGTCTCGTGCTGGCCCTCTCCGACGTGACCGTGCTGCACCACGGCTACAGCGAGCAGGTCATCGCCGACCGCGGCAAGAACGAGCGCAACGAGAAGCTCTTCCGCCTGCACCTCGCCGAGCACCCCGACGACCTCTACATGCTCTACAAGTTCGGCGACTTCCTGCGCCGGATGCCGGAGCGCGCCGACGAGGCCCGTGCCACGCTGGAACGCGCCCTGGAGCTGTTGCGCGGCATGCCGCCGTGCGTGGCGCGCGACCTGCCGTATGCAGGCGAGATCGCCGCGCTCGTCGCGCTGGAACACGCGCGTGCAGAGCGCTTCCTCGAAGCCGACGTGGTGCTGGAGACCGCGCTGCGCGGCTTCATGCCCACGCCCAACCTGCACTACATCGCCGCCAGCGTGGCGCTGGCCCGCGGGCGTGCCGCCGAGGCCATCGCCCACTATCAGCGCTGCCTCGCGTACGAGGGCCAGACGCTCGTCGTGCCGATCCAGGACGGGATCACCAGCTACGTGGCCCTGGCCGGGATCGCGAACGCGCGGCTCGCCATGGGCGACCGCGCCGGGGCCCACCGCCTGCTCGAACAGGCGATCGCGCTCAAGCCGGAGTACGAGCCCGCGGTGCTCGCCCGCTCGCGCATGGCCCTCGAGGAGGGCGATCCGGCGGCGGCGCTGCGCGTCCTCACCCAGCTGGTCGCCGTGAAGCCGGATTCGGTCGGCGCGTGCCAGCAGGCCTACCTCATTCTCGCCCGGATCGGCCTCGTCGATCAGGCGCTCGGCATGGGCCGCCGGGCGCTGACCCTGCTCGAGCAGGGGGCGCACCACGCGGAGGCCCGTCGCCTTCAGGACCACATGCAGGCCCTGCAGGCCCTCTCGGCAAAGGAGAAGCAGCAGCCATGAAGACCCTCAACCCATCCTCCGGCTCGACGGTCGAGTCGGGGTTCCAGCCCATTCCCACGCGGATCAAGGAAGTGCCGCCGCTCATCGTCGAACGCACGGACCCCGCGGTGCGCGCCGAGGTGGTGCAGCAGCTCGGCGAGCTCGGCAACCAGCTCGCCGGCGTGCATCGCACCGCCGCCGAGGGCTATCTGAGCCAGGGCCTCTACGAGGAGGCGCTGCCGCACCTCGCGGCGGCGGCCACGTTCGCCAAGGACAACGCCGAGAACCACAACCAGCTCGGCTTCGTGCGCTACGTCACCGGCGACGACCAGGGGGCGCTCGCGGCGTTCGAGCGGGCGATCGCGCTGGCGCCGCAGAACCCGGACTCGCGCTTCAACCTGGGCATGGTGCTCTTCGGCCAGAGCCGCTTCGGCGAGGCCGAGGCGGCGTTCCACGCCGCGCTCGAGCGCGACCCCAACAACCCCGAGAGCTGGAACAACCGCGGCGTGTGCCTGCACCGCCTGGGACGCGTCGCCGAGGCGCGTGGCTGCTTCGAGCGCGCCCTGGTGCTCGACCCGACCAACGAAGACGCCCGCGCCAACCTGCTGGGCAAGTGAGG
>JADLFX010000061.1 GCA_020849665.1 Planctomycetota bacterium | reverse complement strand
GCTCGTCCTCGCCCTCATGGGTGTGCCAGGGGAACTCGCCCTGGATCTTGACCAGCTTGAGCTCCTGGCCGTTGAGCTCCGCCACGACCTTGGGCCGCCAGTGCTCGTGGATCAGGGCGAACTTGGTGGCGAGGGAGATCGCCTGCATGGGTCCACAGGATACCGGCGTTGCCGGCACCCGCCGGGAACCGCGCCGGCAGACGCCGGGCTCCGAGTCGGGCGCATCCTGCTCCCGCTCGGGTGGCGGCCGGCAGGCAGCGTCGCGGGACGCGGACGTCCCCGGCGATGCGGCTGCCCACTCCCTGCCCGGCGCCCCGGAGGCACCACCGCGGCCCCAGCAGCGCTTCGGGCCCGGGTCCCCGTCGCGGGACCCTGGCTGCCGCCGACCCCCGTGCCGCGGCGGGCGGCCCCACCGGACTTCTGGTACAGGGCTTGACAGACTGTATTAGTTATACTAATACAGTCGAAACAGTAGAGAGACGTGCAGATCCACCTCGATCCCCGCTCCGCCGAGCCGATCTTCGAACAGATCGCCTACGCCGTGAAGTCGGCTCTCGCCACGGGCGCCGCCGCGGAGGGGGACCGCCTGCCCTCGGTGCGGGAGCTGGCCCGCGAGCTGGCGATCAACCCCAACACGGTCGTGCGCGCCTACGAGGCGCTGGAGCGCGAGGGGGTGGTGGTACGGCGCCAGGGCGCGGGCTGTTTCCTCACCGGGCGCGGCAGCGAGCTGGCCGCGGCCGGTCGCCGGCGCCAGCTCCAGGAGCTGCTGCGCCGGGCCGCCACCGAGGCCTTCCACCTGGGCTTCTCGGCCGACGACGTGCGGCGGGCCCTCGACCAGAGCCTGGAACGACTCGACTTCGACCGCCAGCGCAAGGCAACCCCATGAGCGACGTGATCCGCTTCGAGGACGTCCACCGCCACTTCGGCCGCCACGCCGTGCTGCGCGGACTCACCTTCGAGGTGCGGCGTGGCGAGATCTACGCGTTCCTCGGCCGCAACGGCGCCGGCAAGACCACCGCGCTGCGGATCCTGCTGGGACTGCTCGCACCGCACGGCGGGCGCAGCGAGATCCTGGGGGTGGACAGCACGCAGCTGCAGCCCGCGCATCGCGCGCGGATCGGCTATGTCGGCGAGGGGCACCGGCTCTATCCGGCCATGCGGGTGAGTGACGCGATCGCGTTCGAGGCGGAGACGCGGAGCACGTTGGACCGCGGCTTCGTCGCCAGGGCCGTGCAGCGCTGCGGGCTGCGCCCGGCCCAGGTGGTGGCGCGCCTCTCGCGCGGCGAACGCGCCCAGCTCAGCCTCATCCTCGCCGCCGCAGGCCGCCCGGACGTCCTGGTCTTCGACGACCCGGCCATGGGCCTGGACGTGGTCATGCGGCGCAGCCTCTTGGACGCGATGATCGACCTGCTCGCGGGCTTCGGCTGCACCGTGCTCTTCAGCTCCCACATCCTCACCGACGTGGAGCGGATCGCCGACCGCGTCGGGATCCTGCACGAGGGCACCATGCTGGTCGACGCGACGCTCGACGACCTCAAACGGCGCGTGGCGCGCTGGCCGTGGCAGCCGGCGAACGGCGCGACCCCGCCCGTGGAGGCACGCGTGCTGCGCGCGACGCGCCGGCACGACGGATTCGCGCTGACCCTGGTGGACGCGGACGCGGCACTGCTCGAACGACTGCGCGCGCACGGCCGCCTCGGGGAGCCTGCCACCCCCGACCTGGAGGAGCTCTTCCTCGACCTGACCGGGCCGGAGCGCAACGGCCTGCTCTCCGAATCCTTGGCCGCCCGCGCCGAGCGGGACGAGGTGACACCGTGATCGCGCTGCTTCGCAAGGACCTGCCCTGGCTGCTCGCGGTCCTCGCCGCGGGTTGGGCCACGCTCGCCATCGTGCTCTCGCAGGAGGGTTTCGTGCACGTGTGGGCGCTGCCTGCCACGCGTCTGGGCGGCTACTTCCACGCCGCGTGGATCTGCGGCGCAGTGCTGGGCCTGTGTGCCGCGCTGGCCGACGAGGCCCAGGGCACGCGGGACTTCCTGCACCACCGGCCCGTCTCCCCCACCCGGATCCACGCCGCCCGCGTCCTCGCGTGCGCGGTGGTGCTCGCCGCGTGGTGGGTCCTCCCGCCGGCGCTGCACTGGCTGATCGAGTCCATCTTCGGCGAGAACGCCGCGCAGGCCCGCTTCGCGACGCTCCTGGACATGGGCGCCGTGGTCACGGCCGCGGCGTCCGCGGCCGCGATCGGACTCTTCGCAGGCACGCTTCCCTGCGGACTCGTGCTGCGCTTCGCGACGGGCGCGGCGACCCTGCTCGCGGTGTTCACCGCCATCGACGCGTTCGCGCTGCGCCCCGGCGGCGAGGGCTGGCGTCTCGCCTCGCAGGCGGCGTTCGCCGGCTGGCACCTCGCCGCGGCGTTCGGGTTCGGCCTCGCCTCGTTCGCGAACGCCGGCACCGCGCCGGATCCGGACCGGCCGCTGCCGCACCGCGCCCGCGTCGTGTCCGGCACGCTCGCGACGCTGGCCTTCGCGGCGCTCGCCGCCACGCTGGCCGGCAGCGGGCAGTACTCGGGGCTCGCCAGCCTGTGGCACGCGTACCCGGCGGTCCTGCGCCAGGGCGACGAGTTCGTGCTCGCGACCCGCACGGAGGATCGCGAACAGATGGTCTGGGAGCGCGTGGATCGCGCGCACCAGCGTTCGCCCGCGGCCCTCGACCGCCGCGGGCTGACCTTCGTCGAGGACGCCTCCCAACCGCGCGGCACGATGGAGCCCGGCTTCAACGAGCCACGCTTCCACGACCTGGACTGGTACCGGCCGGCGCAGCGCCTCGACGTCCTGCTCTGCGAGGACGGCAGGTCCTGGCTGCTGCGGCGCGAGGGCTACACGGGCCGGGTCGAGGTGCACGGCACCGGCAAGGGCGAGGCGGGCGCGCCCTTCCTGCCCGGCTTCCAGGCATTGGAAGTGCGCGCGGAACGGGAGCGCCCCCTCTGGGTTGCCGAACCGGCATCCGGCGTCCTGTGGCGCTTCGCACCGGAACGTGGCCACTTCGTCGCCGCGCAACTCCCGGGCGGCGATCGCCTGATCGCGGCCCGCACCGTGCGCCGCGACGTCCTGGACAACGCATCCCGCCCGGCGTCCCGGGATTCCACGCACGGCCAGGAGCACCTCGTGCTGCAGGGCGAGCAGGGCGTGTACCGGCTCGACGGCGCCGACCTGGTCCCGGCAGAAGCGTGGCTGCGCGCCCTGGTCACGGTTCGCGAGCCACAGCGCCGCGAGTTCGTGGATGCGGACCTGCTCAGCCCGCGCCTGCGGATCCTGGATTCCTCGGGCGCGCCGCTCTTCGCCCACGACTTCGCGCCACGCACGGCCAAGGAACGCCTCCACGCCGGGATCGCGTGCTGGTACAGCGCCCTGCGGCCTCCCTTCCTCCAGGTGGCGGGGCATCTGTGGGCAGCGCGCGGCGCCCAGTCGAATCCGCTCCTCGACCCGCTGGTCGCAGGCGGCGCGCGGGCCTGGCTCGTGCTCGTCGGGATCGGCTGCGCTGCGCTCTGCGCCTTCGGCGCGCACCGCCGGCTGCGCCGGGCCGGCGTTGCGCCGGCCGTCCGCCGGTTCTGGGTCGTCTGCATCGGCGTCTGCGGGCCGGCGGCCCTGGTCGGCTGCGCCGCGGCCGAGCGGGCGCGCGCCCATGCCGCCCCACCCAGGCGCAGCGCGCCTGCAGGTGCACCCCGGATCGCAACGCCGCGGGACCCGGTCGCGCAGGCGCCGGGCTGAGCGCCTGCCCCTGGCCGGAGCGCGGGCGGGGGTGGAGGATCGTCGGCCGCTACCCGCCAAGGAGCCCGCCATGCGCTTCGACCTCGATCACGCCCTCGCCGTCCTGTCCCGCACGCCCAGCCTCGTGCGCACCCTGGTCGCGGACCTGCCCGCGGAGTGGACCGAACGCGACGAGGGCGCGGAGACCTGGAGCGCCAAGGAGGTGGTCGCGCACCTGGTGTTCGGCGAACGCACCGACTGGATCCCGCGCCTGCGCATCCTGCTGCGCGACGGAGAGGCGCGCCCCTTCGATCCCTTCGACCAGCGCGGCCACGCCTCCCTGATGCGCGAGCACGACGTCGCCGGTCTGGTGGAGCTCTTCGCGCGCGAGCGCGCCGAGAGCCTGGACACGCTGCGCGCCGTACGCCTCACGGCCGCGGACCTGGAGCGGCGCGGCACGCATCCGACGTTCGGGCCCGTGACCCTCGGCAACCTCCTCGCCACCTGGGTCGTGCACGATCTCAACCACATCGGTCAGATCTGTCGTGCCGAGTGCCACCAGTACCGGGACGCGGTCGGCCCCTGGGTGGCCTTCCTCGGCATCCTCGACCGACCCTAGCCCCCGCCACGCGCCGGCGCTGGCGCGGCAGGTGCAGGCCGTACGCAGCCGTTCCTTCGCTGCGCGTGCGCATGGCGGCCTCGACCCGCGCGACCCGAGCACCACTTCCTACCGGCCCCGCTCTTCGCGCGCGTAGAGCCGCACCGCGTTCTGGCGAGCCACCTCGCGCCACCCATTCCCTTCCAGCGTGGTGGCCAGATCCTTCAGCCCGGACGCCTGGAGTTCCAGCTGGGGCGTGCGCAGGACATGGTCCACCCGCTCCTCCGCCAGCACCTGCGCGAAGGTGCGGTCGCCCGGTGCGCCCAGGGTCACGGCGGCGATCCCGGGGCGCTCGAGCAACCGCAGCTGGAATGCCGTCCACGTCGAGAGCAGGCGCACTTCGCCGGGTGGGAGGCAGCGGCGCAGCAGCTCGAGGGAGTCGCGGTGCTGCAGGGCTGGGGCGGGGCCGGTGAAGGGACCGGGGACCAGCCACGCGATCCCGAGCACGAGCGCCGGACCGGCGAGCGCGAGCCTCCGGCGCCAGCGCTCGCCGGAGGGGAGCAGGCCACAGGCGCCGCCGCAGACGATCCAGGCCGCGAGCGGGAAGACCGGCAGGGCGAGTTCCGGACGCGACCACACGACCAGCGGCACCAGCAGCGCTGCGGGACTCGTCAGCAGGAACACCGGCAGCAGCCGGCGCGGGTCGGATCCCGACGGGCCTGCGGCATGGCGCCGCCGCCACCATCCTGCCGCCACGCATCCGCCGAGCGCCGCGAGCGACCACCATGGCAGAGCGGGCGGCAGGAGCGTGCTCGAGAGCGTGACCGACAGCGATGCCGGGAGCATGCAGAGGTTGCGCTCCACGTGGCCGAGCAGACGCGCCGGGTCGATGCGCAGCGCATCGGCCAGCGAGGCCGCGCCGGGGAAGTCGCGCTGCACGCGCTCGTCCGGGTGCGTGAATGCCGCCTCCAGGTCGCGCGCCGCCGTCTGCACACGCTGCGGATCGAGACTCCCGCCCCCCTCCGCCCACTCTCGCAGCAGGTCCTGGTAGACCGCGCCCCGCGCGTAGTGCTGGCGGAACGCCAGCCAGGATCGCTCCCGGTGGCCGGCGTGCAGCAGAGGGACGGCCAGGAGCACGAGGGCGAGGCCCGCCAGGACGAGCGCCATCGAGCGGTGCGCGCGCAACGGTGACGCCGCCGACGCGAGGATGGCGAAGCACAGGAACCAAGGGGCGAACTCCGCACGATCCGTCACCGCGGCTGCCAGGACGAGAGCTCCGGCGGCGACCCGGCCGCGCGCGACGCAACCCACGGCGATCGCCACCAGGAACGCGTGGAACGTGTAGACATGGGGGATCGGGTAGCCGCCGATCGTGGTGGACTCCAGGACGACCGGCGAGGTGGCGAGCCAGACCCCGGCGAGCAGGGCGAGCGGTGCCGGAACGCAGGCGCGCAGCGCCCACCAGAGCGCCAGCG
>JADLFX010000060.1 GCA_020849665.1 Planctomycetota bacterium | reverse complement strand
GCGCGCGGGTCAGCGCCCGTTCAGCACGGAACCCGGCCCCACGCGCGGCCGCGCCGTCAGGCTCTCGCGGTCGGAGGCGTGGTAGAGCGCCTCGCCCATCGAGATCAGGTTCTTGTTGAGCAGGTTGCGCAGTGCGATGTCCGTGGTCTGCATGCCCAGGCCGCGCCCCTTGGCCATGATCGCAGGCAGCGCGTCGTACTCGCCGGCCCGCAGGGTCTCGGCCACCGAGTGGGTCTGGAGCAGGATCTCCAGCAGGGGCACGCGGCCCGCGCCGTGGCTGCGCGGCAGCAGCGTCTGGGAGAGCAATGCGCGCAGGCTCGCGGCCAGCCGCTGGCGGAAGCTCTCGCGGCGGGCGGCCGGCTGCGCGGCATCGAGCCGGCGCAGGGCCGCGACCACGGAGCTGGCGTGCAGCGTACCGAGCACCAGGAGGCCGCTCTCGGCCGCGTCGAGCATCGCGTCGAAGGTCGCCGCATCCGCGACGTCGGCGACCACGACCACATCGGCCGACTGCTGCATGGCTTCGCGCACGCCCGTCGCGAAGTCGGGGACGTGCAGCCCGACCTCGCGCTGATGCACGATCGCGGCACGATGCTGGAACACGAACTCCAGGGGTTGCTCCAGCGACACCACGTGCGCGGCACGGTCCGCGGACAGGCGGTCGACCATCGCCGCGAGGGTCGTGGAGCGGCCGGATCCCAGGAAGCCCGTGAGCAGCACCAGCCCGGCGCGGCCGTTCACGAAGGTGGCGAGGATCTCCGGCACGCCCAGGTCGGCGAAGGTCGGGATCTCCCGTGGCACGCGGCGGAAGTGCAGGAAGAACCCGGCCTCGGTGCGCCCCACGCGGGTGCGGAAGCGCTCGCCGCTCCGCGCCGTGAACAGGAGGTCCACTTCCTGCCCCGCGGCGATGCGGGCCCGCAGGTCCTGGAACAGGAAGTCCTTGGTCAGGTCGTGGATCTGCTCGGCGCTGACCATGCTCTCGCCGGCCACGACCAGGCTGCCCTGCAGGCGCATGCACGGCTTGTGGCCCGGCAGCAGGTGCAGCGCCGTGGCGCCGCTGCGCACCATCCCGGCCAGGAGTTCCTCGAGTTTGCCCTTGTCCATGTCCTTGCCTCGGTTCAGCCGCGCGCCGGGGCTGCCGTGCGGGCCAGCTCCAGGATCTGGGTCTTCTCGTCGGCGCGCGCGAACGCGTCCTGGAACGAGATGCGTCCGGCGCGCAGGTGCTCGCGCAGGGAGCGGTCGAGACTCCACGAGCCGCGCTGGCCCACGCGCAGGTAGAGCTGCACCTGGTCGAGCGCGCCCTCGCGCAGGTACTCGCGCGCGGCCTCCTCGACCAGGAGGAACTCGGTGGCGACGACCTGCCCGCGACCCTGCCGTTCCGGGATCATCTGCACGAGCAGCGCGGAGCGCAGGACCGAGGCCAAGGCACTCTGCATGCGCCGGCGCTCGAGCGGCGGGAACGCCTGGATCGCCCGCCGCAACGCACCGCTGATCGAGGTGCCGCGCATGCCGGCGACCACGGTCCTGCCACCCTCGGCCGCGTGTGCCACCAGCTCGAAGGCCTCGGGCGAGGGCACGTCGCCGACGATCAGGACGTCCGGCTCCTCGCGCAGGGCGCACTCCAGGCCCCTGAGATAGTCGCTGGTGTCGACTCCCACGCGCCGCCGCACCACCACGGCGCCGCCGCGCGGCGCTGGCCACTCGAACGATTCGTCCAGCACCACCACCATGCGCCCGGGATCCGCGGCGACATGATCGAGGACGGTGGCGAGGTTGGAGCTGCGGCCCGAGCGACCCTCGCCGATCAGCAGCACGAGTCCGCGGCCCTCGTCGATCGTGTGCAGGAACCCGCCGGGCAGGCCCGACTCCTCGGGCCGGCGCGGGGTCTCCGGCTGGATCCGCAGGTTGATCGCGATGCCCTCGGAGTGGCGGAACACCACCGCGCGGCCGCGGCAGACCCCGGGAACCTGCACCTGACGGCGCATCGGCTTGCCGGCGGCGAGCTGGTCGAGCGCGTCGGCGCCCAGGAGCGCACGCACGAAGTCCCAGGTCTCTGGCGACGAGATGGGGTCCTGGGTCAGCGCGCGCAGCGTCCCGCCGACGCGTGCGCACACCGCACGACCTTCGCTCACCAGGAGGTCGGTGGCGCCCTGCGCCACCGCCTCGCGCAGCAGCGGTTCGGGACGGCGGTCGGCGACGTGGATCGGCATCTCGACCCCGCCACGGCGCTCCCGCTGCAGCGCGAGGAGCTGCTCCAGGGTCTGCGGCGAGACGACGCCTTCCTCCACGAGGATCTGGCCGAGCGGCTTGGCCCCGCCCGTCATGGCCTGGATCTCCAGGCAACGCTGCAGATCCTCCTCCCGCATCAGCGGGTTCTCGAGCAGGAGGCTGCCCAGCCGTGTGTCGTCCATGGTCGATCCTCGCGGGACGCAGTGGTCCACCGTCCGCCTGGATCGGCTCGCGAGGAGGGGGCGACTTGAGCCTGGGGACGGCCGCTGGCAGCGGGGTGTGGCGGTCCGCGCGGGCCGTTTCCGGCCCGGCGTCTCAGTGCAGCGCGGCGGACGCCACGCGCTCCACCAGGGCGTCGCGCGAGAGCCGGGCCGAGCGGGCTGCTGCCAGCCATTCCTCGCGGGCGGCCTCGACCTGGCCCGCGGTCTGCGCCGCGAAGCCGCGGAACAACGACTCCAGGGCGGGCTCGCCCAGGGCGGCCTCGGCCAGCCTGACGGGGTCGGCCTTGCCCCGGCCTCCCGGCAGCAGGGGCGAACGGCTGCCGGCCAGTCCGACCGCCGTGCGCCACGCAGGCTCGTCCTGGAGCAGGAGCGCCGCGGCCGCCGCCAGCTCCGCCGCGCGCAGGTCGTTGGCGTCGGCGGCGGCGCGGGCCAGGCCGCGCTCGCGGATCACCTGCAGGCAGAGCCTTCGGCGCTCTCGGTCGGCATCGCCGTCGCGGAGTTCCGCGACCGCCTCCTCGAACCCGATCGCTGCGAACCGGCTCACGAATCCCCCCGCCACCACCAGCAGGAGCACGGCCAGCAGCACATCGCTGCGCCGGAACGGCGATGACGTGGGGGCGTCGTGCATCGCGGCCCATCCTAGCCGCCGGCGAGGCGCTCCCGCCAAGGCAGCGCTACACTCCTCGGCGGCCTGCCCGGTCCGCCCTCCCCTCGAGCCGCAACCCGATGTCCCTCTCCCTCCTCGTCGCCGGGCTCCTGGCGACCCTTCCGGCTTCCTCCATCCAGGATCCGGCTCCCGCTTCCCCGACACAACCCGCCCGCCACCTGGTCCAGGTCTGGATCCGCGACGCGCAGAGCCTGCAACAGCTGCTCGCGCTCGACCTCGACCTCGCGGCCTGCACGGCGCTGGAGATCCCCGCGCGCCAGGTGGACGTGATCGCCACCGACGCGGACGTCGCGCGGCTGCGCGCCGCCGGGCTCGAGTTCGAGGTCGCGATCCGCGACCTCGAGGCGCACCACGCGGCCGAGCTGGCGCGCGCCGGGTTCGTCGCCCCGCTCACGCTGACTCCGCCGATCGGCCAGGGCGCCATGGGCGGCCACTACACGCTGGCGCAGATCGAGGCGATCCTCGACTCGTTCGCGCGCGACTACCCCAACCTCTGCTCGGCCAAGGCCAGCATCGGGCGGAGCATCGAGGGTCGCAATCTCTGGATGGTGAAGATCTCCGAGAACGTCGGCCAGAACCGGCCGGTGCCGGAGGCGTACTACGACGCGGTCCACCACGCGCGCGAGCCGCTCTCGGTGAGCGCGACGCTGCTGTTCATGGATGAGCTGCTGACGGGCTACGGCACCGACCCGCTGGCCACGTGGATCCTCAAGAACCGCCAGCTCTACTTCGTCCCGGTCGTCAACCCGGACGGCTACGAATACAACCGCACCACCAACCCGAACGGCGGCGGCATGTGGCGCAAGAACCGCCGCAACAACGGCGACGGCACGTACGGGGTCGACCTGAACCGCAACTACGCCACGGGGTGGAGCGCGCCGTACGGCGGCAATTCCACGGCCACCAACTCGGAGACCTATCGCGGCACCGCGCCGTTCTCCGAGCCGGAGATCCAGGCGGTGCGCGACTTCACGGCCCTGCACACCTTCGTGCAGGCGTTCTCCAGCCACACCTACACCGACATCCTGCTCGGACCCTGGGGCTATCAGACCGGGCAGCCCCCGAACGCCGCCGACTACAACGCCATCGGCCAGCGTGCCACGCGGGCGAACGGACTGCAGCACGGGCCGGCGTTCAACCTGCTCTACCCCGCCGCCGGCACGTCGATCGACCACCACCACGCCGTGCACGGCTCGTTCTCGTGGACGCCGGAGCTCGGCCGTTCCAACGAAGGCGGCTTCTGGCCGGTCGGCGCGAAGATCGCGGAGATCGCCTACCGCAACCAGGACATGTACCGGGTGATCGCCCTCACCGCGGGCTCATGGCTGCTCGTGGACGGCACCACACTCAGCGAGGCGCCCGGCGGCAACAGCAACGGCCGGATCGAGCCGGGCGAGAGCGGCAACCTCGTGGTCCAGCTCAGCAACGGCGGCGCGGTCTCGTTCGCACAGAACGTGACCGCCACGCTCACGCCGCTCAGCGCCGGCGTGACGGTCAGCATCGGCAACCACGACTTCGGCAAGGTCGCCAAGTTCAGCTCCGCCAACAACAACGCCGCCCCGCTGCGCTTCGCGATCCCGGCCGGCTTCGCGGAGCCGATCGCACGGCTGCGCCTCGCCGTGACCGGCGACGGCTACACCGAGACGCGCGAGATCCGCGTGGTGCTGGGCGAGTTCCAGGTGACCGCGGCCGACGACTTCGAGAAGGACCGTGGCTTCGCGCGCGCCGCCGGCGGCACCGCGACCACCGGCCTCTTCGAGCGCTCGGTGACCCAGCAGACGGTCAACGGCAGCCAGATCGTGCAGCCCGGGGCGCAGCACACTCCGGGCGGCGGGCTCTGCTGGGTGACCGACGGCCGCGCCGGCACCAGCGCCAGCACGTACGACGTCGACAACGGCCACACCGAGGTGGTCTCCCCGCTGCTCGACCTGCGCCACATGGCCGTGGCCAGGCTGGTGCTCTGGTACTGGTACGTGGACAGCGTCAGCAACGACGCGTTCGTGGTGTCGGTGAGCAACAACGACGGGCAGTCGTGGACCGACCTGCTCACGACCACCGCCGCGACCACGGCCTGGACGCGCATGGAGGCGGAGCTCGCCCTGCCGCTCACCGACAAGATGCGTTTCAAGGTGCGCGCCCAGGACCTCAACGCCTCGCTGGTCGAGGGCCTGATCGACGATCTGTCCGTCGAGGCGGTCCTGCCGGCGGCCAGCACGACTCTGCTCGCGAGCGGCCGGCTGGGCACCACCGCCCAGCTGGCGCTCAACGGCCAGACCGGCGCACAGGCCTTCCTGCTGGCCAGCGCCGGGACCGCGGACCTGCCGGTGCCGGGCGTCGTGGGCAACCTCCTCCTCGACCCAGGCACGCTCCTGGTCCTGCCCGGGGTCGCCTACGGTACCGGCGGCCGCGCCGCCCTCGAGTTCGCCATCCCCAACGATCCGGGACTGGTCGGCAAGAGCCTCTACTTCCAGTCCCTGCAGGCGACGATCAGCGAGCTCCGGCTCGGGAATCGCCAGACCCTGCTGGTGCAGTGACCCGTCCCGGCGCCCCGGGCACGGCCTCGTGCGTGCCCGGCCGGCGCCGCGCCGGTTCGAGCACCACGACCGGCTCACGCTCGAGCACGCGTCCGAGCTGATCGATCACGAAGGTCAGGAAGGGGTCGCCGGGGAAGCGCGCCGTGAACGTGTGCGCGTAGGCCAACAGCTCCGCCGGCGGCAGGTCGCAGCGCGCGGCCAGCTGCGCGCGCATGATCCGCCCGTCGCGCGGCGCCAGGGTCGCCGCCCGCTCCAGCACCGTCCAGGCCTCGTCGCGCTCGCCCTGGCTGACCAGCAGGCGATGCAGGTTCAGCAGGTGGTCGACCTGGTCGGGCTCGAGCTCGGCGCGGCGCCGCAGCGCCGCGGCACGCACGACCATGTCGTGGCTGTTGGCGGCGCGGGCGAGCGCCAGAGGATCGTTGGTCGCGGCGATGGCCGCGACCAGGCACGCGCGCTCCGCCGGGGAGGCGCGCTCGAAGGAGAAGCCGGCAAGCAGGTTGCCGAGCTCGGGGTCCAGGGGATGGGCCATGTCCAGGTTGTCGTCACACCGGAATGCCGACTTGAGGTCGATCCCATGCCAAGGCCGCGTCAAGACTTTGGTTGGGGCACCGATTCCGGCGGCGCTCCCGTAGGGTGACAGGCGCCGGAGCGGACCCGCGCGGAGCGGGTCCGCTCACCTTGCGCGCCTCCCAGTTTCGGCTACAGAGGGCCGCTTCCCTCCCTCCCCCAGGAGACCTCCATGATGCGTTTCGTCGCCCCCACTGCGCTCCTCGCCGCGTCCCTGGCAGCCCAGGGTCCCGCCCCGGTCCAGGACCACCTGCTCTGCGTCGGCTTCGCCGGCGAGCAGGGCCCCTCGGGCAACCCGCCGGTCTCCTATCCGGTCGCACGCTACAAGGACAACAACCTCGACGGGGTGATCGATCCGATCACCGAGCTGCACGCGTTCCTGAAGAAGGAGTTCACGACCAACGGCGCGAACGGCGCCTTCATGACCGAGTTCCGCTACGTGGTGGAGGACGGCGAGCTGGCGTTCTACTTCACGGACTCCGGGGACGGGATCGTGATGCGCGGCCAGGACCTCAACCACAACGGCCTGCTGGAGGACACCGAGGTCACACGCTTCAAGCTCTTCGGTCCCGGCTCGGGCACCGGCAGCCTCTTCGCCCCCGAGGGCCTCGCGGTGCACCGCGACACGGCCAACAACCGCACGATCGTGTACGTGGGTCTGGACTCGGGCAGCGCCGTGCGCGGCATCTGGCGCCTGGTCGACCAGAACGGCGACGGCGACGCCGAGGACACCGGCGAGGCGGCGAAGTTCGTCGACGGGACCAAGGGACTCACCGTCCCCGGCAAGACGGGACCGGTCACGATCCAGAGCGACTGGTGGCAGAAACTGCTGACCACGCCCACCGGCAGGCTGATCGCCTACAACAACGGCCCCACTTCGCTGTCCACGGCACGCAACCCGGACATGTTCTGCTGGTACCTGTTCACCGACACCAACGGCACGGCGTCGGCGGAGGTGTGGTTCAACCCCTCCACCCTGAACGGGATCGCCACGCATCCCGACTTCACGGTCGGCGGCCGCTTCCCCAACTGGGACATCGTGCTGCCCACGGCCACTCCGCCGCGCCACCCGGCGTGGAACGACGTGAGCCGCGTGGCGCTGGACCGGCGCGGGCTCTTCCCCGGCTTCGACGTCTACTACGTCATGGCGGGCTATCGCAACGGCGCGGGCTTCGGCGACGCCAACCTGGACACGCCGAGCGTGCCGGTGAGCGGGCTCGTCTATCGGATCGTCGACCGCAACTTCAACGAGCGCATCGACCAGGGCGAGCTCGACCTGCACGCCAACATCTCCAACCGCGCCGTCGCCGGCGTCGCGCCCTTCACGTACGTGGACCGCAACACCACCAACACGGTGCTGGTCCTCAGCGACGTGATCGCCGACATCGCCGCCGCCAACGGCGAGCTCTACCTGACCTGGCTGGGCAAGCCGCGCAACGTGTGCACGATCGCGATGAAGGACGCCAACGCCAACGGCACGATCGAGACCGGCGAGGCGTTCCAGTTCTACGTCACGCCGGGCGCGGGCGGCTCCTACCCGCCGCCCTTCCAGGCCCTGAATGGTCCGTACATCAACGCCGGCGGCGCCGGACCGATCGCGCGCGGACTCCTGCCGGGACCCTTCCCGGCCGGCCTCGCCCCCGAGGGCACGGGCTGCGCCGGCAGCAACGGCCTGCGCATCCTGGTGGAGACGTTCGGCGGCGAGGCGAAGGTGGGCAGCGCGTCGCTCCAGCTCGGCATGGTGCGTGGCGCCGCCAACGCGCCGGCCGCCATGTGGATCGGGGCGACGCGCCGCAACGACGATCTCACGGCGATCGGCATGCCGCGCTGCACCCTCTACACCGAGATCGCGGTGCTCCAGAACACTACGACCGACGCGGACGGCTCGGCCCGCTTCCCGCTGCCGATCCCCAACAACCCGTCCCTCGCCGGGGTGACCTTCTACAGCCAGTGGGCCGTGGTGGACGCCGCCCTGACCGGCCGCCTGCCGGTCGTCACCAGCAACGTGCTGAAGGTGGCCATCCAGCCCTGAGTCCCCGGGGGGCCCGGGCGCGGTCCGGACGACGCGGCAGGGTCGTGTCGCCGGCCCGCCGCGGCCGGATCCCGCCAACCGCCCCGTTCCGGCGCCGGCCCGGGAGGCATTCCGGAGCCCGGCAACCCAAGCTAGAATCCCTCCCCAACTCGCACCGGGCGCCGCCAAGGCGCACGACAGAGGTCCGAGGGGTGCGGCGCGCACATCGTCTCCTGCGCGCCGCCCCCTTCGCCCTCCACAGGTACTCCGAATGAGCCCCAAAGCGGTCCCGGGCAAGAAGCCCAAGAGCCCCAGCAAGCCCGGCGCCAAGCCGGCCAAGATCAGCAAGCCCGGCGCCGCCGCGGGCGCCAAGAAGGTCTCGGCCAAGGCGCCCACGAAGGCGCACAAGCCGGCCGCGCCCGCCGCGCGCGGCAACGGCGCGGTGCGCGGCCAGATCCCGGTGTTCGTGGCCCGGGCCACGCCCGGGTTCGACGAGGACGACTTCCTCTTCGCCGGCGGCACCGTGCGCGGCACGGGCTTCGGCCGCTGCGGCGGACGCGCGCTCAGCAGCAGGATCGAGCAGACGCTCTGCGACCTGCTCTCCCGCAACGGCGTCATCCACAGCCACTCGCCGCGCCACTTCGAGGTGCGCTTCGAGGACCAGGAGGTCGCTGCCTACGCGCCGATGATCGTGATCCGCGGGCGCGGCCGCGAGGGCAAGACGGTCGTGATCGAGGCGATCGATCAGATCGACGACACGATCCAGGGCAAGATCCGGGCGTTCCGCCGCCAGTACGGGATGGAGTTCTATCTCGTCTACGTGGCGCCCGAGGACGTGCTCGACGCGCTGCCGATCGACGCCTACGACGAATCGTGCACCACCAACGACGTGGGCACGCTGATCAACCGATTGGCGGACTGAGCGGCCCACCGCCGCCACGCAGCGCCCGACGACGCAGTTCGCCACATGACCCCCGCGGCGGCGAGGCCTGCGCCGGGACGCGCGGATCCGGGGGGCGCGCCGCCCGCGGCGGGCGACCCCGAACGAGGCCTCCGGGCGCCCGCCGAGGATCCTCCGCGGAGGGAACCATCCGGCCCTTGGCCTACAGCCACCGGGATCGGTATGGTTTCGACCCCTCTTTCCCAAAAGGCCCTCCTCCACTTGGCAGCGCACAACCTCCTCGAGTTCGCTCTCTCCGGCCAGGTCGACGCCCTGGAGAAAGCCTGGCAGGCCTCCCTCGACTCTCCCGCCGACATCGCGGTCTACTGCCAGACCATCGAGGCGCTCTGCAACCGGGACATGGCCGCCAAGGTGCTGCACCTCGCCAACGCCCTGATCGACGTGCTGGAGAAGGGCGGCCGACCGGGCGACGCCGCGACGGTCGCGACCACGGTGGTGCGGATGGGCGCACACAACGAGAGCCTCACCAAGAGGCTCTTCGCGCTTCTGGAGGCAGCCCACGGTCAGGAGGACTGGTACCCGGTGGTGAAGGAGCTCGCGCAGCTGCGCGAGGACAACCTGAGCCCCAAGGTGTTCGAGGCGTTCGACGCGATCCGGCGCTACACGAAGGGCAACGTGCTCTACCACCGCAGCGGCTGGGGCGAGGGCGTGGTGGAGGAGTTCCGCGCCCTGACCCGCGAGCTGGTGGTGAACTTCGTCACCGGCCGGCGCACGCTCCCCCTGCAGAGCGCCCTCGACAGCCTCGTGCCCCTGGCCAGCGACGACCTGCGTGCCATGCGCCTCGTGGCGATGGACCAGCTGCACAAGCTCGCCGAGGAACAGCCGGCGGTGCTGATCCGCAAGGCGGCCAAGGTGTACCGCGGCCGGATCAGCAGCGGCGAACTCAAGGAGATGCTCTCCCCGTCGGTGCTGCCGACGTCGCGATGGGCCAGCTGGTGGAAGAAGGCCAAGGCGGCGGCCGAGTCCGACCCCTGGCTGCAGGTCGAGGGCAACGCCACGCGGCCCACCTTCGTGCTGCGCAAGAACCCGGTCAGCTTCGCCGACGAGGCGCGCGCCGCCATCCGGCGCGGCAACGACCTCGGCGGCGAACTCGCGGTGCTGCTCTCCTACCTGCAGCGCGCCCCGGACGAGGCGGCCCGCGTGTCGGTGCTGGACCTGGTCGCCGAGCGGGTCGAGGGCGCGGTGAAGAGCGCCGACCCCAAGAAGAACCACGCCCACATCCTCGACGGGCTGCTCATGCTGGAGGAGCGCGGCCGCCAGGGAGCCGTGCCGGCGGCC
Source organism: Planctomycetota bacterium (assembly GCA_020849665.1). Classification (GTDB taxonomy): domain Bacteria; phylum Planctomycetota; class UBA1135; order UBA1135; family UBA2386; genus JADLFX01. Next base: position 133,451 of record JADLFX010000060.1, on the reverse strand, counting down.
CAGGAGCTGCGCAACCTGCTGCTCGATGCGGCGGGTGAGTTCCATCCGGAGCACCTGGAGCGCCTGGCCACCCAGGGCTCGCGCGAGCACGCCATCCAGCTGCTCGAGGCGGCGCTGGGCGAGAACTGGGTGGATCGCTGCGTCAGCGCGCTGCCGCGCTTCCCCTCCAACGTGTTGGAGCCGCTGGTGGCGCTGCTGCAGGGCAAGGGCCACGCCGAGCGGATGCTGCGGATCTGGAACGAGGTCGCCCCCTACCCGCGCCGCTTCCCCACCCTGACGTACCTGCTGGGCAAGCTCTACGCCGAGGGCGCGTTCGCCAAGGCCGAGCACGCCCCCGACGAGATCAGCGCGGCCCGGGTCATGCTGCACCTGGTGCGCGTGCTGTCCGCGGAGCGCAAGGGCAACGTGGAGAAGGGCAGGCTCGTGGCGCGCCTCATCACGCTGCTGGCCGGGCGGAAGTCGTTCGTCGCGAAGGTGCTCGAGACGGTGGACAAGGAGAACATGGCCGCCTACCTGGGCATCTGCGAGCGCGGCGGGGAGGACTTCCCCCAGGAGATCAGCGACATGGTGCTGCGCGCGGTGGCCAAGCGCTTCCCCGAGCTCACCGCGGTGGCGGAGAAGCCGTTCTGGGATACCGACCGCATCTTCGTCACCCAGGAAGGACTGCGGCGTCGCCGCGAGGAGTACCGCCGGCTGGTCGACGAGAAGATCCCCGAGAACTCCAAGGCCATCGGCAACGCCGCCGCTCTGGGCGACCTGAGCGAGAACAGCGAGTGGGAGTCCGCGATGGAGGAGCAGCGCAACCTGACCACCCGCGCCGCGATGATGGATCAGGAGTTGCGCAAGGCCCGGCTGCTCGAGGACCAGCAGGTCCCCGACGGCATCGTCGCGCCGGGCACGCGGTTCACGGTCACCAACCTGCTGGACGGCACGAGCCACGAGTACCGGATGCTCGGCCCGTGGGACATGACCGACGACCACGTCATCAACTACCTCGCACCGATGGGGCGCGCGCTGCTCGGCCGCTCGATCGGCGAGGTCGTGAACCTGGAGGGTCCGCGCGGGCCGCAGGAGGTCCGGATCGAACGCATCGAGAAGCTGACGCGGACGCAGATCCCCACCGGCTGACCCACCGGCACGGCAGCGGCGCCGCCACGCCGCGCACCGACCTTGAGCGACAGCTTCCTCCAGCGCATCGACCTGCCCGGCGAGGGCCACGTGGTGGCCGACCGCCTGCCGGGCCGGGCCCCCGCCTACGTGTACCTGCACGGCCTGGCCTCCGTCCGGCACGGCGAGAAGAGCGAGGCCCTGCTGCGCCGGGCCAGGGCGCGCGGCCGGGAGTTCCTGCGCTTCGACTTCCCTGGCCACGGCGAGTCCAGCGGCACGATGGGCCACGTCACCATCTCGGAGCTGGTGCGCGCGACGCTCAGGGTCCTGGAGCAGCTCCCGCACCGCGCCCTGCTGGTGGGCTCGTCCCTGGGCGGGCTGGTCGCCAGCCTGATCGCAGCGCGGCACCCCGGGGCCGTGCACGGCATCGTGCTCATCGCCCCCGCATTCGGCTTCCTGCCGCGCATGGCCGCCCACCCGCGCGACGCCGACTATGTCGTGGTGACGAGCCAGTGGACCGAGGTGCGCCTGCACCGGCGCGTCCTCGACGACGCCGCGACCCTGGGCGAGGAGACCCTGGCCGAACGCATCCACGTGCCGACCCTGGTCGTGCACGGGGAACACGACGCCACCGTGCCCGTGCGCCACAGCGAGGAGTTCCACGCCCGGCTCGCGGCGCGCCGCAAGGAGCTGTGGGTGGTCCCCGGTGGCGACCACCGCCTGAACGAGCAGATCGAGGCGATCCTGGACCGGGTGGAGGAGTTCTTCCCGTGACCGCGCCGCCGCACGCCCTGGACCAGCTCCAGACCCCCGCGCTGCTCATCGACCTCGACGCCGTGCGCCACAACATCGCGCAGATGCGCAGCCACGTCGGTGGCGACCTCGACCGCTGGCGCCCGCACGTCAAGACCGCGAAGGTCCCCGCGGTCCTCGACCTCCTGCTCGCGGCCGGGGTGCGGCGGTTCAAGTGCGCCACGACGCGCGAGGCCAGCGTGCTGCTGCAGCGCGCCACGCCGCCGGTCGACCTGCTCGTGGCGATGCCCCTGCAGGGCGCGAACCTCGCGCGCGTGGTCGAGCTCGCGGCGGCCCACCCGCGCCACTCCCTCGCGATCCTCTCCGAGGACCCCGCGCACGCCGAGGCGGTGCGCGGCGCCGCACCGCGGCTCGGGATCTTCGTCGACCTCGACCCGGGCTTCCGGCGCACCGGGATCCCGCTGGAGGACCGCGCCCGGATCGCCGCCGTGGCGCGCGCGGCGGGCGGCGCCCTGCGCGGCCTGCACCTCTACGAGGGCCACGTGCGCGATGCCGACCCGACGGCGCGCGCGCGGCGCTGCGTCCCGCTCTACGCGGAGCTGACCGCCCTGGCCGCGGAGCTGGCCATGCCCGGCATCGAAGTGCTCACCAGCGGCACGCCCTCGTTCCCGAGCGCACTGGCCTGGCCGGGGTTCCGCGGCCACGCGCACCGGATCTCGCCGGGCACGGTGGTCTACTGGGACACCACGAGCGAGGAGTTCGGGATCACGGGCTTCCGCTTTGCCGTGCACGTCCTCGCACGGGTGATCAGCAGACCGGACCCCACCCGTGCGACCTGCGACGCGGGGTCGAAGGCCCTGGACGCCGCGGCCGGCGATCCTGTCGCGACGGTGGCCGACTGGCCCGGGCTCGTGGCCCTGCACCCCAGCGAGGAGCACCTGCCGCTGCGGGTCGACTCCGGCCCCGTGCCGGCGCTGGGCACGCTGCTGCGGCTGGTGCCGCGGCACGTGTGCCCCACGGTGAACCTCGCCGACCACGCCGTGCTCCTGGAACAGGGCCGGATCGCGACGATCGTCCCAGTGGCCGCGCGCGGCCACGAGGTGTAGGCGGCCGCGCGGGCCGCGCGATTCCGGCTAGCATCCCGCCCGCCGGGACACCACCAGCCGGTGGCACCGCACCCGGCCACCCCGCCCCCTCCGGAGACCTGCCATGCGCGTCCGCCCGCTCCTCCCCTTCCTCCTCGGCCTCGCAACCGTGTCCGCCCAGACGCCACCCTGCGCCTCGCTCAACGCGCAGAACAACACCGTGAGCACGGCGGTCACCGCGGCCTCCCTCACCGGACCGACCGCATGGGGCTACCAGGTCACGCCCTCGACTCCGGTCGCGGTGCTCGCGCTGCAGATCTTCACCGGCAACACCAGCATCACCCCAGGATCGATGACGCTGGAGGTCTGGAGCGATGCGAACAACCTGCCGGGCACCCGCCTCGGCGGCGGCACCTGGCGGATCTGGCCCTCGCTGGGCAACTCCTGGCAGGGCGCCAACCTCGACACCCCGGTCCTGCTGGCCGCGCAGACCGCGTACTGGCTCGTGTGGATCGAGCCGGGCTTCAGCACCGTGCCGCACGAGCCGGGCGGCACCACGATCCCGGCCGCGCGGCGATCGGGCACGACCTGGAGCGCGCTCGCGGCACCGGCGGCGCTGAAGTACCGGATCCTGTGCAACCGGATCGACGGCGCGAGCGTGGCCAACTACGGCCAGCCGTGCGGCACGACGCAGGGAGCCCTGGGCACGGCGTTCTCCAACCACGAGCCGAAGGTGGGCAACGCCGACTTCTCGATCGAGGGGACCGGGTTCTCCAACGGCGCCGCCGCCGCGCTGCTGATCGGCGTCAATCCCAACTTCGTGACCACACCCGTGCCCGGGCTGCCCACCGGGTGCGCGCTCCACACCGACATCCTGGTGAACTTCGTCGGCAAGACCGGGACGGGCAACCAGCGGGCCAACGTGATCACCGTCGGTGCCGCCGGCCATGTCTGGTTCCAGCTCGGCATTCCGGCGAGCGGCAGCCTCGTGGGCACCTACCTCGCCACGCAGATCGCCGTGCTGGACGCGAGCTCCACCGCGGCGCTGCCGTTCGTGATGACCAACGCCCTGCGCCTGAAGGTCTACTGACCCGGAGCAGGGTTGCGCAGATAGGCGATCACGTCGCGGGCGTCCTCCCGGTTGAAGCGGTAGGTGGGCATCGGCGGGCGCGGGCGGCGGCCACCCGGCAGTTCGCCGCTGGTCAGGAAGTGCAGCGCCTGCTCGTCGGTCAGCAGCGGAAGACCCGCGATCCGCGGCGCGACGGGGGCCCAGGGCATCGGCACCGTGGCCGCGAAGGGCAGCGGCCCGCCCATCAACCACTGCTCCGCGAGGAAGCGGCCGTCCGCACCGCGCGGGCTGTGGCAGTCGTGGCACACCCCCACGTGGGTCACCAGATAGCGGCCGCGCTCGATGTCGGGGACCCGCGTGCCCGCCTCCTTGGGGGCGCAGGAACCGGCGAGGAGCGCCGCTCCGCAGAGCACGGCGGCGAGCAGGGGGGCGCGAGGAGTCGGATGCATCGGGGGACCTCGTCCCGAAGAGCGGAGGATCGGGGCCTTGGGGCACACGAGCGTGGGCCGGATCCCGGGGTCGGGCCCGCCGGCGCCCCTGCCGCCCAGGCCCCGATCCTGGCCACCCACGTTCGAGGAACCCCCATCCCAAGGGGCTGCGCGGCCCGCCACCCCCTTGCGGTCGGGGCACCCCGGATCCTGGTGGCCAGGATCCGGACCGGTTCAGGCCAGGTCGAAGAGCAGGAACTCGCTCTCCGCGGCCGCGGCGACGCGCAGCTCGCCGACGTCGCGGATCGAGAGGCCGTCCCCCTCCGCAAGCGCGGTCCCACCCGCGTCGAGGCGGCCCTTCACCACTTGCAGCCAGCCCTGCCGGCCGGGCGCGAACCGGTGGGTCACGACCTCGCCGGGCGCCAGGAGGCTGGCGTAGAGGGCCGCGTCCTGGTGGATACGGACGGAGGCATCGCGCCCGTCGCGCGACCCCACCAGCCGGAGCCGGCCTCGGCGCTCCTGCGGAGCGAAGTGCCTCTGCTCATAGCCCGGGGCGATGCCGCGCGCCTCGGGCACGATCCAGATCTGCAGGAAGTGCAGCGGTTCGCTGGGGGAAGGGTTGAACTCGCTGTGCAGCACACCGGTGCCCGCGCTCATCCGCTGCACGTCGCCGGGGCGGATCGTCGACCCGTTGCCCATGCTGTCCTCGTGGGCGATGGCCCCGGACACCACGTACGAGAGGATCTCCATGTCGCGGTGGCCGTGGGTGTGGAAGCCCTTGCCGGGAGCGACCCGGTCCTCGTTGATCACCCGCAGGCTGCCGAACCCCATGTGCCGGGGGTCGTGGTAGTCGGCGAACGAGAAGGTGTGACGGGAGACCAGCCAGCCGTGGTCGGCGTGGCCGCGTTCCTCGGAGCGTCGCAGGCGGAGCATGACCGGCAGGATGCCAGCCGAGGCGCGCAGGTTGCACCACCGTCGCGGAGGGCAGAGACTCCAGGCGTGTCGGTGCTCCCCCATTCCCTGCAGCGGCTCGCCGTGGAGGTCGAGGGATGGATCGACCTGGGCTGCGCCGCGGAGGCCCTCGCCCGGGTCGGCCCGCTCCTCGAACACCCGGTCGGACGGGCGCTCGGCCTCGCCCTGCAGGCCCGCGCCCTGGTGGCGCGCCAGGAGCACGCCGCCGCGCTGGGCGCCCTGACCGCCCTGCGCGGGCTCCCGCACGACGCGGAGTGGCTCGAGCTGACCGAGGCCTGGTGTCGCAAGCGCGTGGGCGACCTGCCCGGCGCCGTGGCCTGCATGGAGCGCCTGCTGGAGCGCCAGCCCCGCGCCCCGATCGGCCACTACAACCTCGGCTGCTATCTCGCGCTCCTGGGCGACACCGAGCGGGCGCTGCGCGAGGTGACCATCGCCTGCGGCATGGACGCGGACCTGCGCGGCTCCCTCGCCGGCGAGCGCGATCTGGACTCCCTGCGCGCGGACCCGCGCTTCCAGAGCCTCCTGCCGCCTCCGGCGCAGGCCGGCGAGTGAGCCCCGCCGGGACGCGGCGCGCAGGGAGTGGAGTGGTGGGCCCTGCAGGACTCGAACCTGCAACCAGCCGGGTATGAGCCAGCAGCTCTGACCATTGAGCTAAGGACCCTCCTGGCCCCCCAGGCTAGCGTGCGGGCCGTTCCGGTGCAGCGGTCGTCACCTCTGGCGCCATGGCGGCGGCGTCACGCCCGGACGGAGTGCCGGTTCCAATCCGCGGCCGCCGCGCTACCTTGCCGGCGATGTATCGCGCGGATCCTTCCACCCTCGTGACCTCGCTGTTCGCGGGCTGGCGCGAGAACAAGGACGAGAAGCGGGCGGCGCGCAGGGCAAGGCAGTCGCACTCGCGCGAGCGCTGGCTGGGCACCAACCCCCGCACCGTGGGCGCGGCCCGGCGGCGCTTCCTGTCGCGGTTCGCGAAGGACCCCGACCGGGCCTTCGACGTGGCCGAGCACCTGATGCACCTGGCGCGCTACCGCGAGGAGAAGGAACTGGCGGTGTCCCTGCTGGCGGAACTTGCACCCAGGCTCACCGAGGCGCATCTGCTGCGCTGCGTCGACTGGCTGACGCGCATCGCCGACACCGACCTGAGCGATCGGCTGGCACGCACGCTGGGACCGAGCGTGTGCGCCTCGCCCGGAGCACAGCGACGCCTCAACCAGATGGCGCGCGCCATGGATCCGATGCAGCGCCGCGCCGCGTTGCAGTGCGCGCACGGATCGCTGGAGGGCGGCACCGAGGCGATCCGCACCGCGCTGCTGCTCGCCGAGATGGCGGCTGCGGACCGCTCGCCCCTGGTGCAGGAGGCGCTGGCCGAACTCCTGGCGGATGTGGGCGACAAGGCGCCGCGGCAGGCCTTGCCGTTCCTCGCCCGGTTCAGCGACGACCTGCCGACGCGCGTCCTGGACGCGGCCCTCTCCATGCTGCCGGCGACGCTGCAGAGGCAGGTCCAGGCCGACCTGCAGTCGCGTGGCCGCTGATCCCGCGGCGCGCCTGGCCCGACTCCTCGACCTGCACACCGCGATCCGCGACCGGCTGCGCGCGGTGCTCGCCCGCGGCGAACTCGAGCGCAACGCGGCCACGGTCCGCGACGACGGGGTGGGCGACGCGATCTTCGCCCTCGACCTGGACGCGGAGCAGGTGCTGCTGCCGTATTGCGAACGCTGGGGTCGGAACGAGTGCTTCCGGCTGGTGGCCGAGGGGCTCGAGCCGGAGGGGCGCGTGTTCGGGACGCCGGGGGTGAGCGGCCCGGAGTTCGTGCTGATCGCCGACCCGATCGACGGCACGCGCGGCCTGATGTTCGACAAGCGGCCGGGCTGGAGCCTGGCGGCGCTCGCGCCCGAGCGCGGGCCCTCCACCGCGCTCGCCGACGTGAGCGTCGCGGCGATGAGCGAGCTGCCCACCAGCCGGCAGCACCGAGTGCGGCGGATCACGGCGGTCCGCGGCGGGGGCGCCCGGGGACTCGAGGAGGACCTGCTGCGCGGTACGCGCAGCGCCATCCAGCCCCGCCCGTCGCGCGCCACGACGCTGCGCGGCGGTTTCGCCTCGGTGGTGAGCTTCTTCCGCGGCGGCAAGGAGCGCACGGCCCGACTGGAGGAGCGCTTCCTGGAGCGTGCGCTGGGACCCTGGGATCCGTCGCGCTGCGAGGTCTACACCGACCAGTACATCTGCAACGGCGGCCAGCTCGCGGAACTCGCCTTCGGCCACGACCGCTTCGTGCTCGACGCCCGGCCACTGGTGCACCGCGCCCTTGGCGTCACCCACTCGCTGTGCGCGCGCCCGTACGACCTCTGCACGGCGCTCTGCGCGCAGGAGGCGGGGTGCATCGTCACAGCGCCGGACGGGTCGGCGCTCGACGCGCCGCTCGACACCAGCACCAGCGTGGCGTTCGTGGGCTATGCCAACCGCGATCTGGCCGAGCTGCTGCAGCCGCTCCTGGCCGAGAGCCTGCGCGCCGAAGGGCTGCTCTGAGACGCCACGCTCAGCACTGCCGGGCCAGGCCCGGCACCTGCACGAGGCGGTCCTCCTCGGCGATCCACGCGCTGAGCCGGCCGCCGTAGACGCAGCCGGTGTCGAGGCCGATCACCTTGTCCGTACGGGTGAGTCCGCGGCGTGCCCAGTGCCCGAACACCACGCGCCGGCGGCCGTGGTAGAACGCGTCCCAGGGCAGGAACGGCGGCGGCGGCGGCGGCCAGTCGGAGGCCGGTCGTTCGCCGTCGGCGGTGCAGTAGCGCACGTTGGTGGCGAACTCGATCTCGGCGCCGCGCAGCTCCACCACGTGCTCCTCGGACCAGTGCGGGTGCACGCCGGCATGGATCAGCAGGACGTCCGGGAAGAGGCGCGCGATGGGCTGGCGCTCGAGCCAGCCGCGCAGCGCGGGATCCGCCGGCAGGCCCTGCGCGAGCCACCAGAGGTCGTGATTGCCCAGGACCGGCTCCGCGTCGAGATCGATCAGCTGGCGCAGGACCCCTTCCGAGTCCGGCCCCTTGTTGACCATGTCGCCCACCGGATGGAGGCGATCGCGGCCTCGGACATACCCGGCCGCCGCGAGGAGGCGCTGCAGCGGCTCCAGGCAGCCCTGGATGTCGCCGAGGAAGATCCTGCGCCCGCTCAACCGCTCAGCGCTGGCCCAAGGGGACGTAGGGCCGCGGCGCCGCGCCGATCCAGTTGGCCTCGGGCCGGATCAGGCGGTTGTTCCCGTACTGCTCCAGGACGTGCGCGACCCAGCCGGCGATGCGGCTGAGGGCGAAGATCGTGGTGTAGAGCTCGGGCCGGATCCCCATGTAGTAGTAGGTCGAGGCCGAGAAGAAATCGACGTTCACGTCGATGCCCTTGCGCGCCTTCATCAGCGCCTCGAGCTTCGCCGACATCTCGTACCAGCGCGGCTCGTTCTTGACCTTGGCCAGGCGTTGCGAGAAGTCCTTCAGGATCAACGCGCGCGGGTCCATCACCTTGTACACGCGATGGCCGAAGCCCATCACCTTGCCGCCCCGGGCGAGGATGCGGTCCAGGTACGGCTCGACGTTGGCGACGCTGCCCATCTCCAGCAGCATCTGCATGACGGCGGTGTTGGCGCCGCCGTGCAGGGGCCCCTTGAGCGTGCCGATCGCGCTGGTGATCGCCGCGTAGAGATCGGCCAGGGTGGCGGCCGTGACCCGCGCGGCGAAGGTCGACGCGTTGAAGCCGTGCTCGGCGTGCAGCACCAGGCAGGTGTCGAACATCCGCTCCTCCTCCGGATGCGGGACCTCGCCGGTGAGCATGTAGAGGAAGTTGCCGGCATGGCTCAGGTCGCTGCGGGGCTCGAGCGGCTTCTTGCCCTGCCGCAGGCGCTCGTGTGCGGCGATGATCGTCGGGAACTTGGCGGTGAGTCGGATGCCACGCCGCAGGTTGCTGCGCCGGTCGGTCACCTCGCCCGGCACGTCGTCCGCGGACATCGCCGACACCGCGGTGCGCAGCGCGTCCATCGGCTCCTGGTGCTGGGCCACCGTCTTCAGCACGTCGTAGACGATCCCGGGCAGCGCTCGCTCCGCCAGCAACGAGGTGCGCAACTCCTCGAGCTGGGCCTTGTTGGGCAGCTCCAGGTGCCAGAGCAGCCAGACCGTCTCGACGAAGTTGGAGTGGTCGGCGAGGTCCTTGATCAGGTAGCCGCAATAGCGCAGCTCGCCCTTCTCGCCGTCGAGGTACCCGATCGCGGAATCGCCCGCGACGATGCCTTCCAGACCACCCTTGGGGGCCGCCTTGCTCACGCTCATGGTGCCATCCGTCAGCCAGCTCGAATCACACAGTCCGGGGCGCGCCCACCAGGACACGCGCACCCGACAGGGGTGCGACCCCGGTCGTACCGGGAGGGGGAGGGCCCGGACGGGGAGCGCCGAACGGTAGCCACGGCCGCGCGGGGCGGCAACCTTCGGGACTCCGGCCGGTGGGCGTCCGGACTCGATCGGCCCATGGCGAGGCGGCAAGACGCGAGCGCGCTTCCGCAGCACCGCCGCAAGCGTCCGGCCCGGCCCCGGCCGGCTCGTCGCCGCGCCGGCACGCCGGTCGAGCGCGGCGACCGGGGGCGGATGGCGGCCTGCGGTCGGGGACCGACGGGGGAGCCGGACGACGCCGGCGCAGGCGGCCGTGTGGTCGCGTCCGGCGGGCGGCCTCGAGTGCGGCTAGGGCTGGATCTGGATCGCCAGCGCCGGACTGAACTTCTTCACCTGTGATGCGTAGCCGGGTCCCAGGGTGATCCCGCCCGCGTAGAGAGTGATCCCGGCGAGCGCCGGGATGGGCGGGATCGCGAAGGCGGCCACGGCCTGGCCGCTGGCGGGCAGGATCCCGACGTTGTTGGCCAGCACGGCTCCCGGCGTGGCCGAGGCGATCAGGATCCCGTCCAGGTTCAGGGGGATGGTGCGGTTGTTCAGCGGGATCCCCGGCGTCGTGCCGCCGGAGAGCGCCACCCAGTAGGCCTCGCCACCGTCGCCCGCGCTGGTGTAGGTGAGCTGCGTGGTCGTACCGACGCGATCCGATCCCTGCTTCGCCAGGGCGGCCGCGCTCCAGATGGGCTCGAGGTCGACCTCCAGGGTCTGCGGCGTGTCGTAGGCGCTGACCGTGACGGTCTTGGTGTAGGGCTGGTGCCCCGCGGCCGTGAACGTCACCTGCCACGTCCCCAGAGGCAGCCACAGTCCGAAGCGGCCGTCGCGTGCGCGCGCCACGGTCTGCTCTCCGTGGGAGAAGAGTCCGGGCGCGAAGGTGATCGTCGCCGCCAGCGGTGCGAGCCCGCTCACCGATCGCACGTGCCCGCGCACGGCCGGCCGCCAGGCGGTGAGCGCACGGCGGATCCCTGGCCACACCCGCGCCTCTTCGGTCTGGGTGACCGAGAACACCGGCTGGAACGACGTCCCCACCTCGATCAGGAACGAGAGCGTGCCGCTGCGGACCCAGTGGTCCTCGGGGGCTTCGCCCGAGCCCGAGGGCGCACGGTTGTTGTAGGTCATCGGCGCACGCAGGTCGTCCACGTAGCGCTGCAGGAACGCGGCGATGGTCGGGTTCACCGTTGCGCAGGGCGCGTAGGTGCGCAGCACCTCCTGGCCGTAGCTGTGGAAGTCCAGATACACCTCGGGACGCACGTGCGCGACGAGGGCGGCCATCGTCTGGGTCTCCGGCTCGCTGGCGGCGGACGGCCCGCGATAGGTCTCGGAACTCGGCGTGGTCGACGAGCCGCAGAGGCCCCACAGCGTCGCATAGTTGCGGTTGTTGTCGACGCCGTAGCTGGAGCCGTTGTTGCGGCGGTTCTTCCGCCAGAGGCTGTCGACGTTCCAGACGTGGTCCACACCGTCTGGGTTGACGGTGGGCACGAACCAGAGCTCGCAGCCGTCCACCACGGACTTGAGCGTGGGATCGCTGGCGTAGCCGGAGAGCAGGCGCTCCATCGCCTGGATCACCATGTACGGGGCATTGAGCTCGCGCGCGTGGTGCTGGCCCACGATCAGGATCGCGGGCTCGTCCTCGTCGTTCGCCACCGCGTCGGAGACCTTCAGCGCCCACAGCGACTGGCCGTTGTGGGTCTTGGCCGCGCCCGGGATGGTGGCGAGGTCGACGCGGCGCGCGAGCCCCGGGTAGAGACCGGCCAGCTGGTCCATCTTCTGGAGCACCTCGGCGACCGTGAAGTAGTTGGCGTCGGGTGCGAGCGGTCCCTGCTGCTCGGCGACGATCTGCGCGTAGGGCCTGCCGCGATCGACCAGCACGGCCTGCGGCACGGCGCGCAGGAACTCGTCCTTGTCCTCGGGCGCCACGCACACGTCGTACGAACCGTCGCGGTTCGCGCTGTGCAGGATGTCGTAGCGCGCCTCCAGCTCGTGCGCCTGATGCGGGTCGAGACCCCGCACGCGGAAGCGGTAGGTGGTGCCGGGATCCTGTGCGGCGGCGAGCGCGGTCAGGAGGAAGGGAAGCAGCTTCGGGATGGACATGTGCGGACGCGGCGGGAACGGGACGGGCTGGCGTCGGGGATTCTTCACCGGACCGCGCCGCGTGCCCAGTCCCGGTCCGGCAATGCGCGCTGGCAAGGACGCCGGGGCGGATTCGGGTCCGGTGCGCCGCGGGCGCGGCAGCTCCCGGGAGCGTGCCCCTGCGACGGCCGCAGCGCGGATGCGGGCGTGCGCCACCGGCGGCGCCGGCCGTCCTGGCTTCGCCTCCCGGCATCGGCCATCCTCCCGGCGCCCCGTGACCGCCACGCTCAAGGCCGCCTCCGCCATCTCCTCGCTCACGCTGCTCTCGCGCGTGCTCGGGCTGATCCGTGACAGCGTGATGCTGCACATGCTCGGCAGCGGCTGGGTGATGGGCGTGTTCAACCTCGCGTGGATGTTCCCCAACCTCCTGCGCCGGCTCTTCGGCGAGGGGGCGCTCTCCGCGGCGTTCGTGCCACGCTTCGCCGCCACGCTGACGCGCGACGGACGCGACCCCGCACGGCGCCTCCTGGGCGGCGTGACCGGCGCCCTGCTGCTCGGGCTCGGCGTGGTCGCGGCGGCGGTGTGCGGGATCTGCCTGCTCCTGCCGCCGCAGTGGCTGGGCCTGACCGGTGGTCCGGGCGTGGGCGCGGACGAGCGCGGCGGGCTGCTCCTCACCCTGCTGGCGATCCTGTTCCCGTACACGGTCCCGATCTGCATGAGCGCGATCTACGCGGGCGCGCTCAACACCCTGGGTCTCTTCGCGCTACCGGCCGCCGCCCCGGTGCTCCTGAACGTCGTGTGGATCGGCGCCCTGCTCGCGATCCCGGCGCTGATCGGCACCGACCAGGTGCGGCTCGCGATCCTGCTGAGCGTGGCGCTCACGGCCGGGGGCGTGCTGCAGGTGCTCGCCAACCTGTGGCTGCTGCGCCGCAAGGGCTGCGCCGCGGCCCCGCGCTGGCCGGCGCGCGGCGAGGAGGCGCGCTCGGTCTTCGTGGCCATGGCCCCGACCATGCTCGGCATGTCGATGAACCAGGTGAGCAGCCTGCTCGACCAGTTGATCGCCGAGTACTGCGTCGGCCCCGGTGCCAACACCCACGTCTACCTGGCCAACCGACTGATCCAGTTCCCGCACGCGCTCACGTCCCTGGCCCTCGCCACGGCGGTGTTCGCACACCTTGCGGTGCTGGCGGTGCGACGCGAGTTCCCGGAGCTGCGCGCCAGGATGCACGCCAACCTGCACGGCACGCTCTTCCTGACCGTGCCCGCGGCGCTGGGTCTGATCGCGATCACGCCAGAGTTCCTCGCGGTCACGTTCCAGCACGGCGCGTTCCGCGCCGACGACGTGCGGGTGTCGTCGTGGACCACGATGCTCCTGGTGGCCGGGCTGCCGTTCCTGGGCATGACCCAGCTCTATGCGCGTGCGCTCTACGCCCTCGGCGACCTGCGCACCCCGGCACGGGTGGCCATGCTGCTCCTGGTGGTCAACCTCGGCCTGAACCTGGTCTTCGTGCTGGGCGTGGGGCTCGGCGTGCCGGGCCTCACGCTCGCCACCAGCCTGACCAGCGGCCTCAACGCCCTGCTGCTGCGCCGCCGTTTCGACGCGCTCTGTCCCGGCGCCCGCGCGCCGCTCAAGCCGCTGCTGCGCGTCGTGGGCGCGAGCCTGGCGATGGCCGTGGTGGTGCTGGCGCTGAAGAGCGTGCTGCACGCGGAGGGACGCCTCGCGCGCGCGCTCGTGGAGGTCGCGGTGCCGGTGGCGGCGGGCGTGGCGGTGTTCTGCACCGCCCACTACGCCCTGGGCGGCCGCGAGCTCAGCACGCTCCTGCAGCGCCTGCGCGCGCGGCCCTGAGCACTCACTCGATCCGCTCGAAGTCCATGTACGTGTCGGGTCCCTGGTACACGCGCAGCAGCGTGCCGATCTGTTGGCAGCGCCGCTCCTCCACCAACCCCGGGCCCTCCACCAGGACCGTGCCGTCGGGCCGGTTGGCGATCCCCATCAGTCCCGTCGTGACCAGCTTGTCGCCCACCAGCTGGTAGCGGCGGAACCCGGACTGCAGGAGCGGGAAGCGCGGGTCCGCGCTCTTGCCGTGCAGGTGGAGGGAGAGATGGTGCTCGCCGACGACCAGGTAGCCGCGCGTTCCGGCGGTGTTCGGGTCACGCGGTCGCACGACCTGCTTGAGCACGTACCAGCCGGCGATCGGTGGGCGGCCCTGCGGGGCCGGCCGGGTCTGCGTCTGGGGCGACGGCTGCGATGCGGGATCCTGCGCACGCGGAGTCACGAGCGCGAGCACGAGCAGAAAGGGCACACCGCGGATTGCCAGCGCCATGGCCGGCGGACTATAGCTCGCACGCGTGAGCGTCCAGCTGGCCGCGCTGCTCTGCAACATCGCCCTGGCGATCATGAAGTTCGTGGTCGGGGCGCTGGCCGGATCCCGCGCGCTGATCGCCGACGCGTTCAACTCCACGGGCGACGTGGTCGCGACCCTGGTGGCGTGGCTGGCGTTCCGCTACGGCGCGCGGCCGCCGGACGAGGACCACCCCTACGGCCATGGCAACGCCGAGACCCTCGCGGGCCTCCTGATCGGCGGGATGATCTGCGCCACCGGCGCGTTCATCTTCGTGGACGGGCTGGTGGCTGCGGTGGTCGACCCGGAGAGGGTGGCTCCGGACCGGTTCGCGATCTGGGCCACCCTGGTCACCGCAGGGGTGAAGGAGGTCCTGTACCGCGTCTCGATGACGGTCGGCCGGCGCAACAACTCGCCCACGCTCCTGGCGTCGGCGCGCGACCATCGCGCCGACGTGTTCGCGAGCCTCGTGGCGTTGCTCGGCATCCTGGTCGCGAACCTCGGCTGGCCGGCGTTCGACGCGATCGCCGCCACGGCGATCGGCGTCTACATCTTCCTCCTCGGGCTCAAGCCCGTGCGCGACAACACCGCGATCCTGATGCACGAGGCCCCGCCCGAGCTCACCCGGACGGTGAGCCGGCTGGCCGCCGCCGTGCCGGGAGTGATCGCCGTGACGCAGGTGCGCGTGCAGCCGCTGGGCGGCTCGCACCGGGTCGACATGATCCTGCAGGTCGACGGGGAGCTCTCGGTCGCCGACGCACACGAACTCGCGCACCGCGTCGAAGGCGCCGTGCTCGCCAACGACGGCTCGATCCTCGAGGTGCACGTGCACGTCGAACCGCACGCGGCGCCGGGCCGCACTTGAGCCCGGGCCGCCGGGCGCCGCAGCGAAGTGCTCAGCGCACCGGCACCATCACGCCGCTGGCCCCGGCGCCGTCCTTGAGTTCCAGGCGCAGGACCCCGGTGCGGGGCGGCCGGAGCGCCGGCGCCGATTCGGTCACCAGGATCCGCTCCGGCGGGCGGGCGGGCACGTAGGCCTCGATCTCGACCATGCCCTGCGGCAGGTCGGCCAGCTGGAAGCGGCCGTACTGGTCTGCGTGCACCATGACCTGCCCGCGCGGCCCGTGCCCGTGCATCACCATCGCGTGGGGGACGAGGCGGTTCGATCCGTCCTCCACCACCGATCCCGACACGGTCGCGCCACGCTGCACGACGAGCACGACGCCGTCGTCCCCCGGGGACACGACGGTCAGGCGGTGGGTCCAGCCGAGCGGCAGGCCGTGCACGAGCAGGCGGACCGTGGTGGGCGGCGGCGGCAGGTGGTCGAGCACGAACCTCCCGTCCGGGCCGACCTGGGCGGACACCCCGGGCACCTTGTAGGCGAGCACCCGCAGTCCGGCGGGGTCCACCTGCGCCGGGAACTCGAGCCGACCCTGCACCGGCCGCGTCGGCAACAGGTCGAACCGGAGCTCGGCCTCGTCCGCGTAGAAGCGGTTCTGTTCGGCGATCGCGTGGCCGGCGTGCAGCACGCGCACCCAGACCCGGTCGTGCCGCCCCGACATGCCCTGCAGTCGGAACCGGCCCTCCGCGTCGGTCACGGCCTCCACCAGCGGCACGCCGCGCTGTCCGCCGCCGAACGCCACGACCCGCGCGCCGCGCGCCGGGAGCAACGAACCGTCGCGCACCTGGCCCTCCAGGTCGCGGGGCGGGCCGAGCACCAGGTCGTGCACCTGTCCGTCCGCCGCGGCGAACGCGAAGTCGATTCCCAGACCCGGCGCCGAGGCGCGCACCAGGCCCTCCTGACCGAGCAGCGCGCGGCCGATCTCTGGCGGCGACTGGAGGTCCCAGGGCAGCCGGCCGAGCAGGTCCGGCGGCGAGGGCTCGTGCGGTCCCTCGGCGAGTGGGAAGAACTCGAGGAGGGCCCGCGGCACGGCCACGCCGGCGGTGTCCAGCACCCGGAGCCTGACCCTCACGTCCAGGAAGATGCGCTTCAGCTCGAGCCCGGCCGCGAGCAGGAGGACCAGGGGTAGCCCCACCTTGAGCGTGACCGGCAGGCGCTGCCACCACGTGGTCTTCGCGGCCACGCGCAGGCGCGCCGCCGGGGAGATCCGCACCTCAGCGGGGTCGCCGCGCGACCAGGACATGCGACGCGAGCTCACGGTCGAGAGCGTAGCTGTTCACCCCGAGCTCCAGGAGGAACGCCGGCCAGGTGGCCAGCACCCGGATCTCGTCGCCCGGGGCGAGTCCGAGCGCCAGGAGCTTGCGGATGGCGCCCTCGTCGCTGGTCACGAATCCCAGGACCAGGGCCGTGTCGCCCCTGGCCAGCTCACTCAGCCGCACGTCGCTCAAGGAGGCGAGGAGCATGCGCTCACTCCCAGCCCAGGGCCAGCAGGAGCTGGTTGAGTCCCGCGCCGGCGGCGAACGCGAACGCGGTCACCACCGTGAAGATCGCGAGTCCTGCCCGCCAGCCGCGCTCCTTGCACATCATCATGAAGCTGGCCACGCACGGCACGAAGAGCGTGAGCGTGACCGAGCCGACCAGGAGCGGGCGCGTGCCGAGCTCCACCTGGCCCCCCTCCTGCGTCGCGAGCTGGAAGAGCCCCGCCGCGCCGAAGTCGCGCCGGAAGAAGCCCACCAGGAACGACTCGGCGGCGCTGACGGGGAGGCCCAGCAGGCCCATGGCCGGCTCCATCGCCGACTTGATCGCGCCGAGCGCACCGGTGAGGTCGAAGGCCCACAGGATCACGCTCGCCCACAGGAAGAGCGGCACGACCTCGAGGAAGTACCACTTGAGGCGAAGCCAGGTCTTGCCCAGCACGTTGCGGATGCGCGGCACCCGCAGCGGCGGCATGGCCATGTGGAACGTCGCGTTGCCGCCAGGCAGGATGCGCGCCGCGAGCCAGCCGACCAGGAAGAAGATCGCGACGAGGCAGCCGACGTAGGACGCCCACAGGCCGAACCCACGCGCCGCCAGCAGCGCCGAGATGAGCCCGAGCTGCGCCGAGCAGGGAATCGCCAGCACCAGGAGCATCGTCGCGAGGAACCGCTCCCGCCGCGTCTCCATGGTGCGCGTGGTGACCGTGGCCATGGTGGCGCAGCCCAGCCCCAGGACCATGGTGATCACCGCGCGGCCGTTCAGGCCGATCTGCTTGAAGACGCGGTCGCAGAGCAGCGCGAGCCGCGGGAAGTAGCCGGAGTCCTCGACCAGGGAGAACACCACGAAGAACGCCCCCACCACGGGCAGGACCAGCGCCAGCGCGTAGGTGATGCCGAGGGTGAAGATCCCGTAGGTGCCGACGAAGAGCGCGGCCAGCCAGTCCCAGGGCAGCGCCGAGCGGACCAGCGAGTCGAGGAGGGGATTCACGTAGCCCCCCTCCCAGGTGCCGTCGGCGCCGAGCGAGCCGAACACGTCCTCCTCCAGGAAGCCCACCACCGTGCCGGCCGCGAACGTGCCGACGAGCAGGTAGAAGCCCAGGTAGAGCACGCCGATCAGCACCGGCAGCCCCCAGACCGGGTGGGCGAGCAGGAGACCGAGCCGGTGGCGCAGGTCCTCCACGCGGGTGCGCGGGGGCTGGTAGATCCCCTCGAGCAGCACGCGCGCGCGGGCGCGCAGGATCAGCACGCCCGCCACCGCGGGGATCCCGCCGACGCGGCCCTGCACCTCGCGCCGGGCCTCGGCCAGCAGCTCCTCGGGGAAGCCGGCCCGTTCGGCCAGGTTGCGGCCGCCGCGCAGCGCCGCCGCGGCCGCGAGCACCGTGGACATGCAGGGCGGCAGGTCGTTCTCGCGTCTCGCGGCCTCCGCCAGGCGTGTGACGGCAGGCCCGAACTCCTCGATCCAGAGGCGGCCGGGTTCGCGGTCGATGTGCGGCGGGTGGTCGAGCATCCGCACCACCTCCTCGCGCAGGCGATCGAGGCCCACGTGGTCGATCGCCACGGTCTCGACCACCGGGCAGCCCAGGCGGCGGGCCAGCGCGACGCTGTCCAGCTGGAAACCCTGGGCACGCGCCTCGTCGACCATGTTCACGACCAGGATCACGGGAAGTGCCGCGTCCAGGAGTTCGAGGGTCGTGGGCAGGGCACGCTCCAGGTTCTTGGCGTCGACCACGTGGAGGACCGCGCCTGGAGGCACCTCGAAGAGGCAGTCCCGGGCGATGCGCTCCTCGTCGGTGATGGGCAGGAGGCTGTAGGCGCCCGGCGTGTCCTTCACGACCACGGCGCGGTCGGGAGCCAGCCGCCACGTGCCTCGCGTGATCGTGACCGTCGTGCCCGGGTAGTTGGAGACGATCGCTCCGACCCCGGTCAGGGACGCGAAGAGGGCACTCTTCCCGACATTCGGCTGCCCGACCAGGATCACTGGGGGTGCGTGCCGGGCCGTGGAGAGGAGTGAAGCGGACACGGATGCGGGGTGGGGGAGAGGGGTCTCCGTGAGACTTGATCTCAGGAGGAGCCGCGCATTCTGCTAGGGGATGCCCCGCGGGGCAAGCCCGAGGTCCCGGCGGTTCCGGGGTCCGCCACGCACCACGCGAAGCGCGCCAACACCTGCTCCGCCGGTATCTTCGCACCATGACCGACCCCGCCCAGGCAGGCAAGCGTGCCGCAGGTCGCGCTGCCGCCGAGCTCGTGCGCAGTGGCCAGCTGATCGGCCTCGGCACCGGCTCGACCGTCCGCTTCCTGCTGGAGCGCCTCGCGGAGCGGATCCAGGACGAGGGCCTCTCCTTCGTGGGCTTCCCGACCAGCGAGGACACACGCCGCCGTGCGACGGCACTGGGGATCCCGCTGGGCGACCTGGAGAGCGTGGACCGCCTGGATCTGGCGATCGACGGCGCCGACGAGATCGACGGACGCAAGGACATGATCAAGGGCGGCGGCGGCGCCCTGCTGCGCGAGCGGATCGTCGCGGCCGCGGCCCGCGAGATGGTGGTGATCGTGAGCCACGACAAGATCGTCCCGGTCCTCGGCAACGCCTTCGCCCTGCCCGTGGAGGTGCTGCCCTTCGGACTGCGCCAGGCTGCGGCACGCGTCCGTGAACTCGGGGCGCAGGTCGTGCTGCGCAAGGACAAGGAGGGGCATCCCTTCGTCACCGACCAGGGCAACCGGATCCTGGACTGCCACTTCGGCGGGATCCCGGATCCGGGCGGCCTGGGCGAGTCCCTGCACAGGATCCCGAGCGTCATCGACCACGGTCTCTTCGTCGGGATGGCGGGCCGCGTGTACGTGGGCGACGGCCAGGGCCGGGTGCGCACATGGTGAGCCGGGACAAAGCCGAGCCTCGCACCTTCGTGCCCGCGTAGTGTTGTGGCCGCGGCGGCGGTTCCGGTCTCGACTTGACTCCCACGCAACACTCCGCCGCCGCGGCGCACTTCCTCGCCCGACCCGACCGGCTATCGTCCGGATGTGCTGGTCTATCTGCTTCGCCACGGGGTCGCCGAGGACCTCGGCCCGTCGGGGCCCAGGGAAGACCGCCTGCGCCGCCTGACCAAGGAAGGCCATGAGCGGTTGCGCGAGTCGATGCCCGCGTTCCGGCTGGCGATGCGCGAGCCGCCCGCGCGCCTGCTGAGCTCGCCCTATCTGCGCGCGCTGGAGACCGCCCAGATCCTGCGCGAGTCGCTCGAGCTCGAGCCCGGCATCGAGGAGCTGAAGGTGCTCACGCCCGAGGCCGATCCCCATCAGGCGTTGGATCTCCTGCGCGGCGAACTCCTGGGCGACGCCGCGGCGGGGCCGTTCGTCCTGGTCGGCCACGAGCCCCACCTGGGCCGGCTTCTGGGGCTGCTCGTGACCGGCGGCGACCATGCCGCGATCCCGCTGCGCAAGGGCATGCTGGTCGCGGTCGAGGTCGAGGAGCCGCAGGGGATGCTCGGCGAGCTGCTCTTCGCGCTCCCGCACAAGTTCGCGCGGGCGCTCCGCAAGCACCTGGAGTGACGCCTCAGCGGGGGGGCTTCCGCGGATTCTCGGCGACCCTGGGGACGATCAGCACGTCGTCCAGATCCTTGTCGCGGATCAGGAAGGTGCCGTCGTGCTTCCAGTACGTGTCGCTCTCCTTCCACCGGCTGCCGCCGGACTCCTGCACGACTTCCTCCCACACGCGGAGCTCGACCTCGTAGGTCCCGGCCGCCAGGCCCTGCATGTCGAAGGTGCCGTCGTCGCGCAGGCCGGCACCCTGGCTGTGGCGCGAGCCGCTCTCGGTGCGCGTCCAGTTGAGGTTCACCCAGCCCTTCCGCTTGCCGCCCAGGGCCGTCATGTCGACCTTGCCGCGCACCCGGAACGTGCGCGCGACCTTGATCTCCACGCTGGCGATCCCGCCCGCCTCGATGGTCACGCCGCCGCTGTTGCCCCGGGCGGACTCGCCATGGGCGCTGAAGCTGTAGGCGCCGACGGGCAGCCGCTGGAATTCGAAGCGGCCGTTCTCGTCGGTCTGCGTGCGGAGGTTGACGAAGGACTGCCGCGCCTGCGCCTTGGGGTCCTTGGGGTCTCTCGGCGGCTGCGAGCCGCTGGCCGAGACCATCATGCCCCGGCCCGGGGTCCCGTCGGGGAGCCACACGGTGCCGCTGGCCGCACCGGTCACGATGGCGATCTCCAGCTCCTGGTCCTCGCCCACCTTGATCTCGACGTTCCTCGACCAGAGCGAGCTGCCCCAGGGCTCGCGCTCGTTGGCGTCCTGCAGTTGGAAGTGGTGCGATCCGGCAGCCACGATCCCGCAGTCGAAGCGGCCCGCGGCGTCGACCTGCGCCACCACGCGCCGGTCGGCCCAGCCGGTGAGCACGAAGCCCTGCGCCGGCGCGCCGTTGATGGTGGCCGTGCCGAAGAGCCGCGCCCCCTTGTCCGGAGCCGCTTCCATCCGCTTGGTCGCGTCGAGCTGCACCGAGGCGATCTCGCCGGAGCGGATCTCGAACTCGACGCGCTGCCGGTCGGACATGAAGTACGACGCGCGGCCGAAACTCATCAGCGACGAGAACGAGGTCAGCACCTTGAGCGACTCGATCACCTCGGCCCGGTAGCTCCCCGGACGCAGACCGGTGAGCCGGAACCGTCCCTTGGCGTCCGGCGTGGCCAGGGCGGGCAGCACCGGGATGGCGCCGTTCTGCATGCCGCCGCGCGGGCTCACCGCGACGGTCCACTTGCCGGGCGTCGGCTCGCGCCCGTCCTCGGTGAGCACGCCCTCGACCGAACCCGGCTCCGACATGGTGATCGTGAGCGCCTCGGTCTTGGCGTCGACCTTGCCGTGGTAGACGCCGAACGCCGGGTGCGAGGCCGACACGTCCGTGCGTGTGCGCGAAGGGTCGATGGGGAGCAGGAGCTGCCCGGCGGCATCGGTGGTGCCGGCCCGCACCGGCATCCCGTCGCCCACCCCGCCCTCCACGTACACGGCGGCGCGCGCCCCGGGCTTGCCGCTCGGCGCGCGCACGACGGTCAGCTGGATGCGCCGCTCGGGATCCAGTTCGATCTCCTTGGTCGTGTCCTTGTCCACGCGCACCACGACGTCCTCGGGGACGAATCCGGCGGCGCGACAACGGACCACGTAGAAGGCCGGGACCAGCCGCTCGATCTGGATGCGCCCGTCGTCGAGGGTCTTCCGGCGCGCGTCGATCGCGATCGGCGTCCCGACCCCGAACACCGCGGCTCCGCCCCGGCTCTCGTCGTCGCTCTGCACCAGGGAGAGGCGCAGGTCCCCGACCTTCGCGCCGCCCTTGGCGCGCACGGTCAGCGTGAGCGTGTGCGTGCTCGGCAGCTGGATCACCAGCTCCCCGGCCGTCGGCTTGGGCTCCGTGACGGTCCACGCCTCGCCGTCCCGCCGCGCGATGCCGGACACCTGTCCGCTGGGGAAGCCGAGCATCTGGAAGCGCCCATCGGCGTCGCTGCGGCCCACCGGGATCATGAAGTCGACCGGGATCATCATGCTGCGCGGCCCGACCATCACCTCGGCCCCTGCCACCGGCTTGCCCTCGGTGTCGACGACCCGCCCCACGATGGTCTCGCCCTCGCGCATCCGGACCGTGCCCAGGTCGCGGGTCTGCCCGGCCTTGAGCTTCAGCGCCGGCTGCAGGTACGTGGCGTGGTCCCGCGCGTTCACCGCGAACATCACCGTGCCCTCGGGCACGCCGGTCAGGCGGAACCGGCCATCGGTCCCGCTCAGCGTGCGCGGGATCGGCAGCTCGTCCCAGAGCCGCTTGGCATAGGGCGGCATCTGCATGACCAGGGTCTTGGAGCCCTCGCGCACGACCAGGGCGCCGCTCGGATCGAAGCGGTCGATCGGGACCGGACCGACCAGCGCGCCCGGGATGTCGAGCGCGCGCACCAGCGCTCCGGCGAGGGGATTCCCGTCGCGATCGACGACGAGTCCGGTGACGACCGCCCCGTCGCGCAGGGCGATGTCGCCGAGGTCGACGATCTCACCCGGTCCGGGGATCTGCTCGACCACGCGGGGCGTGGGGTTCTCGCCTCCGGCGTCGGCCATCAGCAGATGGAACGATCGCGGCCACGTGCCCAGGATCTCGAAGCGCCCCTCCTCGTCCGTGGTCGCCTCCCCGGCATCGACCTTGGGCTCGTTCACGCCCCCCTCGGCGACCAGCGCCAGGTCCGCGAGCACCATCTCCGGATCGCCGCGATAGAGCTTCACCTTGCACTGCGCGGCGGCCTGCCCCTTCCCCGTCACCACGCGGCCGCGGAACCCGGCCATGAGCTTGGAGAACTCCGCGTCCAGATCGCCCCGCTCGGTGCGCTCCAGAGCCGTGCGCGGCCGCGCCGGCTCGCCCGTCGCCTCGCGTGCCGTGGCGCCGGCCGCCTGCAGGGCGAGAGGCTGGGTCTCCGCCGGCGCCTGGCTCGCGGCCACCGGCAGCGGGTCGACGGCGGGATCCTTGGTGCCGAGGAAGTACCAGGCACCGAGGCCTGCCAGGAGCAGCACGAAGGCGACGATCAGGGGGGTTCCCGAGGAGCGCATGGCGAGTGTGTGGCCGCTGGAAAGGCCGGGCCCGTTACGGGCAGGCCAGAGCCTATTCGGAAACCCGGGCGGGGACAGCCCACCGCAGGCCTGGCGCGGCATTGGACCGGGCGCCGGGAGGCCACCGTGCCCGTATCCTGGCCCCTGGTGCGGATCGAGCTGGACCATGTCACGCGGCGCTTCGGCGGGGATCGCGCCGCGATCGACGACCTCAGCCTCGAGATCCAGGACGGCCGGCTCTGCGTGCTCCTCGGGCCCTCCGGGTGCGGCAAGTCCACGACCCTGCGCTGTATCGCCGGCCTGGAGGCCATCGACGCGGGGACGATCCGCTTCGCCGGCAGGGTGATGAACGACGTCGACCCGCGCGCCCGCGACGTGGCGTTCGTGTTCCAGAACTACGCCCTCTATCCGCACATGACCGTCGAGGAGAACATCGCGTTCCCCCTGCGGATGCGGGGCCTGCGCCGTGGCGCCCGCCAGCAGCGGGTGCGGGAGGTCGCCGCAGAGCTGGGGCTCGGTGATCTGCTGGGACGGCGGCCGCGCCACCTGAGCGGCGGCCAGCAGCAGCGGGTGGCCCTGGCCCGCGCGCTGGTGCGCGAGCCCAAGGCGTTCCTCTTCGACGAGCCCCTGTCCAACCTGGACGCCCGGCTGCGGGTCGAGCTGCGCGGCACGATCCAGGCGCTGCACCGGAGGCTCGGCACCACCATGCTCTACGTGACCCACGATCAGGCCGAGGCGATGGTGCTCGGCGAGCGGATCGCCGTGCTCGACCGGGGCCGCCTGCAGCAGTACGGCACGCCGGCGGAGATCTACGCGCGACCCGCCAACCTCTTCGTGGCCGGCTTCCTCGGCTCGCCGCCGATGAACCTGCTGCGCGTGGTCGCGCGCGGCGGTCGCGCACGCTGCCTGGGAATCGAGGTCGCCGTGCCGCGCCGCGAGGGCGAGCTGGTGCTGGGCCTGCGGCCGCAGGACCTCGTGCTGGGCGGCGAAGGCCTGCGCGTGCGCGCCGCGGTCCTGGCCGTCGAGGCCCTCGGCCACGAGACGCTGGCCAGGGTCCAGTGCGGGTCCGAGACCGTCGTGGCGTGGGCTCGCGGTCATGCGCCCGGACTCGCCGGCCACGAAGCCGGGTTCGCGTTCGCCGCCGAGTCCCTGCACGCCTTCGACCCGGTCACGGGCCTGCGCCTGGACGGCGATCGGGTATGAAAGGCGCCTCCTGCGTTCCATGACCAGCCTCCAGCAACCCCATCGCCGCTACGTGGACGCGGTGCTCTTCGCGATGCAGAAGCACCACCATCAGACCCGCGCCGACGGCTCGCCGTACATCGCGCACCCGCTGCGCGTTGCCGAGAGCCTGCGCACCATCGGCGGCGTCCAGGACCACGACGTTCTGATCGCCGCGCTCCTGCACGACCTGATCGAGGACACCGACTGCGAGTACGAGACCCTCGCGCGCCGCTTCGGCGAGCGGGTCGCGGACCTGGTCAGCGCGCTCTCGGGCGACACGAGGCTGCCCAAGCGGGAACGGCGCCGCGAGGCCAACGAGCGGATCCGCCACGCCGGAGTCGAGGCCAAGGCGATCAAGCTCGCCGACCGGCTCGACAACCTGACCGACATGAACGGCTTCAGCGAGACCAAGCGCGCCGGCTACGTGCAGCACTCGCGCGAGGTGCTCGAGGCCTGCCGCGGCGCCAACCAGGCGCTGGAGGCGGCGCTCGAAGCGGCGATCCGCGCGCTGGCTCCCGCGTGAGCCGGGGCGCGGCAGGAACCGGGATCGCCGCACGACCCGCAGCTACCATCCGCCCGACGTGACCAGCCCCGTCTCAGGCCCGCGGCTCGCGTACCTGGTGAACCAGTACCCGAGCCCCAGCCACACCTTCATCCGCCGCGAGATCCAGGCGCTCGAGTCCCAAGGGCTGCCGGTGCTCCGCTTCACGATCCGGCGGGCGGCCCGGCTGGTCGACGCCGAGGACCTCGCCGAGCGGGAGCGCACCCACTGCGTCCTGGAGGCTGGGCTCGCGGCGCTCCTCGGCGCCGGACTCCGCGACCTCTGCACGCGGCCCGGGCGGTTCCTGCGTGCCGCCGTGACGGCGTGGCGGCTGGCCCGCCAGTCGCCACGCGGTCTCCTGGCGCATGCCGCCTACCTCCTGGAGGCGTGCCTCCTGCGCGGCTGGCTATCGCGCCAAGGCGTCGAACACGTGCATGCGCACTTCGGCACCAACTCCGCGGCGGTGGCGCTGCTCTGCGCCCGACTCGGCGGGCCCGGCTACAGCATGACCGTGCACGGCCCGGACGAGTTCGACCGGCCGGCGGCCCTCTCGCTGGGCGAGAAGGTCCGCCACGCGCGCTTCGCCGTGGCGATCAGCACGTTCGGGCGCAGCCAGCTGTGCCGCTGGAGCCGCACCGAGGACTGGAGCAGGATCCACGTCGTGCGCTGCGGGGTCGACCGCGGGTTCCTGGGCGCCCCGCCCTCGGACGTGCCCGCGAGCCCGAAGCTGTGCTGGGTCGGCCGCCTGGCGGCGGCGAAGGGCCTGCCCGTCCTCCTCGAGGCGGCCGGGATGCTGGCCGCCCGCGGCATCGCGTTCGAGCTGGCGATCGTGGGTGAGGGCCCCCTGCGCCCCGAGCTGGAGGCGCGGATCGCCGCCGCCGGGCTCGGAACCCGCGTCCGTCTGCTCGGCTGGCAGGCCGGCGACGCCACGCGGGAGCAGATCGACCGTTCCCGCGCCCTGGTCATGTCCAGCTTCGCCGAGGGACTGCCGGTCGTGCTGATGGAGGCATTCGCGCGCGGTCGGCCGGTGGTGGCCACGCGGATCGCGGGCATCCCCGAGCTGGTGCGCGATGGGGAGAGCGGGTGGCTCGTGACCGCGGGCAGCGCCGAGGAGCTGGCCGCGGTCCTGGAACGGGTGCTCGGCACCGACCCGGTGCGGCTCACCGCGATGGGCGCGCGCGGGCGCGCCCTGGTGGAGGAGATGCACGACGTGCGCCGCGAGGCCGCGAAGCTGGCGGCCCACATCCGTGCCGCATGCGCAGTCACCGGCTGAGGCCGGGCCCGGCGCCCCGGTACGCACGGCGGGCGCGCGAGGTCCGCCCCCGCGCGCCCGCTCGTGGGACCCGGCGTGCGCCGGGTGCGATCGACTCAGCTCATGGGGTCGCGTACGCGCCCATCGCCGGGTTCGCGGTGCGCGAGCGGCCCACGCCGAGGTAGTCGTCCCAGAGGCCGGGGATCAGCACTCCCGACTGCAGGAACGGACTCTGCGCGCTCGGCCGCAGGTCGGTGGGCGGCGCGACCAGGCGCGGATCCGAGAGGAGGCTGTCCACGCCCTTGCCCAGCGCGCTCCACTGCGCCAGGGTCCAGGTGCGGGTGCCGCCGCCCTTCTCCGCGACGTAGTTGCTGACGCGCGGGCCGTAGAAGAGGTTGTTGCTCTCGGTCAGCTGGTCCAGGCGGAAGCCGGGCGTGATGCCCAGGAACGCCGTGGTCGAACTGGACGAGTTCGGCGCGTAGAGCACGTTGTTCCAGCAGCGGATGTTGGAGCCGTTGGGCGCCTCGATCAGCAGGAACTGGGTGTCGGTGAACGACGCGTTCGGCATGTGCGCGGCCGTGTTGCCGTAGATCGAGATGTCGTCCGGCGTGGGCACGCCGTTGCCGTACTCCCACACCCACACCGCGGTGGTCCAGGGGCTGCGCGTGCCCATCCGGAACACGTTGTTGCGCACCGTCATCTGCCGGGCGCAGAACATCAGCATGACCTGGGTCTGGTCCTGCGACGCCACGTCCTCAAGGAAGAGGTTGCGCTCCACGATGCCGTTCACGAGCACGTCCGTGGAGTACCGGTCCTTGGGCGCGATGCACACCGACCACGCTTGGCCGCGGAACGAGTTCTCGCACACCTGGAAGTCGCGCGTCGGCTCGTTGGTCAGGGAGTGGATCTTCAGGATCTGCCGGTTCGGGTTGTTGCCGTAGCCGGCGTCCCAGATGGTGTTGCCCCGGACCACGCCCTTCACGATCTGCCACAGGCGCGTCGCATGCGAGTTGCGGGTGCGTTGCAGGTCGTTGCCCACCAACGCGAACCGGTGGCCGCCCGTGTAGACCAGATGGTCCTGACACTCGGTCACCGTGCACTCGAAGAGCGCGATGTCCTCGACCGTCTTCACGAACGGACTCGCGCCGATCCCCACCCACATCTTGGAGTAGCTGCAGCGCAGGTAGAGCCAGTCGCTGCAGTCCACGGCGCTGAAGAAGCTGTTGGCGGTGCCGGACTGGTTCTGGAAGTCGTAGTTGCCGCGGATGTCGAGGTCGACGAAGCGCAGGCCCTTCACCTCGCCGCCGTAGTACATCTCGGCCGGACCGTTCCACTGGATGATGGGCTTGGGCCCGCTGCCGTAGGCACCCAGCAGGATCGGCTGGCCCTGCACGGCGAACGGGAACTCGTACTTGGTCGACGAGGAGAACGTGTCCGAGCGGCGGAAGAGCAGGCGGACCGACGCCGTGCCGCGCGTGCTCAGCCGCGTGGACAGGAGCTGGATCGCACGGTCGTAGGTGCGCACCGCCCTGGCCTCGCTCGTGCCGTCGTTGGCGTCGTTGCCCTGCGAGCTGGAGGCATAGAGCGTGGTGCCGGTGAACGGCGCGACCTGCACCTCGGCGGTGGTCGTGCCGCCCTTGCCCGAAGGATCCTGCACCCTCAGCGTGATCGTGTACGTGCCCGGGTTCTCGTAGACGTAGGCGCCCACGAACCCGGAGTGGGTGTTCCAGCGGGCCAGCGGACCCTGGGGGTCGCCGAAGTCCCAGTCGAAGCGGGCGTCATGGAGTCTGGCGACGCCAGAGGTCGCCATCGCGTCCACGAACACGTAGAGAGGCGCCACGCCGCTCAGGCGGTTCGCGGTGATCACCGGGCTCAGGCCGGTGCCGCCACCGCCGCCACCGCCACCACCACCGCCACCACCGCCGCCACCGCCGCCGGCGCCGCCGGCAGCAGAACCGCCGCTGCCGCACGCGGTCAGGAACGCGAACAGGCCCGCGAAGATCACAGGTGCCAACCGGCGGGTGCCGGTACGCCAGGCCGACGGCCGAGGTGTGGAACAGGGAATGCGCGTCATGCGGGAGATCTCGGCCGTCTGCTTCCACCCCTGGAGGCGTCGAGGGGGCGCGGTATCGTAGCGAGGCATCTGCGCGAAACGAGACCGGCAGGAGGGAGTCGCCCGCGCGCGCCTGGCATGGCCGCAACGGCGCCGCGGCGTCTCAGACCTGGGCAGGAGCGCCCGGGACCTCGTTCCGGCACATTCCGCATCCCGATCCTGGACAGCGCCGACCGCGCGTCCCGCGTCGCGACCGCGAGCGCCTACTTCGCCCGCGCAGCCCGCACGATCACGGCGCCGAGCCCGGCGAGCACCAGCCAGCCGAAGAGGTCGCTCTGGGCGAAGGGTGCAGCGGCGAGCAGGGCCAGCCGCGCCACGAGACCCGTGTCGGGATCGAAGTCGGGCAGGAACCCCTGCAGCGCGGCGAGGATCCCCAGGATGCTCGCCCCAGCGATCAGGCCCGAGCAGAAGAGGGTGCCCTCCGGCTCCTCCTCGGCATCCGGCTCGCGCCGGTAGACCCGGTCTGCGATGCGGCGGGCCAGCCCGCCGAGGAACACCGGCAGCGTGGAATCCAGGGGCAGGTACACCCCCACCGCGAAGGTGAGCGAGCGGAAGCCCATCAGCTCGATGAACACCGCGATGGCGACGCCGATGAGGATCAGGTCCCAGGGCAGCCGGCCGCCCAGGAGCCCGTCGACCACCACGCTCATCAGGCGGGCCTGGGGCGCGAGCAGGCGGCCGCTGCCGATCCCGTCCTCGCGCAGCGCCACGGCCTGGAGCGAGCCGGGGTCGACCAGGTAGTTGCCCGACGCCGCGCCCTGTGGCACCTCGGCCGCGTCGAGCCGGACGAAGCGGTAGGTCCGGCCGTCGCCCTTGCCGGTCACCGTCGCCGCCTCGGCCACGCGCCCCGCCGGCACGGCGAACGGCTGCGTCACCGCCACCTCGCGCGTCTCGGCCTCGTTCAGGAGGTACGCCGTCCAGCCGACCGCGAGCACGGACGTGAGCACGCCCACCAGGAGCGCGCCCTGCTGGCGGAACGGCGTCGCGCCGGTGAGGAACCCGGTCTTCAGGTCCTGGCTGCAGGTGCCGGCGTTGGAGAGCGCGACGCACACGATCGCGCCGATCACCAGGGCGAGGGGCGCGTTGCCGGTTCCGCCGCGGCCGCTCACCAGGAAGAGCCCGCAGGTGCCCATGAGCACCGCGATGGTCATGCCCGAGAGCGGCATCGACGACGTGCCCACCTCGCCGGTGATGCGCGAGGCGACGACGCAGAACAGGAACGCGAAGACCAGCACGAGCCCGGTGGCCAGGAGGTCGGCTTCGAACACCGGCACCACCCAGATCACGAGCGCCATCGCCAGGACACCCGCCAGGAGGACGGGCGCGGGCGTGTCGCGATCGGTGCGCTCCGTGCCGGCCGCGCTGCCGCCACGCACGCTGGCGAACATCCCGCGCAGCGCCGCGACGATCTGTGGCAGCGCGCGCCCCAGTGCGAAGAGCCCGCCTGCGGCCACCGCGCCCGCGCCGATGTGGCGCACGTAGTGATTCCAGGCCCACCCGGCCGCGTCGGCGAAGGACTCCGGCAGGGACGGCGCCGGCGGCAGCGGCGTGGCGCGCCCCTCGCTGAAGAGCACGATCATCGGCACCAGCACGAAGCTGGCCAGCAGGCTGCCGGCCACCATCATCAGTGCGATGCGGTAGCCGATGATGTAGCCCACGCCGAGCAGCGCCGGATCGACCGCGCACGCCACCGAGGCGCCCTTGAAGAAGCCGAGCGAGGCACCGACGTACTGCTTCACGCCGCCGAGGACGTTCACGACGGCCTTCAGCGCGAGGCCGAGGCCCATGCCCACGAACACCTTGCGGGCCGAGGCGCCGGCGCGTTCGCCTGCGGCCAGGATCTCCGCGCTGGCGCGCCCCTCCGGGTAGCGCAGCGTGCCGTGCTCCTTCACGATCAGGTAGCGGCGCAGCGGCACCATCATCAGCACGCCCAGCACCCCGCCCGTGAACGCGATCAGGGTGGTGAGCGACACCTCCATCGGGTGCCCGAGGAAGATCAGGGCCGGCACCGTGAACGCGATGCCCGCGGCGATCGACTCCCCGGCCGAGCCCGCGGTCTGCGCCGTGGTGTGCTCCAGGATCGCGCGGGTGCCGGGGCGCGGGCGCAGGAGCGCGATCGCCAGCACCGCGATCGGCACGGTGGCCGCGACCGTCAACCCGACCCGCAGGGCGAGGTAGGTCGAGGACGCGCCGAAGACGATGCCGAGGAACGAGCCGAGGAGCAGCGCGCGGAGGGTGAACTCCGGCTGCCGCTCCCCGGAGGCGACCTGGGGGCGGAAGGCCGTCCCAGGGTCGCTCACGTCACGCTCCCACTCCCGACGCGAGCTTCTTGCGTCCGATCACCACCAGCGCGGTGGTCATGGCTCCGAACACGGCGAGGCTCAGTACGTCGCCGAAGCCCGGCCACCGCTCACCCATCGTGGCCAGCCAGTGCTCGCCGGGCCCGAGCAGCTTGGCGAGCAGATCGGTCTCCTTGCCTGCGCCGTCAGTCGAAGGGATGGCCTTGAGCGCACCGGAAGCGACGCCCGTCAACGCGCCACCGGCCACAAGTCCCGTGGCGAACAGCATCCCTGGAGCCAGCTCGCTCTCGAGCTTCTCGCCACGCAGCTTGTCGGTGAGGCCACGCATCAGGCCGCCAAAGAAGATCGGCATGGTGGTGCCGAGGGGCAGGTAGGCGCCGACGGCCCAGGCCAGGGGGGACACGCCGCAGAGGAACACCATCAGCGCGAGGCCGGCGCCGACCAGGATGTAGCCCCAGGGCAGGTTCTGCGACATCACGCCCTTGATCACCGTGGCCATCAGGTTGGCCTGGGGCGCCGGGAACTTGTCGGCGCCGATGCCGGGCAGCCGGTTCCCCGCCGCGTCCTGCAGGTAGAGCCCGTCGGCGCCCTTCGGCGCGTAGACGTCGTTGATCAGCATGATCGTGGCCCCGATCACGACCGTGGAGACCAGGACGCCGATCACGAGGCCGACCTGCTGCTTGACCGGCGTCGCGCCCACGAGGAATCCGGTCTTCAGGTCCTGGCTGGTCGCGCCGGCGTTGGCCGCCGCGATGCACACGATCGCCCCCACGCAGAGCGCGATCGGCTCGTTCACCTTGCCTCCCATCCCCAGGCTGACGAACACCAGGGAGGTACCGAGCAGCGTGGCGATGGTCATGCCAGAGATCGGATTCGACGACGAGCCGATCAGCCCGACGATGCGCGAGCTGACGGTGACGAAGAAGAACCCGAACACCAGCATCAACACGGCCATCACCGCGCGGCCGCCGAAACTGCCCGGCAGGATCGGCAACAGGGCGAGCACGCCGACCAGACCGATGGAGCCCAGGATCACCCAGGTGATCGGGATGTCACGCTCGGTGCGGCTGAGGCCACCGCCGCCGCCGCCAGCGCGCAGCGCCGCGAACGAATCGCGCAGCGAGCGCCAGATGGTCGGGAGCGTCTTGAGGAGAGTGATGATCCCTGCCATGGTCACCGCGCCGGCGCCGATGAAGCGGATGTACGCTTCGTAGTAGCGCTTGACCTCGCCGTAGCCGTCGATCGTGCTCTGCGGAACTCCCTGGGCCAACAGGTCCTGTACGACCTTGCCCTCTGGCAGGAGGAGCGTGAGCAACGGGATCAGCACGATGTAGGAGAGCACGCCGCCGGCCACCATGATCCCGCCCACCTTCGGGCCGAGGATGTAGCCAACGCCGAGGTACTCGGGCGTGAGGTCCGCGGAGAATGTCGCGTTCGGGAACGCCGACTTGGCGCCGGCGGCGGTCTTGAACGGCGTGACGTAGGCCACCGTCTCGCGCCACAGGCCGAACACGCTGTAGGCGACCTTGTGGACGAAGGCGACGATCACCCCCCCGAACACGAACCCGGCCATCTTGCCGCCCTTCTCGCCGGCGATCAGCACGTCGGCGCAGGCGGTGCCCTCGGGGTAGGGCAGGTTGCCATGCTCGGCCACGATCAGCGAGCGCCGCAACGGCACCATGAAGAGCGTGCCGAGGATGCCGCCCGCGGCGGCGAGCGTCATGATCTGGATGTACTCGAAGTACACCTTGCCCCCGGCCTCGGGCGAAAGGAGGAGCAGCGCCGGGATCGTGAACGCCACGCCCGCGGCCACCGATTCGCCGGCCGAGCCGATCGTCTGGACGATGTTGTTCTCCAGGATCGTCGCGCGCAGCGGCCGCAGGACCGAGATCGCCAGGACCGCGATGGGGATCGAGGCCGACACGGTCAGACCCGCGCGCAGCGCCAGGTACACGGTCGAGGCGCCGAACACGATGCCGAAGAGCGCGCCGAAGAGGATCGCCTTCAGCGAGAACTCGGGGATCGTCTGCTCGGGAGGGACGTACGGCTGGAACTCGGAAGCCTCGGGTTTCGCTTCCGGCTCGGGCGGGGTGTGGGCCAAAGGGTCCTGCCTGTGGGTTCGGGCGAGGGAACGCCCGGATGCTAGCGGGGCCTCCGCAGCGGAGACACAGCGCGACCCGGCGCCCGGCGATGCCGCAGCCCTCGCGCCCCATGCCGGTCCGCGGGGGGCGCGGGTAGACTCCCGGCCCCGTTCGATCCCCAGAACCATGGAACCACGCCTCCTGCTCTGCTCCCTCCTCGCCCTGGCCCTCGCCGCCTGCTCCAAGCCCGCCGACGCCTCGGGCGGCAAGCTGGACGAGAAGCTCTACACCCACTTCGGCGCAGGCGTGACCGCCGGCGAGACCGTGGCGATGCCCCAGGCCCTGGCCAGGCCCGCCGAGTACTCGGGCAAGCCGGTCCGGGTCAGCGGCGAGATCGGCGAGGTCTGCCAGGTGAAGGGCTGCTGGATGATGGTCGGCGACGCCAGCCAGAAGATCCGCGTCCGCTTCAAGGACTACGGCTTCTTCGTGCCCAAGGACTCCGCCGGCCGGCAGGTGGTGCTGGAGGGCTTGCTCGAGGAGAAGGAGATCTCCGTGGAGCAGCAGAAGCACTACCTGGAGGACGCCGGCAAGAAGGAGGAGGCCGCGAAGGTCACGGCTCCGCGGAAGGAACTGACCTTCCTCGCCTCGGGCGTGGCCATCCGCAACCCCGAGCCGGCGAAGTGACCGCGCGCCGGCGCTAGGACGGGCTCGTGGGCAAGCGCGTCGTCCTGCTGGCCGCGGCCCTGGTGCTGATCGCGCTCGCGCTGCGCTACGGCCTGGGCGGCGCCGGGCCGCCCGCCCCGGATCCCGGGGGCGGCGGCCACGCGGTCCCTGCCACCTCGACGGGCGCCGGGGACGCAGCGCCGCAGCCGCGCGGCGACCGGACTCCGGGGGCCCCGGCGGAAGCGGCCCTGCGCCTGTTCTTCCGCAACGCCGAGAACGGCGCGCCGCTCGCGGACGTGGAAGTCCGCCAGCAGGGCGGCACGGAGGTCCTCGCGCGCAGCGACTCCGCCGGCCACGCCCTGGTCGCGGGGCGACAGCTGCAGGAGCTGGCTTTCCGCGCCGCGGGCCATCTGGAGACCTGCGTGAGCATGCTGGACCCCGGGTTCGCGGCGGCCACGCGGGCCGCCGCCGGCACGTCCGTCGAGGTGCGGCTCTGGCCCGACCGCTACACGCTTCCGTTCCGGATGCGCTTCGAGGACCCCGGGGCCCAGCCGGCGCGCGCGGTCGAGTTCCGGATCGTCTCCCTCGACGAGCCGCCGCCGCAGGGCGGGGTGCCGCGCGAACGTGCGATGCTGCGCGGCGCGCTGCCGGCGGGCCTGCGCGACGCGTGGGAACGCCACGTGCGCCTGATCACCGCGCCGGGCGCGAGCGCGGACCCGCACCACCTGGGGGCCGCGAGCGACGCGACCCTGTTCCGTGCCGGCGGCGAGGTCGTCGTGCGCTTCTCGCAGACCGGGCGCTACCGCGTGGTCGCCCGCGACGAGCGCGGTGCGCTGGGCCGCGCGGAGTTCTTCGTTCCCCTGAACCAGGAGTCTCCCCTGCTCCTCCGCCTGCAGGCTCCCCTGGTGCTGGCCGGACGGATCGTGCGCGCCGCGGATGGCGAGCCCGTGGCCGAGGCCCAGGTGGCCGTGGCGGACGGCCCCTTCGGCGCGAGCGAGACCAGGGCGGGAGCGGACGGCACCTTCGCGCTCGACGGCCTGGACGCGGCGCCGGTCCGAGTGCGCGTCGAGCATCCCCGCTTCGTGTCCCGGGTCCTCGAGAACGTCCGGCCGGGGCAGGAACCCGTCGAGATCCGCCTGACCGCCCGCCCCAGGGTCCGCCTCGCCGGGGTCGTGCGCCTGCGGCCTGGGCTGACCCCAGTGGCGGACGCTCGCGTGGCCGTGAGCCTGCACGAGGACGACACGACGCCCGTGGAGACCCGGACCGACGCGCACGGACGCTTCGCCGCCGAACTCCCGGGCGGCGAGGTGCGCGTGCGCATCCTGGCAACCGGCTGCATGCCGTACTTCGAGAGCGTGGACACCGCCGGCGCGCCGAGCGCCTACGACCTGCTGCCTGCCGATCCCGAGGCCCGGGTCCGCGCGGGCCTCGTGGCACTGGCCAGCGGCCGCGTGCTCGGTCCCGACGGGTCGCCGCGCGCCGGCGTGCCCGTGCGCGTCCTGGCGGAGGGTCCGGTGCAGGTCCCGGGCGGGATCGCGGGGCGGCGGATCCTCGAGGGCGGCACCGTCGCGGCCAATCAGGTGGCGCTCAGCGGCGCGGACGGGAGCTTCCTGGTCGAACATCCGGCCGAGGGTCCGGTGCGCGTGGTGGCCGTGGACGGCAGCAACCAGCCCGAAGATGGTGTGGCGATCGTCGCTACACTCGGCCGCACCCATCGGGATCTGGTTCTGCGCACGCGACGATGACCATGCGAGCCTGGCTGGTAGTTCTCCTGCTCAGTTCCGCCTGCGGCCAGGATCCGTCCGCGGGCGCGACACGGCCCGGCACCCGCCCGGATCCGGGCACCTCGCCCGCCACGGCCACTGCGCCGCGAACCGGGGGTGACGTCGCGGACCTGGTGTTCGCGGCACTGGGCAACTGGGGCAGCGGCGGACCGGGCCAGCGCCGGGTCGCGGACACGCTGGCCCGCCTGGCTCCCACCGGTCCGCTCGACTTCGTGCTCCTCCTGGGCGATGGCTTCCGGCCACAGGGAGTCGCCAGCGCCCGGGACCCGCTCTGGCGCAGCCGCTTCGAAGAGGTCTACGACCCCGTGGCGCTCGCGGTCCCGTTCTACCCTGCCCTGGGCCCCGCCGACCTCAAGGGCGACGTCGCGGCGCAGATCGAGTACGGCAAGACCAACCGCCGGTGGACGATGCAGAGCTTCGCCTACGACTTCCAGGTCCGGGCGCATGGCCGCACGTTCCACTTCTTCGCCGCCGACACCACGAGCCTCGTGGGTCCCGCGCACGTGGGGGCCACACGCGCGGCGCAGCGCCTCGTGGTGCACCCGCTGGAGCAGTCCAAGGCGGACTGGAAGATCGTGTTCGGCCATCGCTCGTTCTACGCCGAGGGCAAGGAGCGCAGCGACGGCCTCGAGGCGCAGCTCTTCCGCGATCGGCTGGGCGCGTACCTGGAGCGCCACAAGGTGGACGTCTACATCGCCTCCGACCGCGAATGGCTGGAGCTGATCGAGGCGGGATCGGCCACGCTCCATGTCCTGAGCGGCGCGGGTGCCGGGGCGGACACGGCCGGGCCCGCCCGACGCGGGCCGCTCACCCGCTTCCAGCACGCGGGCGGCGGGTTCGTGTGGTTCCGCTTCGACGGCCGGCGCCTTGCGATCGAGTTCCGGGACGCCGGCGGGGACCTGCTGCACACGCGGGAGCTGGTGAAACCCTGAGCCCTGCGCGGCCCGCGGGTATCGTCGGCGGGATGCCGCTGCAGCCCTGGGAGCACCTGAACGAGGAGACGCTGGCCCGCTACAAGGTCTTCGATGTCGTGAAGGCGCGGCGCCGCTCGCCTCGCACCGGGCAGGACCTGGGGTTCTTCCTGATCCGCACCGAGGACTGGGTCAACGTGGTGCCGGTGACCGACGAGGGCCGGCTCATCCTGGTGCGCCAGTACCGGCACGGCACCGAGACTTTCACCCTGGAGATCCCCGGCGGACTGATCCACCGGGGCGAGGACCCCGCCCTGGCCGCCGCGCGCGAACTCCGCGAGGAGACCGGCTACGCGGCACGCGAGCTGCGTCCTCTGGGCCGCGTGCGCCCCAACCCGGCGCTGTTCGGCAACGTCTGCCACACCTATCTGGCGTGCGGCTGTGCCAGGGTCGGGGAGCTGGAGATGGACTCGGGCGAAGACATCGAGGTCGTGGAGGTCCCGCTGGCCGAGGTGCCGGGTCTCGTGCGCGCCGGTGGGATCGACCACGCCCTGGTCGTGGCGGCCCTCTACTTCCATGATCTGGATTCGCAGGTGCGGGCACCGGCGAGAGAACCTGGGTCGTGATTCACTTCGCGTCGCTGCGCGCGCATCCTTGCGAGAGCGGGAGGGCCGGAACGCGGCTCGGAGAATCCCTGGCGCCGAAAGAAAAACACTCCGCGGGGAAGTGGCGTGGCGATCCCGGCTTGCGCGCCGGGACCCGTCCCTTCAAGTGTTCACCTGATACCAAGTCGAGCCACCCAGGAAGCACGGCCAGTATTGGAGGGTGCGCGTGACGCGCAGCTTCGATCTGACCGAGCGGTTCGAGCGGATGCGGCTCACGGTATTTCAGGCGCTGGTCCTGATCGCCACGAGCTTCACCATCTCTGCGGAGCAGCGGTTCCCGAGCCAGGCGCACCACACCTGGGGCCCGGGGCAAGGCTCTGGAGGGGCAGTCTCCTGCCGTGCCGTGGCGAGCGAATCGCCGGCAGTGGTCGGGCGGAGCTTCCTCTCCACCCTCCCCCACCCAGGTCCCATGCATCCGCGATCCACGCATCGGCTCCTACTCCCTGTCCTGGCGCTCGCCGGGGCAGGCACGCTGGCTCTGGCAGCGTTCCCCACCCTCCCCGACGCCGAGAGCGTCCCAGTGGCCGCTGCGACCGCTACGCCCGCGACGAACTCCGCCGCGCGCGCCGTCCTCCCTCCGATCGCCGCGCCGCGCGCCGCCGCACCGGAGCTGGCGGTCGGGGGTCCGCAGCCCTTGCGCACGGCGCTGCCCGCCCCGGCTCCCGACGACGGGCTCAAGCCGGTGATCCAGGCCAACCGTCTGACCGGCGTCGCGCCGCTCTACGTGTTCGTGGACGGCATGGCCACGCCCGGCGTCCCGAGGCTGCACGACGCGCGCTTCGAATGGGACTTCGGCGATCCCCAGGGGCCCCTGGCACGCTGGAACAAGCACTCGGGCTTCGTGGGCGCCTACGTGTACGAGAATCCGGGCGAGTACACGATCTCCCTGAAGGTCGCCGACCCTTCGGGCAAGACCGGCACCAGCACGGCCAAGGTGCGGGTGAATCCCTTCTCCGGCGTGACGCTCTACTGCTCCTCCTCGCAGGGCGACGACGTCAACAACGGCAGGTCCGAGGGCGCGGCGGTCCGCACCTACGACCGCGTGATCCAACTCCTGGCGCTCCAGCTCTCCAGCGCCGGCCCCGCTGCGGTCCGGGTCCTGTTCCGGCGCGGGGACTCGTTCGCGAGCGACCGGAAGTACAGCTTCCCGTTCGCCACGCAGGGCAGGCCGATCCTCTTCGGCGCGTTCGGCAGCGGACCCAAGCCCGTCATCCAGTGGAACGGTCCGGCCGAGATGTTCTACGCCGGCGAGGCGAAGGGCCTGCGCTTCGTCGACCTCGACATCCGCGGCACGTACGACTTCCAGAACCAGTCCGGCACCGCCAACAGCTTCTTCAGCGCCGTGGACTGCAGCGACTGGCTCTACCTGCGCTGCAACTACTCGAAGCTGTGGGTGGGGATCGGCGCGAGTCCGTTCGTGAAGACGGTCGAGGACATCGCGCTCTTCGAGTGCACCGTGACCGAGTGTCAGGACCATCTGGTCTACACGGGCGGCCACCGGTTCGCGTTGGTGGGCAACGACCTGCAGCGCACGCGCAACTCGCACGCCGCACGGCTGTGGCAGATCGTGAAGGGCGTGGTCCGGGGCAACACCATCTGGGACGCCGGCTACGGCAACAACCCGAACCGCCAGATCCTGAAGATCCACTCCCTGACCAACGAGCCGACGCGCGACTTCCAGGTGTGCGAGAACTCGTTCCGCGGCCAGGCGTGGTCGGTGTGCATCGCGCCCAAGGACCGGTACTCCACGGACGTGCTCGTGAACGGCATCGTCGAGCGCAACACCTTCCTGGAGGACGTGGCGTCGCAGGACCAGACCCAGATCATGCTGATGTTCTGCGCCCGGCAGATGACCGTGCGCAACAACGTGTTCCGGATGGGCACGCGCAGCCCCTGGACCACCGCGGTGTGGGTGTGGGAGTACGGGAACGGCGTGCCCACGCCGGACGACATCTCGATCTACAACAACACGGCGGCGCACATGCCGAACGCGTCGTTCACCGACACCCAGTTCCTGCTGATCGAGGCGCAGAACGGCACGAACATCCGCTGCTGGAACAACGTGCTCTACGCGCCCAACTCGTCCAGCTCGACCACGGCGTTCGTGGGCGTCACGCCCGGCTTCCGCCTCGACCAGCTGACCGAGAGCAACAACCTCTTCTACGGCCCGCGCGCCCGCAGCTACGCCGCGGAGAAGGGCAACGGCGGCACGCGCACCTGGACCTTCGCCCAGTGGACCGCGCTGGGGAAGGGTGCCGGCAGCATCACCTCGGATCCGCTCCTGGCGGCGCCGCCGCACAACCTGCGGCCCACCACGCAGAGCCCGTTCCTGGGCAACGGCGTCCAGGTGCCCGGCCTCTGGGACGACTTCGACGGCCTGTTGCGCCCGCGCGGCGGCGCCTCTGCCCGGGGCGCCTACCTCAAGCCCTGAGCGGCGGGGCCCGGGTCCGCGCGAGGCCCCGCGTCCAGCACCATCTCCATCGCCCGGCGCTTGCCCTTGAGCAGCGCCAGGCGCTGGTAGCGGCGCAGGAAGGTCCGGAAGCCCGGCCGGTCGTAGCGCGGCTCGCCTCGCCACCACGCCGAGACGTAGCCGAAGAGCATCAGGACGCTGCCGACCAGGATCGGCGGCGTGAGGATGCGGTTGGTGGCGCTGGCCAGGATGAAGAGCGCGCCGGTGCCCATGAACCACTGCCCCCGGCCCCAGCGCACCCGGCCGCGGTACACGTTGTGGTCGCTGGAACCCATGGGGCGCAGGTGCAGATAGCGCAGCTCGGGGTCCTCGTCGGCGAAGTTCCTCCAGCCGAGCATCCGGCAGGTGTGGGCGTCGATGCCGTCCCACATGACCGCGCGGACGAAGCCGCCGATCGCCTCGAAGCACGCGCGCCGGTAGAACTTGGTCGCGCCGACGCACACGTCGATCCCGCACGGCTCGGGCACCATCTCGAGCCCGTTCGGGCCCGGGCGCTGGTAATAGGGCCGCCCGGACATCGCGCCGATCCGCGGGTCCGCCGCCATGCGCTCGAGGATGCGCGCGAAGTAGCGCGGCGGCATCTCGAGATCGGCGTCGAGCTTGCACACGAAGTCGTAGCGGCCGACGTCGAACGTGGCGAG
Source organism: Planctomycetota bacterium (assembly GCA_020849665.1). Lineage (GTDB taxonomy): Bacteria > Planctomycetota > UBA1135 > UBA1135 > UBA2386 > JADLFX01. Next base: position 93,636 of record JADLFX010000060.1, on the reverse strand, counting down.
GCCGTCGTAGAACGCGTCGATCACGCCGGGACCGACGCTGCGCCTGCCGCGGTCCTGGCGCCGCAGCACGCGCACGAACGCGAACTCCCCTGCCAGTCGCGCGCAGATCTCGGGCGTGCGGTCGGTGGAGCCGTCGTCGACGATCACGACCAGATCCGGCGCCGTGGTCTGCGCCGCGAGCGAGCGCACGGTCCGCTCCAGGGTGTCCTCCTCGTCCCGACACGGGATGACGATGCAGTAGCGCGATCCCGGCGGATTGCGCGGCGCAGGCGCGTCCTGGTGCGGCTGGTTCGTCATCGCAGGCTGGGTGGTGCGTCCAAGGGCCCGAGTCAAACCGGATGGCGCGCGACAGGAAGCCTCGCCCTCTATCGACCTCGGAACGGCGGCAACGGGAGGCCTCGCGGCTCAGCCGAGGCGCTTGAGGGCCTCCTGCACGTCCCGGCCGTCGGCGAGCGCCTTGTGCCGCGCCATCCATTCCTTCATGAAGCGCCCGGTGTCCTTGGCCCCGGTGTAGCCGATCGCCTGGGCGACCTCGCGCACCTTGGCGAGCAGGGCATCCCCGCTCAGGGTCGCGGGCAGGTAGGCCTCGATCACCGCGATCTCCGCGGCCTCGGCCTGGACGACGTCCTGGCGACCCAGCTTCTGTGCCTGGTCGACGCTCTCGCGGCGGGTCTTCACGGCCTTGCGCAGGATGTCGAGCTCGGCGTCCGCGCCGAGGTCGTCCTTGGCGCGGTCGATCTGCTCCTTCTTGATCGCGGCGACCAGCATGCGGGCGACCCGCAGGCGGAGCTCGTCCCTGGCCTTCATCGCCGTCTTCATGTCCGCCTGGAGTCGCGCGAAGTACTCGGCCATCGCTTCACCTCGCCTCGTCGGCGCCTGGCACGACGTCCTCGCTGGCGATCTTGGCGGCCGACACGACCTGGTCGCCCTCGTTCAAGGCGATGCAGCGCACGCCCTGCGTGGCCCGTCCGATCGTGCTGATGCCCCCGGCGGGAGTGCGCACGATCTGTCCGTCCTTGGTCACCACCATGATGTCATCGGTCTCCGACACCGCGAGCAGGTTGACGACCTTGCCGTTCCGCTCCGTCGTGCGGATGTCGATGGTGCCCATCCCGCCCCGCCCCTGGAGGCGGTACTCGGACACCGCCGTGCGCTTGCCGTAGCCGTTGGCGCAGATCGTGAGCAGGGACTTGGTGTCGTCGGTGATCACCATGTCGACGACCGCGTCGCCCTCGCGCAGCTTGATGCCGCGCACCCCGGTGGCGCTGCGACCCATCGGCCGCACCTCCGCCTCCGCGAAGCGGATCGCCATCCCCTCCGCCGTGCCCAGGACGATGTTGTCGCCGCCGCGGGCGAGCGCGACTCCGATCAGCCGGTCGCCCGCCTCCAGGCCCACCGCGATGATGCCCGAGCGCTTGGGCCGGCTGTAGGCCTCCAGCGGCGTCTTCTTGACCACGCCATGCGCGGTGGCGGTCACCAGGAAGCGGTCGTCGAACTTCTCGACCCGCAGGATCTGGTTGATCCTCTCGCCCTCCTGGGTCTGCACGACGTTGGCCAGGGCCCGGCCCTTCGCGGCGCGGCCCAGCTCCGGCAGCTCGTAGACCTTGCGCCAGTAGACCCGCCCCTGGTCGGTGAAGAAGAGGAAGTAGTCGTGCGTGCTGGCGACGAAGAGCTGTTGCAGGAAGTCCCCTTCCTTGGTCTCGGCTGCCGCCACGCCCTTGCCGCCGCGCCCCTGCCGCCGGTACTGGTCGAGCGGCGTCCGCTTGATGTAGCCCTGGTGGCTGACCGTCACCACCATCATCTCCTCGGGGATCAGGTCCTCGGTGAGGAAGTCCTCCGCCTCTTCTTCGCTGATCTCGGTGTTCCGGGTGTCGCCGTACGCGGCGACCATCTCGGCGAGGTCCTTCTTGATCAGGCCGATCACCACCTTCGGGTCGGTGAGCACGGTGCGGAAGTAGGCGATCTCGGCCAGGACGTCCTTGTATTCCTGCTCCAGCTTCTCGATCTCGAGCCCGGTGAGGCGCGCGAGCCGCATGTCCAGGATCGCCCTGGCCTGGATCTCGGAGAGCTGGAAGCGCTGGATCAGGCGCTGCCGCGCCTCGTCGACGCTGCGCGAGGTCTTGATGGTCTCGACGACCTCGTCGATGTTCTGGACCGCGATGCGCAGGCCCTCCAGCACATGGAGGCGCTCCTCGGCCTTCTCCAGCAGGAAGAGCGTGCGCCTGCGGATGACGTCCTTGCGGTGGTCGCGGTAGGCCTCCAGCAGCGACTTGAAGGGCAGGGTGCGCGGCCGCCCCTGGTCGATCGCCAGGTTGATGATGCTGAACGTGCTCTGCAGCGGCGTCAGCTTGAAGAGCTGGTTGACCGTGACCGATTCGTCCTCGACGCCGCGCTTGAGCTCGACGACCAGGCGCAGCCCGACGCGATCGTTGGTCTCGTCGTTCACGTCGGCGACGGTGTCGAGCTGGTCCCCCTTCGCGAGCGTGGCGATCCGCTCCAGGATGGTGTTCACGCGCACCTGGTAGGGGATCTCGGTGAACACGATCTGCTTGCGGCCCTTGCGCTCCTCCACGTGGTAGCGCCCGCGCACCTGGATCGCGCCGCGCCCGGTCAGATACGCCTGCCGGATCCCGACCCGCCCCATGATGATCCCGCCGGTGGGGAAGTCCGGGCCGGGCACCGTCTGCAGCAGCTCGCCCGCCGAGAGGTCCGGGTTGTCGAGCAGGAGCTCCAGTGCGCTGGCGATCTCGCGCAGGTTGTGCGGAGGCAGGCTGGTCGCCATGCCCACGGCGATGCCGGTGGAGCCGTTGCAGAGCAGGTTGGGGAAGCGGCCCGGCAGCACGACCGGCTGCTTCCGCGTGCCGTCGTAGTTGTCCACCATGTCGACGGTGCGCCGCTCGAGGTCCTCGAGCATGTGCACCGCCGCGAGGCTCATGCGGGCCTCGGTGTAACGCATGGCCGCTGGAGGGCTTCCGTCGATCGCGCCGAAGTTGCCCTGGGCGTCGACCAGCGGGTAGCGCATGGTGAAGTCCTGCGCCATCCCGACCAGGGTCGGGTAGATCACCGATTCGCCGTGCGGATGGTAGTTGCCCGAGGTGTCGCCGCAGATCTTCGCGCACTTGCGGTGCTTGGCGCGCGGCCCCAGGTTGAGGTCGTTCATCGCCACCAGGATCCGGCGCTGGCTCGGCTTCAGCCCGTCGCGCACGTCCGGCAAGGCGCGCGCGTAGATCACGCTCATCGAGTAGTTCAGGTAGCTCTCCAGCATCTCCTTCTCGAGCAGGAGATCCTTGGAGCGGCCTGCGCTGGCAGCGGCGGGACCGGGCGGCGGGGTTGGCGTTTCCGTCATGGCGATTCGGGTCCGGTCAGCTCCAGGCGTCCGGACGGGGAATCTTCGCCCCCCTGATGGTTGCCATCAACCATGGGTTCGGCTTCGCTCTGCCATGTCCGCCGTCCAGTCCCCACCCTGGTCCGGATCCCCGAAGGAACCCCAACCGTGACCGACAAGAGCGCGATCCTGTTCTGCATCGGGCGCGAGCTTCTCGAGGGTCTCGTCCTCGATCGAAACGCCAATTTCCTGGCCAGCCACGTGAGCAATCTGGGCTACCGGGTCCGCACCATCCAGGTGCTCGACGACGTGGAGGCCGAGATGGTCGCCGCGTTCCGTGCCGCGTTGGAACTCAAGCCTTCCGTGGTCCTGACCACCGGCGGGATGGGCCCCGGGCACGAGGACATCACCCGGCAGGCCCTGGCCAAGGCGGCGGGCGTGGGCCTGCACCTCGACCAGCGCGCCCTCGAGATGCTGACCGTCTCGTACCGCCGGCTCTTCGCCAAGGGCGTGGTCGACGAACCCACCCTCAACGAGACCCGGATGCGCATGGCGCACGTGCCCGAGGGTTCGATCTGCTACGAGAACCCGATCGGCATGGCGCCGATGGTGCGGCTGAAGACCGGTACCACGACGTGGTTCCTGCTGCCTGGGGTGGCGGAGGAGATGCAGCGGCTCTTCCACCTCTACGTGGCGCCCGTGCTCGTGGCGGAGGGCGGCGGCGCGGTGCGGCGTTCGCGCACGATCGAGTATCCCGGCCGGGACGAGTCCGCGATCGCGAGGCCGCTGGCCGAGATCACCCGCCGCCACCCCGGAGTGCACACCCACGCGCAGGTGCAGGGCAGCGGCGAACGCCTGACGATCCAGATCAAGCTCTTCGGCGAGTCGTACGACGAACGGAACCTGAGCGCGATCCTGGACCGGGCCGAGCACGAGCTGCGCGCCCGCCTCGGGCTGGACGCGAAGACCGCGGCCCCGCGGAGCCACGAGACCGGCGAGTGATGACGCCACTCCTGCGCGCCCTGGTGGACTACGGGCATCTCCTTGGCGCGATCCTGGGGGTCGGCGGGCTCTTCGCCATGGGGTTCACGGTGCTGCCGGCGGCGCAGCGCCTGCAACAGGAGCGGGCGGAGTTCCTCGCCACGCTCCGCGCCCGCGCCCGCTGGGTGACCATCGCCGCGGTGCTGCTGCTGCTCGGCACCGGGTTGCTCAAGTGGGCTCCGCCGCACGGCGTGGGCTGGCTGGGTGGTCGCGGCATCTACACCGCACTGCTGCACAGCAAGCTGGTGCTCGCGCTCTTCGTGTTCCATCTCGCCCTCGCGATCACCCGCGCGCCGGACGGCGGACCCGACCTCGCCGGCCGGGCGCGGCGGGCGAAGCTCGCTGCGGTGCTGGGTCTGGTCGTCGCCCTGAACGCGGTCCTGCACCACACGCGCGCCTTGGGCGGCTAGCCGCGAGGATCGCCACCCACCGGTCCGCCGCGCGGTGGGATCAGGGGCGCGCGAGCGCGGTGCCGACCCCCGCGAAGGGCATGCCGAACTCAGGGCGGTCTGGCCGCCGGCCGAGCACCCAGCGGTACACCTCCAGGGTCTGGCGCGCCTTGACGCGCCACGCGAACCAGTTCCACGCCCGCTGCAAGGCGGCCTGCGCGCGCCGCTCGATCGCGTCGCGGTCCGCGCACAAGCTGGTCAGCAGCGCGCGCAGCCCCGCGGCCAGGTTCGCGCGCGTGCCGAGCGGCAGGAGCCAGCCGGTGTCCTCGGTCACGATCTCTCCGGGGCCGCCGTAGTCCACGACGATCGCCGGCACTCCGACGGCCATCGCCTCCAGCGGCGCGGCGCCGCCGAACTCACGGATGCTGGGAAACGCGAACACGTCGGCCGCTGCGAGCAGATGCTGGACCTGCTGGTGGTCGACCCAGCCGGTGAAGCGCACCTTGTCCTGCACGCCGCGTTCGGACGCCGCCGCGCGCATCGACGCCAGCAGCGGCCCGTCCCCCACGATCGTCAGCCGGGCGCGATCCTCGCGCAGGAGCGGATCCACCGCCTCCAGGAGCAGGTCCGGACCCTTGTAGGGGACCAGCCTGCCCACGAACACGATGGCCAACGGTCCGCCGCCGGGCCGCTCGCGCCGCGCATGGAAGCGTCGTTCGTCCAGCCCGTTCTCCGGGATGTAGACGCACTTGCTGCGCCATCGCTCCGGCACCTGCTCGAGCGTGGCACGCGACGCCACGACGATGGCCGCTGCGTTCTCCCGGGTGCGCCGGTATCCGGGCACCAGCTTGTAGGCGCCGCGCACGTAGCTGAGCCACTCCCGCTCGCGCCGCCGCTCCTGGTCGAAGTTGCGCGGCCAGGGCAGCCCTCCGTTCAGCGGGCCGAGCACGAATGGGACGCCCGCCTTCCGGCACCGCGCGGCGATCGGGCTCGGCACCGTCGGCGAGAGCGGCGTCAGCCGGTGCACGACGTCGTAGCGCCCCGCCCGGATGTCCGCGCCGAACCGCCGCCACACCAGCCGCTCGAAGTACAGGTAGGCGGGCAGGTAGGCGGCCATCGACGTGGTCCAGCCTCCGGGCAGCAGGCGCGTGAGGTGCCAGAGCGGCCGCGCCACGCGCTCGGAGTCGATGGCCGTGAAGTCGCGGCCCTCGACCAACCCCGCGCGGACGATCGCGTCCCGATTCCGCACCTGGGTGACGAGGTGCACGTCGGCCACCTCGCGCAGGGCGTCGGCGTGCGACCACCCCACCAGGGGCACGCTCTGCCACTCGGGATTGGCCGCCTCCGCGATCACCAGCACGCGGGGGCGCGGTGCGCTCGCCGTGGTGCCGGGGTCCGTGCCAGTGCGCATCGCAGCCACGATCAGACCATGGCGGTTCGCCCGCGTGCAACGCCCGGCCCGCATCCCGCAGCACCGCACGCTCCGGCACGGGTCCGGGCACTGCGACGGAGCACTGCGAACGGTTCACGCGAGCAGCGCCGCCACGTCGTCCCGCGTCAATGCACGCATGCCGGCCCGATCCTCCGCGAAGATCGCCTGCGCCAGGGCCCGCTTGCGTTCCTGCAGTTCGAGGATGCGATCCTCCACGGTGTCCTTGGCGATGATGCGGCAGGCGAACACGGCCCGCGTCTGGCCGATGCGGTGCGCGCGATCGATCGCCTGTGCCTCCACGGCGGGGTTCCACCACGGGTCGAGGAGGAAGACGTACTCGGCGGCGGTCAGGTTGAGGCCGAACCCGCCGGCGTGCAGGCTGATCAGGAAGACGCCGCAGGCAGGGTCGTCCTGGAACCGTCGCACGCAGGATTCCCGGTCGTCGGTCGCGCCGTCGAGGTAGGCGTACGTGACCTCCGCCGCATCCAGACGCTCGCGCAGGAGACCGAGCATGGTGGTGAACTGCGAGAAGACCAGGGCCTTGCGTCCCGCCGCGCGCACCGCGCGGAGCCGCTCCAGGAGGGCGTCCAGCTTGGCGCTGCCCAGGGCCTTGCGCCGCTCCTCCACCAGCCCCGGATGGCAGGCCGCTTGCCGCAGGCGCAGGAGGGCGTGCAAGACATGGATCTGGGCGGCGGCCACGCCCACCTGATCGAGCTTGGTCAGCAGCGAGTCGCGCACGCCCTGCCTGAGCTCGTCGTAGAAGCGCCGCTGGGCCTCGTCCAGTTCCACCGCGAGCACCTGCTCCGTGCGTGCGGGCAGCTCCGGCGCGACCTGCGACTTGGTCCGGCGCAGGAGGAAGGGCCTCAGCAGCGTGCGCAGGCGCTTCGAGACGCCGTGCCTGCGGGCACCGTGCATCGCCTCGCGGAACGCCCGCACGCTGCCCAGCATGCCGGGGTTGAGGAACTCGAAGAGGCTCCAGAGGTCGTCGAGGCGGTTCTCGATCGGCGTGCCGGTCAGCACGATCCGGTGCCTTGCCCGCAGGAGTCGGGCTGCCTTGGCGGCCTCCGTGGCAGGGTTCTTGATCGCCTGCGCCTCGTCGAGGATCACGTAGTCGAAGTGCAGGGCGCAGAGGCTCGCCGCACCCCGCCGCAGCGTGCCGTACGTGATGAGTACGAGGTCGGCCGAGCGCAGCTCGGCCAGGCGCGTGCTGCACGCATTGCCCCTGTGCTCCAGGACCCGCAGCCCGGGTACGAACCGCTCGGCCTCGCGCCGCCAGTGGAAGATCACGCTGCGCGGCGCGACGACCAGACTCGGGCGCCGCTCGGTGTCCCCCGGTTCGTCCCCCGCCCCGCGGACGCGCCCCTCGGGGCGCGATCGGCGCTGCGCGAGGAGCGCGAGGATCTGCACGGTCTTGCCCAGCCCCATGTCATCCGCCAGACAGCCGCCCATGCCGAACCGGCGCAGGAACGCGAACCAGCCCAGCGCGTACTCCTGGTACGGGCGCAGCTGGGCGTGGAAGTCCGCGGGGGCACGGATGCGGGCGACCCTGCGGAACCGGCGCAGTGCTGCGCGCCAGCGCGTGAACCGCGCATCGCTGCCCACGAGCTCGGCCCCTGCCTCGGCGAGCAGGGCGTCGAGGAGGACTCCCTGGTTGGGGCGGAACCGGAACCGCCCCTCGGCGCTGGTCGCCAACTGGAGCCACGGCGTCAGCCGCCGCAGCCACTCCGCGGGGAGGAGCCCGACGCTGCCGTCGGCGAGGCGGACGTACGTCTCGCCGCGCGCGAAGGCGGCGATCAGGTCCTGCACCGCGACGCTGACCTCGCCATAGTCGACTTCCAGCTGCAGGTCGAACCAGTCGATCCCCCAGCGCACCGCGGCTCTTGGCGTCCTGGGCACGCGCACGACTCTGCCTGCACCCTCCAGGAGCCAGCCGATGCCGGCGAGGTGCCGCACCATCGCTTCCAGGCGCTCGACCGGGATGCGGTACGTCCATCGTCCTCGCGCCTCGGCGCCGAGTTCGCGGAGGCGCTCCTCCGCGGCGCGTTCGCGCAGCGGATCCCGCAGCACCAGGGCGGGCGGTGCGAGGTTCACGAAGGCTGGCTGCGCCGCCTCGGCGGTGACCAGATGCTCGCCGTAGTAGAAGGCCAGCGCAGCTCGCAGCGACCGCGGGGTCGGCCGCTGCCCGCGCGGCGCTGCCTCGGCGCCTGGGTGCAGACGCAGGCGCGGCTGCGGCTCCGGCCGCTGTACGCCGATGCCGAGTCGTTCATCGACCGCGGGAACCAGGTCCAGGGGGAGTCGCAGCAGCCGACCCAGCAGGCGCGCGCATTCCGCGCGCGGCACCTCGATGCCTGCTCGCGCGAGTTCCAGGAGCGCGGAGCCGAGGCCGCCTGCGGGCCGCAACTCGGCCAGGGTCTCTCCGTCCACCAGCAGGCCGGCTCCGGCCAGCGGTTCCACGCCGTCCAGGTCGCGCTCGATCGACGCACGACGCAGCTGGACCCGGAGCCGGACGCGCGCACTGCCATCGGCGGACGACAGCCCCAGCACCAGGTTCCAGGGGGGCCCGGAGTCGAACGACGCGACCTTCCGGATCCGCCGGTCCGTTCCGCGCGTGGCGAGACGGCCCGCATCCGCCAACCTCCGCAGCAGGGGCGCGGCCGCGGCGGGCGGCACTCGGAACACCGGGTCCAACCCCGGGTTCGGCCCCGGAGGCGCGACCTGCGTCCATTCCGGGCGGCAGGCGCGAGGCAGCAGCCATGCGGAGAGGATCTCGCGATCCAGGGGATCCGGCAGCTCTGCCAGTGCGCCGACGCTCAGCTCCACGGGCACCAGACGCGGGCTCCCCGACGCTTCCCCCCGCGATGCCGGGGCGCAGACCTCGACGAGCACGTCTGCGGCCCCGGTTCCGTCCGGCACCTGGAGCACGTAGACGATCCCGCCCGGCACAGGCGGCGCCGCGCGCCTGGCCCGCGGCGCCACCTGGGCACAGAGGCTCTCCAGCGCCTGTTCCCACCGCTCCTGTCGCGCGGACGGATCGGCCGCTGCGCCTCCGGCACCCGGTCCGGTCTGGCCCGCCGTTCCAGGTTCCCGCCGGACTTCGGGAGCCTCGGCGACGATCCCGCCGCGCTCCCGCGTGAGGCCGCGAGGAACGTGCCCCTGCCACAGAGCCGCCAGCACATGAGGCTGTGCGAGGGCGTCGGATCGTGGTGCGGACGGTCGGTCGCCGCGCCGCTGCTCGGAGGTCATCATGGAACCGGTCGAGGTCCTTCGCCGGGGCGCCCGGAACGGCCTGACCGAGGGTCCGGCCGGGGCGGATGCGTCTGCCCACTGGAGTGGAACGAGCGGGCCGGTTTCGCTCCCGATTCCCACCCTTGCCGCATCGCCCCTGCCCGCGTTCCACTCCCGGCTGCAGATGGCTCCCCTGATCCGCACCCGGCTCCTGGACTGGTACGACCGCGCCCGACGCGATCTCCCGTGGCGCCGCACCAAGGACCCGTGGGCCATCTGGGTCAGCGAGGTGATGCTGCAGCAGACGCGCGTGGAGGCCGTGCGCGGCCATTTCGAGCGCTTCCTCGCCAGCTACCCCACACCGGCAGCGTTCGCGGGGGCGAGCGAGGACGACGTGCTCCGGGCCTGGCGCGGCCTGGGCTACTACCGGCGCGCCCGACTGCTCCAGCGCGGCGCGCAGGCCGTGGTGGCCGAGCATCGCGGCGTGGTGCCCCGCGCGCCCGGGCAACTGGCGGAGCTGCCCGGGATCGGGGCCTACACACAGGGCGCCATCGCCTCGATCGCCTTCGGCCACGCGTTGCCCGCGATCGACGGCAACGTGGAGCGGGTCGTGGCCCGGCACCGCGGAATCGTGAGCGACGTCAAGCGCGGCGCGGGCGCCGCGCAGGTGCGCGGCACGGTCGAGGCATGGCTGGATCGCGGCCGCGCCGGCGACTTCAACCAGGCGCTGATGGAACTGGGCGCCACGGTGTGCCTGCCGCGCGGCCCGCGCTGCGCCGAGTGCCCCATCGCCGCGGACTGCGTGGCGCGACGGACCCACGCGCAGGCCGAGCTCCCGCGACGGGCGGCACGGCCTCGGCCGATCGCGATCCGGACCCACGCGGTCCTCGTGGATCGCGGCGGGGGCCTGGTCCTGGGACGGCGGATCCCGGCGGGCGAGATCAACGAGGGCCAGGTCGAGCTGCCGGGTCTCGGCATCCTCCAGGACCACGCGCAGGGCACGGATCTGGCGGCGGCGTTCCGCGCGGCGCTGGGACTCCAGGTGGTGCTCGGACCGGTCCTGGCCACGGTCCGCCACGCGATCACCCGGCACCGGATCGAGCTGACCGTCCACGGCGCCACCTGCCTGGCGCGGGCGCGCGCGCCCCTGCTCGAGGCCCTGCCCGAGGACCAGACGGTCCCGTGGTCGACCACGAGCCGCAAGACGTTCGCGCGGCTCGGGCGCGGACCCTGAGCGCTCGCGTGCCCGAACCAGGGGCCGGACCCAATCCCCGCCCGGCCCGCCGCGCAGGTTCGAACCACCCTCGCCCCGCGGGTATCCTCCCGCGCCTCCCCGGAACCGGGGCGGCACGGAGCAAGACCATGGGCCTGATGGACGGCAAGGTGGCGGTGATCTTCGGCGTGGCCAACAAGCGCTCGATCGCTTGGGGCATCACCCAGGCCCTGGCCGACCACGGCGCGAAGCTGGCGCTCAACTACCAGAACGAGCGCATGGAGGACGGCGTGCGCAAGCTGGTCGCAGACCTGCCGCAACCCGCCTACGTCGCGCCCTGCGACGTGACCGTTCCCGGCCAGACCGAGTCGTACTTCGCCGGCATCGCCAAGGAGTTCGGGCACGTGGACGCCCTGGTGCACTGCATCGCCTTCGCGAGGCGCGAGGAGCTCGGCGGCCAGTTCGTCAACACCTCCTGGGAGGGCTACGCGATCGCCCAGCAGGTCTCGGCCTACTCGCTCGTGGAGATGTGCCGCCACGCGGCGCCGCTGATGGAAGGCCGCGAGGCGGGCGTGGTCACGCTCAGCTACTACGGCGCCGAGAAGGTCGTGCCGAACTACAACGTCATGGGCGTGGCCAAGGCGGCGCTGGAGTCGAGCGTGCGCTACCTCGCCAACGACCTGGGCCCCAGAGGAGTCCGGGTGAACGCGATCTCCGCCGGACCCATCAAGACGCTCTCCGCGATGGGCGTCTCGGACTTCAGCTCCCTGCACCAGAGCATGGCCGAGAAGGCGCCCCTGCGCCGCAACGTCACCCAGGAGGACGTCGGCAACACGGCCCTCTTCCTGCTCTCGCACCTGTCCCGCGGCATCACGGGGCAGGTGATCTACGTCGATTCGGGGTACTCGATCCTCGGCGCGTGACCCGGCTCCCGGCAGGCCGGCGGACACACGGCTGCCGACCGCCCCGAGCCGCTACGCGAACGGATCCTGCCAGGAGACCTGCGCCGACCCCCCCTTGGTGCCCTTGGCGGGGAAGTGCGGCCGCTCCACGCCGATCCTGTCCAGGTCCTGCGGCGCACACCTGGCCTCGGCGAGCGGGAACACCTCGCGCTCCTCGTGCCGGATGTGGTCGTGCAGGAGGGTCGCGAACGCGTCGAGCTTCTGCGGATCCCGTTCGGCCTCGTGGATCAGGGCGCAGAGCTGGTCGTGCTCCCGCTGCAGCCGGTCGGCGTGGGCGCCCTCCCCCACGGCGCGGAGCGCGGGCAGCAGGCAGCGCTCCTCCACCGTGAAGTGCACCTCCACCTGCGCCCGGAACTCGCCCGCGACCTGCCGGACGAACTCCTGGTCGATGCCCCCCTTGGCAGATGCCGTACGGATCCGCTGGGCCAGGAGGAGGCCGGTGTGGTGGTCGTTCGAGAGGCCGTGCAGGCGCGGATCGCGCTTCATGGCAGGTTCGAGAACGCAGACCACCGGGGGACCCCCGACAGGACGGAGGTGCGGCGCGGGGATCGGGGAGGCGTGGCCGGGTGCGCCTGCTCCAGCGCCACCAGTACGGTGGCCAGGGGCACACCGGCACGCACGCAGGCAACCTCCAACGACACACCCCAGGCGGCGACGTCGAGGCCGTAGCTGACGAAGATCCAGCGCGCCCAGGGCATCTCGCCCACGAGGTCGGGCACGGAACGTTGGGGGTCGATCTGCATGGGCCGGGCAGGCTGGGGGCTGGGGCTGGGGCGCGGGACGCCGTCCCGCTGCGAACGCCGGCAGCCGCACTTCCTTTCAAGACGCCGGGATGGGCCGTACCGCGGGCTGCACTGGCCCTTCCCTGGGAATCCTTCCGTTGGCGTCAGCCATGCGGACCCGAAACGCCCGACGGGTGAAACAACAGATGTTCCGATCCGTTGTCGGCGCATATAGATCCGCGCCAAGGGCGCTCCCGCAACCGAAGCATCATGCAGCCGAATCCTCTCTCCGCACCCCTCCTCGTAGTCCTTGCCTCCTGCTTCCTGATCGGCGTGGCCGCCTGCAGCGGCGACGACGGCGGCACCCAGCCTCTCGGCGCGCCCAAGAAGCCCGTCGCGGCCTCCAAGATCAGTGCCGCCGACCGCGCAGAAGCCAAGAAGACCTTCGAGACCATCTGCTTCACCTGCCACGGGATGCAGGGCAAGGGCGATGGCCCGGGTTCCGCGGCCCTGGATCCCAAGCCGCGCGACCTCAGCAACGCGGAATGGCAGAAGACCATCAGCGACGACCACATCCGGAACGTGATCACCATGGGCGGGGTGGCCGTCGGCAAGAGTCCGATGATGCCGGCCCAGCCGCAATTGAAGGGCACCCCGAAGGTTCTGGATGCCTTGGTGGAGCACGTCCGGAACCTCGCCAAGTGACCGCCTAGTCCTCGACCCTTCCCCGGAGTTCGACACATGCAGAACCAGTCCGTCTCGCACCCAGCGCGATTCCTCGCCCTGGCCGGCCTCTTCACCCTCGCCGCCTGCGGCGGCAGCCAGGCCCCCGGCACCGGAGGCGCCGACCTCGCCAGCCTCATGCAGGCACGCGGCCTCAGCGAGGACGACGTGACCGCGGCGCTCAAGACCTACACCCCCACGGGCAAGCACGACGAGTACCTGATCTTCGCGTCCGGCGGACACGGCGGGAACCTGATCGTGATCGGCGTGCCCAGCATGCGCATCCTCAAGTACATCGGCGTGTTCACGCCGGAGCCCTGGCAGGGCTACGCGTACGGCGACGAAGCCACCGAGGACGTGCTGGACGGCGGCAACCGCTTCGGCAAGCGCGTGGAGTGGGGCGACATGCACCACCCCGCCCTCAGCGAGACCAAGGGCGACTACGACGGCGAGTTCATCTTCGTCGGCGACAAGGCCAACGCCCGTCTGGCCGTGGTCAGCCTCAAGGACTTCATGACCCGGCAGATCGTCACCACCGAGCTGATCCAGTCCGACCACGGCGCGGCGTTCGTCACGCCGAACACCGAGTACGTGATCGAGACCTCGCAGTACCCGGCACCGCTCGGCGGCGGCTACGCGCCGATCGAGCAGTTCAACGACGTGTACCGCGGTGCCGCGATCTTCTGGCGCTTCGACCGGGCCAAGGGCCTGCTCGACCGGGCCAACTCCTTCGCGATCGAACTGCCCCCCTACATGCAGGACCTGGCGGACTCGGGCAAGCTGGCCAGCGACGGCTGGGCCTTCATGAACTGCCTCAACAGCGAGCGAGCCTACGGCGGCGTCCTCGAAGGCAAGCCGGCCCTGGAATCGGGCGCGTCGCAGAACGACATGGACTACCTGCACTGCATCAACTGGCGCAAGGCCGAGGAGCTGGTGAAGGCCGGCAGGACCAAGACCATCGCCGGGATGAAGGTGCTGCCCCTGGACGTGGCCGCGGCCGAGGGCGTGCTCTACTTCGTGCCCGAGCCGAAGAGCCCGCACGGCGTGGACGTCACTCCGGACGGCAAGGACATCGTGGTCGGCGGCAAGCTCGACACGCACACGACCGTCTACTCGATCGAGAAGATCAAGGCCCTCACCGAGGCCAAGAAGTTCATCGGCAAGGACCCGTACGGCGTGCCGATCCTGGACTTCAAGGAGTCGATCCGCGGCCAGTGCGAGATCGGGCTCGGCCCCCTGCACACGGTCTACGACAACGCAGGCCACGCCTACACGTCGGTGTTCATCGAGTCGGTGATCGCCAAGTGGTCGCTGAAGGATCTCAAGGTCGTGCACAAGATCCCCATGCACTACAACGTCGGCCACCTGACGGCCGCCGAGGGCGACACCGTGAGCCCGGACGGCAGGTTCCTGGTCGGCATGAACAAGTGGGCGATCGACCGCTTCTCCAAGGTCGGGCCGCTGCTGCCCCAGAACTTCCAGCTCATCGACCTCTCGGCAGGCACCGAGATGAAGCTGCTCTACGACATGCCGATCCCGCTGGGCGAGCCGCACTACGCCCAGATGATCAAGGCCGACAAGATCAAGGCGATCGACATCTACAGCCCGGTGGGACTGAACCCGATCACCCACGAGAAGTCGCCGCACGCCACCCTGGCCAAGCAGGAACGGATCGAGCGCAAGGACGACGGCGTGCACGTCTACATGACCGCCGTGCGCAGCCACTTCACCCCGGACATCGTGCGGGTGAAGCAGGGTGACAAGGTGCACCTGCACATCACCAGCGTCGAGCAGGCCTACGACGCCACGCACGGGTTCGCCGTCGGCTCGTACAACATCAACCTGAGCATCGAGCCGGGCCGCCACTGCGACGTGAGCTTCGTGGCGGATCGCGCGGGCGTGTTCCCGTTCTACTGCACCGAGTTCTGCTCGGCCCTGCACCTCGAGATGGCCGGCTACCTCCTGGTCGAACCGACCAAGTGAGCTAGCCTGCACGGGGCCCCCGGCCCCCGGCGCGAACGCGCCCACACCGGTCTGCCCGCCCACAGGGGCGGGCGGACCGGTACCCTGACCTGGTGACCACGATGATCCGCTCTCCCCGCGCCAAGCTCCTGTTTGCGTGCACGTTGGCACTGGCCGCGTGCCGCATGGAGGACGCGGAGCCGGCGCGGGGCGTGCGCAGCACGCCGCCGCGGCCCGATGGCGGCACGCCGGTCCCCGCCGGCACCGACCTCCAGGCGGCGATCGATGCGGCACGTGACGGAGCCACGCTCTGGCTGGAGCCCGGCACGCACCAGGGACCGATCGTGATCGCCAGGAACCTCACGCTCTGGGGGCCGGCGCAGGCGGTGGTCACCAGCCGTCGCGAAGGCACCACCATCAAGGTCGAGGGGCGCGGCACCCGGCTGATGGGCTTCACCGTGGACGGCAGTGGGGGACGCTTCGACCTCCTGGATGCCGCCATCCACGTGGGCGCCGACGACGTCCTGGTGGAGGGCGTCGGCATCCGCGAGGCGCTCTTCGGGATCCTGGTGGAGAAGGCGCAGCGCGCCGTCCTGCGCGGCAACGACGTGCGCGGCACCGGCGATCCGGCCATGGGGCTGCGCGGCGACACCATCCGGCTCTGGGAGACCAAGGACTGCGTCATCGAAGCCAACGTCGTCCACGACGGACGCGACATGGTGGTCTGGTACTCGGACCGTGCGCGGCTCCTGCGCAACACGGTGTTCGGCGGCCGCTACGGCACGCACTTCATGTACAGCCGCCAGAATCTCGTCGAAGGCAACCACTACGTCGGCAACGTCGTCGGCGTGTTCGTGATGTACAGCCACGACGTGCAGCTGCGCGGCAACCTGATCTCGCGTTGCTCCGGGGCCGCCGGGATCGGCATCGGGCTCAAGGAATCGGGCAACCTCGTGATCGAGAAGAACCGCCTCCTCGCGAACACCATCGGGGTGTTCGTGGACACCTCGCCCCTGGACCGCGCGGAACACAACCGGATCGAGGCCAACCTGATCCGCCTGAGCGAGACGGCGGTCTCGTTCCACGGCGGCGCGGCGCGCAACCGGTTCGCCGACAACTCGTTCCGGGACAACCAGAACCAGGTCCGCGTCGACGGCGGGACCGACGCCCGCGAGGCCGAGTGGATCGGCAACGCGTGGGACGACTACCAGGGCTACGACCTGGACGGCGACGGCGTCGGCGACCTGCCGTACGAGGTCCGCAGCCTGTCCGGACAACTCACCAGCAAGTACCCCGAGCTCGCGTTCTTCCACGGCACGCCGACGCTCTTCCTCGTCGACCTGACCGGCAAGGTCATGCCGATCTTCCGCCCCAAGACCCTCCTGATCGATGCGCAGCCGCGGGTCCGCCCGGCGCAGGAGCCGAGCCATGCGCGTTGAGATCCACGGGCTGACCAAGCGCTTCGGCGGGGTCCGCGCCCTCGCCGAGGTCGACCTGACGCTGGAGTCGGGCACCCGCACGGCCCTGATCGGCCCCAACGGCTCGGGCAAGTCGACGCTCACGCGCGTGCTGATGGGCATGCTGGCGTACGAGGGGACCGTCGCGCTGGACGGACTCGACCCGCTGGTCGACCGCCCCAGCCTCGCATCGCGCATCGCCTACGTGCCGCAGATCGCCCCGCGCCTGGGTGCGCCGGTGCGCGAGATCGTGACGGCCGTGGCGGCGCTGCGCTGCCTCGCGCCGGAGGCGATCGCGGCGCCGTGCCGGGCGTTGGAGCTGGACCTCGCCGCGGTCGCCGACCGGCCGTTCCGCAACCTCTCTGGCGGCATGCGGCAGAAGCTGCTCATCGCCCTGGCCCTCGCGAGCCGCCCGGCGCTCCTGGTGCTCGACGAGCCGACGGCCAGTCTCGACCCGCGCGCCCGCCAGAACTTCTTCGACCTGGTCGAGGCCCTCGGCGAGCGCCCCACCGTGATCCTCTGCTCGCACCGCCTGGAGGAGATCCGCCACCTCGTGGACAGCGTCGTGGTCCTGAACGAGGGCCGGGTCCGCTTCCGCGGCCCGGCCAACGAGTACCTGCGCGGCAACGCCGGCGGCCGGCTCGAGATCCTCACCGCGGGACCCGGACCCGAGTCGTGGCTGGCGGAGAACGGCTTCCAGCGCGGCGCGAGCGGCTGGTGGGCGCGCGGACTGCGCAACGGCGAACGCATCGAGCTGCTGCGCGAACTCACCACCCGCTTCGGTCCAGAACTGCGTGACGTCGTGGTGCGCGACATCGAGACCCTCAACCCCAACGAGCCCAGGCAGACATGAAGAAGGGCAATCCCGCGCTGTGGTTCGCGATCCTGGTCGGCGCCGGCGTGGCCGCCGCCGTGGGCATCGCGGCGTTCCTCTCCGAGCAGCCGCCGGCGGGCCCGGTCACACCGGTGTTCGACAAGCAGGCGTGCGTGTTCTGCAAGATGCACGTGGGCGAGCCGCGCTTCGCCGCCCAGCTGCAGACGCGCGGCGGCGACGTGCACTTCTACGACGATCCGGGCTGCCTGGCCGAGCATCTCGCGGCCGAACGCCTGGACGTGCACGCGATCTACTTCCGGCACCTGCACGAGGATCGCTGGGTGATCCTGGACAAGGCCGGGTTCGTGCCGATCACGCCGACCCCGATGGGCTTCGGCTACGGCGCGGTCGACGCCGGCGCTCCGGGCGCGATCCCGTTCGAGGCGTTCGAGGCCAAGGCGCTGGCCCGCACGCGCAAGGGCAACCAATGAGCGCGCTGCGGCAGGCCACGGCCATCGCCCGTCTGGAGGCGGCGGAGGTGCTGCGCTCGCGCTGGCTCTGGTTCTGCCTGGGCGTGTACCTGCTGCTCTCGTCGATCTTCGTCCTGGTGGGGCTGCGCGAGTCGAGCGTGCTCGGCTTCACCGGCATGGGCCGCGTGCTGCTCTCGTTCAGCCACGCCCTGGTGCTGCTCCTGCCCCTGCTGGGCCTGACGGCCAGCGGACAGGTCGTGAACCGCAGCCGCGACGACGGCAGCCTGGAGCTGTGGTTCAGCCATCCGGTGACGCGCACCGCCTACTTCTCGGCCGTGTCCCTCGTGCGCCTCCTGACCCTCGTGTTGCCCCTGGTCGTGCTCATGCCGCTGCTCGGGCTCGTCGGCCGCTTCGCGTTCGGCCAGGCGGTGCCCTGGGGCTTCGTGCTGCGAACCCTCGGCGTGAGCACCGCGCTGCTGGCGGCCTCGGTGGCGGCCGGCCTGATGGTGAGCACCTACGTGCGCAACCAGGCCAAGGCGCTCATGGTCCTCCTGCTGCTCTGGGCCCTGGGCGTGGCGCTGCTGGACTTCGCCCTGCTCGGCATGATGCTCCAGTGGCAGATCCGGCCGCTGCTGGTGTTCGCGCTCGCGGCCCTGAACCCCGTACAGGACGCGCGCCTCGCGCTCCTGGCCGGAGCGGAGCCCGAGCTGGGGCAGCTCGGCCCCGTGGGCTTCTTCCTCGCCAACCGTCTCGGTCCGGGGGGCCTGCTGGCCCTCGGACTGGGCTGGCCGCTCCTGCTGGCCAGCACGTGTTGGCTCCTGACCCTGCAACGCTTCCGCAAGGGCGATCTGGTGTGACATGACCCTGCAGAGCAATCCCTCCGCGCAGACGTTCTTCGAGTTCCTCAACGTCCCGCTCTCCAACAAGGTGCGGATCCTGCTCCTGACGCTGATCGCGCCGCTGGCGTTGAGCTTCCTCTTCCCTCTGTGGCGCATCAGCATGGTGGCGCCGCAGTACCCCAAGGGGCTCTTCCTCGACATCTACAGCTACAAGCTGGCGAGCGGCAACGAGGGTCGCGACCTCGAGGAGATCAACGTCCTCAACCACTACATCGGGATGCGCAAGATCGTGCGCGAGGAGCTCGTCGACCTGAACTGGCTGCCCTTCGCCATCGGCGGGCTGGCGCTCCTGCTCCTGCGCGCGGCGGCGCTGGGCAACATCCGCCAGCTGGTCGACATGTCGGTGGTGACCGCCTACGTGAGCTGCTTCGCGCTCGGACGCTTCGCCTACATGCTCTACGTCTTCGGCCACGACCTCGACGAGAAGGCGCCGATGGACGTGGAGCCGTTCACGCCGGCGATCCTCGGCACCAAGCAGGTCGCGAACTTCATCACCAACAGCTGGCCGCTCGCCGGCTCGTGGATGATCGGGATCTTCGCGGTCGGGCTCTGGGCGGTCACGGCGATCGCGCTGTGGGAGGGCCGCAAGCACTCGGCGCGGGTCAACACCGCCGGCACGCGCCCGGCGATGGCCTAGGCACGCCCCCGCCCGGCGCTGCCGATCCGCCGCGTGCCGGGGCCGGCCGCGCGCTGCCCGGCGTCACCGGTCGCCGCCCTGGGCCCCGGCGGCGCGCAGCAGCGCCTGGATCCGGCGCCGCTCGCCGCCGTCCAGGTCCATGCCCAAGGCGCGCTGCCACAGAGGCAGCGCCGCGTCGCGCCGCCCGGCCTCCTGCAGGCTCCCGGCCAGGGCCAGGATCGCGCCTACGTGCATCGGGTCGCGCTGCAGCGCCTCGCGCCACGCGGCGTGCGCATCGTCGATCTGGCCGAGGCGTTCCGCGGCGAGCCCGGCCCCGAACCACGCCTCCGCAGCGCCGGGCCGCAGCTCGGCAGCGAGGCGGTAGAGCCGACGCACGGCCTCGTACTCCTCCCGGCCCGTGCCCGCGCGGAGCGCCGCGCGCTGCAGGCGCGCATGCGCCTCGCCCAGGTAGCCGTCGGCATCCGCCGGCGCGAGACGCTGGTAGGCCGCGAACGCGGCGGCGGCCGCGGTGAATCCCGCGATCTGGTCTTCCTCGCGCGGCTGCGTGCCCGCGACCGTCAGCCGGCACTGGGCCAGCCGATACGAGGCCTCCGCATCGCCGGGCTCCAGCGCCAGCAGCCGGACCAGTACGGCGCTGGCGGCGCGCTCGTCCCCCGCGTCGTAGCGCAGGCGCGCGAGCCGGCGCAGCGCCACGCGATGTTCCGGCTGCGCGGCCAGCGCGCGTTCCAGCTCCTGGATCGCAGCGCTCCAGTGGCCCTCGGCCTCCAGGAACCGCGCATAGGCCACGCCCACCTCGGGGTCGCGCGGGTCCAGGGCCACGGCGCGCCGCAGCTCTCCCTCGGCACGGTGCCAGAGACCCAGGTCCGGCGGATCGGAACGGCGGGCACGCAGCATCAGGGCCAGCCCCAGGGCGGCGCGGGCCCGCCCCGAACGTGGCGCGCGCTGCAGCGCCCGCTCCGCGAGCGACTCGGCCGCCTCGGCGTCTTCGGCATCGACGGCGGCCATGGCCTCCGCCGCCAGGGCAGCGGATTCGGCCTGCTCCTGCGGACTCACCGCGCGCGCGGGCGGCAGGTCCGCGGCCAGCGCGGCCGGGTCGGCAGAAGGCGAGGAGCAACCGGTCAGGGTCAGCAGGAGCACGGTGGCGCTCGGACCGGTGAGCTTCCGCATTCGTGGATCTTGTCTCGGGGAATCGGTTCCTACAATGCGCGCCCCATGTCCCGCATCGCCCGCGACTACACGTGGCTGGTCGGCCGCACACCCCTGGTCGAGCTGGGTGCCCTCTCGCCACGTGGCGGCGGCCGGATCGTCGCGAAGCTGGAGGCGCTCAGCCCCAGCCACAGCAACAAGGACCGCGCGGTCCTGGCCATGGCCGACCATGCCGAACGCTCCGGCTACCTGAAGCCGGGCGGCACCGTCGTGGAGCCCAGCAGCGGCGACACCGGCCTGGCGCTGGCCATGCTGGGGGCGCGGCGAGGCTACCGGGTGGTGCTGGTCCTGCCGGAGGGGACGCCGGCGACCCGCCTGCAGCTGCTGCGCACTCTCGGCGCCGAGATCGTGCAGACCGAGGCCAGCCAGGGCATGCCGGGCGCGATGGCACGCGCCGAGCAGATCGTCAAGCAGACGCCCGATGCGATCATGCTGCAGCCGTTCACCAACCGGGCCAACGCCCGCGCACACGAGGCCACCGCCCGCGAGATCTGGGACGACACCGATGGCCAGGTCGGCCT
The DNA here is from genome assembly GCA_020849665.1 of Planctomycetota bacterium. Classification (GTDB taxonomy): domain Bacteria; phylum Planctomycetota; class UBA1135; order UBA1135; family UBA2386; genus JADLFX01. The sequence goes on along the minus strand of JADLFX010000060.1, from coordinate 72,638 downwards.
CGTGGTCTGCCCGGTGGGCACGGGCGGGACGGCCGCCGGATGTCTCACGTTCTTCCGCAACCTGCGCGCCGCGGTGCGCGTCGTGGCGGTCGAACCGGCGCGCTGCGCGGTGCTGAGCGGCGGCCCTACCGGACAGCACTCGATCCCCGGGATCGGCGCGGGCTTCGTGCCCCAGATCCTGAACGCCGGCGACCTGAGCGAGGTGCTCACGGTGCGCGACGAGGATGCCTGGGCGGCGGTGCGCGCCTGTGCGGCCCGCGAGGGGATCCTGATCGGACCCGCGTCCGGCGCCGTCCTGCACGGCGCCATGGAGCTCGCCGCGCGCGCCGAGAACAAGGGGGTGCTGGTGGTGGCCATCCTGCCCGACAGCGGTGAACGCTTCGCCGAGCACCCGGGACTCTGCAGCGAGGGGAGACCCGCGTGAGCGTCGACCGGGCCCAGGCCGTGCAGCAACGCGTGGCCGAGCTGCGCCAGCGCATCGGCGTCCTGCGTCAGGAGGTGGGCAAGGTCCTGATCGGCCAGGAGCGATTGCTCCTCGACCTGCTCACCGCCGCGCTGGCCGGCGGCCATGTGCTGCTGGAAGGCATGCCCGGCCTCGGCAAGACCATGCTGGTCAAGGCGCTGGCCCGCTGCCTGGGCCTCCACTTCGCGCGCATCCAGTTCACGCCCGACCTGATGCCGTCGGACGTGACCGGGACGCAGGTGCTGGAGGAGCACGGCGGGGCGAGGAGCTTCCGCTTCCAGGCCGGGCCGGTGTTCGCGAATCTCGTCCTCGCAGACGAGATCAACCGGGCCACGCCGAAGACCCAGTCCGCGCTGCTCGAGGCGATGCAGGAGGCGTCGGTGACCCTGGCCGGGACCACGCATGCGCTGCCGCAGCCCTTCCTCGTGGTCGCCACGCAGAATCCGATCGAGCTGGAAGGGACCTTCCCGCTCCCCGAGGCACAGCTGGATCGCTTCTTCTTCAAGCTGCTCGTGCCCAGCCCCAGCGCGTCCGAGCTGGTGCGGATCCTGGGTGCAACCACGCAGGTCGCCGATCCGGCGTTGCGTGCGGTGATGAGCGGCGCCGAGCTGGTCGAGTTCCAGCATCTGGTCCGTCAGGTGCTCTGCGGCGAACACCTGCTGGCGTTCGTCGCCGACCTCGTGCTGGCCACGCACCCCGATCTCCCCGACGCCGATCCGGAGACCCGGCGCTTCGTCCGCTACGGCGCGAGCCCGCGCGCCGGCCAGGCCATCGTCCTGGGCGCCAAGGTCCGCGCGCTCCTGGATGGCCGACCCTCGGTCGGTCGGGAAGATCTGGAGGAGGTGTTGCTTCCGGCGCTCCGCCACCGCGTGGTCCTCGGCTTCGAGGCCGAGAGCGAGGGCATCGGCGTGGAAGAGCTCCTCAAACGGTGGCGCCAACGGGCGGAACGCGCCGCCCGGTGACCGGAGCCGGCGGATCCGCGCCTCAGCTTTCCTCGCCGAAGAGGAAAGTTTTTTCGGGTCGTTCGTCTACTTCAGTGCATGGGACGAGCGGTCCCGGCACCAGTCGGTCGCAGCAGGGATGACCGGTTGGATTGCTTTGAGAGAGGGCAAGCCGGGACCGAGCGGTGGCCGGGGGTCGCAAGACCCCTGGCCGCTGTTTTTTTCGGCGCTCGCCCGGACACGCGCGGTTCGGCGCACGCTGGACCACTACCGCCATGGGTGCGGGTCGCGGCGAGCAGCGAGCGGTCCGACCGGCCCGGCCGCACGGGCGGATCGACCACGGCATAGGTCGAGTGCCGCCCGGACCGTTACGCTCCGGACTTCCCTTCCCGGCACCCTGCGCGATGAAGACCGACATCGAGTTCACCAAGGCCGCGGACCAGGAGATGGAGGCCATCCTGGCCAGGCTCTCCGACTTCGATCCGGACGAGCTGGAGTGCGATCTGGCGATCGGTGTGCTCTCGATGCTCTTCGCCGATCGGACCCGCTGCATCATGAACCGCCAGACCGCGGCGCATCAGATCTGGCTGGCCGCCGGCGTCCAGGCCTGGCACTTCCAGCGCGACGAGGCCACCGGGGAATGGACCGACACCAAGGGTCGCGGCCCCCTGCGCCGGATCCTGGCCGAGGTCCTGTCGCAGAAGCTGCAGCGCCCGATCAGCCTGTAGCGCGTCCGGCGCGCTCGCTGGCCAGGGGGAAGACCAGGCGGAACGTGCTCCCCTTGCCGATCTCGCTCTCGACCTCGACCCTGCCACCCTGGGCGTGCACGAAGCGCCGCACCGCGGCCAGCCCGAGCCCCGTCCCCTCGCCCGGCGGGCGGGTCGTGAAGAAGGGCTCGAAGATGCGTGCGAGGTTCGCGGCGGGAATCCCCTCGCCGCTGTCGGCGACCTCCACCGCGACCTCGGCGGCCCCCACGCGCGCCACCCGCACCCGCAGCGTCCCACGCCCGCGCATCGCACGCCGCGCGTTGAGCACGAGGTTCAGCAGCGCCGGCTCGAGGCCACGTGGATTCACCAGCACGGCGAGCGGTTCCTGGGGCAGCTCCGCGGAGAGCGTGATCGCCGAGGGCAGCACCGGCCGCACACCCCGGGCGAACCCGTCCACGAATTCCACCATGTCGAACTTGCGGATCGACCCTTCGTCGGGGTGGGCGAGGTCGAGCAGGTGCTGCACGTACTCGTTGCACCGCGCCAGCGAGTCGAGCACCTGCCGGAACCGGTGGTCCTTGGCCGCGGGTGCCTCGCGCTGACCCAGCGCCGCCACCCCCATCATCAACTGGAACTGGTTGCGGAGCTGGTGCACCACCATCCCCGCCATCTCGCCGAGCGTGGTCACGCGCATGGCGTGGGCCAGGAGCCGCTCGCGTTCCGCCAGGATCTCCAGGGTCTCGGCCAGACGCATCCGTTGGTCCAGCTCCGCATGCAGGGCGCGCTGCAGGCTCGCGTGCACCAGCCCGCCGACCACGCCGCTGCCCAGGATCACCGCCGCCTCGGTCGCCGCCACCGACCAGCGCCCGCCGAGCTCACCGGTCGCCAGGTGCCCCGCGCCTTGCAGCGCCGCGGCCGCCAGGACCGCCGTGGCACCCACGAGCGCGGTGCAGAGCCCCGGGCGGACCCCGAGCATCACCGCGACCAGGACCGTGAGCAGCGGCTGCAGCATCCACCACGTGGAGTCCACGCCGCGTGGGATGGCGGTCAGGAGCACGAGCACCTGCAGCGCGGCGGCGAACCAGAGCGCGGCGGCACGATGGCGTCGCTCGCGCGCCCGGCCGTGGGCCATCAGGAAGCCGGCCGCGGCCAGCAGCGCGGGCACCGTGCCGAGTTCGTGGCCGATCCCGCTCGGCGCGATGCGGTCGCCGTCGAAGAGATGCACCTCGAACGTGGCCGAGCCGTGGATGCCGAGGACCACGCTCACGAAGAGCAGGCAGGCGAGCCCGGGCAGGAACGCCAGCCATTGCATCGCCTCGGCGAGAACGCCGGGGAAGAAGGCCGGGTCCGCCGGAACCTTCGTGTACTGGCCTGGCTCCCGCGACGCGTTCACGTGGCGGGGAGTCTACCCGCGTGCACCGGCGATCGCGCCGCCGGTGCATGCACCGGGGGGCTCAGGGTCGCAGTTCGGCCTCGGGGGCCTCGCAGCGCACCGCGATGCGCTCGCCGGTCACCGGGTGGTCGAACTCCAGGACCGCCGCGTGCAGCATCACCCGACCCACCGCAGGACCGCCGCGCACCCGGAAGCCGTACTTGCGGTCCCCCACCAGGGGGCAGCCCAGCTCCGCCATGTGCACGCGGATCTGGTTGCGCCGGCCGGTCTCCGGCTGCACCTCCACGAGCGTCCACCGACCACGCCGGCACAGGGTCCGATAGCGCGTGACCGCGCGCTCGCCCCCGCGCGGCACCGAGCGCACCACCCCGTCCGTTCCCTCGGCGAGGCGCGACTCGATCCGGCCGGCGGGCGGCTGCGGCGCGTGGCTCAGGAGCGCGTGGTAGGTCCGCGCCGCCCCGTGCTCGGCGAAGAGCCGGTCCAGCCCGGCGCGCGCCGCCTCGGTGCGGGCGAGCACCAGCGCGCCGCTCGTGTCCTCGTCCAGCCGATGCACGGCGAACACGCGCTCCCCCAACTGGCGACCAAGCAGGTCCACCACCGTGGCGCCGCCACGGCCCGGCGCCGGGACCACCAGGATCCCAGGCGGCTTGTCGACGACCACCAGATGGTCGTCCAGGTGCAGGATCGGGAGCTTCGCGGAGGACGGCACCGGGGCGGCACAGACCATACCCGCGGGGCCCGCCGTCCACGCGCGAGGACGCCAGGGCGGCCCGCTCGGCGGGTCACCCGCGGCCGCCGGCGCGCCTCAGTTCAGGCGCAGCTTGTAGACCTGGATCTTCCGGTACAGCGTGGCCCGGCCGATCCGCAGCAGCTGGGCGGCGCGGCGGACGTTGCCCTTGGTGGCGCGCAGGGCACGCGACAGGATCCGCTTCTCCTCCTGCTCGAAGGAGAGCACGTCCTCCTCGCGCACGCTCTGGTCGTCCTTCTCGGCTCGCCGGGGCAGGACCTCCTCGTCGAGATCGGCGACGATCCCGGTGGAGGGACCCAGCAGGTGCATGCGGTCGATGGCCTCACCGCCAGCCATCGCGTGGGCACGGAAGACCGCGTTCTGCAGCTGGGCCACGTTCCCCGGCCAGGGATGGGTCTCGAGCAGGATCATGGCGGCAGCGCTGAAGCCCTTCTCGGCGAGTCCGTTCGCCTTCGCACTCTGCTTGAGGAAGTGCGTGGCCAGGAGGGCGATGTCCTCGCGCCGCTCCTGCAGCGACGGGATCACCACCGGGAACACGTTGAGGCGGTAGTAGAGGTCCTCGCGAAAGCGGCCTCGCGCCACCTGTTCCGGCAGCCGCGCCGAGGTGGTGGCCACGACGCGCACGTCGGGCCCCGCCTGTCCGTCCCCGGGCCGGCGCTCCTTCAGGTAGCGCACCAGACGTGCCTGCGCACCCGCACCCATGCGGTCGACGTCCTCGATCAGCAGCATGCCGCGCTCGGCCTCGCGCAGGCTCGCTTCCACGCTCTCCTCGACCCAGGCGTCGCCGAACACGGTCACGAAGGGGCCCGCGCTGCGCCTGCAGTTGGCCTGGATCAGATGCGCGGCCAGGGTCTTGCCCGAACCCGGCCGGCCTTCGATCAGCACCGTGGCGTCGGTCTCCGCCACCCGGCTCAGCACGCCGGTCAGCCGCCGCAGCGCCGGGCTCATGCCGACCAGGACGTTGCCGCCGGTCAGGTCGCTGAGCTTCTTGCGAAGCCGGCGGTTCTCGCGATCCAGACGGCCGGCACGCACCGCGAGCCCGACCGTGGCGAGCATCTTGTCCGGCTCGATCGGCTTCACGAGGTAGTCCATCGCGCCCAGGCGCATGGCCCCCACCACGATCTCGGCCTCGCCGCGGCCCGACATCATCACGATCGAGGCACCGATGCCCTCGCCCTTCACCTTGCCCAGGAGATCGATGCCCGAGCTGTCGGGCAGCATGACGTCGAGCAGGATCGCGTCGAAGTCACCCTTCCGGGCGGCGGCGAGCGCCTCGCCCGCAGTACCCACGGTGGTCACGGAGTACTGGGCGTGGGCGAGTCGCTCCGACAGGAGCTTCTGGGTGGTCACCTCGTCATCGACGAGGAGAACGCTTCCTTGCGACGTGGCGGCGGTTTCGGTGGCGTTGACTTGCAGTGACGTGCTCATCCCGTTCCTCGGGACGTAGATCGGCCACCGCGCGGCCGCCGATGAAGTCCAGATCCACGCCCTCGCTGCGGAGCAGGCGCCGCTTGATCTCCAGGCCGCCCCCGAATCCGCCCAACCCGCCGCGCGCGACCACGCGGTGGCAGGGAATCAGGATCGGGAACGGATTGCGGCGCATGGCATCACCGACGGCGCGCGCCGCGCGCGGCGAGCCCACTCGCGCGGCCAGTTCCGCGTAGCGGATCACCGAGCCGCGCGGCACCTCGCGCAACGCGCGGAGTACACGCTGGTGGAAGGGCGGCAGGCCGGCCAGATCGAGTTCCAGGCGCGGCTCGCGCCCGCGCAGCGCGGCGTTCACCGCCGCGGCCACGCTGCGCAGGAGGCCGCCCGTGGGCGGACCCGCGGACCGTTCACCGGCGCGGCGCCAGCGGATCTCGGTCAGCCGCCCCGCCTCCGCCACGAGCCGCAAGATGCCTACTTCGGTGTCGAGATCCGCAACAGTGCGTGCAAGTGCCATGTTCGTGCTCCGCGCTCCAACGCGGAGTAGACGATACGGAGCGGGGCGGCAGCACGGGCGTGGTTCGCGGCGCGCCTGGAAAAAAAACGAGAGGTGACGGCGGGATCGCCACCTCTCGCTGCGGGACAGGGAAGGAATCCAGGCAGTCTGGGGACGCTCTCCGGCTCAGCTGCCGGAGAGCTTGCGGGACAATTCGTCGAAGTCGACCTTGTGGAGGTCTTCGGGGGAGATCGCGGGCAGGCCCTTGAAGCGCTGGTACTCGTCGATGGAGCTCATCTCGACATAGTCGCGGTAGGTCATCACCCGCGGCAGGAGACGGGTCGGTTCCTTGCGGGCGGCCGGGGTGTCGAGCGCCTTCTCCAGGGAACCCTTGGCGCGCGTGCAGATCTGCAGCGTGTTCTCGAGGTTGCTGCGGATCTTGAGCAGCCGCTCGGTGTTGGCGCCTGGCAGGTCCATGCTGCGCGTGATCTTGGCGATCGCGACCTCGAGCACGGCGATCAGGCAGTTCAACTTGGTGAGGAGGCGCTGCCGGTACTCTGCGGAGCCCAGGCCGGGGGAGGCGTCGTTGCGGTTCGGCTCGAAGTTGGCGTCCATGTCGTCTCGCAGGCGCTCGTGGTGGGAAGTCTCCAGCACAGGAAGCACGCAGCGTGCCACCCTCGCGCGGATTCCCATCGTCCATGCGCGCGCCGATGGCAAGGGCGTCCTGGTACGCGGCTCCGCGCGTCGTCCACGTCCGGCCCGCACCCGGCGTTGCATTCCCGCCGCACGCATGTTGCGCCCGCGCATCCCTGTTGCGCCCGCGCAACACCCCGCGCTGCGCCGCGCCGGGGCACGCTAGACTCTCGCCACGGATGGCGAGCGAACCCGGCCAAGGCGGATCCACGGAGCGGGCAGCGGCGTTCTGGGCAGGGCGCCACGCCCTTCCCGACGCGGGCGCCCACGACAACTTCCTCTCCCACCCGCTGCTGCAGGCCTACGTCTCGCTGCGCGCGTTCGGCAACCTGACGGGACACCTCGACGCGGTGATCGGCGAGATCCGGGATCGCACGCGGCCGGGGGCCCGCGTGTTCTCCCCGGGTTGCGGCAACGCCGCGAAGGAAGTGGCGATGGCGCGGGCGCTGCCCGACCGCCACTTCGTGGCCTGCGACATCACGCCCTCGGTCCTGGACGCCGCACGCGCCGAGGCCGAACGCCAGGGGGTCCGCAACCTGACCCTCGAGTTCGGCGACTTCAACCGCCTGGAACTGGCTCCAGCCTCGTTCGACATCGTGACCGGGCTGGGATCGATCCACCACGTCGAGGCCCTGGAGGGGTTCTGGAGCCAGGTGCGCCGCGCCCTGCGCCCGGGCGGTGTCGTGCTGGCGCAGGAGTACGTGGGTGCGAGCCGCTTCCAGTGGCCGGACGCGCAGATCGAGGCTGCATCGCGGGCCCTGCGCGATCTCGTGCCCGAGCGGCACAAGCCCCACCACCGGGAGGTGCATCGCATCCCGGTCGGGTTCATGCTCGCCCACGACCCCTCCGAGGCGGTCCGCTCCGCCGAGATCCTGTCCACGTGCAGAGCCGCCGGCTTCGCGATCGACGGCTACGCCAGCGCCGGGGGTGGGCTCTTGCAGCCGGTGCTCATGCACCAGATCGACACCTACGAGCCGCGCAACTGGGAGCACAACCTCGTGCTCGCCACCCTCTTCCACGAGGAGGACCGGTTGATGCGCGCCGGCGTGCTGGGCGACGACTTCGCGATGTTCGTGGCACGGCCGGCCTGAGCCTGCACGGCGGCACGAGGCGTGCGGCCGGCCCGGGCACGCGGCCGTCGCGCTTCGCTCCGGCCGCGCTGCGGTCCGGGGGAGGCGCCGGATCTCAGCGGCCGACGGCCTCGCGGTACACCGACTCGGCGGCGCGCCGGACCACGTCGCGCACACCCCGGCCGACCACCAGGTACTCCACCGTGTTGTGATAGAAGCGCGCCTGGGTCATGCCCTGGTCGCTGTAGAGCAACGCGCGGTGCTCCTGTTCGGCGGGGGTCCCCGACTGGGTACCGGGGATGGGCTTCTCGGTCACCACGAGGGTGTCGATGCCGTCCGAGTAGACGAGCACGAACGAGATCTCGCGGTTGAACGGCATCATCGTCGCGCGCGACTGGTGCAGGGCATACCCGCTGGGCAGCGCGAGCCGCTGCGGCACGAAGAGCCGTGCGTCGTTCAGCAGGGTGATCCCCTCCGCCGGGCTCGGGAAGTCCAGCACCGGGATGAGCGGTTCCCACCAGACCACGTTGGTCGGGATGGCCGCCGCGCTGCCGGTGGCGAACGACGTCACGACCACCTCGGATACGAGCGCGCCCGTGGGCAGACGTTCGCCGCGGTAGAGCGGGTAGCCGGTGACCGTGTCGAGCTCGAGCACCCAGCTCGCCCGGTCGAGCACGCGCGGCCGGACTTCGAAGCGGTACACCGCGCGGTCCAGCCGGCGGCTGTCGCCCAGGTAGACGAGGTCGTAGTTGGCAGCCGCGCGGGCAGCGTCGTGGACGTAGAAGCTCTGGAAGTCGTTCAGGAAGCGCGCGTGCGTGCGGTGCCGCTGCATGCGCGCCTGGAACTCGGTACCGGTCAGGTCGCCGGTCTCGATGCCCTGGAAGCGCAACTCGAAGCGCACCGGGCTGAGCGAGCCGTCCTGGACGAAGCGCTCGCGCACCCCCACGAAGGATCCCGCGCGATCCACCACGCGGCGCGTCTGCTCGATGACGTAGGTGCCCTGGGTCATCGCCCGCGCGATGTGGTCGAAGCGCACCGCTGCCGGGGGCGCGAAGACCTGCCCGGTCACCGAGGGCTGCGCGGTCCCCGGCGCCACGCCCTGCCCGAGCACGCAGAAGGAGAGGAAGCCCGCGAAGAGCGCGAGCCGGGCGCCGGGGGCGATGCCGCGCGGCGAGCTCTTCGGGGCTTCCTGCATGGTCTGCATGGTCATCGGTCAGGACAGGTGGGTTCCGTTACTTCGCGTCGCGCGCAAGCATGCGGACCAGGGACACGGGTGAGGCCTCCTCGGCCAGGGGCTCGGTCGCTTCGGCGAACGCCAGATAGGGCTGCTCCTGGGTCGTGGCACCTTGTGGGCGCCCCAGATAGCGCAGCAGGAGCGAAGATGCCACCAGGACGATGGCGGCGGCAGCGGCCAGGCGCACCACGCGCATGCGCCGTTGGCGATGCAGGACCAGGAGCCCGGAGCGGTGCTGGTCCAGGTCCGCACGGATCCGCGACCAGATCCAGCCCGGCACCAGCGGCTCCGGTAGCGCCTGGCGGAGGGCGCGGGCCACGTCGCCGCGATCCACGCTGTCCTGCAGATCCACCGAGGAGAGATCGCTCGGGGGCTCGACCGGCGTGATCACCTCCCCCAGTAGGGGGGCGAGGCGCGCCTCGGCGTCCGCCAAGGCTCGGGCCTGAATCGACTCGAGGAAGGCTGGCGCCCGCAGCGCCTCGGGCACGGCGGGGCAGGGCAGGGCGCGCAGGGCGGCGACCTGGGCGCGGCTCGCCGCGACCGAGCGCGCGCAGCGCTCGCACGACTCGAGATGCTCGCGGACCTCGCTCGGCACGGCGGCGGCCTCGGCCAGGTCGGCGAGCCGGACCAGCGTCGCACGGCAGGCGGAAGCGAAGGGGCGCGGGCTCATGCCAGGCCCTCCGAGCGCTGCGACCGGACCGCGGACGGGTCGGCGTGGTATCCGAACTTCTCCAGCGACCCCTCCAGCACCTTCTCGATGGCGATGTGCGCGCGCGCCAGCCGCGACTTGACCGTGCCCATCGAGATGCCCAGCACGTCGCGCAGTTCCTCGTAGCTCATGCCCTGCAGGTAGCGCAGCACGAGGATCGCGTTCAGCTTGGGGTTCAGGCGCATCAGTGCCCGTTGTACGTGGTCCCCCAGCTCGTGCTGGGCGGCGGTCTCCAAGGGCGCCGGAGCCTCGCCGTCCTCGAACTCGCTGCCGCCGTCCTGCGGGTCGAAGGAGCCGGTCCGGCGCCAGGCGCCGCTGGCCTGCGAGCGGCGGTGGTCGATCGCGCAGTTGACCACCAGCCGGAACAGCCACGTGCTGAAGAGCGCGTCGTGGCGGAACGAGGCCAGCTTCCGGAACAGGAGGCTGAAGCTCTCCTGCACCACGTCCATGGCATCGGTCGCAGAGCCGACGATCCGGTAGGCGATGGAGTAGACCCGGTCGCGGTACCTGGCGAACAAGGCGGCAAACGCTGCCTCGAACTCCTCGGAGTTCACGTCCTGGCAGCGGCGCACGAGGTCGCGATCGGGATCCTGCTGGTTCACCACGGTCGCGCCCTGGGACGTGAGCGCATGCGGCGCATGTTCCGGAGCTTTCGGCTTCCCTCAAACCGCAAACCCAGGCCTGGAACGGGATTCCCGTGGCCCCTCCCCGCCTTGGTGGTCCGGACCTCCCCCTCGCTCCGAACATCTCCCGAACCTGGTGCCGCCACCGGGGCACCGGCGAGCCTCCGGCGACCCCTCCGAGCCACGGGCCTCAACCGCCCGTGATCGTGATCAGCCCGTCGGGGAGGAAGAGCAGGGATCCCCGGCCGTTCGAACAGTCCGGCGGGCACTTGAGCCCATCCGAGATCTCGCACTCGGCCTGGTCGATCCGCCCCACCTGCCCACCCAACCCGCTACCCACGATCGTCAGCGTCATCAGGCAGAGCTTGTTGCGACGCCAGAACGAGGTCACGAGTGCGTCGTCCGCCAGGGTCTGGAAGCAGAACTCGGTGTCGCTCCACGGCGTGAGGATCACCGGGACCTCCGCCGATCTGGCGAGATAGGTGCCGGTGGTGATCGTGCGTCTGTCGATGACCACCCGCGCGCCGATCGTGCAGGGCAGCAGGTAGCCGAGATCACGCGCGGTGCACAGCTTGGTGGAGACGCGGATCATCGTCCCGCGCACCGGATCCACCTGCATCCCGAAGTCGGTCGGCGTCTGTTGGAAGATCGAGAAGAGCGGCACACGCAGGCCCTGCACGTCGAGGAAGGGCTCCAACTGCTGCAGGGCGCCAACCTGGGTTCCGACGAAGCGCAGCAGCAGGTGGACCCAGACGTCCACCTGACCATCCGCGCGCTGGAAGCCACTCACCATCACGCGCGCCTCGTGGTCCAGAGGCCGCGGCATCCGGTTGCTCGCACGCGGCGCGATGTGCTGGACCACGTCGAGGAAGTCGCTCGCGCCGTTGCCGTTGGTGTCGACACGCAGCGGGTCGGTGATCGCCGACAACTCGAGCATGTCCGGCAGCAGGTCGCCGTCCGTGTCGACCAGCGGGCCATCCCCTTCGGCGCGCAGCTGCGGGGCTGGCGCGAAGGCGGGGGAGTCGGCGAACCATGCGAGTGCCCCCGCGCCGGCCAGGGCCAGGCAGAGGAATCGGGCACCCAGGGTTGCAGACGTCGGCATCGTGCGCGGCTTGGTCCGCGGGGTTCGGGTTGGTTGCGGCCGCATCACTTAGGCTCGGAGGGACTCGAGGTTTCCCAGCGATGCGTCAGGCTCCAGGCCGGGAAGCATACTTGGGACTCTCGGGGCTGGAAGCCCAGCGATCGACTCCGTGCTCAGGATGCGATGGTGGTGGAACGGCCCTCGTTGCTCTGCAACCCGCCCTCGGGGGACAGGCCGGGCCAGTTTCCTTGGAACGGAACCAGCGGCGGGCACCCGCGATGCGCACCGAAGCCAGCGTCGCGTCGGCCCATGCCATCGATGGATCGATACTGGCCACCCAGATTTGAGGAACCACCATCCCAAGGGCCCACCCCGCTCCGCACCCCACTTGGAGAAGGGCCGCCAAAATCTTGGTGGCCAGAATCCAGCACTTGCGTCCTGTGCCGGGCGCGCCGTCTCGGGAACGGCGCGCGGTCGCCTCCTCCTTTCTGGTTCCGGGACGTGCGGGTTCGGATCCGGCCTTGGCACGGGAGGCCGCACCGGATCCGGCGGGTCTGGCTGAGACCCGAGACGGCGCCGCCGTGCCGCGAAGAGGAGCGGCGCCAGCGGGCACCTCGGTGCTCGGGAACCGACACGCTGCCTCGGATTGCGCTCCGCGAACCGACCTGGCTGTGGCTGTTGTTTTTCCTCGGAGGGCTGGCTAGGAACACCCTCCCGGTTCGCAGCCCTGCGGGCCGATTCGCGCCCGTAGCTCAGCTGGATAGAGCGTCGGCCTCCGAAGCCGAAGGTCAGAGGTTCGAATCCTCTCGGGCGTACCACCTCGATCGATCCCGTGGGCATGGTGCCCGCGACCGTCCCGATCCTCGGCCCGCGTCCGGAGTCGCCCCACTACCGGTCGGATGGCTCGGTGCAGGGCGGTCCGGAACCACGGCCCCACCTCTGCCTCGCCCTGGGCGGCTGGTTGCGAGAATCGTCGCGCGCCGCGAGCTTCCCGTGGAACGTCGTCACCCACTCCCTGCGCGCCGCCCCCGCACCCCCATCGCGTCAGGGGGGCTTCGGGCCCGCGCCCTAGGCGCAGGCCCTGGCTGCGGTCAACCCTCGGGCCTCGATGAGGCGGGATCCGCGCGGGACGCCCGACTCGCCGTGGCGGGTCCGCTGAGCGCCGCGGCTGCGATCACCCCCACTGCCCCCGCAAACCTCCCCCGTACCGACAGGCAAAGTCCGAGTCGCGCGGGAGTGCGCCCCCCCAGGCGAGGAACATGGAGCCCAGCTTGAGTCCCCTGCGCTACTACATCGACGTCCGCGAGCCATCCGCCCACCTCCTGCGCGTGTCCGTCGAGGTTCCGGTCCACGTGTGGCCGCAGGCACGCGAGGAAGGCGCCGTCGAGTTCTTCCTGCCGGTGTGGACGCCGGGGAGCTACATGGTGCGCGAGTACTCCCGCCACGTGGAGGGCGTCACCGCCGCCGATGCCGCGACCGGCAACGCGCTGGTCGTCGTCAAGACTGCGAAGAACCGCTGGCGGGTGCGCGTCGCTGCAGGCGTCGCCGCGCTGCGGCTCGAGTACCGTGTCTACGCGCACGATCTCACCGTGCGCACGGCGGATCTCAACGAGGAGCACGCGTTCTGGAACGGCGCCTGCGCCTACTTGTGGCCGGCCGCCACCTCCCAGGGCGCGCTCCGTGACCTGCGGGCGCGCATCGAAGTGCTCCACCCGACCGCATGGCAACTCGCCTGCGCGCTTCCCACCGAGAGCCTGGGCCCCGGCCGCGCCGTGCTGCACGCCCGCGACCTGGACCAGGCCATGGACGCACCGGTGCTGATCGGCACCCTGCAGGTGCACGAGTTCACGGCCGCGGGCCATGAGCACGCCCTGGTCCTCGAAGGGCTCGGCAGCGTGCCGGTCCCACCCACCCTCGTGCCCGACGCGCAGCGCATCATCGAGCGCAGCGTCGAGCTGTTCGCGGGCGAGCTTCCCCTGGATCGCTACCTCTTCCTGGCACTCTTCGCGGACTCCGGGCGCGGCGGCCTCGAGCACTCGGAGTGCTCGGTCCTGCTCGCGCCACGCACCACCTTCGCGCCGCGCAAGGCGTACGAGGACTTCCTGGGCCTGCTCGCCCATGAGTACTTCCACCTGTGGAACGTGAAGCGGATGCGGCCGCAGGAACTGTGGACCTTCGACTACGAGCGCGAGAACCACACCGAACTGCTCTGGGTCGCGGAGGGGTTCACCAGCTACTACGACGACCATCTCTGCCTGCGCGCGGGCGTCCTCTCGCGCGATCGCTACCTCGAGGTGCTCGGCGACGGCATCGCCGAACTGCGCCAGACCCCTGGCCGGCTCGTGCACCCTCTCGCCAACGCCAGCTACGACGCCTGGATCAAGTACTACCGGCCCGACGAGAACTCGCGCAACTCGTCGCAGAGCTACTACTCCAGCGGCGCGCTCGCGGCCCTCTGCCTGGACCTGCGCATCCGCGAGCGCACGGACGGCGCGCGCTCCCTCGACGACGCTCTCGTCAAGCTGTACCGCGCGACGTACGGACGCGGGCGTGGCTTCACCCACGAGGACGTCGTGCGCGCGCTCGGCGAGACCGCGGGCGAGGACCTCGAGGTGTTCGTCGATTCCCTGGTGCGCCGGCCCTTCGAGCCGGACCTCGACGCGGCGTTCGCGCTGGTCGGCATGCGGCTGCAGGCCAAGACCGAGAACCTGCCCTTCCTCGGGGTGACGTTCCGCGGCGAGGACCTCACCCTGGCCTCGGTGGTCGCAGGCGGACCCGCCGCCCAGGCCGGCCTCGCGCCCGGCGACGAGATCCTGGCCGTGAACGACCTGCGGGTCACCAAGGCCAACTGGAAGACCGTGCTGGAGAACCTCGCGCCCGAACGTGGCCTCCTGCGCTTCCTCCTGCACCGCAGGGGCCGGGTCCTCAGCCATGAACTCCGGCCCGAGGCCTCGACGATCACCAGCGTGCAGATCCTGGCGCAGCCCGAGGCCAACGATCGCCAGGTCCGCCTGCGCAGGCAGTGGCTCTGCGAGTCGTGAGCCGCCGCCGGCTCAGATCCCCGCGTGCGAGCCGTCGCAGTACGGGAGGTTGCGCGACTTGCCGCAGCAGCACCACGCGACGGTCAGCTCACGGTCGAGGTCGACCTTGATCGGCTGGAATTCCGTTCCGCGATGGGTGCCGTCGCAGAGCGGGAACCTCGCGCTCCTCTGGCAGCGGCAGTAGGCGTAACGCCCCGGCCCGCAACGAACCACATAGGGTCCCTGCTGCACCCTGCCGGGCGGTGGCGGCGGTTCCGACATGCCCGGCCAAGGTAGCAGACCGCCCGCCTCGCGGCCGAGCCGGGATCAGCGGAAGCGCCGGACCACGCCGCGCACCACGCCGCGGATCTCGCACTCGTTCGGATAGATGGGCGCCATGCTGGCATTCGCTGGCTGCAGGCGGACCCTGCCGTTGTCGCGGTAGAAGCGCTTCAGGGTCGCCTCGCCGCCGTTGAGGATCGCGACCACGATCTCGCCATCGCGCGCGGTCTCGCGCCTCTCGATCACCACGAGATCGCCGTCGTCGATGTGATCCTCGATCATCGACTTGCCCTTCACCCGGAGCAGATAGAAGCCATCGCCGGTGGGAATCAGGTCGTCGAGAAGGATGTCTTCCCGGTCCTCCAGGGCCTCGATCGGTCTTCCCGCCGCGATCATCCCGAGCAGCGGCAACGCCTTCTCGACCTCGGCGACCTGCCGGTCGCGATCGGGATCGAAGAGGATGGACACGGCCCTGGCCTTGGCCTTGTCCCGGTGGATCGCACCCTTCCGCTGCAAGTGGCTGAGGTGCTCGTAGATCGTGATCTTGCTGACCCCGAGTGCCTCAGCGGCTTCCTCGAGCGTCGGCGCGATTCCGTTCTCGCGCTTGTAGTCACGGTAGTACCGCAAGACACGGATCTGTTTCTCCGTGAGCATCAGGTCCATGACGGAACCCTCCCTGGACGAACGTAGGTGCGCGCCGCTGCAACCACAGGACCGCCTCCCGTGGCACGGCGCAGATTCTGACCGTCGGCGGCGACGCACGGAATGAAGGACTTGCCCGGGATCACCCAGGCAACCCACATTCCGCTCTCGAGGCCGATCCGCGTCACAGCAGGATCGCGGCCGCCAGGAACGCGAAGCCGACCCCAAGGAACCCCACGAACTCGAGGAGACCTTGCGCCCGGGTCCCGCCCTCGGATCCGCCCACAGCCCCTGATCCCCCCAGACTCTCGGCCCCGGGCAGCAGGCCGGCGACCGAGGGAGCAGCGGCCGGGAACGGCGGCCTCGCCGGCACCCCTGCCGGCCTCGCGGCGCGGCTGCCAAGCTGCCTGCCGCGGGAGAACACCTGGATCCGCAACTCCTGCCTGCTGAGCTTCTGGCACTTCATGGTTTGGATTCCGTTTGAGTTCAGGTCGGCTTTTGTTCGGGGAACGGTAGGGTCGATCGTTCCAAACGCAAGCTGAATCTTTCCCGAACGAACTCCGAACTTCCTCCGGGCGGCCATGGGCACGGTGCCTGCCGACCTTCTGTTCCGCCGCCCGGACCCGCCGGCATCCCGAGCTCGCCCACCCGATGCCGGTTCCGCCCCCTCGGCCCGTGCACGGCCTCTCCGGATGCGCACGAACCTCCTCCCCGAAGCTGGCCTTGGCGCAGCGTGGGGCCTACACCGGTGCTCCTTCCGCTCCAGCGCGGCGACGCCGGTGGCCGATCCCCAGCGCCTGCCGCTCCGCCTGCCGCAGCGGCGGCGGCCCCCGAGACGACGAGCCCAATGGCTGCGCCACCCTATGTTTCCGTCCTCGAGCAGATGCGTCTGGCCTGGGACCAGAAGGCAGAAGAGGACGCGCTTTGGCACTCCTGCCCGCGCCAGAAGGACTGGAGTGTCGAGACGTTTCTCGCCTCGGGTGCCGCGGACGTCGCCGCCCTGGTGGCGCCACGCCGGCCCGCCATCGAGGGGTCGGGGCAGGACGCTCCTCGCCGTGTACTGGACTACGGTTGCGGCGCGGGTCGGACGCTCCAGGCCCTAGGGAGCCTCGCCGACGAGGTCGTCGGGGTGGACATCAGCCCGCGCATGCTGGCGCGCGCGAGGGAGATCGCCGGCAGCCAGGCGGGCCTGCGCCTCGTCCAGGGCGATGGGATGACGCTGGAATGCGTACGGCGGCTCTCCTTCGACCTTGCCCTGGCCTTCGACGTCCTCCCGCACCTGCCCGACGTCGGCCTGGTGCGCTACACGGTCCGGCATTTCGGACGGCAACTTCTCCCTGGCGGGCGCCTCTTCGCACACTTCGACACGCCGCGGTTGTCGGGACCGGCGATCGGAGAGATCCTTCGCGCTGCAGATCTGGAGCCGGAATCCATGCTGGCCCAGGGCCCCTGGCTCTGGGTCGTTGCCGCCAAGCGGACTCCCGGCTGACCGTACACGGGGAAACATGACGTTCCCCCCACGTTGACGATCGTCCTCTTCCCCTCAACCACCCCCATGAAACACCTCCTCCTCCCGCTCGTGTTCGCACTCTGCGTGACCCCGACGCTTCCTGCCCAGGATGCCGCCGAGGCCGGCGCCAAGAAGGCCGAGCCCGTGCTCGCCACCGACGGCTACCCCCTCGACACCTGCCTGGTCAGCGGTGAAGAGCTCGGCGCGAAGACCAAGACCGTCACGGTCGAGGGGTACACGCTCAAGGTCTGCTGCAGCAAGTGCGTCGGGAAGGTCGAGAAGGACCCAAAGCCCTATGTCGAGAAGCTCGAGGCCGCGTACATCGCCGCCCAGCTCAAGAACTACCCCCTCAAGGAGTGCGTCGTGTCGGGCAAGCCCCTGGGGAGCATGGGTGAGCCGCACAAGCTCGTGCTCGACGGCACCCTGGTGCAGCTCTGCTGCAAGAGCTGTGTCAAGCGCGCTCAGGCGAACAAGGATCAGATCGTCGCCAAGATCCGCGCTGCGGCCGTGGAGCAGCAGTCCAAGTCCTACGCGGGAAAGAAGTGTCCGGCCTCGGACGAGGAGCTCGAGGATCCCGCCAAGGCGGTGAAGGTGGTGCACGGCAACACGCTGGTGCTGCTGTGCTGCGAGGACTGCGTGAAGGGCTTCCAGAAGACGCCCAACGCGATGGTGGCCAAGGCCCTCGGCCTCCCCGCTGCCAAGCAGGACAAGCAAGGCGCCAAGCCCGAAGGCAAGCCCGAGAAGGTCCCCGTGGACGAGTTCGGCCCCGCCAAGAAGAAGAACTGAGCTCAAGGCGCCTCGCCATCCCGGCCAGGAGCCACCCCTCGAGGCACCCCCATCGACTCCTCCCGAGACCGGGGCGACTAGCGACCTGAAGCGTCGCTCGGCGCGAGCCTTCCGTGGAACGTCCCCACCCTCTCCCTGCGAGCCGCCCCTCCAATCCCATCGCGGCCCAGGGCTTAGGGCCTGCGTCCCTGGCGCCGGCCCTGCCTGAAGCCGGCCTGGGGGTCGCGATGGGAAAGAGTCTCAGCTGGCACGAAAGACCTGCCTCGCGGGCGTCGTTCCCTGCCCGCAGTCGATGCCCTCGGCTCCATCCGCACCCCCTTCGGCCTTGACCAACCCGGTCGATTTCTTCCGGCAGGAACACGCTCTGGCAGGGCGGATGCTCACCCTCCTGGAGGCAATGGCCTGCCAGGTCGCGATCGGGTGCAAGTTCCCCAGCGCCGACGTGGCGCGGGTGCTGCGCTACTTCCGCGAGTACTTCGAGCCGGTGCACCACGCACGCGAGTGCGCCGACATCTACCCCATCGTCTTGATGCACGGCGACGAGTCGGAAAGCGAGCTGGCCGGCGCGCTGATCCGCGAGCACGACGACACCAAGATGCTCCTGCACTCGCTGGTGCTCTTCTGGGAACCGGAGGACTACCTGCGCCCCGAGGAGCGCGACGCCTTCGCCGACCTGGTGCGGACCTACTCGCGGCGCATGCGGCGCCACATGCAGCATGAGGAGGAGGCGCTCTTCCCCGCGGCGGTGCGCGTGCAGACCACCGAGGAGGCCGGCCAGACGGAGATCGACACCGAACGCCTGGATCCCGGCCGGGCCCGCTGGAAGCACTGGCTCACCGAGGCGAAGGAACTCGAAGCCGCGCACCTGAAGTAGGCCCGGATCCCGGGCCGCGCGCGCCGCTCGTTCGCCACCCGCCACCCGCCGCCCGCCGCCCGCCGCGTCCGGAGCGCGGCGCGGGCCGCGATCGCGGTAGAGTCCCCGGCGGAGCGGCTGCCCCGCCAGCGGAGACTTCGCACCATGCGCCACACCCACGGCTCTGCACTCGTCCTGGCCACCCTCGCCGCGGCGCCGCTCCCCGCGCAGAGCACGGGGTTCTGGGAGCCGCGCCCTGCGCTGGCCATCGCCCGCCAGGAGGTCGGCGCCGCGCTGCTCGGCACGCGTGTCTACGTGACGGGCGGCCTCGGGCTGGGCGGCATCGAGCTCTCCAGCGTGGAGGCCTACGACCCGGCCACCGCCACATGGAACCGGATCGCCGATCTGCCGGCCGCACTGCACCACCACGGCTGCGCCGCCTGGAACGGCCGGCTCTACACGGTGGGCGGCTACAGCGGGGGCTTCGTCCCCACCGCCAGCGTGCGGGCCTACGACGCCGGCACCAACCAGTGGGTGGATCTCGCCCCCCTGCCCCGTGCACGCGGCGCCCTCGTGGCCGTGGAGATCGGCGGAAAGATCTACGCCGTCGGCGGCGTGGCCGCCGGCGGGGTCGTGGTGGGGGAACTCAGTGCCTACGACCCGACCGCCAATCGCTGGACCACGCTTGCGCCCATGCCCACGCCGCGCGAACACCTCGCCGCCGCGGCGATCGGCGGACGCCTCTACGTGGCCGGGGGACGCGTCGGCGGACGCCTCCTCCAGCAGCTCGAGGTGTATGACCCCGCCACCAACGCATGGAGCACGCTCCCGGCGATGCCGACGGCCCGCGGCGGCACCGGCGCTGGGGTCCTGCGCGGGCGCCTGATCGTCGTGGGCGGCGAAGGCCCGGGCGGCAACTTCCCGCAGGCGGAGGAGTACGACCCGCTCACCAACCGCTGGCGCGCTCTCGCCCCGATGAGCGTGCCGCTGCACGGCATCTACCCGGTGGCCCTGGGGGAGGACCTCTTCGTGGCCGGCGGCGGCCTGGTGCCCGGCTACGGCGCAGCCACCACCGTGATCGCGCTGCGCTACCTGCCCGACGGCGTGACCCGGATCGGACTCTCCACGCCGCTCTGCAACGGCCCCATCGAGGCCTACGTGGCCCGCCGCCCGCGCAGCGGCGAGCCGCTCTTCGCGCTGCTCCAGGCCCCGGCTGCCCCGCCCTTCTCGCCCGGAGTGCTCCTCGCGGGCGCGCGCGGCAGCAGCGCCGGAACGCTGGTGTTCCAGGCCCGGATCCACGTCGACCTCGCGTTCCCCGTGCTGCCGATCCCGGTGAACGCGGATGCCAACGGCGCGCATCGCATGCCCGTGTCGCTCGCCGGCGTCCCTGCGGGCACGCGGGTCGTGTTCCAGTACGCGTGGCCGGCGCCACCCGGCTGTCCCGGCAGCGGTCCGCTCGGCGCGAGCGACGCGCTCGAGGTGGTCGTGAACTAGCGACGGCGCGCGGCTGTGCAAGATTCTCCACGTCTCCACACGCGCGCCGAGCGACGCGCGGTGCACGGCTCGCACGTGGAAGTGCCCGACCACGCCCTGGCGCCTCGCGCCCTGGACGCGTAGAGGAAGAGCCGACGCTTCACCACGGACACCAATCCGGATGCACCTCGAGCTCCACCGTCCTCTCGTCTTCTTCGACCTCGAGACCACCGGTCTCGACACCCGCAACGATCGCATCGTCGAGATCGGCATGGTGAAGCTGCATCCCGACGGGCGGCGCGACACGCTGGTCGAGCGGGTCGACCCCGGCGTCGACATCCCGGAGGTGGCGACGCGCGTGCACGGCATCCGCACGGAGGACGTGCGCGGCCTCTTCGGCAAGCCCCGCCTGGGCCGGATCGCCGCGCGTCTGCTCGAGTTCCTCGGCGACGCCGACCTCGGCGGCTTCAACGCCATGGACTACGACCTGCCGCTCTGGCTGGCGGAATGCGCGCGGCACCAGATCGAGTTCAGCGCCGTGGGGCGGTGCATGGTGGACGCCAAGGTGGTGTTCCACGCCAAGGAGACCAGCTGGGACCGCTTCCTCATGGGTCCGCGCGACCTGAGCGCCGCGCTGCGCTTCTACTGCGGGCGCGAGCTGCGCGGCGCGCACAGCGCCAGCGCCGACGTCGAGGCGACGCTCGACGTGCTGCTGGCGCAGCTGCAGCGCTACCCGGACCTGCCGCGGAACGTGCAGGGCCTCGACCAGTGGTGCCGCAACGCGCAGAGCCGCTCGTCCGGCACCGCCGCGCGCGCGTAGCGGCTCATCCGCGCAGGACCAGCTGGCCGCCGGGGCCGCGCCGCACGCCGAAGACGCGCTCGAGGTTCTCGTCGCGCAGCGCCACCGCCGGCGGCGCGCATTCCACGACGCGGCCCTCGTGCAGGAGCGCGACCAGGTCCACGTGCGGGGCGAAGCGATCCAGGTCGTGGGAGGCCACGAGGACGCCGTGCCCCTCCACCGCCAGGGTGCGCAGCAGGGCCACGATCTGCAGCGCGTGCTCGAGGTCCAGGTTGGTGGTGGGCTCGTCCGCCAGCAGCAGGGGCGCCTGCGTGGCGAGCGCGCGGGCGATCGCGATCCGCCGGCGCTCGCCGCCGGAGAGGCCGTGCACCGAGCGGTCGGCGAACGCCAGCGCGTCGACCCGCGCCAGCGCCTCCTGCACCGCGGCGTGATCCGCGGGCAGCAGCGAGGCGAACCGCGCCACGTGCGGGTGCCGGCCCATGCGCACCAGCTCGCGGCCGGTGAACTCGAACGGTGAGTCCTCGTCCTGCGGCACGTAGCTCACCGACCGCGCCCGCTGGCGCGGCGGCAGGTCGCGCAGCGGCACGCCGTCCAGGAGCACGCCGCCGGCCAGGGTGCGGCGCAGGCCGGCACACGCGCGCAGCAGCGTGCTCTTGCCGGCCCCGTTGCGGCCGGCCAGCAGGATCACCTGCCCGGGCACGAGCGTCAGCGACGCGCCGCGCAGCACCGCCTTGGTGCCCAGGGTGACCGCCACCTCGCGCGCCTCCAGGCGGGTCATGCGCGCCCCCCGCGGCGATGCCGGGCGAGGAGCACGAGGAAGAACGGCGCGCCCAGGGCCGAGGTCACGATCCCGACGCGCAGTTCCTGTTCGGTCTCGACCACGCGGCAGACCAGGTCGGCGCCGGCCAGGAGCAGCGCGCCGGCCAGGGCCGCGCACGGCAGCAGCACGCGATGCGCGGGCCCGACCAGCAGGCGCACGAGGTGCGGCACCACCAGGCCGACGAACGCCACTCCGCCCACGCACGCCACCGCGGTGGCGGTCATCCCGCACGCCGCCACCAGCAGGACCTTGCGCAGACGCGCCACGTCCACGCCCAGCGCCGCCGCGCCCTCCTCCTCGAGGGTGAGCAGATCCATGTCGCGCACGAACGGCGCCAGCAGCGCCGCGAAGCCGAGGAACCCGCAGAGCGTCGTCCACGCGTGCACCGGCAGCCGGCTGTCGAGTCCGCCCATCAGCCAGAACAGGATCGGGCCGCTCAGGGCGAAGTTGCCATAGAACATCGAGGTCACGAACGCGGTCGCGGCGCCGAGCAACGCGTTCATCGCCACGCCCGCGAGCAGGATCGCGGTGAGCGTGGTCGATCCGCCGGCGCTGGCCACGACGAACACCAGCACCGAGACCAGCACCGCCGCCACGAAGGCCCCGGCCGGGACCGCCACGGCCGTGGCGAACGCCAGCCCCGAGGCGATCACCAGCACGGCGCCCAACGCCGCGCCCGCGGTCGTGCCCATCACCTCGGGCGAGGCCAGCGGGTTGCGGAACACGGCCTGCATCACCGCGCCCGCCAGGGCGAACGATGCGCCGGCCGCGAGCGCCGTGACGAGGCGGGGCATCCGCACCACCCACACGAAGAGCTGCTCCTGCGCCACGCCTTCCGCCGGCGTGGTCGGACCCGTCAGCAGCGCGCGCAGGACGGTGCCCGGTGCGAGCCACGTGCCCTGCGGCCCGAGGCCCAGGTAGGCCACGGCAAGAACGGCGAGCCCGATGCCGCCGGCCGCGAGGAAGAGCGCCGCGCGCCCGCCCCGGCTCATCGCGCGCTCCGCTCGGGGGCGCCCCGGCGCCTCTGCCTGCTCGTGGACCGCATGGTGGGGCGCCGATCCTGCCGCGCCGCACGCCGCGATGCGAGGGCGGAGGCGGGAACGGCCCCCGCGCCGCCCCGCCTCGCTACTTGCCGCGTTCGTCCTGCCAGCGATCGAGCTGGCGGGCGATCTCCTGCGCGGCCAGGGCGGCGTGCTGCGAGACCGCCACCAGGAGCGCGTTCTCGACCAGGAGCAGCCGGCCCTCGCGCAGGGCGCGCAGCGAGGCCAGGGCCGGTTCCTGGCGCAGCCGCTCGCGCACGCGCTCCTCCTCGCCGGACACGGCTCCCACGACCAGCACGTCGGGATCCAGGGCGAGCAGGCGTTCGGCGCGCAGCGGCACGGAGCCCGTGAGGCCGGCGTCGGCGGCGGCGTTGCGCGCTCCCACCGACTCCAGCAGGCTCGCGAACGTGGTGCCGGCGCCCGACGTCGCGCCGTCGCCCCAGTGCAGGAGCCGCCAGCGGCCGCGCCGCTCCCGCCCCCTGGCCACGGCGTCGAGCGTGGCCTGCATGGCCATCACCACCCCCTCGGCCTCGGCGTCGCGGCCGAGCGCGTAGCCGACCAGCCGCAGGTTGTCCTGGATGTCCGCCACCGACGCGAAGTCGGTCATCCGCACCAGGGACGCACCGCCCTTGGCGAGCAGCTCCTGGGTCTCGGCACGGCTGTAGCTGGCCACGAACACCAGATCCGGCCGCAGCGCGAGGATGCCCTCGGGGTCGCCCTTCACGTGGCGCGGAAAGCGGCGCGACTCGGCCACCACGGGCGAGAAGGCCGGGTCGATGCTGATCGCGTGCAGGGCCTGCACGCCCTCGCCCGGACCGATGGCCAGGAGCAGGCAATCGGAGAGCAGCGTCGCCGAGACCACGCGCCGCGGCGCCGCGGCGATCACGGTCTCGGGTGAATCCGGCAGCGCGATCCGGCGCGGCCACGGGTCGCGGCTGCGCTCCGCCAGGGGGCGCGACCAGGGCCCGCGCGCCGCCACCGGCGGTGGCGGAGCACAGGCCGCGAGCAGGGCGAGCCCGGTCAGGAATGCGCGTCGACCCACGCCGGAGGCAGGCATCCCTGGGATGATTCGCGCGCCGCGGCCGCGGGACGAGCCCTTCCTGAATTGTTTTCGCGCGGAGCCGCAGGAACGCCACCCATGCTCGAAGCCTCCGGTCTGGTGAAACGCTATGGCAGCCGCACCGCCGTCGACGGCGTGAGCTTCACGGTGCGGCGCGGGGACACGCTCGGCCTCCTGGGACCCAACGGCGCCGGCAAGACCACCACGCTGCAGATGCTGGTCGGTGCCATCGCCCCGGACGCAGGCACCGTGCGCTTCGCCGACGGTGGCGATCCCGGCGACCCCGAGGTGCGGCGCCGGATCGGCGTGGCCCCCCAGACCCTCGCGCTCTACCCGGAGCTGAGCGCCGCCGAGAACCTCGCCTTCTTCGCCTCGCTCTACGGCCTGCACGGCGCGCGCCGCCGCGAGCGCGTCGCGTGGTGCCTCGACTTCGCGGGCCTGAGCGAGCGCCAGCGCGACCGCGTGGCCACGTTCTCGGGCGGCATGCAACGCCGCCTCAACCTCGCCTGCGCCCTGGTGCACGAGCCCGAGCTCCTGCTCCTGGACGAGCCCACGGTGGGCGTCGATCCCCAGTCGCGCAACCACATCTTCGCGCGCATCCTCGGCCTGCGCGGCGCGGGGCTCACGGTGCTCTACACGACACACTACATGGAGGAGGCCGAGCGGCTCTGCACGCGCATCGCGATCCTCGACCACGGCCGGATCCTCGCCTTCGACGGCCTCGACGCCCTGCTGCGCGCGCACGGCGGGGGCGTGGTCGTGGAGGGCGAGCTGGAGGCCGCTCCCGCCCCGGGCACGCGGCTGCCGGGCGAACTCGACGGCCTCACCCTGCGCATGCGCAGCGACGATCCACCGCGCACCCTGCGCGAGCTGGCCGGATCCGGCCTGCACTTCCGCACCCTGCGCATGGAACGCCCGGACCTTGAGAGCGTGTTCCTGCACCTCACCGGCCGCCACCTGAGGGACGACGCGTGAGCCCGGCGCTCGCCATCGCCCGCAAGGACCTCCTCTGCCTCCTGCGCGACAAGCAGGGCCTGTTCTGGGCCCTCGCCTTCCCGCTGGTGATGGCGCTCTTCTTCGGAGCGATGTTCGGCTCCTCGGGCGAAGGGCGCGGCGCGCTGCAGCTCCTCGTGGTCGACGAAGACGCCACGCCACGCTCCCGCGACCTCGTGGAGCGCCTCGGGAGGACCAGCGCGCTGCAGGTGCGCGCCGCGACCGCCGACGAGGCACGCGACTCGGTCCGCCGGGGCAAGGCCACCGCCGCCCTCAGGATCGTCAAGGGCTTCGGGGAGGCCAACCTCTTCGCGGGCGGAGCACCGTCGTTCGCGTTGCTGGTCGACCCCGCGCGCCAGGCCGAGGCGGGCATGCTCGAGGGGCTGCTCACCCAGGCCGTGTTCGAGGGCATGGCCGCGCGCATGGCCGACCCGGCCGCTGCGCGCGCCGAGGCGCGCTCCGCCGCGGAGCGCCTCACCGCCGACCAGGGCATGAACGGCGTGCAGCGTGCCATGTTCCAGGCGTTCTTCGCGGCCCTCGACCGCTTCCTGGCGGATCTGCCGCAGAGCGGCGTGGGCGACGGCGGCATGCCGTTCGCCGGACCCCGCATCGCGCGCGAGGCCCTCGCGCGCGACGGGCAGCGCCCCCGCTCGACCTGGGAGATCACCTTCCCCCAGGCCATGCTCTGGGGCGTCCTCGGCCTCCTGATCACCTTCGCCGTGTCGATGGTGCGCGAGCGCGAGGAGGGCACCCTGCTCCGCCTGCGCATCGCGCCCCTGCGCATGAGCCAGATCCTGGCCGGCAAGGGGCTCGCCTACGCCGTCGGTGCCGGCGCGGTGGTCCTGCTGATCCTCGGCCTCGCGGTGGCCCTCTTCGGGCTGCGCGTGGCCAGCGTCCCCATGCTGGCCGCGGCCCTGGCCTGCACCGTGGCCGCGTTCACCGGGCTCATGCTCCTGTTCAGCACCATGGGCCGGACCGTCCCGGCGGTGAGCGGCGCCGCATCCGCGTTCATGGTGATCGCCTCGATGCTCGGCGGCGGGATGATCCCGCTCTTCCTGATGCCGGCGTGGATGCAGGCCCTGGGCAGCGTGAGCCCGGTGAAGTGGGCGATCCTCGCGCTCGAAGGCGCGCTGTGGCGCGAGTTCGACCTGGCCGAGATGGCGGCGCCGTGCGCGGTGCTGCTTGCGATCGGCCTCTTGTCGGGGATCGCCGGAGTCCGCCTGCTGCGGCGCTGAGCGGGCCCGTCCGGCGGTCCCCCCTCGCGAGCCGGCTGGCGCCTGCCGGCCTGCCTGGAGTCGGCCCGCGGTCCCCCGCGGAACCCAACTGCCGCCGGCGAGGGCGGCGTCGCAGAGCAACGGCCTCAGGTCGCGGCTACCGCCCACCGCACCATTGGCGTGAGGCGGCGAGGGTCGTCGCGCGACGCGAGCCTTCCGTGGCGCGCCGAATGGCCGCGGGATTCTCCTGCCTCGACGCACTTCGGCGCGTCCGAACGACGCGGTCGCGAACCAACCGGCGCAATCGCGCCCCCCATGCCTCAACCCGCGTCGCCATCTTCCGCACCGTGCGGGCCGTGTCCGCTCTTGCGGGTCGGCGGCAGCCTCGCCAGGTTCCGGACCGTGACGTGTCGCCTGAGCGAACGCTACTGTGGTCGCGATGCTGGCGATCCCTGCCTCCCCACGCCCTGCCCGGCGGCGCAGATCGACCCGTGCGCGCGCCGGTTCGCCGCACCGGCTCACAGGCGGAGCGTCGCAGTGACCGGCGACCAGGAACTCGTCCAGCGCGTGCTGCGGCGGGACGAGCCAGGGCTCAGCGAGTTCATCCGGCGACTGGAGTGCGTGCCCAGGATCGTTGCGGCGCGGAACCGCCGCCTCGGCTCACCCCTGGCTGCGAGCGAGCTGGGCGAGGTGGTGCAGGACGTCGTACTGAAGGTCTGGGAGAACCTCGCGTCATTCCGCGGCGACGCGAGCCTGGAGACCTGGGTGTTCCGCTTCTGCGAGTTCACCCTGCTGAACGCGGTGCGCCGCCGGAGGCGCGCGCCGGTGCCGACCCCTACTCTCGAGATCGCCGCCGAAGAGGACACGACCCGCGTCGAGCGCAGCGACCTGGAGCGGGTCTACCTCGCGCTGGACCGCCTGCCCCCGCCGGAGGCCGACGTCGTGCGGCTGAAGCACTTCGAGGAGCGCACGTTCGAGTGGATCGCCGCGGCGCGGGGTGAGCCGCTCACCACCATCAAGAGCCGGTACTACCGCGCTCTGGAGAAGATGCGCTACTGGCTGGAACCCGGCTTCGGGTCGGAGCACCAATGAAAACCCCAGAGGATCCGCAGCACCTGCTGGAGCGCATCCGGGCCGGGGAGCTCGACCCCGAGGACCCTGGCGTGCAGGCGGTGGCGCAACGCGATCCGGCGCTCCGGGAGCTCATCGCCACCTACCGGCAGACCCAGGAGACCCTCGATCGCGCCGGGCGTACCGAGCGTGAGGGTCTGGCCGCCGTTCGCGCGCCGGAGGGCAGCGTGCCGGCCGCCGACATCGACGCCCTGGTCCGGGGCCTGGCGCGCCGCGGCGGCGGCAGGCAGCCCGGTGCACGCGGCTTCGCCGCCCTGATCCTGGGCATCGCCGCGCTCGTGCTGATCGGACTGGCGATCTGGTCCTGGCCGCATGGTGGATCATCCCAGGAGCCGCCCACCCACCTGGGCGGCAGGCTCGTCGTCATGCCCCCCTCGGCCGCCGCCGACGGTTCCGTGCTCCTCTCGTGGCGCCTCGAGGCAGCCGCCGCGGCGTACTACAGCGCGCTCCTCCGCCAAGAGGGCGATCCTCGTGAGCTGGCCCGCTCGCCTCGTCTCGACCGACCCGAATGGAACCTCCCCGCTTCGCTAGTGACAACCTTGCCGACGCGCATCCACCTGCAGGTCACCGCTCACGATGCCGCCGGGGACCCCGTGGGGCACGTGGACTCGCCGGTGTCGTTGCCGCGTTGACGCTGTCCTGCGCCGCCGTCAGGGCCCAGGATCCGGACGACGCCGCAGCCATCCGCGCCGCCGTCGATCGGCTCCGCAAGGACCTGAACGCGGCCACCGCCCCGGAGGCCGTCGCGCTCCTGCGTCGTCTCTCCGTCGCCAGCGAGACCCGTGGCGGGCGGCCCGACGATCCGGTCCATGCGGCCGCGACGGACCTCGCCTCGGCGCTGGCCAACGCCCGCCCGGGGCTCGGCGCCGCGGTGCCAGAGGCCACCGAGAGCCTCGCCACCGCGATCGCCGCCGCGTTGCGCATGCGGCGTGCGGACCGCGCCGCGGAGGCAGTCCGATCGGCGTCTCACGCGCATGCGAGCGCCGGCCACTTCACCTTGGCGCGCACCCTGGCCAGTCAAGGGGTGACGGCCGGGCTCGGCGAGTGGCGCGCGATCGCCCTGCTCCAGCTCGCCACGGTCGAGATGGTGGGAGGACACCTGCGCCGGGTAGAGGAGCTGCTCGACGAGGCGGCGGGCCTGATCCCTGCGGCGGCGGCACGGGCCGACTCACGCCCCTCGCTCGCCGCGTGGCGGACGCCCCTGCGCACGATGCAGGGCCGGCTCTACCTGGAGCTGGGCCTGATCGACCTCGCGCATGCCGCGTTCACGGAGGTCCGGGCGGTGGCCGGCGCATCGGACCCGTGGTCGCAGTTCTGGACCCTGGAGGAGGCGCTGGCCGCCGAGGACCACGCCCAGGCGCTCGCGATCGCGACCGAGCTCCTGCGCCTCGCGGCGCCGCCACCGTCGCGCATGCAGGTGGAGCTGCGGGCCGCGATCGCCCGCGCCCGGGTCTCCGAGCGGGGCCAAGAGCACCTCGCCGTCGCGCAGGGGCTGCTCGAGAGCACGCTCGTGCAGTCCCGCCAGCCCATGGATCGCGCACGGCTCCTGCTGCGGCTCGCCGCCCTGGACCTAGAGGCGGGGTCGCCGGAGGCCGCGCGCCCGAGGGTCGGCGAGGCCCGGACGCTGTTGGATGGCATCCGCGACTTCGAGCTGAGTCGGGAGACGGCCGCGCTCGCCGTGCTGGAGGCGCGCCTCCTCATGACCCAGACTCGCATCCCGCCCGCAGAGGCGGAGGCAGCGCATACCGCCCTGCTGCGCGCGCAGGAGCGTCTCTACGAACTCTGGCGCGGCCATCCACCGCGACCCGCAGGCATCGGCTATCTGCAGCCGGTGGCGCGCCGCGACCTGCTCGCGACGCTCATTGCGCTCGAGTTGCGGATCCGTCCGGGCGAGCCGGGCCGCGCTCTCCGCCACCTCGTGTTCGCCCAATCCTTGGGCAGCACGGCTCGCCGGCTGGGGCTCGGCACACCCGACACGGACGCGATCCGGCGTGATCTGGCGCCCCGGGACGGAGGGATCCTGGTGTACCTGCCGGCGGCGGTGGGCTCGCATGTGTTCGCGATCACGCCCACTTCGATCGAGCACTTCCCGCTCGGGTCCCTGTCGCGCGCCCGCGCCCTGGCCCGCGAAGTGCGAGCCGCGCTGCGCGAATCGTCCCGGAGCGCCGCGACGACGGCGACTGCTGCCGCCCTCCGGGACGAAGTGCTTCCCGAACCCCTGAGCGCGCACATCGCGGGTTGGAGGGCGCTGGCGATCGTGGGCCGCGACCTCCTCGCCGAGGCGCCCTTCGAGGCGCTTCCCGATCCGGATGGCAGTTCCCTGGGTACCCGCAAGGCGATCTGGTACCTCCCGTCGCTGCCGCTCGGCATGGAGTTGCGGGCCCGGGCCGCGCGCGGGAGCGCACGGGCGGACGATCTGCTCCTGGTCGCCGCGACCGAGCCTGCCGCCCGGCGAGGGTCGGACCTGCCCCCGCTCGTGCTCGCGGCGACCACCCTCGCCGAGCTCGCCGCGCCGTTCCGGAAGGCGCGGGTCGTGTCCGGCCGGCTGGCCACTCGATCCGCCCTGCTCACCGCCGATCTGTCGCAGTCCCGGATGCTCACCTTCCTGGGACACGGTGTCCTCGACGCGGCCATGGACGGCGACGAGCGGCCTGCGGCCCTCGTGTTCGCCGGCGAGGGACCGGATGCGGACCCCCTGCTGCGCTGCGCGGACGTGGAGCGCCTGGTCGCCCTCCCACCCCTCGTGATCCTGGCGGCTTGCTCTGCCGCCAGCGGTCCAACCCGCCGAGGCGACGACCAGGGCGGGCACCTCGCCGGAGCCTTCCTGTACGCGGGTGCGCGGAGCGTGGTCGCCTCCACCGCCGACCTGGACCTCGCCACGGCCCGCCGATTCGTGCACGAAGCGCACGCCGCCCTGGCTGCCGGCTCGACGAGCGCCGAGGCGATGCGCAGGGTCCGCGCCGTCCTGGAGGCGAGTGTCCCGGGCCGGGCACCGGCGGGCAGCGCGCTCCTCCACGTCTTCGGGTTGGGCGACGAGCGCATCACCGACGCACGCGACGCAAGCGACGGCGGCGCAGGGCCCCGCGATCCCGCACGTCGCGGCGGCTACCTCGTGCCGGCCCTCCTCCTGGGATCGGGGCTGATCCTCGCCGCTGCGGCACTGCTCCTCCTGCGGCGCCGCCATCCCTGACCGAGCCTGGCCGGTTGGAACTCAGCCGCCGCCCGGTATCGGTCCGCCGCCGGTCGGTGGAGGCGGCACCCCGATCCCGATGTAGCCGCCGCCAATCTCGCCGCCGTCCTCCGAGTGCTCGAAGGGGATTTCGAACTCGCGATTGGGAAACGCGGCCATGAGTTCCGGATGCACGACGTTGTTGCCCGAGAGGACTCCGACCTCGGGAGGGAACGCCATCTGCACGAGATCGTTGGCGACGACCACGGCACGGATCCACACGCGGTACACCTCGCCCAGATCGACGAGTTCGAGGCCCCCGATGCCCAGGGTCAGCTCGGTCGTGTTCGCGGGGAACCGTTCGCGCACGGGTACGTGGCTCGGATCGACCACATACGAGCTGCCCTCCCGCCGCATGCGCCAACGGATCACTTCGAAGTGTGTGGTGCCTGGCGGTGGGGTCCACCCGGCCTCGAGCTGGAGTTGCAGGGAGAGGCTCGGTTGCTCCAGGAAACGCCCCCCCGCGAGGACGGGCCGGCCATTCCCAGGAGCCAGGAAGGGACTCATCGCCCGCGCAACACCGGCCTGGCTCTGCACTGCGTGCACGAGGTCCGCGTCCCCATCGCAGTCCAGGTCGGCGAGGACCGGGGTCGCGAGGTTGGCAGGGGCAGGCGGCGTGGAGTTGGGCGTGGTCAACTCGATCTCGGCCGCGTCCAACAGCGTGTAGGCGAAGCCGGTGGTGCGCTGCATCAGGAGCAGTGCGCGGTGGCTGCCGCGCTGGCTGAACACGACGTCGTCGTCACCGTCGCCGTCCACGTCGCCGGCGGCCCCAGCCACGAGGTCGTGTCCGCCGAACGTGATCGAACTCGCGCCAGAGGGCCCCACGAAGTGCAGCACGTTGCTGCTGTCCGAGCCGCTGCACCAGACCAGGGCGGACGTGGAAGGCGAGGTGCGCACTACCAGCAAGGTGGAGGTGAACGGCGCAGGACTCGTCGCCAGCACCTGGGACGCCCCAGCGAGTCCTCCCGCGTAGAGGCGCAGGCTCCCCCCACTGACCACCGCGATGGCACGCGCGTTCGCACCCCCGGGCCACGGCACCGAGACCAGCCCATCGATCATGGCGGCGAGGGTGCAGCTCTCCATTTCGCCGAATCCGCCCGGCGCGCCGTGCAGGAGTTGGATGGTTCTGCCGTCGCGGTGCACGCAGAGCAGGTCCTGGTGGCCGTCCCCGTCCACGTCGGCCGCGGACATCCTGCTCACGCCGTCGACTCCTGGCAGCGGGAGCGGGACGGCCAGCAGCCCGAGCGATGCGTCGTACACGCAGAGCCTCAACCCGACGTCGTCGCTGATCAGGACCTGCTGCCGCGTGGGACTCGGACCCCCGTCGCGTACGCAGAGCCCCGTCACGCCGGACCAGGCGCCCGGCAGCCGGGTGAAGGTCGCCTGGAGGCCCGGCGTGTCGAACAAGTAGGGAACTCCACCGATCACCTGCACGACGTCGGCATGGCCGGAGCCGCCGATCCGGCCGGTGATCGCGAGGGTCGCGCTCCCGCTGCCCGCCTCCATCGGCCAGGACTTGGCGGAGGGCACGCTGGGGAACAGGTTCAATGCCTGCCCGAAGGCGGCACTCGCGAACCAGGAAAGAGCCAGAACGGAGTAGGCGATGGCGGTGCGCATGTGTGCAGTGGCTGGACGTCCGCAGGTTGGGCGTACCACGTTGGTTCGTCAAGCCGGCCGCCGGACGCAAGAATCCGGTGGCCGTCCTGCCAATGCGCCGGGGAAGGAGTCCTCCCGGGTGCGGTTCCGTCCCCGCGCGCGCTGACCGGACCGGGGCCAAGGCGCCCCGTTCACCGGATCTCGATCTTCAGCCCCTGGGTCGCGGCCAGCGTGCCCGGGGTGCTGCCGAAGTAGAAGAACTGCGCGTGCAGGTCGGCCGCCGCGACGCTCTCCTGCAGGATCAAGGGCAGATTCACGACGCCGGTGCCGCCGGCCACGAGCGAGAGCGCCACGAGGAAGCGCGGCGGGTCGAGGTCGACGCGGATCGAGCAGCCGCCCGGCAACCCGAAGTTCGCCAGCGGCAGGTCGGCGCTGCCCAGCGAGAGCAGGCCCACCACCGCCTGATTGGCCGGCAGGGAGCCCGCGCCGAGGATCGCCGTGCCGCTGCCGCGCCGCCAGCTGCCGTAGGCGCTGATCGTGCCGTAGCCGCCGCATTTCACGCCGTAGAGCACGGGGTCGTCCTGGGCCGGGTACTCGTTGAGCGCGCCCAGCAGCTCCCAGCCGGTGGCACCCGACACCGTGACGTCGCGCCGCCACAGGAGGGCGAAGCGCTCGCGCTCCTGGTCGAAGGTCAGCGCCGGCATCCGCGCCACCACCGAGCCGGTGGCGGGCACGGGCAGGGCGTCGCTGCTGATCGCGCCCCCGGCGTAGCCGAGCTTCCACACCATGCCGTTGCCGGTCAGCTTCGTGGCCGCGGCGGCCCAGTGCGAGCGGCTCACGATGTCGAACGCGAGGCCCCCCTGCACCAGGTCACGGCTGGTCGAGCCCCAGAGGTTGGTGCGCACGTGCGGGGTCCGCGGCGGTTGCCCGAGCCCCCAGTCCACGCGCAGCGCCAGGATCTCCTGGCCATGGTGGGTGGCGAGCTTGCCCGGATAGGTGAGCGTCGGCGCGGTGGCGAACGTGAGCAGGTAGCGCCCGCCTGCGCCTTCGATCCGCGGCGCCATCTGATGCGCGGGGTATGCCCCCAGGCTGGGGACGAAACTCTGCGCCGCGAGCTGTCCGGTGTACTCCACGCGCACCACGCGCACGTTCCAGCGGTCCGACCCGGCACCCCACTCCTGGAACGCCACCAGCCAGGGGTCGTAGGGGCCCGTGGTGTCGCGGGTCACCCAGGGCCGGTCGGTGTCGATCTGCAGGAGGGCACCGCCACCGCCGACGTGGAACGAGGGTCCGCTCACCATGGGCGAGCCGTACAGGATGCTGGCGTGGACCTCCGTGAGTCCGCCCGCGGCCGGCTCGCGCAGGCGCACGAGCAGCGCATGCTGCGTGCCCGTGGCCGCCACGCGGCGCCCGCCGAGGCGCGGCGTGCGCTCGGTGAAGCCCGCGGGCACGCCCAGGTTCACCACCGGCGCGCCGCTGGTCAGGTCGTCGCCGGACTTGCGGTACACGTGCACCGTGGAGTTGCTGCCCGCGGCGCGGGTGAACGCCACCAGGTAGTGGCCGTCATGCGCGGCCGAGCCGAGGCTCGGCTCCTTGGTGGCCACGGTGGTGGACAACTCCGAGTAGGTCGCGATCACGCCGCCGAACGCCTCGTCGCAGCGCAGCACGTACAGGTCGGCGTCGCCCAGCGAGGCGTAGCGTGCGTAGGCGTAGAGCAGCTTGTACGGGAGCGTGGTGGGGACGCGCTCGATCTCCAGGTCCTGCGGCGGCGAGAGCAGGAGCCCGTACGAACCGCTCCCCAGCACCACGGGGGTGATCCATGGGTCGACGGTGAGCGGGAACGTGGCCCGCGCCACGTCTTCGGCGGTAATGGCCAGTTCGATCTCGTCGCCGTCGAAGGCGCTGGTCACGGGGAAGCGCTCGCCGCGGGCATCGATGGCCACGGCCTCGCCATAGGTGATCGCGGCGCGTCCGTCTGGATCCGCGAAGTGGAACGAGCGCACCCCCGCCGGCCCGGGGGCCGCGCGCAGCCCGGTCTCGATCCGCCCGCGGATCACCAGCGCGCCGGCCTCGGGACGCGCGTGCACCACGAAGCTCTGCTTCACGCCCTCGACGTGCACGTCGTAGACCTCGGTGACCAGCCCGCGGCGGCTCTCGTGCCGGTACTCGGTGAATGCGGTCTGCGCCGCGCCACCGCCGTGCAGGTCCTCGGCGCCGATCCGGGCGCTCGTGGTGATCCAGCGCCAGGGCAGGTTCCTCGGCGCCTCCCGCCCCAGGTACGGAACCATGGTGAAGCCGCCGTCGAAGCCGCACTTGTACGCGCGCCCCGCGCCCCACACGCCGAGGCTGCCGTGGAGCGGATCCACGCCCTCGTCACGGATCGGGATCCGCGCCGGTTCGGGCCGCAGCTCGTGTGCGGCGCCACCGTTGCCCGGGGCCGGCACCTGACTGCCGAGCCCCATCGCCAACGCGCCGATCAGGGGCGCCTTCCTGGACCAATCCTTGAGTGTGTGCATCGGGTTCGTGCGGCGTGGCGCCGCTCCGCCACCAGGAAGATCGCGGCTTCCGGGTCGTGACGCGTGGCGTCACGGAACTCGCGATGCCGCGTCCGGCACGCGGGCGCGGCCCGCCCCCGCGGCCCGCGCCCCCGGCCCTGGCTGGCGCGGCGGCGCCGATGCCGGCGCCGGCCCGCCGCACCTGCCATGCTCCTGGCCGGCATCCATATCGAAATTCCTCGATACGCTGTCCCGTTGCCTCACCGATGAGCAGCTTCGGCACCGCGCTCGGGGTTCTCCGCGCGGCTGCCGACCCCACGCGCCTGCGCATCCTGCTGGCGCTCGAGCGGCGACCCCTCTGCGTCTGCGAACTGGTCGCGCTCGTCGAGGTCGGACAGCCAGCGGTGTCGCGGCACCTCGGCATCCTGCAACGCGCCGGACTGATCCGCAGCCACCGTGACGGCTGGTGGGTCGAGTACCGCCTCGTCGACCCGGAGGCTTCCGCTCTCGTCAGCAGCCTCCTCGCGGGTCTCCGCGCGGCCGTCTCGGGGGACGCCGAGGCCGAGGCGTTCTTCAGGCTCGTCGCCGGTGTCGATCGCAAGCGCCTCGCCGGCGCCGCACCGGCCCGCTCGTGTACGGCGAGGCGGACCACAGGAGCCCGACGATGAAGATCGAGGTGTTCGGTCCCGGTTGTGCGAAGTGCAACCAGTCCAAGGCCACCGCCGAGGCCTTCCTCGCGAGTCATCAGATCGCTGGCGAGGTCGTGAAGCACACCGACCTCGCGACCATG
Source organism: Planctomycetota bacterium (assembly GCA_020849665.1). Lineage (GTDB taxonomy): Bacteria > Planctomycetota > UBA1135 > UBA1135 > UBA2386 > JADLFX01. Next base: position 37,322 of record JADLFX010000060.1, on the reverse strand, counting down.
ACCGCCCGCGGCGTGCTGCGCACGCCGACCACCATGATCGACGGCCAGCCCGTCGTCGAGGGTCGGGTGCTGCGCGAGACCGACCTGGAGAAGTGGCTCGCGGCGCACGGGGGCCGTGCGTGAGCCGGCGATCCTGGATCACCCTGGCGGCCATCGCGGCGCTCGTCGTGGCGCTCGGCGTCCTCCGTGGCGGCGGCGCGGAGCGAGGCTCCCGGCCCGCGCCGGGCCCCGCGTCCACGAACACGCTGCCGGCGATCCTCGACTTCGGCCGCGGCACCTGCCTCGCCTGCAAGAAGATGATGCCGGTCCTCGACGAGGTCCGCGCGGCGTACCGTGGCGTGGTCGACGTGCACTACCTCGACCTCGCCGAGGCGGAGAGCAACGCGCGCGCCCGCGAGTACGGCGTCAAGCTGATCCCGACCCAGGTGTTCCTCGCCGCCGACGGCAAGGTGCTGTTCCGCCACGAGGGCTTCCTGCCGCGTGAGGCGATCGAGCGGAAGCTCGTCGAGCTCGGATGGGTCTCCACGCGCTGATCCTGCTCGCACCCCAGGGCGACGAGGCGGACCGCGTGCAGGCCCTGATCGGCACCTCGCCGATGCTCGCGCTGCTGGCGGTGTTCGCCGGCGGCATGCTGACCGCGGCCAATCCCTGCGTCATCGCGACGATCCCGCTCCTGATGGCGTACATCGGCGGCCGTAGCGACGTCCGGTCGCTGGGCCGCGCCGCGGCACTCTCCTCCGCGTTCGTGCTCGGCCTGTCGGCGGCCTTCGCGGTCATGGGCATCGCCGCGGCCCTCGCCGGGCAGATGCTCGGCGACGTCGGGCGCTTCTGGGACTACGCGATCCTCGTCGTCTGCCTGCTGATGGGCGCGCACCTGGTCGGTCTGGTCGAGCTGCCGATGCCGAACGTGCGCATGACGCCCCGATGGAGCGGGGTCCCGGGCGCGATCGGCCTGGGCGCGCTCTTCGGGCTCGTGTCCACGCCCTGTGCGACGCCGATCCTGGTGGTCGTGCTGGCGTACGTCGCCGGCTCCGGAACCAGCACCGCCTATGGCGCACTCCTGCTCGCGGCCTATGCGCTCGGGCACAGCGTCCTGATCCTCGTCGCCGGCGCGTCCGCCGGCGCGGCCCGGACCCTGGTCGAGTCCCGCCGCCTGGCGAAGGCCGGCGGGATCCTGCGCATCGGCGCCGGAGTGGTGATCGCCGCGGTCGGCGTGGCGGTGTTCCTGCAGAGGTCGTGACATGCGTGAGCGCACCAAACTCCTGCTGCTCGTCGGCGCGTTCCTGGCCGCGTGGTTCCTGCCGGTCGACGAGCCGCGGCTCCAGCGGTCGGTGATCGAGGCGCTCGCGATGCTGCGCGACTACGCACGCGAGCACGTGCTCACCTGCCTGTTGCCCGCGTTCTTCATCGCTGGAGCGATCGCCGTGTTCCTGTCCAAGTCCGCGGTGATGCGCTACCTGGGACCCCGCGCTCCCAAGGCGCTGGCCTACGGCGTCGCCTCGGTGTCCGGGACCCTGCTCGCGGTCTGCTCCTGCACCGTCCTGCCCCTGTTCGCGGGGATCTACAAGCGCGGGGCAGGACTCGGCCCGGCGAGCGCCTTCCTCTACTCCGGTCCGGCGATCAACGTGCTGGCGATCGTGCTGACCGCCCGCGTGTTGGGCTGGGAGCTCGGCCTGGCACGCGGGATCGGCGCGATCGTGTTCGCGCTCGTGATCGGACTGCTGATGGGTCTCCTGTTCCGCCGGGAGGAAGGCGCGCGTGCCGAGGCGACGGACCCGTTCGCCGGCGCCGCCGATGCCGAGGGATCCGGGGCACGGTCCGGGGCGCTCGTGGCGGCGCTCGCTGGAGTCCTGATCTTCGCCGCGTGGGGACGACCCGCGGAACCGACCGGCTGGGCGGATGCCGTCCACGGCATCAAGTGGTACCTGGCCGGCGGCTGCCTGCTGCTGACCCTCTGGCTCGCGCTGCGTCGCTTCGACGCCCCCGAACGCGAGGCGTGGGTGCTCGAGACCTGGAGCTTCGTGAAGCTCATCGCCCCGCTCCTCTTCGCCGGCGTGCTCGTCGCCGGGCTGCTGCTCGGTCGGCCCGGCTCCGAGGCAGGCCTCGTGCCGGGGCGCTGGATCGAGGACTCGGTCGGCGGGAACTCGCTGGGGGCCAACTTCTTCGCGTCGCTCGCCGGCGCCCTGATGTACTTCGCGACCCTCACCGAGATCCCGATCCTGCAGGGTCTGATCGGTCGGGGCATGGGGCAGGGTCCGGCGCTCGCGCTGCTGCTGGCCGGGCCAGCCCTGTCGCTGCCCAGTCTCTTCGTCCTCCACGGCGTGCTCGGCACGCGCAAGACCCTGGCCTACGCCGGGCTGGTCGTCCTGCTCTCGACCATCGCCGGCGCGAGCTACGGGGCGCTCGTCGCGGCCTAGGCCGCGGCCATCACTTCCGGGACCAGGGGAGCAGCACCGCCGCCCCGCGGCCGGGCGCGCTCGAGCGGCCACCTGGGCCCCGCGCCGGCCGGGCTCCGGCCGCTTCGTAACCAGTGGCGGTGCGGCGGAATGCACGGAGGGGGCACGCGCGGCACACTGCACGCCGCCTCGTCCTATGCACCCCGCTCCATCCTCGTCCCGTATCGGGTCCGCGCTGCCCGGCCACGGCATGCCACTCCCGTCCCCGACCCTCGCCAACCTCGTGTTCGCGGCGTGGCTGCTCGCCGGGTCGCTCGCGGCGCAGGCCACGCTGCGGGTGCCGTCGCAGTACCCCACGATCCAATCCGCGATCGCGGCCGCCGCGCCGCGCGACACCGTGCTGGTCGATCCAGGAACCTACAAGGAGACCATCGACTTCCTCGGCAAGGCGATCCTCGTGCGCTCCTCGGGTGGACCGGAGGCGACCATCCTCGACGGCGAGCGCGTCGCGCGCTGTGCGCTCTTCACGCGCGGCGAGGGTCGCGACTCGCGGCTGGAGGGCTTCGCCCTGGTGCGCGGCTTCGCCCGCGAAGGCGGCGCGGTGTGGATCGACGGCGCGGCGCCCACGCTGCGCCGCTGCATCTTCACCGACAACCGGGCCGGCAACGGCGGCCGCGGCGGCGCGGTCGGAATCCAGCGCGGCGGCGCGCTCGTGGAGGAATGCCGCTTCGAGCGCAACGCGACCCAGTTCGGCAGCGGCGGTGCCCTGTACGCCAACGAGGCCACGCTCGTGGAAGTGCGCCATTGCGCCTTCGTGCGCAACGGCGATCTCGAGGCCGGCGGCGCGGTGTTCGTCTCCGGTGGCGAGGCGCGGGTGATCGGCAGCACCTTCTCCGGCAACCGCGGCGCGGTGGGCGGGGCGCTCCTGCTGGCCACCACGCGCGCGGCGCTCGCCGACCTCGTGCTCAACGAGAACCTGGCGGAGGAGTCCGCCGGCCTGCACGTGGCGACGGGGGTCACCGAGATCGACCGCGTGCAGGTGGTGCGCAACAGCACGAACTACTCGTTCAAGGACATCGGCGGCCCGGCCGGCGCGTTCCTCGGCGGCAGCCGCGTGCGGGTGCGCAGCAGCGTGTTCTCGCTCAACACCGTGTCCGCCTTCGCCCCGGGCACCGCGGGCGGCGTGGAGATCGCCGCGGACGACGCCCAGCTCACCCACGTCACGATCACCGGCAACGCAGGGTTCCAGGTCGGCGGGCTCCTCGCGCGCCCCACCACGCGGATCGTGAACTCGATCCTGTGGGCCAACACCGCCCGTCTGCCGGGCGCACCCGGCCAGCTGACCGGCGTGGCCGAGGTCTCGCACTGCTGCGTGCAGGGTGGCCATCCGGGGTCCAACAACCTGGCCAGCGATCCGCTCCTGGAGCCGACCCCCGGGTACTTCCACATCGCGTACCCCTCGCCGTGCCGCAACGCCGGCCTGGCGGAGACGGGCGCGGGCGACACCGACTTCGAGGGGGATCCCCGCGCCGCCGAGGACCGTCCCGACATCGGCGCCGACGAGTGGTATCCGCACCTCTATGTCCGCGGGCCCGTCGCAGGTTCCGCGAGCCTCGATCTCGCGTGCATCGGCCACCCGGGCGGCATGTTCTTCGTGCTCTTCAGCGGGGATCCCGAGCTGCGTCAGTCCGGCGCCCTGTGGCCGGGCTTCGCGGGCGGGTTCGCGCTGAGGGAGCCCTTCCTGGCCGTGCCCGTCAGTCTCTTCCCGTTCCAGGGTCAGGCTGCGCTCGGCGTCCAGATCCCCGCGGGACTACCGCCGGGCACCGTGGCGCCCGTGCAGGCGATCGCCGGGCGCTACCTGACCAATCCCCTGATCCTGCGCTTCTAGCCCTCCTCGGCGCCGAGCAGCCTTCCGAGCTCGGCCAGCGCGCGGCCGAGCAGCTTGCGCGTCGCCGCCTCGCTGCGCGTCATCCGCGCGGCGATCTCGCGGTGCCCCAACCCCACGATCCGCGCCAGGGCGATCACCTCGCGGTACTCCTCGGGCAGGCGCGCGAACGCCTCTTCGAAGCGGTGCAGCCGTTCGCGGCCCATCGCCACGCGGCTCGGTGTGAGCCAGTCCAGCGCCGCCACCAACTCGCCATCGTCCGGCACGCGCGTCTCCTTGCCCGCCGCGCGCCGCTCGCGCCCGTGGAAGCGCTGCTTCTCCTGCACCTTGTAGAGCGCCGTGGTGAAGAGCCAGCCCAGGAACCGTTCCTCGCCCTCCCAGCGGAAGCCTGCCAGGTGCTCCACCACTTCCCGGCACACCGACTGCACGAGGTCCATGCTGCCCTCGCGCTGGCGCAGCTCCGGCCCCATCCGCAGGCGCACGTAGGCCCGCAGGCGCGGCAGGTGCCGCGCGATCAGCTCCTCGATCGCCGGCGCTTCGCCGCGCGATGCGGCCTCGACCAGGCTCCGGGACGGCTCGGCGCTCATCGGGCCGATGGGATTACGCGCCCGACCCGCGCGGGCAAGGGCCGTACCGCCGGTTCGGGGCCGGAAGGCGTCCCGTCCACCGGTCCCGCGCCCGTCCGGCCGACGCCGAAATGGAGTCCGGGGCGCGTCGGCGCTAGCGTCCTGCGGCACATGCACACCCGCCGACCCGCGTCGGCAACCCCCCTCCAGGAGGACTCATGGTTTCCGTCTTCGCGCTCTGGCTCCCGATCGTGCTCGCCGCCGTGCTCGTGTTCGTCGCCAGTTCCGTCATCCACATGGTGCTGCCGTACCACAAGTCCGACATGCGGAAGATGGACGGCGAGGAGGCCGTGCTCGCTGCGATGCGCTCGGCTGGCGTGAAGCCGGGCGAGTACATGTTCCCCATGTGCAAGTCGATGAAGGACATGAACGATCCCGAGTACGTGGCCAGGCTCAACCAGGGCCCGGTCGGCACGATGACCGTGATGCCGAACGGCCCCTGGAACATGGGCCGCAGCCTGGGTCAGTGGTTCGCGTTCTGCCTCGTGGTCAGCGTGTTCGTCGCCTACATCACCGGGATGGCCATGCCGCGCGGCGCCGGCGTGTTCCGGATGGCGAGCACCGTGGGAGTCCTGGCCTACGCGTTCACCAACGTGACCAACTCGATCTGGAAGGGCTCGGCCTGGAGCAGCACCTGCAAGTTCGTGTTCGACGGGCTGGTCTACGGGCTCGTCACCGGCGCCACGTTCGCCTGGCTCTGGCCTGCGGCCGCCTGAGCGCGCGCGGGGATCGGTCCATGGGACCGCGCGCAGGACGACGGGGCGGGTCCGTGCCCCACGGACGGCGCCTCGCCCCGTAGCATCCGTGGCTCGCGCCCAGGCGCACGCGACCACGCATGACCGAGCAGCCCGGAACGCCGCCCTCCGCCCCCGGCCCACCGCTTCCCGAGGCCCTGGAGGAGCGCGCCTACGAGGTGTTCCTCGAGCTGCCGCCGGCGCAGCGCGGCGCGGAATTCGAGAGCCTCCTGCGCGCGCATCCCGAGCACGCCGAGGCGCTGCGCCGCCTGTGCCGGAAGCTGGCCGGTGCCGAGGCCGCACTGACCGGTCTGGGCCTCGCCGAGCCGGCCACGCCGGAACGGATCGGCGCCTACCGGCTGCTCTCGCCCCTTGGCGAAGGCGGCTTCGGCATCGTGCACCTCGCGGAGCAGGTGGAACCGATCCGGCGCCAGGTCGCCCTCAAGCTGATCCGCCCCGGCATGGACACTGCCGCGGTGCTGCGCCGCTTCGAGGCCGAACGCGAGCTGCTGGCGCGCTTCGACCATCCCTGCATCGCCAAGATCCTCGACGCGGGGGCGACCCCCGACGGCCGGCCGTACCTGGTCACCGAGTACGTCCCTGGCCAGCCGATCACCGCGTTCTGCGCTGCGCGGGCGCTCGACTTGCGCACGCGCCTGCGCCTCTTCGTGCGCGTGTGCGACGGCGTGCACCACGCCCACCAGCGCGGCGTGATCCATCGCGACCTCAAGCCATCCAACATCCTGGTGCAGGACCTCGAAGGCGAGCCCTGGCCCAAGGTGATCGACTTCGGCATCGCCCGCGCGCTCGCGGCCGACCTCGCGACGCGCGAAACGACTCGCGCGGGCACGCTCCTGGGCACGCCGGAGTACATGAGTCCGGAGCAGGCCGAGGGCGACCTCGACGTGGACCTGCGCACCGACGTCTACGCCCTCGGCGTGGTGCTCTTCGAGCTGCTGGTCGGCGAGCTGCCCCATCCGCGCGCCCGCTGGCGCTCGGCCGGCGTCTCCGAGCTGATCGCCCTGATCCGCGCCGCGGAGGCGCCGCGCCCCAGCACCCGCGTACAGGACCCCGGCACCGCCCGCCGCCTGCGCGGCGACCTGGACTGGATCGTGTTGAAGGCGCTCGCCAAGGAGTGCGAGCGCCGCTACGCCACCGTGGCGGCGCTGGCGGAGGACGTGCAGGGCTACCTCGACGATCGACCGGTGACGGCCGGGCCGCCCGGGCTCGGCTACCAGGTGCGCAAGTTCGTGCGCCGCCATCGCTGGCCGGTGGGCGCGGCGGCCGTGGCCCTCCTGGCCCTCCTCGCGGGTCTCGTGCTCAGCACCACGGCCTGGAACCGCGCCCACCACGCCGAGGTGCTGGCACGTGCGCGCCTGGACGAGTTCCTTGGCCTGGCCGACGTGGTGTCGCTGCGCGACCTGCGCGCGCGTTCCGCCACGCTCTGGCCGGCGACGCCCGAACGCGTGCCGGAGTACGAGCGCTGGCTGGCACAGGCCAAGGAGCTCCTGGACGGTGCGGCCCGCCGCGACGCCCTGCGCGCCACGGTGGCCGCGCGCGTGGCGGGGCCGGGACCCGGCGCGGGAGACGCCGGCGCGGACGCTGAGCGCTTCCTGCTCGAATCCCTGGCCGGGCTGGAGAAGGAGATCGCCGCACTCGCCGGAGCGAACGGTTTGCTGGCGGACGTCGAGCGGCGCGCCAGGTGGGCGCGGAGCGTGCGGGAGCTCACGCTCGAGCGGCCCGCCGCCGCATGGCAGGCGGCGTGCGCGGCGATCGCCGCGTCACCCAGGTACGCCGGCCTGCGCATCGCGCCCGTGCGCGGCCTCGTGCCACTGGGCGCCGATCCGCACAGCGGGTTGCACGAGTTCGTGGTCCTGCAGACCGGGGCCGCCCCGGAGCGCGACGCCAACGGCGAGTTGCGGATCGGCGCGGAGCACGGCGTGGTCCTGGTGCTGATCCCCGGTGGCCTGGCCCGGATCGGCGCCCAGCAACGCGATCCCGCCGCGCCCAACTACGAGCGGACGATCACCCCGGGGCAGGGCGAAGTGCACGAGGTCGAGCTGCGACCGTTCTGGATCGGCAAGCACGAGATGAGTCGCGCGCAGTGGCGGCGCGTGTTCGGCACCGATCCGAGCCACTACCCCGTGGGCACCCCGGTCGGTCCCGTCCAGATCACGGAGCTGCACCCGGTCGAGGCGCTCAGCTGGCTCGACGCCGCGCAGGCGATGCACCGCCTGGGTCTGGACCTGCCGACCGAGGCGCAGTGGGAGCATGCGTGTCGGGCCGGGAGCGGCACGGCGTGGTCCTCGGGCCCCGACGTCGCCTCGCTCCAGGGCCACGCCAACCTCGCCGGGCGCGAGGCCGCGACCCTGGAGCAGCAGGGGATCCCGATCAGCCGCGAGCTGCAGGACGCCTGGTTCGTCACGGCGCCGATCGGCACGTTCCGGCCCAATGCCTTCGGTCTCCACGACCTGCACGGCAACCTCTGGGAGTGGTGCCGCGATCTCTCGCAGGGCTCCGCCGTGCCGCGCTCGGGCGACGGCCTGCGTGGCGAGCCCGATCCCGCGCTGCTGCGTCTGGACCCGGCCGGACAGGGGCCATTGCAGGACGTCAATTGCGTCCAGCGCGGCGGCAGCTACGCCGATGCCGCGGTACGCGCGCGGTCGTCGCACCGCGGCGCCGCGCCGATCAGCGTGCGCAACGTGCTCACGGGCGTCCGGCCCGCCCTGACCCGCCACCTCCCGGTGTGAACGGGTCCGCGCGGCTTCACCGCAGGACGACCGTCAGGCCGTTGCTGGTGAGCCAGCCGAGCGGTGTGGCGCCTGGGTCGAACGCCGCGGTCTGGAAGTGCACGGTCGCGCCCGAGAGCGTGGCGTTGTTCGGGATCACGAGCGGCAGGGTGCCGCGACCGTTCAGGTTCGGCACCGCGCCGAGGTAGACGTCCATGCCGGTGTAGAGCCGGCTGCCGGGCATGCCGATCACGCCGAGGTCGAACGGCAGGTTCAGTCCGCCGTAGCCGGTGGTGGAGGCGCCCAGCCAGAGGACGATCTGCGCGAGGTTGCCGGTGCCCAGCGCCGCGCCCACGCTCAGGGTCTGGTTGATCCCCGCGCATCCGGACGCGGTCATCGTCATCCGCGCGCCGCGGGTGTCGAGGCCGCCCTGGCCGAAGGGGATCAGGGTGCCGCACGTCGGAGTGACGTCCACCTCCAGCTGCGCGTTCGGGCCGACCGGCGCGCCGGTGTGCCCGTAGAAGTACACGTAGCTGTACGCCGGGTTGACGTTGTCGATCACCAGGGTGAGACGGTCGTCGAGCAGGTCGTTGGCCCAGGTCCACGCCGACAGGTTGATCGTGAACACGTGCCTGGGATGCACGAAGCCGCTCTGGCTCGCGCACACGACGGCACCCGGCGCACCGCTGGCGGCCGTCGCAGTGCCGCGTGTCCACGCGTCGTCGGTGGAGTGGAGCAGGTCGACCACCGGGCCCGAGTACGGGCTGTTGAATCCGCTCTCCATCGCCAGCGTGAGACGCATCCCCGTGATCACCACGTTGTCGGGAATCGCGCTCAGGTCGAACTTGTAGAGCCCGACCACGTCCTTGGAGGTGCCGCCGGGGTTGTTGTAGGCGCGAAGCCGGTTGTCGGTGAACACGTTGGGCGCGTTGCGCGAGATCGAGACGCTGTCGACGGCAGGCAGGCGCCAGGTCTGGGCGCAGAGCGGGACGGCGAGGAGGGCGAGACTCAGGGCGATGGGGAAACGCATGGGGTGGACTCCGAGCCAGGTCCCCCGATCATGCCATGCCCCGCGCCCTCGGGCACCCGGTGGCGAAACCCGCCCGCCAACGTTCGTTCGCCCCGCCTCCCCGCGGCAGAATGCGCGTGCCATGCAGAGCAAAGCCACGACCGTCGAGGCCTATCTGGCCGAACTTCCCCCCGATCGTCGCGCTGCCATCGAGGCCGTGCGCAAGGTGATCCGCGACAACCTCGACAAGGACTTCGAGGAGGGCATGCAGTACGGAATGATCGGGTACTACGTGCCGCATCGTGTCTACCCGGCCGGCTACCACTGCGATCCCAGGCAGCCAGTGCCCTTCGCCGGGCTCTGCTCGCAGAAGAACCACCTGTCGATGTACCTCATGACCGTCTACGGCGAAGGCGAGGCGTGGCGACGCTTCACCGAGGCCTGGAAGAAGAGCGGCAAGAAGCTCGACATGGGCAAGTGCTGCATCCGCTTCAAGAAGGTCGAGGACCTCGCGCTCGACGTGATCGCGGACGCCGTCCGCCGCGTCACCGCGCACGAGTACGTGACCCAGTACCAGCGCGTGCTCAGCGAGGCGCGTGCGGGCGGATCGCGCCGCCCTGCCGCTGCGGCCAAGGCCAAGGCCAAGGGCGCCAGGCCCGGCAAGACCACCAAGACCGCGCGCATCCCCGCGGTGCAGCAGGCCGCGACCCGCGCGGCCAGGAAGGCGGCGACCAAGGCCAAGAAGCCTCCGGCACCCGCCAAGGGCAGGCGCTGAGGAACACGCCTCCTCCTGATCCTGTCACCGGCGCGCGAGGCAGAACACGACGCGCGCCCGCGAGCGATGGTCCGCCCGCACCAGGCAGCCGAGGAAGTCGTCCCGCAGCGCGGCGTACTCCTGGCCGCAGTACCCGTGCAGCCCCTGCATCCGCGCGAGCCGCGCGCGCCATGCGTCGAGCACGTCGGGACGCGCGGGACCCGCGAACGAGAACTCCTGGTCGGGCAGCGCGGACTCCCGCTCCACGGTGAACCCCGCCCGCTCCATGTGCCGGCGCACCTTCCCGCCCATGTGGAAGTCGTAGCGGCCCGCCGCGAGCGCGTCGCGCGCGTAGCCGGCGAGGAGTTCCCTGGTGCGTCCCAGCAGCGGCTCGTGGCCGAAGAGGTCGTCGATCTCCGTCAGCGCCGCCCAGACCCCCGGACGCAGGTGACGCGACCAGGCCCCGAGCACCGCGGGCAGGTCAGGGAAGTACGCGGCCGCGAAGCTGCACCACAGCCCGTCGGCCGCCACGCCCAGGTCCGGCAACGCGCCCAGGTCCGCCTGCACGAACTCCGCCCCGGGTAGGCCGCGCGCCCGCGCCGCGGCCAGCAGCTCCTCGTTGCCGTCCACCCCCAGCACGCGCGCGCCGCGCGCGACCAGCTCGGCCGCCAGGTCGCCCACGCCGCAGCCCAGGTCCAACACGACCTGCCCGTGCAGGGACGGCAGCATCGCGAACGCCTGGCTCCAGGCCCGCCACCCGGCCTGCCGGCGGTACTCGTCCACGAGGCTCACCGCCGCATCTTCCCCGAGGTGATTCGTCCCGCCTACTCTCTGGGTCCATGCACCAGCCGAGTGCAGAGCTGCAGGCCGGCTTCCTGCGCAACCTGCAGCGCGTCCTCACCGAGGGCGACTTCGACAACACCTACAAGTTCGCCCTGCTCCTCGCGCTGACCCGTTGGGCGGTCGAGAACCCCGATCACGACCCGCGCCAGCCGCTGGACGTGGCCGCCTTGGCGCCGCACTTCGTCGAGCTCTACTGGCCGCACCTCCGCCCGTTCGGCGGGCCGGACGCGAGCGTCCGCGAACTGCCGCCGAACTACGGCCGCACCGCGCCCATGGACTGGCACGGCATCCTCGTCCAGCATCGGCATCGCGCGTCGCAGCAGCAGATCCCCCGCGTGCTGAAGCGCCTGCGCGCGACCCAGGCCTCCGGGAGGGCGCGCCTGCGCGATCTCGCTCCACGCGAGCGCGCGGGCCTGCTCCGCGATGTGCGCCGCTCCATCGCCGGGATGCCGCTCTGGAGGCTGCAGAAGGTCCGCGACGCGGAGCGCCCCCTCGACTTCCTCTACACGCGGGGCGGTTCCGAGTTCGAGCTGGTGTTCGCGGAGGGCGCGGCGGCCTGCCTCGCGCTCTTCGCGCCGCTGATCGAGGACATGGTGCGCGCCGCGTGGCTGCGCTTCGTCCTGCGCTGCAATCCCGCGGTCCTCGGCGCCGCGGCCCAGGTCGAGGAGTTCCTGTTTCCGGGTTCGCGCGCCAGCCTGCAGGTGTGGCGCCCGCTCCTCGGCGATCTGCAGGACGATCGCTGCTTCTACTGCGCCGAACCTCTGCGCGGCAGAGTCGCCGTCGACCACTTCCTGCCTTGGTCGCGCTACATGCGCGACCTGGGCCCCAACTTCGTCCTGGCCCACGACAAGTGCAACGGCGAGAAGCGCGACCGTCTCGCCAGCATCGAACATCTGGAGCACTGGTGCAGCCACAACGCCACCCACTCGGGCGTTCTGGGCGAGCGCTTCGCCAGGGCCAACCTGCCGTACGACTGGCCCACGCTGCGCCGCGTCGCGGGCTCGCTCTACCGGATCGCTGAGGCCAGCGGCGCCCTGGTGTGGCGCCGCGCGAACGACCTGGTCGCCCTCGACCCGCGCTGGCGCACGCTGCTCGGCTTCGCGAGCTGAACGGGTCGCGCCCGCCGCATCCCGTTCCGGCGTGTCGGCCGCCGCTCAGTGCGTTCCGAACCGGAGCGTCGCGCCATGGCCGCGCGGTCGCTACGGCTCGCGCACGAGCACGGCCCGGCTGTATACGAGCTCGAAGCCCGCGCGCTGCACGTTCTCCTGCGACTTCGATCCGGGCTGCGTCGTCACGACCGCGAGCTCGCAGCCGCGCTCGTGCGCGAGCGCGAGCCGGGCGGCCAGCAGCGCCGACTGCACGCCAGGTCGCCGGCAGGCCGGCAGCGTGGCGGCGCTGCACAGCACGGCGATGCCGTCGTGCACGAAGAGGCTGGCTCCGCCGGCCGCCCGGCCCTCCAGCCGCGCGAGCAGCCGCAGAGTGCCCGGCACGGCACTCATCAGCGTGAGGGTGCGCTCGAGCACCGCGCGGTCGAAGGACTCGTGCGCGGCAGGACCATCGAATCCGTCGGGGCTGAGGAACGCGCTGGTCACGGCGTCCAGCCACACGCCGGCGTCCGCCTCGCCGACGGGCGCGACGGTCACTGCCGTGCTCGCGCGCCCCGGCACGGCCGCCAGCCGCCGCGCGAGCACGTTCTCGAAGCCGGTCAGGCGATAGCCCCGCGCGCAGAGCAGCGCCGCGACGCCGGCGTCGCCCAACGTGGCGAACTCCACCTGGACGCGCGCGCCGCGCGCCGCGTACGCACGCTCGATCGCCGCGAGGTCGGCCTCCACCGGCGCGCCGTCGAGGCCCAGGCCGAGCACCTTGTTGCAGGGCGAGCCCCGCTCCACGAACACGGCCGCCGCGCCGCCCACGGGCCAGGCGTGCACGTCGGACCCGCCCGCGGCCCGCGCGGCATCCGCCACTCCCAGCATGAGCGCGAGTTCGACGCGGTCGATGCGGCGGGCGAGAGCGGCGGTTGCGATGAGAGGCTGCATGGCGCGGTGCGGTCGGGAAGGCCCGGGAGAACAGGAGGATCCGCGGAACGAGAAATCGTGCAACTCCTGGCCGTCGGGCCCCCGGACGACGCATCCACCTCCGGCGGCGCGAGTCCTCGCTCTCCATGCCGCACCGAACCCTCATGTCCCTGGCCCCCACGATCCTCACCCCCATGCTCCGCAGCCTCCTTGCCCTGGTCCTCGCCGCCACGGCGCTCGGCGCGCAGACCCTCCTTCCCTACGAGAAGGTGCGCCGCTTCATCCAGGAGTTCGAGCAGATCCATCCGCCACCCCCGCCGGTCGAGCCGGTCGAGGTGGGCACGCTGGACGCGACCGCCGGCGGGTTCGTCTGGGGACCCGAGATCGGGCGCAAGGAGAGCGGCGAGACCAACCCCGCGTTCACGCCGGTGTTCGAGGAACTTCGGCTGCCGCCGCTGGCCGTCCAGCTGCCCCCGCAGCTCCAGGTCACGGGCCTACTGCCGCGCGTCCAGGCCGCGCTGCCGCGCTATCGACCCGCCCCTGGGGGCCGCGGAGCCGACCCGCGCCTCGGCGGGCCGCCGGCCGTGCGCCAGCCCGGCCCATTCACCGGCAACTCGCTCGGGCGCTGGAAGTACTACGCGACGGTGCGCGCCGGGCACGTGCTCCTGGTGTGCAAGATCGCCAACCGTCCGGCAGGGGCGAAGGTCACGCTCACGGTCGATGGCCGCAGCGCCGAGATCGACGGCGATCAGGTCGACCTGCTCATCCCGCCACGCGTGGTCGTGGAGTTCCAGCTGCGCTGCGGCGCCGCGGCCTTCACCGACCGGATCTGGTTCGAGCGCCCACCCGTGCTCGGCTTCTTCCAGCTCGAGGCCCTGCCGATCACCGTGGTCTACGAGCCACCGGGCAGCGGCAGCGCACAGTCGTACGGCGTCTCCGAGCAGCTTGGCACCACGCTGCGCTCGTTCAGCAGCGGCAACGAGGGCGAAGAGCGTCCCGTGCCCACCAACTTCTCCAACATCGCCGACTTCATGGGCGTGGTCGCCAAGGCCGGCGAGGTCGTGGCGGCCAAGTTCCCCGCCGTGGGCGAGGCGATGAAGAAGGCCGACGACGTGTTCAAGGGCCTCTTCGGCGAGCAGGAGCGCAGCAGCACCGTGACCCACACGGTCACCGAGGAGCACTCGCTCGCGATCACGCTCACCGAGTCCACCACGGTGGCCACGCGCTCGGGCCTGGGCCCGGGCAGAGGCGACATGATCTGGTACCTCTACCACCCGGTGTTCGCGTGGCTGGCCGCGCAGGACGAGAACACGGGCAGGGTGTATCTCACCGTGACGCTGCTCAGCTTCCAGCGCGCCGCCGCGCACTCGGCCGAGGCGCTGCGCAACGGCACCGTGCCCGAGCCCAACGCCGACATGCGCCGGCTGCTCCTCGCCCACGATGTGCTCACGCCGGAGCACCGCGCCGAACCCGGCGCCCTCTTCGCGCTGCGCCGGGGCCGCGGCGCCACGCCGGGCGAGCTGCGCCGCCTCGTGCCGGCGGAGGCCGCCGAGCAGGAGGTGCCCGCGGGCGGCGCGATGCACCTCGTGTTCGAGCGCTCGGTCACCGACACCGACACGTGCATCGAGACGACCACCAAGACCGTGACCACCACGGAGTCGGCGGGCTTCCTCGCGATGGTCTCCCCGGGCCTGCCGAAGGACCGCACCACCGAGGTCTCGATCACCACCGGCACGGCGCGCACCGTGCAGACCGGCCGCACCGTGCGCGTGGACGTCACCCTGGCCGGGAAGGTCGACGAGGCCCGCCGCCTGCGCTGCTGGTACGACCGGCGCAGCGGCACGTTCGCCTACGAGGAGGTGCCGTACGGCGCGGCGGGCGATCCTCCCCCGAATCCCGTGGCGCGCGCGGTCGCAGCGCCGCAGGGATCGCAGGGTGGTGCGGGCGGCACCGGCAAGTCCGGGAACGCGGCGAGCGCGGGAGAACCACGCGCCGCGGACCCGGCACCGCATCCCGGCGCCACCCCTGCCGAGGCATTCGTCCTGCGCGCCGCCGAGGGCCTCAGCAAGCGCATGGGCCGCCTGATCGTGAACTTCCCCGAGGCCGCGCCCGCGAGCGGGACCCTGATCGCACTGTTCGAGGCGGGCGGCAGATCCGAGGAGTCCAAGGGCGGCGCGCCGAAGCCCGTCGCCAGCAACTACGGCAACTCCAGCCTCGAGGCCTTCCCCGGCGAGTACGCGGTCGTGGTGGGCGGCAAGCGGCTCGAGGGCGTGCGCATCGAGGGCGGCCGCGAGACCGTCCTGCAGGTGGGTACCCTGCGAGTGAACGCTGCGGACGGCACGCGTGTCGACATCCTGGACGCCCCCGCCGGGGCGAGGGCGCCTGCCGGGCCACAGGGACGGCAGAGGCGTACGCCGGCAGAACCGCCGGGACGTGCGCGCAAGGACCCCGCCGAGCCCATCTCCGAAGTCGAGATCGTGGGCGGCTACGGGACGTTCAGCGCGGGTCTGCCGGCCGGCACCTACCTGGTGCGCGTGCACGGGCGCGTCGCACCCGTCGAGATCGTCGCCGGCCAGGTGACGGAGTTCTGACCCTCGCCGGCAGCAACACGGATCCGGAACCCATGCTCATGCACGAGGCCCCCATGTCCCTCACCACGCGCGTCCTCTGCGCCGCCACCACGCTCCTGCTCGCGCTCGCCGCGCCCGCCCAACGGCCGGAAGGCGCGGCCACGAACTTCGACGTGCTCAGGCACGGCTTCCACTTCACCAACTACTTCGAGGGCGACATCCTCGTCGACGTTCCCGCGGTCGGCCGCGTCGACCTCGGCGACACCAGCTACGGCCTCTGCGGCGGCATGACCTACGCCGCGCTCGACACGTTCGTCGCGCACGGCGCGACTCCGGCGGTGGTCGACCCGTCCAGCGGCACTCCGCCCGAGATCCAGCCCGGCACGCCGCTGCGCAGCTGGCTCTACGACCGGCAGGTCGACACGTTCAAGGCCGACGAGGGCTTCCTGGTACGCCGCCTGATCGCGTGGGGCTGGCGGCCCATCCAGAGCCGCTGGGGCGTGACCGGTCTGCACGTCCTCTCGGATCGCGAGTTCAAGCGCAAGATCGCCGAGCGCCTCGACGCGGGCCGGCCCGTGCCGCTCTGCCTGATCAAGGCCGACGTCGACGACTACCTGCCGGGCTGGGACGGCCTCGTGCCCGAGGGCTTCACCAAGAACCACCAGGTGCTCGCCATCGGCTACCGGCTGGTGGCGAAGACCGATGCGATGGCGAAGCACTGGGCCATCGACATCTACGACCCCAATCATCCGGACGAGGTGCACACGCTGCACTACCACGAGGACAAGCGCGTGCAGACCGTGCGCAGCGTCGGCGGCAAGCTCGTGGACGACCCCGACGACGTCGCGCGCCACCGGGTCGGCGGCTTCCGCGGCTTCTTCGTGACGCCCTACGCACCCAAGCTCCCGTACTGGGTGAAGCCCGACGTGCGCGGCCTCGGCGGTCTGGCCCTGGCCACGCCTCTCGTGCTCGACGAACGCGCCGAGGACGGCTTCGATGAGCCCGGAGCGCGCATCGGCGACCTGCGCCAGGCGCGGCGCAACGACCGGGGCGACCGCGAGCCCCTCTCCCCGGACGCGGGCGGCAAGACCGGCAGGCAGAGGGCGGGACGCAGCGGCCGCGGCGGCCTCGGCACCGAGAGCCGGCCCTCCCCCGACGTGAAGGCCTCCGAGGGCGACACCGCCCTGGCGCAGCGCGGCCGCCCGCCGCACGGCTACCAGCGGGTGGACGGACCGCCCAAGTACACGCGCATGGGCCGGATCGTCGCGCGCTTTCCCGAGAGCACGCGCGCCGGCTCGTCGCGTGTGGAGATCCTCGACCCGGAGAGCAAGGCGGAGCTGGCGAGCAACTACGGCAGCGCCGCGTTCGATCTCCTGCCCGGCGTCTACGACGTGCGCATCCAGGGCAAGGTGGTGCCGGGCGTGGAAGTGGTCGCCAGGCAGGACTGCGTGATGGAGGTCGGCGCCTTCCGCGCCACCCTCGGGTCGGGAACCCACGTGGAGGTGCTCGACGGCGACCAGAAGACCGTGCTGGCCAGCGGCTATGGCAAGGTCGAGTTCGGCCTTCCCGCCGGCTCCTACTTCGTGCGCGTCCAGAAGCGCCTCGAGGCGCTGCGCATCGAGGCCGGCAAGGTGACGGAGTTCTGACATGCGGCGACGCCAGCTCTGGAGTCCCTGTCCCCTCCCGAGCGCGCCACTTGCGCTGCTGCTCGCGTTCCTGCCCGCGTGCGGCGAGCGCGATGCGGCTGCGGCGGCGGCGCTAGTGCCCTGCCTCGCGGCGACCAGCGACTACCTGCCCATCGCCCCCGCCGACGAGTTCCCGCAGGGCGGCCGCTGGCTCTGCGCCACGTTCCGGCTCGGTCCCGGCGAGAGCGGCAAGGTCCTCACCCACGTGTGGACCGCGGTGGACGTGGGCGACCAGGCGCCACCCAATCACGAGATCGCGCGCGGCGACCTCGATCTCCTGGAACGCGCCCGTGGCCGCCTCACCTACTCGCAGGACGTGCCGCTGCCCGCCGGCACCTATCGCCTCGACGTCGCCATCGACGGCCGCCCGTGGCGGAGCGCGCGGCTGCGGGTCGTGCCCGACCCCGCGCTGCCAGCCCTCGCCTCGGCGCGCGAGCTGGTACCGCTGGTGGAGGGCGTGCACTGGGAGTACGGGTTCGAGAGCACGCCTGCCGGCGGCGCCGCGGCGCGTCACGCCGTTCGCGTGGAGGTGGGCAAGGACTCCGCCGACGGCACGCACCTGCGCTTCCTGCGCGACGGCGTGCTCGTGCACGAGGAGTGGTGGCGAGCCGGCGCCGAGGGCGTCTCCGCCACACGCCGCCGGACCGGGGACGGCAAGGAACACGTGCTGGAGCCGCCCCAGCTGCTGCTGCCCTTCCCCGCCGGCCCCTTGCGCCGCTGGTCCTACACCTCGCGCGACGGGAGCATCCGCCAGGAGTGCGTCGCTTTCGGCCCGCGCCCCGTGCGCGGTCCCGAAGGCGAGGCGCCCGGCTACGTGGTCGTGATCCTCGACCGGAGCGGGCCCGAAGTGGTCAGCTCCGAACGGCACTTCCTGCCCCGCTTCGGCCTCGTGCGCGAGGAGATCGTGCACACTCGTGGTGGCGGACGCGTCCTCCTCCAGACGATGCAGGTGAGACCGGCCGACGGAACGACCAGATGATCAGCCGCCGCGCTCGGCCGCGCGCAGCACCGCACGGGCGCCGGCCGGCAGACGGCCCTCGGCATCCAGTTCGCGCAGCAGGGTGAGCGCGCGAGTCCGCTCGCCGGTCGCTGCGGCGCGCGCCTCGACCGCGGCTCCCGCGTCGCCGGGGAGGGCGGCCTCGCGGGCCCGCGCGGCCAACAGCGACGCCTCGGCCCGTCCGATCCGCACGAACACATGTTCGGGATCCTTCGCCTCGAGCTCGGTGAAGATCGCGACCGCGCGACCCAGGGCCTCGAGGACGTCCGCGGGCCGCCCCGAGTTCGCGTGCGCGCGCGCTCCCGCCAGCATGGCCTCCGCGTGCTGCACCCGCACCTCGTGGAGCAGCGGGTCGGCTGCGAGGATCGCCGCGCAGAGCGACTCGGCGCGCCGCGCCGCGGCCAGCGCGGCGGCGTGCCCGCCCTCTCGCGCGGCCAGCGCCGCTTCGACGGTCGCGCATCTGGCGAGCAGGCGGCGCTCCTGGATGTTGGCCCGCCCGCTGCGGGCCGACTGCTCCGCCAGGGACTCCTGCGCCCGCACGAGCATCGCGCGCGCGGCCTCGGATTCCCCTGCCGCTCCCCGCAATTCGGCGAGACCGATGAGCGTGATGCAGTGCTCGAGCTGCAGCGGCGCGTGCTCCGGACTCACCCGCAGGCCCGCCTCCAGGAGCTGCACCGCCTCTGCCAGCCCGCGCCGTGCCTCGTCGTCCCGGCCCTCCCAGTGGCGGTGCTCCGCCACGCGGCGCAGCGCGATCCCCAGGTAGATGCTCTCCTCGCCGGGCTCCGGCGTGCCCGCCGCATAGAGATCGCTCAGCAGGGCCAGCGCCCTGGCGCAGTCCGCCTCGGCGGCGACGAAGCGGCCTCGCACAGCCAGCGCCTGCGCGCGCCGCCACAGGCCCACGGCCAGGGTCCGGCGTTCGACGTGTCCGGCAATCCGCGCCAACACCCGCTCGCGCACGGCGAGCGAGCGCTCGAACGACTCCAGTGCCGCGGCCGATTCACCCTGGGCGAGCTGCACCTCGCCGTAGCGCTGCCACGCGTAGCCGAGACCCGGGTCCGCGGCACCATGACTCTCCGGCAGAGCAGCGAGCTGCTCGAACGAGCGGAGCGCGGTCTCGGCCTGGACCCGGCGCGCGGCCGTAGCGCCCGCGATGTTGTGCAGCGACTCCCCGAGGAAGCTCACCGAGAAGCTGACGGAGTCGATGGCGCGCCGCAGGTTCTCGCGCGCCTTCCGCTCCGACTCGCGTGCCAGGTCGCGCTGCTCGCGCGCGTGCGCCGACTCGCGCAGCGTGGCGACCACGCCCGCGGCCAACGTGAGCAGCACCGCGCCGACCGCGCCCGCGGCGAGGCGGTGCCGGCGCAGGAGCTTCTGGAAGCGGTAGCTCGCCGTCACCGGCCGGGCGACCAGCGGCTCGTGACGCAGGAAGCGCTCCAGGTCCTCCGCCACCTCGGCGGCGGAGGCATAGCGGCGCGCGCGGTCCTTCTCCATCGCGCGCAGGACGATCCAGTCGAGCTCGCGCAGGGCGCGATCGCCGGCGCGCACGCTCGGCGCGGGCGGATCCTCCTCGCGCACGATGCGCAGCGCCTCGGCCAGAGGCACGCCGCGCAGCCGCTGCGAGGCGAACGGCAGCTCGTTCGTGACCAGCTCGTAGAGCATCACGCCCAGCGAGTAGATGTCGGCCCGCGTGTCCACGTCGGGTGCGGCGCCGGCCTGCTCCGGGCTCATGTACTCCAGCGTGCCGAGGATCTCGCCGTGCGCCGTGGCCAGCTCCGCCCCCGGCTCGGGCGCGAGCGCCTTGGCCACGCCGAAGTCGATCACCTTGGGCACCGGCTGGCCGCCGTGCTCGGCCACCAGGACGTTGGAGGGCTTGAGGTCGCGATGCACGACGCCCTTCTGGTGGGCGTGGTGCACGGCACGGCACACCGCGGCGAGGAGCGCCACGCGGGCCGCGAGCGGCAGCCGCCGCGCGCTGCAGAACGTGTGGATCGGCTGGCCGCGCACCAGCTCCATCGCGAAGAAGGGCCGGCCGTCCTGCGTGGTCGCGGACTCGTAGAGGTGCGCGATGTGCGGGTGGTCGAGCATCGCCACCGCCTGCTGCTCCGCCTGGAAGCGCGCCTGCGCCGCGGCGCCCGCCAGCTCCTGGGCAAGGACCTTCAGCGCCACCTCGCGCCGCACCGGCGCGAGCTGTTCGGCGCGGTACACCGTGCCCATCGCCCCGGCACCCAGGAGTTCCAGGACCCGGAAGCGCTCCTCGAACGCGGGCGTGCCGGGCTCCCCCGGATCCGCGGCGCCGGCGGCACCACATGCCGGCTCCTCCAGGAAGTTGCCGGCGCGTGTGTGGCTGCGCAGCAGCGCCTCCAGCTCGCGCGCCAATGCGGGCTCGCCCGCGCAGCGCTCGGCCACGAAGGCCGCGCGCGCTTCGGGCGCGATCCCCAACGCCTGCGCGAAGAGCTCCGCCAGCCGGGAGAGGAACGTCCCAGGCACCGCCTGCTCACTCCTCCGCGTCGCGCTCGAGCGCGCGCTTGAGCCACGCGCGGGCGAACACCCAGTCGGCCTTCACGGTGGAGAGCGACACGCCCAGCACCTGCGCGGTCTCCTCCAACGAGAGCCCCACGAAGTGCCGCAGGTGCACCACCTCGCTGCGCCGCGGATCGAGCCGTTCGAAGCGTTCCAGCGCCTCGTCCAGCGCCAGCAGCTCCGCGTCCGGCGCCAAGGTCTGCGCCAGCTCCGTGCTCAAGTCGCGCCGCTCCCGATCGCCCCCGTGCCGCTCCCGCCCCCGCCGCCGCGCCCGATCCACCAGGATCCGCCGCATCGTGCGCGCCGCCGCGTGCAGGAAGTGCGCCGGCCCCTGCCACTCCGGCTCGCCCTGCACCAGCCGGAGGAACGCCTCGTGCACGAGCGCGGTCGGCTGCAGCGTCTGCCCTGGGGCTTCGCGCCGCAGCACCTGCCGCGCGTAGCGCCGCAGCTGCGCGTAGACGAGCGGGACGAGGTCTTCCGTGGAGCGGTCCAAGCGCGTCACCTCCCGTGCGGTGGCTCGCCCCCCGCCCGCCCATCCTGCACCGTTGCCCCGCTCCCCCGCCCGCCCACGGCCCCGCCCCTCGCGACGCTCCGCAGCAGCCATTCCGCGACCGCGCGCTGCGAGCCATCGGCTTCGCGCGTGACCGTCGCGGGCGCAAGGCCTGCGCGGCCGGCACCCTCGCGGTTCGGCTCCTTGACCCGCGGATCGTCGGCGAACAGGAGCTCGGTCGAACCCACCGCGGCCTCGCCCAGGTAGGCGGTCAGATGGATGTGCTCGGGCAGCTCGGTGCCCGGGTAGGGGCCCGGGCGGATCGTGTCGAGCACGACGCGCCCCTCGTCGTCCGAGCGCACGTAGCCGAAGAGCCGCGCATGCCTGTGGTCGCCCGAGGGTGCGCGTATGTGCGCCGCCTGCGCCGCATACCAGCCCTTCGCGCTCGTGTGGTAGGCATAGACCAGCAGCCCGGGGATCGGCTTCCCGTCCGCCGCGCGCAGCGTGAGCGTGACCCGCAGCCGCGTCCCCGGCTCGCGGGTCCCCGCGATCGCCAGCGGCTGCGCCACCGCGTGGGCGCGGATCAGCTCGCGGAACGCCGGCTGCGGATGCAGGGCGGCGAAGCGCTCGTCCACCAGCACCCGGCCCGGGTCGGCGCCGGACGCCGTGATCCGCTCCTTCGCCTCGGCGAGCAGGCGCGTCTCGGCCTCGGTGAGCGGTCCCGGCGGGTCCACGAATCGCTCGTCGTGCGCGGGTCGGGTCGAGGCCGGCCCACCCGGCCCCTGCCCGAAACCGGCCCCGGACAGGACGAGGCAGCCAAGCAGCACCGTGGCGAGTCTGTGCATGGGTCGTGCTCCGGACGCCTGCCACAGTAGCCCCACCCGCCTCCGCCGTGCAGCCGCCCCCCATCCAACCTGGATCGAGGGAGCGCGGCACCACCGACCGGTCGCGCTCAGCCGTGCTGCACGTCGTATTCGACGAAGAGCGTGCCGGTCGCGGCATAGAGCCGTTGCGCGCGCAGCCGCAGGGACAGGCGCGGGCCCGGCTGCGGCAGGAGCTGGATCCCTCCCCCGAGCAGCACGGGGAGGATCGCCACGTCGACCCCGTCCACCAGCCCCTCCTGGGCGAGCTGCCGGAAGAGATCGCCCCCGCCCCACAGCCACAACGGCTTGCGGCTCCCGCCGGACTTCAGCGCCCGCACGTGCGCGAGGGCGTCGCGGACGAAGGTCACCCCGCCGCGCTCGCCCACCGGCAGCGTCCGCGAACACACGTACGTCGGCAGCTCCAGCCCAGGCGGGGCGCCGGCCGAGGCGAACACTTCGTACGAGCGGCGTCCCATCACGATCCCGCTGAATCCCGCGTACATCGCCGCGAAGTCGATCTCCGGATCCATCGGGATCCAGTCGAACTCGCCCTTCGGCCCGGCGATGTAGCCGTCGAGACTTGCCGCCACCGAGTAACGAAGCTGACGCATGGAATGCCTCCAGGTGAAGGACCGGTCCCGGGCACGATCCGTCCCACCGTCCACGAATCCAGCTCCACTTCCTGCTCCCTGACGGGTTCCGGCCGGCAGCCGCCGGCGTGAGAGGCGGCCGCGAGCCGCCCGAGACCAGGGAGCACCCGCGCCGCCATCCCGCCACCACGGGGCGCGCCGCAGTGGTGTGGTGCTTCGAAGGGATGCAGCCGGTCAAGGGCTGGAAGCGATCCGTCCGCCCCTGCTGGACCCTGGAGGGTGCGCGATGCGCATGCCCCCATCGTCCGCGGCGTTCCTCTCGAGAGTCCGCTTCCGCGCCGCTTGGACGCCAGCAACCCGTTCCCGGCGGAACGAGGTCGCCGCCCGCCGGCCGAGGCACGCACCCGTACCCCCGGCTGCGAGATGGAACCCGGGCGGTGGCACCCGCGTGGCTGGCGGCGCGGCCGGCCTGCAATCGGCTGCCGGCCGGGCCGGCGGCAGGCCGGAAGGCCGGGCGAGCGGGCTGCGCGCCACGGATTTCTTCGGCCGCCGCGTCCAGATCGCGCCCTCACTTGCGCTTTCCCTCCTGGCACATGGCCCCTGCCCTCCGGGTGCCTCACCTGCGCACCTCGCTACGGGGGGCGGGCGGCCATGGGCTTTCCTCGATCCAGGCTCCTGCCCCGCACGCGCGACCGGGTCGGGACCTCCGTCACCACAGCCCTCCTACCGCCCGGATCGTCGCGCCTCTCCCGCAGCCGACGCATCGCCCGAGCCACGCGCTCCCCCACGGGCGCGCCCCAAACCCAGCCGCCCATGTCCTTCGCTGCCCTGCGCCGCCACCGCCATCCGAACCCGCACACGGCGGCCGGCATCCTGACCCCCGGGCCCACCCCCGCGCGGCCGGGGTGGGCCGATGCCCGATGCCTCCTTAAGCTCCTGCCCGGTCGGGGAGAACGCATCCACGCAGCCTGCATGTCGGACACGGACAAGGAAGAGGAACTGTTCCAGGACGCTCTGCGCAACGCCCAGGGCGGCGACCGCAAGGCCTTCGACCTGGCGCTCCAACCGCTCCTCCCCTGGCTCGCCGAGATGGCCCGCAACCGGATGCACGAGCGGCTGCGCAGCGTGCTCGAGCCCGACGACCTCACCCAGGACGTCCTGCTCACGCTCTACCGCACGCTGCGCCATGGCACGGACGCCACGCCCAAGTCGCTCCGTGGGCGCCTCGTCTTCCTCCTCGACCACCGCATGCGTGACCTGGAACGCCGCCACTTCCGTTCGCGCAGGCCGATCTCCACCGCGCGCTCGCTGGCGGACGACGCCGGCCACACCCAGAGCGGCGCGCTCTCATGCCTGGGCGATCTCGTCCAGGCCAACGGCGCCACGCCCTCGCAGCACGCGCGCCTGCACGAAGACCACCGCCGCCTCGAGGCCATCCTCGCCACGCTCAAGCCCGACCACCGCACCGTGATCGAGCTGGCCTGCCTCCAGGATCTGCCGATCCGCGAGGTCGCGACCCGCATGGGCCGGTCGCCCGAGGCCATCCACAAGCTCCTCGCGCGCGCCCTCGAGGCATGCGGCGACGAGCACCGCAACGGCCTGCCCGGCCACCGTGAGCCGTCGCCATGAGCCGCACCGACCCCGACGTCGCGCAGCTCCTCGGCAACTGGCTGGAGGAACACCGCCACGACGCGGGTCCCGAGTTCGCCGGCGGCAACGCCCCCACCCAGGCGCTCGGCGACCGCGCCCAGGCCGAGCTGCACGTGCCCGAGCCGATCGCGCCCCACGTGCGCATCCTGCGCGAGCTGCGCGCGCTGGCGCAGAGCGAGGCCCGCCAGAGCCTCCCGCGCCGCCTCGGCGAGTACATGCTCCTCCTGGAGCTGGGCCGCGGCGGCATGGGCACCGTGTTCCTCGCCGAACGCCTCCTCGACCGCACGCTCGTGGCGGTGAAGGTCATCGAGCACTCGCTCACCCAACCCGCGACGCTCGTGCGCCGCTTCCAACGCGAGGCGGAGCTGGCGGCACGCGTGCGCCATCCCAACCTCGTCACGGTCTACGAGACCGGCAGGTCGGGCGACTACTCGTACTACGCGATGGAGTTCGTGCCGGGCGTGAGCGCGGCACGCGTGCTCGCCCGCATGCGCGCGGCCCGGGCCGCCGGCCAGGATCCCGCCCTCGACGAGCTCGCGCGCGAGGCCGCCCGCGCCGTCGCCGAGGCCTGCGGCCTCGCCGAGGACTTCCTGAGCTGGCCCGACGACCCCGCGCGCCCGCGCGGCGCGTTCGTCGTGCCCGCGGCGATCGTGGCCGACGTGGCCGACGCAGTCGGCTACCTGCACGAGCGCGGCATCGTGCACCGCGACATCAAGCCGGAGAACGTCCTCCTCGACCGCGACGCCAATCCCCTCCTCACCGACTTCGGCCTCGCGCGCGAGCTCGACGGCGTGCGCACCACCAAGACCGGCGCGTGGGTGGGCACGCCCCAGTACATGAGCCCCGAGGTCGCCGTGCACGGCACCGCCGCGGCCGGCGAACGCTCCGACATCTACGGCCTGGGCGCCACCCTCTACGAGCTGCTCACCCTGCACCCTCCGTACGCGGGGCCCGCGACCCAGGACGTGCTCCTCCAGATCCAGGCCGGACCGCCGCGTGCACCCCGCGCGCTCGTGCCGCAGCTGCCGCGCGACCTCGACACCGTCGTACGCACCGCGATGGCGCGCGATCCCGCGCGCCGCTACGCCAACGCCGCCGACCTCGCGGAAGACCTGCGCCGCTTCGTGCGCGGGGAGCCCGTGCGCGCGCCCGCCCCGCCCGCGTGGCCGGCCCGCGCCGGCGCCGTCCGTCGTCCGCGCCGCGCGTGGCTCCTGGCGACGGTCGCCCTGGTCGCGGCGGGCGTGGCCCTGTTCTTGACCCAGCGCCCCGGCGAGGCCGCGAGCCGGGAGCGGACCTACACCGCGACCGAGCTGGCCGGGCGCGATGCGGCGATCCGCGCCATCGCGGAGCGCCTGCAGCGGGGCGAGTTCGAGGCCGCGCGCCACGACATCGCCAAGGTTCCCCCCGGCCCACCCGATGCCCGGCTCGACGACGTGCGGAGGATGATCGACGGGACGTTCCGTGTGCCCGTGACGGTCGAGGTGTTGGGGGCGGCGGACCCTTCCACCGACGCCACGACGGGAACCGGCACGGGCGCTGATCCGCATGGTGGAGACAGCGCGGCCGCGCGCACCGCCGCCGCGCCGGCACCCACGCAGATCCTCGCCGCCGCCGTCGCCGCCGCACCGGGCACCTTCGAGCCGCCGCGCGCCGTGCCCCTGGAGCGCGACGCAGACGGCCGCCTCTCCTGCTGGCTTCCCGCCGGCGCGTACCGGATCGCCGTCCAGGCCGGCGCGCACTTCGCGGAGCCCTTCGTCGTCGTGCCCTGGAAGGTGGCCCAGCCCGGAGTGCGCGCGACGCTGCGGCCGAGTGCTGCGGTCGTGCAGGACATGGTGCTCGTGCCTGCTGGCACCTACCGCTACGGCCGCGCCCCTCGCATGACGCCTGCCGGCCCGGCCGCGAGCCTCAGCTTCCCCGAGCGGCCCGTCGTCGTACCGGCGTACTGGATCGACCGCACCGAAGTGACCAACGAGGCCTATGCCCGCTTCGTCGCGGCCACCGGCGCGCGCGCGCCCTGGCCCGGCGGCGCGGTGCCCCAGGACAAGGAGCGGCATCCCGTGACCGGCGTGGATTGGTACGAGGCCATGGCGTACGCCGCCTGGGTGGGCAAGCGCCTGCCCACCGAGATCGAGTGGGAGTGCGCCGTGCGCGGGACCGGAGGCCGCCCCTATCCCTGGGGCGAAGAGTTCGACCCCGCGAAGGCCAACCTCGGCCCGCCCCGATCCGGCGGCGGCCGCATGCACCCGCCGGGCCGCCACGTCCTGCTGCCCGCGGACCAGCCGACCGCCGACCGCACGCCCGAAGGCGTGCTCCATCTCGCCGGCAACGCCCGCGAATGGGTGTTCGATCCCCAGCACTGGGACCAGGCGCTGCGCCTGCCGGGGGCGTGGCTCCAGTCGGACTTCAACGGCGTCCTCCGCGGCAACCACATGCAAGGCAACCCCACCGACTCCGCCACCCACGCCGCCGCGCGTGCGGCGACCCCTCGCACCGCCCGCGCCGCGAACGTGGGGTTCCGGTGCGCGAGGTCGATGGTGCGGTGAGCGCGGGAGCGCGGCGTCCTTCCCCCACCTGCTCCGACCCTGCCCCACGCATGACCCCCGAATCCAGGAACCCACGTCCCCGCCGCCGCGCTCGCGCCGCACGCAGGCCCGCGCGCGCCACGCCGCGCGCCGGTACCCGCGCCGCCGCCCGCTCCCGATCTTCGACCCCGCGGGTGCGCGAGAAGGGTCGCGTCCTCCTCGCCATCCACCCCATCGGCTGGCCCCGCCCCGAGGATTCCCCCGCCGAGAGCCGGCGCATCCTGCGCCGCGTCCTCGCCGTCCTCGCCAAGCGCCTGGATCCCACTCACCCCGACCAGCTCGCCGTCCGCGCCTGCCGCGCCCGGCGCAGGGGCTCCACCCCCGGCGCGCATGCCGTCTCCACCCTCCCGGCCACGGCCCGCGCCCTCGCGTCCGGCTGTCCGCCCGAGACGTGCTGGCTCGACCACTACACGATCGAGGAGTGCGGTGGCGGGCCCGGCCTCTGTCTCCTCCTGTACTACCTCTGCGATGGCGGGTGCTGGTGCGTGGAAGAGGTGCCGATCTAGACCGGTCTGCACCAGGCACGTCTGGACCTTCCTCGGGCTTCGCCCACTGGCTCCTCCACCGCGCATCCAGAGTCCTGCAGCCGTCCCGGACTCCTCTGCTTCGTGAGAGCCCGGCGGCGCGGACGGACGGCGAACCGACGGCGGAGGGGCGGCGGTCAGGCAGGCCTTCGCCAGTCACTCGATGGCACCGGCTGACACGCGGCCTGCCGGTGTTGGCCGGCGACGCACTCATACGCACGCAACCGGCGCAGAGAGGGGCGTTCGCGCCGATAGCGGCTTGCGCCCCCGCCCCGAACCTCCCTCGGGGCCCCTGGCGAGCGCCGCCCGCTGCGGAACTCCTCCCGGTCGGAAGCCCGTGGTTCCGCGATTCAGATCTGCACCGGCCGGTAGCCGCCGCGGGCCCGGAAATACAGGATCATGCCGAGATACGAGACCAGCATCAGGCCGGGGAAGAGCAGCACCGTGCGCAAGGCCGACTTCTTGGCCGCGCCCTGCACGGCATCGGTCGTCCGCTTCACCTCCGGCCCGGCGGCGGCGAGCTTGTACTGGTCGATCGCGCGATAGGTGCCGAAGAGGCCACGCTTCTCCTCGCCGATGATCTGGCTGTGGATCGCGGTGTGCTCGGCGCGCAGGATCCGCTCGATCTCGCGGTCCTGGATGTTGCCGAGCAGCGGATTGCCAAGCACGCCGGCCGCCAGCATGCCGATGCCGCCCATCAGGTTCAGCGTCAGCGCGCCGCCCCGCGGAAACTGCTCCGATACGACGCCGAGCATGGTCGGCCAGAAGAACGTCTTGCCGAGGCCATACACGGTCGCGGCCAGGAACACCGCCGCGCCGGCGACCGACGAGAGCGCGAACAGGCCGAGCATGGCGAGCGCCGAGCTGGTGGCCAGGAGCCCGAGCGGCGAGAGCCGGTGCACGATCGGCCCGGCGAAGAACCGCAGCACCATCATCAGCGCCGCGGTGTAGATCAGCACCCAGGTCGGATGCGCACCCAGCGCCTTCAGCTCCGGCTCCATGAGTCCGGAGATCCAGGAATCGGTCCCGAGCTCGGTGATCGCCAGCGGGATCATCGTGAGCATCAGCAGGAGGAAGAGCGGCCTCCCGAACGACCGCGCATAGACTCCGAAGGCCAGCGTCAGGGCGGCGATCGACACCCAGAGGACGCCATCCGACGCATCGAGCGCACGACCGACCTCGAGCATGATCAGCGTGGTCGTGATGGCTGCGCCCGCCACACCGACGATCTTCAGCATCTCCCGGTACGGCACGCCGGCGGCCACGCGTTCGCTGACCGGGAAGCGGCAGGTCGCCATCAGGACGCCGTAGAGCACCACCGGCACCATCACCAGCGCGATCCGCACCTGCCAGCCGATCCCGCCCTCGCTGAGTCCCGCCAGCACTCCGCCCTCGCCGAGCGCGATGGCCAGCATGCCCGCGAGCACGAGTCCGGCGGGCCAGCCGGCGTGCAGGATGTTGAGCCACTTGGTCTTCTCCTGGCGGAAGACCGTGGCGACCAGCGGGTTGATCGCGGCCTCGATCGCGCCGGCGGCGAGCCCGCCGAGCGCGCTGCCGGCGTACAGCATCCAGTAGCTGCTCGCGGTCACGGTCAGGATGACGAATGCCGTGTGCGCCAGGAACGCGAACAGGATCGCCTTGCTATATCCGATCCGGTCGATGACCAGGCTGAAGAGCACGATGCTGACCCCGAATGGCCAGATGCCCACGCCGAGGATCTCCCCGCGCTGCGTGTCGCTCAGGTTGAACGCCTGCGCGAGGTCGTCCATGACCATGATGCGCAGGATGAACGCGAACGAGGTCGAGACCATCGCGACGAAGCAGGCCCAGAACAGCTTCCTCTCGGCGGCACTCGGGGCGGCGGCGGCGTCCTGCATGGGGTAGACACCGTAGGCTCCGGCCCAGGCACGAGGAAGAGTCCGCCTATCGGTCCAGCAGCTCCAGGCGGAAGTTGCGGAACCGGACTTCGGTCGGCCCGCCGGAGTGGACCTGCAGGCCGATGACGCCCGAGCGCGGCAGCTTCGGGTCGTCCAGATCGACGCACGGCTGGCCATTGATCGCCGTGCGCACGCGGCTCCCCTCGCAGTGGATCTCGTACCGGTTCCATTCCCCGCGCCGCACATGGGCCTCGCCGGACGCGGCCCACAGGAGTCCGCGCCCCTCCTCGTCGTAGAGCTTCCCCCACCAGCCCGGCCCGATGTCGGCCTGCGGGCCCTGCATGCCGCGCTCGCCGTGCGGCCGGCTGCGGAACTGGATCCCGCTGTTGCCCTGGTCGCCGACCAGCCTGACCTCGACGACGAGGCGGAAGTCGCGCAGCAGGAGCTCGCTCTGCGCGAAGGCGTTGTGCGCGATCCCCTGCGGCGCGTGCCCGATCAGCTCCCCGTTCTCGACGCGCCAGATCGCCGGATCGGCGCGCCACCCGGCCAGGCTCTTCCCGTCGAAGAAGGTGGCAACGTTCGCCCCGCTGGCCGGCACCGGCACCTGCACCGGGCTCGCCAGGTACGCGATCAGGTCGCGCACGTCGCGTTCCGGCATGCCCTGCAACTGACCCTCGGGCATCAGCGAAACCGGCATCCGCGTCACGTCCAGCGAGCCGTCGGCGCGACGCGCGACCTCGGCGATGCGCAGGATCTCGGCGGCCGTGTTGTTGCGCACCGTGATCGTCTGCTCGTTCTCCTCGGCGATCATGCCGGCCACCAGCCTGCCGTCGCGCAGGCGTACCGAGGCCATCATGTACTGGTTGCCCACCTCGGCGTTCGGATCCACGATGTTGGCGAGGATGTACTCGAGGTTCGCGCGGTTCGAGCCGGTCAGGTCCGGCCCGATCTGCTGCCCGGAGCCGAACAGCATGTGGCAGGCGGCGCAGGTGCGCTGATAGACGGCGCGTCCGTTCGGCAGGTCGGCCGCGGCGAGCGCCTTCGGGCCGAGCCGCTTCTTCCAGGCCTCGATCTCCGCCAGCTTGTCGGCCGAACTCGCGACGGCGCGACCCCATGCCCGCGCCATCAGCGCATCGACCTCGGCGTCCGCCAGGAGCGCGATCTGGCGCCGCGTCGCGGCGGAATCGAGCAGCTGCCTCGGCGCGGCGCCGGCCACGACCGCGCGCAGCAGCTCCTTGGTCCACGGCGTGCGGCTGGTCAGCGTCGCGACCGCGGCGGCGCGCGCGGCGGGATCCAGCCGCTGCAGGCGCTGGATCAGCAGGGCCGGTGCGTCGGCCTGCTCGAACGCGGCGAGGCCGGCGATCGCGGCCGGCGCCAACGCCGCGTCGTCCAGCAGCGACGCCGCCAGCGGCAGCGTCTCGGGATCGCGCAGGCGCAGGAGGCTCTGCAGCGCGGCGTCGCGCCGCTCGCGCGCGGCCGAACGGTCGGCGACGATCGCGCGGAGCTGCGGCGCGACCGAGCGGTCCCCGAACGCCAGCGCGACTGCGGTCGCGCCGTCGCGCAGCTCGGGGTCCGCGTACAACCGCGCCGACACCTCGCGCCAGCCGTTCGGCATCGCGATCTCGCCGCGCCTGGCGAACGCAGCGCGCATCTCGTCGAGCACCAATCCGAGGCGCGGGCGCTCGGACGTGCGCTCGAGCAGCGCGATCAGCGGCTCGAGCGGCAGCTGCGCGTCGAGCGCGATCCGCCGCACCACGAATCGGAGCAGGTGCGGCAGCGCCGCCCGCTCGGCCAGCGCCAGCGCGCGCGCCGGATCGGCGGCGACCAGCGGCTCGCACCCGTACCAGAGCATCAGCGGCAGGTTGTGGTCGCCCTCGTCCTCGCCGTGCGCGGCCAGGCCCTCCGCGATCTGCCAGCGTTGCCCGGGCGCGAGGCGCTGCAGCGCGCTGCACAGGTAGAGCCGGACCACCGGCGACGGGTCGGCGGCGGCGAGCCCGGCCAGCTTCGCGAGCAGAACCGGGGCAGCGTCGCGGTACTCGAGCGCGAGCTGGATCGCCCAGGCGCGCAGGTGCTCGCTGGGATCGTCGAGCAGCGCCTGGAACACCGTGTCGTCGATCGGACCGCTGCCGTGTGCCGCCCAGAGCGCGCGCAGCCGTTTCGGCACCGGAGCCGCGCGCTCGGCGATCCGGCCGGCCAACGCCTGCCGCGCGCCCGCATCCGCGCCGCGCTCCTGCAGCAGCCTCCGCGCCGTGCGCACGTACCAGTCGTTGTCGTGCGCCTGCAGGCCGACCAGTTCGGCATCGCTCAGGGCGCCGAGATCCACCTTCCGGGCGATCGGGTCGCCGAACCGCACGCGATAGAGCCGCCCGTTGGTGCGGTCCCAGCTCTCGGGTCGCGTCAGGTGGCAGGCCTGCTTGTCGTACCAATCGATCAGGTACACCGCGCCGTCCGGGCCGTACTTCAGGCTGACGCCGCGAAACCATGGATCGTTGGCCAGGAGCAGATCCGGACCATGTCCGGCGGTGAAGCCGGAGCCCGTGCGCCGCGGCAGGTCCATGTTGATCCGGTTGCCGTGGATGTTGCTCATCAGCACGGCATTGCGGTACGAGGCCGGGAAGCTGTCGCCGAGGTAGACCAGCGCGCCGCAATGCGCGTGCCCGCCGCCGACCGACTCCGAGATGCCGTTACCGCCGTGCGGGTCGGCGCCGAGGTAATGCAGGTGGTCGGCGATCGTCTTGATGTCGTCGAAGACGTAACGGTCGAAATGCGCCCCGGCCTGACGGTGGTAGCGCGCGCCCTGGATCACGTGGAACAGGTGCGGGATCACGCAGGCGGTCGCGAAGGCCTGGCCGTGGTCGTCGAAGTCGACCCCCCACGGGTTGCTGGTGCCCCACGCGAACACCTCGAACTCGTGGCGCTGGGGGTGGTAGCGCCAGATCGCGGCGTTCATCGGGATGCGCTGCGCGTCGGGCGTGCCGGGCTTGCCGACGCGGCTGTGCGTGAACACGCCATGGCAGCCGTACAGCCAGCCGTCCGGCCCCCAGTTGAACGCGTTCAACGTCTCGTGCGTGTCCTGCCAGCCGAACCCGTCCAGCAGCACGCGCGGTTCGCCGTCCGGCTTCAGGTCCTGATTGCGGTCGGGGATGAACAGCAGATACGGCGCGGCCCCGACCCAGACGCCGCCGAAACCGACCTCGAGCCCGCTGACCAGGTTCAGCCCGGACAGGAACACCGTGCGCGTCTCGAACCTCCCGTCCAGGTCGCGGTCCTCGAACACGAGGATGTTGTCCTTCCCCTGTCCTTCGGGCTGGCGCTGCGGATACGTGTGCGCCTCGGCGACCCAGATGCGACCCTTCTCGTCGAAGCAGAAAGCGATCGGCTGGTGCAGGTCGGGCTCGCCTGCGATCAGGTCGACATGGAACCCCTCCGGCACGGTCATCTTGGCTGCGGCCGCCG
This sequence comes from Planctomycetota bacterium, assembly GCA_020849665.1. Lineage (GTDB taxonomy): Bacteria > Planctomycetota > UBA1135 > UBA1135 > UBA2386 > JADLFX01. The sequence goes on along the minus strand of JADLFX010000060.1, from coordinate 4,530 downwards.
GCGGCAGGTTGCCACCCTGCGCCGGGCCGCGGGCGTCCGCCGCCGCCCGCGACGCCAGCTCGGGATCCTCCGCGTGGAAGCGGAAGTCGTCGAAGTTGACATGCCCCCAATGCCCGTCGCGGTCGTCGACCAGCCGGATCCGGATCGCGGCGCCCTGATGCGCGCGCAGGTCGACGACCTTGACCTCCATGTCCTCGCGCTCGCGCCCCGACGCCGAGAACAGGACCTCGTCGGTGCCGTCGCGCAGGATGTCCACGCGCGTCTCGCGCCATGGCCCGCCGCCGACCAGGAAGCTCGCGAACGGATGCGTCACCCGGAACGGCGCCGACACGAGCGTCCCGCGCGGGCCGTCGCCCGCGCGCTCGTAGGTGCCGATCCAGAACCGGCCGGCGTGACCGCTGCGCATGTCGTTGCGGCGCAGGCCCACCGTGTCCCCTTCGACCGGCTGCCGGGCGAACGCCGCGCCGCTCGCGGTCCAGTCGCGCAGGTCGCCGGTCTCGAAGTCGAGGTTCAACGGCCTGCCGTCGGCCCCGGCCGGCAGGGTGCCCGTGCGGTCGAGGCGCGGCGCGCTGGCCATGCGCAGCTTCGTGATCCGGCGGCGCTGCTCGTCCCGGTAGGTGCCGCGATCCACGTCCCGGACGCGGTGCCGGTGCAGGAACGTCCCCTTCTTGTTGCCGACGACGATGTCGTCCCAGCCGTCGCCATCCACGTCGCCGACGACGACCTGCGTGCCCACGCCTCCGTCCAGCGAGATCTCCTGCGGCAGGAAGCGCGCGCCGCGCCCCTCGGCCGGCCGCGAGAGCTGGAACCAGTACAGCGCCGCCGGCTGGCGGTCGGCGGCGTCGCGGCCGCCATGCGCCCAGTAGCGATTGCCGGTCACGATGTCGAGCAGGCCGTCGCGGTCGATGTCGGCCAGCGCGAGCGCATGCAGGTTCCCGATCACGAGTCCGTAGTCGTTCTCCTCCGGCGTTGCCCCCATGATCCGGTGCGGGACGAACGTCGTCCCGGCCGCGTCGCGCACCTGCTCGTGCCAGTACAGGCCATGACCATGCGCGTTGGCGCTCGTGATCACGTCGCCGTCGCCATCGCCGTCCACGTCGTAGACGAACATCTGCGCGCCGCCGCGATCGGCGAACTTCACGGGACGGTGCTGCCAGGCCCCGTCCGGGTCCGCCGGCTGCTGCCACCACCCGACGCGCGCCAGCAGGTCCTTGCGGCCGTCCCCGTCGACGTCGCCCACGCCGAGCCCGTGCGTGAAGCGGCCGCCGATCCCCCGCGGCGAGATCGCTCGGAACCGCCAGGGCCGGCCAGGATCGCTCCAGTCCGGCGTCGCGTAGCCGAGCCGGTCGTCGTGCTGGCAGATCAGCTCGGGCCTGCCGTCTCCGTTCAGGTCGGTGAACGCCGGCGACTCGTTGTCGACGGTGTCGAACACGACCCGCGGCGTCCAGGCGCCGCGGCCGCGCCCGGGATTGCGGTACCAGGTCGCCTCCTTCCCAGGGAACCCGATGAAGAGGACGTCGAGCGCGCCGTCGCCGTCGAAGTCGTACGGGAACGCGAAGAAGTTGTCGGAGTAGCCGTCCGGGTCGAAGGGCTTCCGCTCATAGATCGCGTGGCGCTGTTTGAACTCGGGACCGGCATACCAGTACGGCCCGGACACGATGTCGCGGTGGCCGTCGCCGTCGAAGTCGCCGAACGCGGCTCCCTCGCTGAAGAACTCGGTGCTCAGCCGCAACGCCTCGAAGTCGTGCAGGAGCCAGGGGCGCTGGGCCGTGAGCGATGCGAGGAGCAGGGACGCGAGCGTGAGCGGGCGGAGCATGGCAGCACCCGGGTCAGCGGCTCAGGGTCCATTCCGGCAGGTCCTTGCGCGCGCCGCCGGCCATCGCCGACTCGTGCGCCAGGATCCCGACGCCGGTCCAGTTCGCCGACTGCCGTGCGTTGGGGAACGGGTCGCGCCCCTCGATCATCGCCTGCGCGAACGCATGCGCGAGATGCGGGTGGGACCCGCCGTGGCCGGAGCCCTGCTGGAACGAGAGGTGCACGTTCTCCTCGGCGTCGTAGACGCCCTTGGTCGTGTAGCGTCGGATCGGTTCCGGGAGCAGGTGTGCGTAGTCCGGGACCTTGACGCGGCGTGGCGTCTCGCCGGTGTGGACGACCGGATCCTCGTGCTCGATCTGCGCCCATTCGAACGACTGTTTGCTGCCGTAGACGTCGAAGCTCTCGCGGTACTGGCGTGCCGTGTCGAAGAGCGACCGCGTGACCTCGGCCGCGAGGTCCGAGTCGCGCAGCTTGATGTGGCAGGTCTCGACCGCGAACGGCGAGCCGTAGCGCGGGATCAGCTTCTCGTCGATGCGGCCGGAGCCGAAGCATGACACGTATCCGGCGTCCTTCTGTGCCAGCGCGAGGATCGGGCCGACGCAATGCGTCGCGTAGTGCATCGGCGGAAGCCCTTCCCAGTACCCCGGCCAGCCGGCCATCTCCTGCTGGTGCGAGGCGCGCAGGAACTGCAGGCGGCCGAGGTCGCCACGCCGGTGCCGTTCCTGCACGTAGAGGAACTCGCGGCTGTAGACGACCGTCTCCATCATCATGTAGCGGAGCTTCTTGCGTTCGCTGAGCTCCACGATGCGACGCAGGTCTTCCAGGTTCGTCGCCATCGGCACCGTGCAGGCCACGTGCTTGCCGGCCTCCAGGGCCGCGATCGACTGCGCCGCATGATCCGGGATCGGGGAGTTGATGTGCACGACGTCGATGTCGCGATCGCGCAGGAGCTCGGCATAGTCCGTGTAGCGACGGGTCACCCCGAACGCGTCACCGATCGCATCCAGCTTCCCGCGCGTGCGCTGGCAGATCGCAACCAGCTCCGCATCCGGGTGCTTCTGCCAGATCGGGATGAATTCGGCGCCGAAACCCAGGCCGACGATCGCGACGCGGATCTTCTTCTGCGAGGTGCCCATCGGCCGCCAGGATACGGGTGGCCGGCACACCGTGCCCAGCACCTCGTCTCACATGCGGTTCGCGGGATCGGGGTCCTGCGTCACCCGCGCCAGGAGCACGTGTCGGCCTCGGCGCACGAGGCGAAACGGTCCGGACCCTTGCCACGGAACCGGGATCACGTGGCGGCTCGCGGAGTATGGACACGGACGCGCCACTGAAGGCCTGCGCAGCGCGACGATCCTCGCCACCCACCACCCATGTGCGGGACACGAGCTCCGGGGCCGGACCCCATGCCCAAGGGGCGCGGGATCTGTCGTCCCGGGCCCTACTCCCCCGCCATCGGCAGGCGCGTCGCGGCGCAGCGGTAGCCGTTCCGGGTCGCCGCGACCATCGGCAGCTGGAGGCCCGCAACCGTACGCATCGGGGGCAGGTGCTCGAGCGTGGCCGGGGCGTTGGCGCGCAGGATGGCCACGACGACGGCGCGCTGCACGGCGCCGAGGACGATGCCCGGGGGGTGATCGCGGCCGGTGGACTTCTGCAGGGCGAGGCGGATGCTGGCGACATCCGGCGTGTCGCCGTCGAGGATGAACCCGACGACGTCTGCGTCGGGATCCCTGCGCAGGATCTCCAGCGCGTCCTGGACCAGCAGCGCGCGGTACTGCTCGATGAGCTCGTAGCTGCGCTGCTGTTCGGCGAAGTGCAGGAAGGGATCGGGCTGCATGGAACACCGTCCTTGCCGCGAGGGCTGCAGGAGGAAGGGCTGGTTGGCAGGATACGTGCGGACCGGCGGCCAGGGGTGCGGAGACTCTGCCGGGCGCGGGAGATCGCCCGTGCGAGCGGCGCGGCCGGCGGCCCACGCCACGGCGCGACGGGAGGGTATAGAGTGCCGGGTCCCCCACGAGGTGACCGATGGTCTCGAGATCCTGGCTGCCCCTCCTCACGCTCCTCGCCCTCGCAGCGTGCTCGCGCGAACCGTCCACGCCGGCCGCGCCGCCTGCGGGCAGACCCGCCGCCGCGCCCACTGATCTGCTGGCCGTGGTGCCGAAGGATGCCGGCAAGGCGTGGGCCGCCGACGCGCACACGCGCGAGCAGATCGGCGCGATGGCCGCGGCGGTGCAGGCGGCTGCGGGCGACGCCTCACAACAGGCCACGCAAGCCCTCGGCAAGAAGCTGCAGGAGATCGCCGGCAAGCTGATGGCGGGCTGCACGATGGGCGGCGCGGCGCACGAGGCGCTGCACGAGTACCTGGGCGTGCTCCTGCCGCGGCTGACCGCCATGACCGGCCCCGACGCTGCCGCCGCGCAGCAGGCACGCGGCGAAGTGGCGGCCGTGCTCGGACGCTTCGGCGAGTACTTCCAGTAGTCCACGGCGCGGCGCCGTGGGATTCCGGGAGGCCAGGATCACGCCGCGCCCGGACTTGCGTTCGAGGGATACGGTCCGGCACCCGAACCGGACCCGAGCCATGCGCCAGCCGGACCGTACCCACAGCACGCGCGCCCAGGCGGCGGAGCGCCACGCGGCGGCCCTGCGGCACACGCAGGGCCTGCTCCATTCCGTGCGTCGCGCCCTGGAGCTCGGCGGCCACGAGCACCGTGGCCT
>JADLFX010000059.1 GCA_020849665.1 Planctomycetota bacterium | reverse complement strand
CGCGGCGACACCGCCAGGGAGACCACGATGCGCCGCTGCGGCGGGTCCCGCGCGTCCCTTCCCGCCGCCACGCGGCGCGGCGACACCGCCAGGGAGACCACGATGCGCCGCTGCGGCGGGTCCCGCGCGTCCCTTCCCGCCGCCACGCGGCGCGGCGACACCGCCAGGGGAACCTCCATGCGGCGCTGCGGCGGGTGGCCGGCCCGCGTCACGGTCGGGAGGCCGGGCGGCCGGAGGGTCCGCTCCGCTGGCGAGCCACGCCCACGTGGGGTGACCCCGTGAGGTTCAGCCGCTGGGTGGTGTTCACCTTCCTGGTGCAGCTCGTCGTCATCGCCGTGGACAAGGGCGCCGGCCTCGTGCTGCTCGCCCTCACCCAGGACAACGCCGCGGTGAAGGGCACCGCCGACCTGCTCAGCGGCCTGCCCTTCCTGCTCACCGCCCTCGCCAACCTGGGACTGGCCACCTCGCTGGTCTACTTCCTCCGCCGGCGCGAGTTCGGCGTGCGGGAGATCGCCGAGACGACCGCGCTGGTGGCGATCGTCTGGGGTCTGGCGATCGGCGCGCTGACCTTCGCGGGCGTGCACGGCATCCTGCCGCTCTTCAAGCCCGACTTCGCGCCGAGCCCGTGGATCACCGCACCGCTCTGCCTCTGCATCCCGCTCCTGCTGCTGACCAGCTACTTCAACAGCATCCAGCTCGCCAGCGATCGGATCCGCGACTACGGCCTGGTGCACGTGGCGGCCTCGGCGCTCTTCCTGCCGCTCTTCGTGCTGCTCTACTTCGTCAGCGGACGCGAGGCCGCCGGGGCGATCGCCTACGGGCGCCTTGGCGCCAGCGCCCTGGTGGCGTTGCTCGTCGTGTGGCTGGTGCGCGACCTGGTGCGGCTGCGGCCGCGCCTGCACCGCGGCTTCTTCCGCGCCGGGCTGCGCTACGGCTGGAAGGCCAACCTCACCTCGGTCACCACCTACCTGAACCACCGCCTCGACCTCTATCTCGTGGCGGTGCTCTTCGCGGCCGGCCTGGATGCGGCCAAGGCGCAGGCCGGCTACTACAGCCTCGCCGTGGGCTTCGCGCAGCTGGTCTGGCACTTCCCCGAGGCGACCCGCGACCTGTTCTTCTCGAAGGTGGCCGGAGTCTCGCATGGCGAGGCGCGGCGCCTCACGCCGATCCTGTGCCGCCTCTCGCTGCTCTCCGCCGTGGTCGGCAGCATGGCGGTGTATCTGGCGGTCCCCTGGGTGATCGCCATGGTCACCTCGGAGGTCAACACCGCGGGCTGGGTGCTGCGCGTGCAGGAACCCCTGCTCGTGCTGATCCCGGGCACGGCCACGTTCACGGTCGCCAAGATCCTGCAGAACGACCTCGCGGCGCGCGGCCACCTCGACCCCTGCATCCGCGCCTGCTTCCTGAACCTCCTGCTGATGGTGGCCCTCGACGTCGTGCTCGTGCCGGAGCACGGGGCGGTGGGGGCGGCATGGGCCAGCACCACCGCGTACATGGTCTCCGCGGCATACACGCTCTTCGCCTATCAGCGCGCCGGCGGCGCGACGTGGTGGCGCTGCCTGGTGCCGGTGCGCAGCGACGCCTACTACGCGCGCGAGATCGCCCACGCGGTGCTGGAGAAGCTGCGGCTGCGCAAGCGCACCGCATGAGCCGATGACCAAGGTGGCGGACGTGGCGGTGGTGATCGCGGCCAGGGACGCCACCGCGTGGCTGGCGGAGACCCTGGCCGCGGTGCACGCCCAGAGCCTCGCGCCGGCCGAGGTCGTGGTGGTGGACGACGGCAGCCGCGACGCCACGGCCGCCGTGGCGGAGGCGGCGGGCGCGCGCGTCCTGCGCCAGGCCAACCGCGGGCCGGGCGCGGCGCGCAACGCGGGCATCGCGGTCACGCGTGCGCCCTGGCTGGCCTTCTGCGACGCCGACGACGTGTGGCTGCCCGGCAAGCTGCAGGCGCAGCTCGAGGCGCTGGCGCGCGTGCCCGCGCCGGCGTGCGCGTGCGATGCGTTCGTGTACGACGGTGCGCCGGCGGCGCGGCGCAAGAACGCCGCGCGCAGGGTGCCGGCGCGGATCGGCTGGCGCGACCTGCTCCGCGACAACCCGCTGATCGCGTCGTCGGTCGTGGCACGGCGCGACGCCGTGGCCGCGGCCGGCGGTTTCGACGAGGACCCCGCCCTGATCGCCACCGAGGACTACGACCTCTGGCTGCGGCTCGCCCGCGCGGCGCCGCTGCTCTACCTCGACCAGCCGCTCCTGCGCTACCGCGTCCACCCCGGCAGCCTGACCAGCAACCAGCGCTTCCGCGTGGGGGTGGACCGGATCCTCGCCAAGGTCCTGGCGGCCGTGCCCGGCGACGCCGAGGTGGCGGCGCTGGTGGCCGCGCGGCGCGCCGGCGTGCGCCTGGACCTCGCCTACGACGCGGCCGGGCGGGGCGATCTGGCCGAGACGGCGGCCTGGACCCGCGAAGCACGGAATTGTGGCCCGGTCCCGGGCATCCGGGTCCTGCGACTGGTGGCCCGGGCCCTCTGGCACAAGTTCCGCCCCGGGCCGGACTCGTAGGACCATCCTCCCCGGGCTTTCCTCCCCGGGCCCGGGATGGGGTAGCGTGCGCGCCTCCAAGCCCATGAGAACCTTCCTCGCCCTCTTCTTCGTCGGCCTCTGTGCCCTCGGCCTCTCCGGTCAGGAGGAGCGTGCCAAGGCCAGCGCGCGCTTCGTGCCAGAGACGGCCAGGGCCGGGGACAAGGTGGTGCTGGAGGTGACCTTCGTCATCCAGGAGGGCTACCACGTCTACGGGCGCAAGGAGTCCACCGGACAGGCGACGGGCCTCAGCTTCGACGCCGCGGGTGGGCTGAAGAAGGAGGGCGAGGCCGAGATCCCGGACGGCGACCTGCATGTGACCATGGGGGTGGAGGGCTGGTGGATCGCGGGCAAGGCCGTCCTGCGCCAGGCGTTCGTCGTCCCGGCCGGCGTCACGGGCGCGGTCGAGGTGAAGGGCACGGTCGACTACATGGCCTGCACCGAGGAGTTCTGCGAACCCCCCGCCAAGGCGCCGTTCGCGGCGAGGCTCGCCGTGGCGGCCGGCGCCGCGCCGGCGGCGCAGGAGCCGAAGGTCCCCAGCAGACCCTCGGAGGCCACGAAGGAGCCGAAGCTGTCCGTGCAGGCGGCGTTCCGGCCCGCGCGCGCCGCGCCGGGTGCGAAGGTGACCCTGGAGCTGACCGCGACGGTGATCCCGGGCTGGCACGTCTACGGCGGGTCCGAGCCCCACAGCGTGAAGACCTCGTTCGCGCTGCAGGAGGCCGCGGGCCTCGTGGCCGCGGGCGATCCGGTGGTGCCGCCGGGCGAGAAGCACGAGATCGTGGCCGACTCGTATTCGTACTGGCTCGCGGGCACGTTCGTGATGAGCCAGGAGTTCACGGTGCCGGCGCAGGCCAGGCCGGGTCCGGCGACGGTGCGGGGCGCGATCGAGTACATGCCGTGCACGGAGAACTTCTGCCTGGCGGTGGAGACGCTGCCGTTCACGGCGCAGCTCGACGTGGCGCAGGGCGCGGCGGCCGCCCCGGTGACCAGCAGCGACGACGACGGGATCGGCGGCGGCAGCCTGCTCCAGCTCCTCCTGGCGGCGGTGGGGGCGGGCCTGCTCGCGCTGGCGATGCCCTGCACCTACCCGATGATCCCGATCACGATCTCGTTCTTCACCAAGCAGGCCTCGGTGCGGGGCGGCAGCGCCCTGCCCCTGGCGCTGCTCTACGGGGCAGGGATCGTGCTGATGTTCGTCCTGATCGGCGTGGTGGTGGGGCCGGGGATCATCCCGTTCGCCACCCACTGGCTGACCAACCTGATCATCGCGGTCGTGTTCGTCGTGTTCGCGCTCTCGCTCTTCGGAGTGATCACGCTGGAGCCGCCGCGCTTCCTGATGGACGCCGCGAGCCGCGCCTCGGGCGTGGGCGGGCCGCTGGGCGTGTTCCTCATGGGCACGACGCTGGTGGTGACCTCGTTCACCTGCACCGTGCCGTTCGTGGCCACGCTCCTGGCATTCGCGGCCAAGACCGGCGGACTGGGTCAGCTCGCCCTCGGCATGGCGGTGTTCGGGCTCACGATGGCGGTGCCCTTCGTGTTCCTGGCGCTGATGCCGGGCCGGGTGAAGGCGATGCCGCGCTCGGGCGAGTGGATGGACACGCTCAAGGTGTTCCTCGGCTTCGTGGAGGTCGCCGCGGCGCTGAAGTTCTTCTCCAACGTCGACATGGTCACCAGCAGCGAGCCGCCGCGCGCCCTCTACCTGTCGCGCGAGCTCTTCCTGCTCCTGTGGGCGGTGACCTTCGCGGTGGCCGGGACCTTCCTCCTCGGCCTGGTCCGTCTGCGGGGCAAGGCCTCCGAGGGCGTCGGCCCCGGCCAGATGCTGGGCGGCCTCGCCAGCATGCTCTTCGCCGGCTACTGCTTCTTCGGCGCACAGGGCAACCAGCTCGACTGGGTGATGAGCGCGATCGCGCCACCCACCAAGGTGGCGGGCGAGAGCGCCGGGGCAGGCAACGGCACGCGGCCCAAGCAGAGCGCGAAGCACGCGATCGTCGTCGACGACTGGCCCGGCGCCCTGGCCAAGGCGAAGGAGGCGAGGCGCCTCGTCCTCGCGAACTTCACCGGCTTCACTTGAGCCAACTGCCGCGTGATGGAAGAGACCATCTTCCCGCTGCCGGCGGTCGCCGCGGCGCTCGAGGGATACGTGGAGGCGCGCCTGCACACCGACGGCGGGCGCGGCGCGGAATACCGCAAGCTGCAGGACGAGATGGTGGGCGTGCCCGCCAATCCCAGCTACGCCGTCGTCGATCCCGAGACCGGCAAGGTGCTCAAGGTGCACCGCGGCTGGATGCCCGACGAGGCGAAGTTCGCCGCCTGGCTGCGCGACGTCGCGCGCTAGAGGGCGCGCAGCGCCTCGCGCGGCGTGAGGCGCGCGGCGCGGGCGGCAGGCAGCGCGCCGCCGATCAGGCCGATGAACGCCGCCAGGACCATGGCGCTCGCCACCACGTCCGGGGTCACCGCGAACGAGAAGCTCTGCTCGGTGAACGTCGACCAGTTGGTGGTGCCGGTGGCGATCCCGTTGCACTGGTAGCCCAGCGCGACGCCCAGCACGCCGCCGACCACGGCCAGGACCAGCGACTCGGTGAGGAAGCCCAGGAACACCTGGCGCGGCGAGAAGCCGATCGCCAGGAGCGTGCCGATCTCGCGCCGGCGCATGCTCACGTTGGCGAGCAGCGTGTTGGTGGCGCCGAACACCGCGCCAGTGCCCATGATCGCGGCCAGGAACCACGCCAGCGCCTTCAGGACCGTGGCGAGCGCGCCGGCCTGCTCGGTGAAGTACTGGCGCTCGGTCTTCACGGTCACGTTCAGGCGCGGGTCGTCCTCCACGCGCCTGCGCAGCGCCGGCAGTTCCCCGGGAGCGTGCAGCCGCGCGATCACCGTGCTGAAGCCCGGGCGGTCGAGCAGGCGCAGGAAGATCTCGACGTCCAGCCAGATCTCGGAGTCGTAGGCCTGTCCGGCGCTGTCGGCGACGCCGACCACCTGCCAGGTGTAGTTCGAGAGCGTGAGCGCGCCGCCCAGCTGGCAGCCTGGCACGCGCCCGACCAGGGAGCGTCCGACCACGATCTCGTACTTGCCCGGCTCGAACATCCGTCCGCCGGGCTGGATCCGCACCGTGCTGCGCAGCGCCAGTCCCTGCGGCCCGGTGCCGCGCACCGGGATGTTGGTCTTGCCGCCGTCGGCGCGCGACAGGTTGAACGCCGCGTAGAGCTCGGGCTGCGCGAGCGGGCGGCCCGCGGGGTCGCGCGCCACGAACGAGGCTGCCTGCAGGATGCGCGCCGTGTCCCGCGTGAGTCCCGACACGCCCTCGGAGGTGGACCCGCTGCGCAGGACGATCACGTTGTCGTCGGTGCCCGTGCCGGCCAGCGCGGTCTCGAACCCGCGTGCCAGGGCCAGCACCATCACCAGCACCGCGACCGAGAACGCGATCGCGCTCACCGTCAGCGCGGTCGCGCCCTTGCGCACGAACGCGCTGCGGAGGTTGTACGAGAGGGGCACCGCCATGACGGGCCCCACTTCTCCCACATTCAGGTTCCCCAGACGAGCCAGTTCAGGCCGTGGCTCACCACCGTGCCCGTTCCCGCGGCGGGACAGAACACCACGAACTGCGAGGCCAGGCCGATCCCCACGATCCGGGGATCCACCGGGATCGGCAGGCGCACGGAGATCGACCCGTCGCAGCCGCCGCTGCCCAGGGAGGTGAACGGTCCGACCACTGCGAGCGCGGCGGAGAGCGGCACCAGGATCGGGCCGCAGAGCGCCGGTACGGTGGTGCCCGGCGGCTGGCAGGGTCCGGTGTCGACCAGGAGGACTCCGGGCTGACCGACGGGCACGCCGCTCAGCCGCAGCGCGAACGACGCATTGCCCAGCACCGGATCGCCGACGGTTCCCGCCACCGCGTTCCGGCACGGCAGGCACGAACCGGCCGCGCAGCTCGTCCCCACCGCGGTGGCCCGGCTCGGGCGCACGCCCAGGCCACCCAGGCGCGGGCCGGCGAGGTCGCAGCACGACACGGCGGTCAGCGTGCAGGTGCCGCGCGCGAAGGCGCAGCCGAGGGTGCGGTGCCCGTCGGTGAGCCACAGGAACGAGATCGCCTCGTCGAACGCGAGCCCGGTGATCGCGCCCAGCGCCCGGCCGGCGCAGGCGGGCACGGTGAGCACGCAATGCACGGTGTCGGGGGCGGCCCCGCGCACCACGTACACGCGGTGGTCCGGCACGGCGGCGGTGAACGACGACGCCGCCACGAAGAGCAGGTCGCCCAGGTCGTCGGCGGCGACCCCGCCGGTCACGTGTCCCGCCGGTACCGCGGCCAGCGTCCAGCGCCCCGTCACGACCGGCTGGGTGCCCTGGGCCAGCCGGTAGAGCACGTTCGGTGCACCGCTGGCGAAGAGCGCGCCGCGCGAAGGCATGGTGGCCAGGCCGGTGACGACTTCCGGGAACGGCGCGGGCATGGGGGAGGCCAGCGGCATGCAGGTGTCGGGGTCGAAGAGCCCCAGGTTCGCGCCGTCGCTGAGCCACACGCCGGAGAACCTCGGGTCGTAGGTGGCCCCGCCGGCGTGGGCGGCGGAGCCCGGGCCGGGCGGCAGGAGCGTGGCGCAGCTGCGCTGGCTGCATGCCAGGAAGTCGCGCTCGACCAGCGAGGTCACGCCCTGCGACGTGGCCGCGCCCACCAGCGTGGGGATGCTCTGGCTCCGCGGCACTCCGGGCAGGAGGACGAATCCGGCGGCGGCCGCCAGTCGGACGAGGCGCATGGTGTCGGTCTGGGTGGAGGAGAGGATCTGGCGCCGGATCGCCGCGGCGCCCGCGGCCCGGGCACTGGCGCGAGCCGGTGCGTGGTGGGGGCGCGGGGTCCTGGCGACGAGGTTCGCGCGGCGTGCTCCCGGTCCGCACCGGCGTTCGGCCGGCCCTGACGCGGATCCGGGACCACGACGCGCCCGGAAAGCAGAAGCCATGCCTCCCGCCGCCACAAGCAGGGAGGCGCCGCCGTGCCGCAGGCTTCGTGGCCATGCCGGCGGCCGCGCGCGCCCCGCGGGCGCGCGCGGCCCGTCCGGATCGCGTGGGAGGGCCATGCCTCCCGTACCGCCGCCGTGGGCGAAGCGCCGTTCGCACCGGCGCCTTCGCGCCGCGCCTACACCAGGCGCAGCGCCTTCACGATCGGGACCCGCGCCGCCACCAGGCCCGGGCCGACGCCCGAGATCAGCGCGAGCAGGGCGCCGATCAGCAGCGCCGCCACCTGCGTGGATCCGGCCACGCCGAACTCCGGGAAGATCACGGTGGCGAGGCGCACCGGCTGGCCGTGGAACGCAGCCATGGCCAGCCCGAGGCCGAGCACCGCGCCCCCTCCGCAGAGCAGCGCCGACTCCGCGAGGTAGAGGCCGAAGAGCGACGGGTTGGGGAAGCCCAGGGTCTTGAGCACGCCGATCTCCCGCACGCGTTCCTTCACCGAGAGCAGCATGGTGTTCAGCGTGATCATGAAGCTCGCGAACACCACCGCGCCGCCGATCACCGCGAAGAGCAGGTCGATCCTCCCCCACATCGAGAGGAACTGGGCGTTGAATGCCGCCTCCGGCTGGGTGAGGGTCCGGTTGGCGCTGTTCTGGAAGAGCGCGTCGATCTCCAGGCACACCTCGGCGGCGCGGTAGGGGTTGCGGATCGTGATCGACATCGTGCCGACGGTGTCGATCCTGCCCATCGCCTCGTTGAGATAGTCCCAGTGGAAGAAGAGGGTCTCCTCGTCGTAGGTCGGATTCCCGCTGCTGTAGACGGCCACGATGGTGAACCGGAACGTGCCCGGATAGATCGTGCCTTCCAGCACCAGCGGATCGCCGACGCGCAGGCCGTAGCGGTCGGCGAGGCCGCGCCCGACGATGCAGGCGGAACGCTCCTGCTCGAAGCGGTCCCACTCCGCCCTGGTGAGCAGGTACTCGCCGCCGCCCGGAGCGAGGTCGCCGTATTGGCGGCGCATCTGGCGCACGTCGACGGCGAAGCGGGCGAAGAACTCGCGCGGGTCGCCGCGGAAGATCCCGTCGAACCAGGTCCAGTGGCCGACCTCCAGCACGTCGGGCAGGCGTGCCGAACGGATGCGCTCCACGCTGGCGAGCGGCAGGGTCTGGAACAGGCTCACCGCCGAACTCGCGATCAGCCGGTTGGCGCTGTGGCCCGAGGTGATCGCCTGCAGGCTGGTGATCACCGTCTGCAGGGTGCAGAACAGGAACACCGCGAGCGCCACGCTGCCGGCGGTGAGCGCGGCACGCAGGCGGTTCCTGCGCAGGTGCGCGCCGATCAACCCGGCCGGGATCATGCCGCCTCGCCCGGGGCGATGCGCCCGTTCTCCAGGTGCACGATCTGTTCGGCGCGCTCGGCCGCGGTGTGGCTGTGGGTGACCATCAGGATGGTCTTGCCGAGGTCGCGGTGCAGCTGGTCGAGGAGGTCCAGGATGCCGGTGCTGCTGGTGGGGTCGAGGTCGCCGGTGGGCTCGTCGGCGAGCAGGAACGTCGGGTCGGTCACGATCGCGCGCGCGATCGCCACGCGCTGCTCCTGTCCGCCGGAGAGCTCGCTGGGGTAGTGCTCCATCCGGTCGCCCAGGCCGACCAGGTCCAGGGCGGTGGCGGCGCGGCGGCGTCGCTCGCGCCGCGGCAGGCCGAAGAGCTGCAGCGGCAGGGCCACGTTGTCGATGGCACGCAGCACCGGCAGCAGGTTGTAGAGCTGGAAGATGAAGCCGACCGTGCGCGCCCGCCAGGCGGCCAGCGCGCCGTCGTCGAACGTGGTGATGTCCTCGCCGCCGACGACGATCGCGCCCGCGTCGGGCCGGTCGAGCGCGCCCAGGAGGTTCAACAAGGTGGTCTTGCCGCTGCCCGAGGGCCCCATCAGCGCGGTGTACGAGCCGGCCGCGATGTCGAGGTCCAGGGCGTCGAGGATGCGGATGTCGACGCCGCCGCGCGAGTAGACCTTGGTGACCCCGCGCACCGCGATCAGGACCGCGCCGGCCATGGTCAATCCTTCACGCGCACCTCGGCGCCGTCCTGGAGCGACGCCGGTGGATCCAGGACGACCTGTTCGCCGCCGCCCGCGCCGCCGCGCAGTACGACGCGCTCGCCCACGCGCTCGCCCGGCTGCACGGCCACGAACGCGACCTTCCGGCCGGTGAGCACGAACACGCCGTCCTGCTCGCCGCGGCGCGTGAGCGCGCCGGCCGGGGCCTCGACCCGGTCCATCGCCAGCAGGTCGCCGCCGCCCTTCACGAACACCACGCGCGCGCTCATCTCCGGACGCGCCACCGCCGGCACGGCGTCGAACGCCGCCACCACCTTGATGGTGGCCTTGCTGCGGTCGGCGGTGGGCCGCACGAGGCGCACCTTGCCGGCGTGTGGCTGGTCGGGGAAGGAGTCGAGCACGATGCGGCAGAGCGTGCCGGCCGTGATCCGCGCGATGTCGCGCTCGTACACGTCGACCTCGACCTCCAGTGTGCGGAAGTCCGCCATCGCGACCACCGCGGTCTTGGAGCCCGAGGCCCCGGTGTTGGCCGGCGACACCACCTCGCCTGGTTCCGCCTCGCGGCGCAGGATCGTGCCGGCGAACGGCGCGCGGATGAAGGTGTTCTCGCGCGTGGCCTCGGCACGCGCCAGGGTCGCCTCGGCGGCGGACACACGGCTCCTCGCGCTCACCAGCTCGGCCTCGGCCACGGCCACCCTCGAGCGCGCCTCGGCGATGCGTCGCTCGGCCGATTCGAGGGCTCGCGCCGCCACCTCCGCCAGGGCCCGCGCCACGTCCCGACCCTCGCGCGCGCCGTCCAGGGCCGCCTCGGTCGACACGCCGGCGCGGAACAACTCCTCGGCGCGGCGCAGGTTCGCATCGCGCTCCACGTGCGTGGCCTGCGCGGCCACCACCGCCGCCTTGCGCTCCGCAACCGTGGCCTCGGCGGATGCCCTGGCCGCCTCGCTCTCGGCCAGGTTGGCCGCGGCGATCCGCACGCCCTCGCGTGCCACCTGCAGGTCGGCCACGGCCCTGGCCACGTCGGCGTCCTCCTCGCCCCGCTCGATCTCCGCCAGGAGCGCGTTGGCGGCCACCTCGTCGCCTTCGTCCACGAGCACGCGGGCCAGGCGGCCCTGGACGCGGCTCGCCACCGAGGCGCGGGTGCGCGGCACCAGGTAGCCGATCGCGGTGACCAGCTCGAAATCCTGCAGCGGGGTGACGCGTTGCACCTTGCCAGTGGTGACCTCGGTGACCGAGGCCATGTTCAGCCACCACGCACCCGCGAAGAGCACGGCTGCGCCGGCGAGCAGCGGCCAGAACGCGCCGCGTACGAAGCGTCCGACGCCGCCGCGCCGGCGCATCGAGCCCTTGTCGATGGCCAGCGACTGCAGGCCCGCCGTGCTCTTGGTCGAGTCCGTGGTCATGCGTATCGCTCGCGGTGCGGGTTGCGCCACGCGCGAGCCGCGGTGATCCGCGCTGAGTGGCTTCGCCTCCGGGCGCTCCCTATAGTGCCGCCCTTTTCGGGCGGGCCCCCGCCACCGGTCAAGACCACGATGACCTCCACGATGCAGATCACCGAGATTCCCGTGCCCGGCTACGAGCGGGTCGTGAAGGCGGTGGACGCCGCCGCCGGTCTCCACGCGATCATCGCGATCCACGACACCACGCTCGGCCCTGCCTTGGGCGGCCTGCGGATGTGGCCGTACGCCAACGAGCAGGAGGCCCTCACCGACGTCCTGCGCCTGAGCAAGGGCATGACCTACAAGTCGGCGGTGGCGCACACCGGGTTGGGTGGCGGGAAGGCCGTGATCCTGGGCGACCCGTCCAGGAAGAGCGAGGCCCTCTACCTTGCGATGGGACGCTTCATCGACTCCCAGGGCGGCAAGTACGTCACTGCCGAGGACGTGAACACGTCCATCGCCGACCTGCAGATCGTGCGCCGAGCGACCCGCTGGGTGACCGGCCTCGACCGCAAGGACGGCGGCAGCGGCAATCCGTCCCCGTACACGGCCTACGGCGTCTACCTGGGCATCCGCGCAGCCCTGGGCCAGTGCGTCGGGAGCGACGAGGTGAAGGGCCGCGTCGTGGCGATCCAGGGCGTCGGGGCGGTCGGTTCGGCACTGGCCAGGCGGCTGGTGGAGGCCGGCGCCAAGGTGTACGCAGCCGACGTCAACCACGAGCGCCTGCAGAAGCACGCCAAGGAGATCGGCGTGATCCCGGTGCAGGACGCCGAGGTGCTGAGCATGGCCTGCGACGTGTTCGCCCCCTGCGCGCTGGGAGCCGTGCTGAACGACAAGACCATCCCCAACCTGCGCTGCAAGGCCGTGGCCGGAGCCGCCAACAACCTCCTGCACGAGCCGCGCCACGGCGCGCAGCTCAAGGAGCGCGGCATCCTCTACGCTCCCGACTACGTCATCAACGCCGGTGGGATCATCAACGTCGGCTGCGAGTACCTGCCCGGCGGCTACGACGAGAAGGAGAGCCTGCGCCGCATCGAGCGGATCCCCAAGGCCCTGAAGGAACTCTGGCTGATCGCCAAGCAGCAGGGCATCCCCGCCAGCGAGGCTGCCGACCATCTCGCCGAGCAGATCCTCGCCGAGGCGCGCAAGACCAGGCCGGCGCGGCGCTGACGCGCGACCGCGGATCCGCCGTGGGGCGGCGGCGCGCCGCCGCCCGGACCGCTTCGGTTCCTGTCGCTCCGTTCAGCCCATCGCGGCATGCACGTCGAGTGCGATCCAGGTCGCGTACAGGGCGAGCAGCGCGCTGGAGGCCGCCAGCACCACGGTCAGCGTCTCGTCGCGGCAGCTGCGCGCGAGATACACGAAGGCCGGCCAGCAGAAGGCCGAGTAGCGCAGGAAGTTCCACTCGCCGCCGCAGGCGAGCGAGAGCAAGGCGAGGGAGAGGCAGAACACCGCGTGGTCCAGGCTCGTCCGCCAGCGCCGCAGCATCGCGATGCCGATCGCCAGGCATGCGATCACGCCGGCGAAGTTGAGCAGCGAGAGGTTCCAGCCCCCATGGTCGACGAGCACCGGATCGCGCAGCCACCGCAGCATCGGTCCGGCGGGCGACGCCAGCTCGCGGCCCCAGGCCTGCTGGACCTTGGTCCAGGCCAGCGGCTCGCCGGTGATGTGCCAGAAGTAGAGCGACAGTCCGCCGAGCGCGCAGGCTGTGGGTGCGAGCGCCGCCACCCAGTGCAACGGGGGCACCTGTCCGGGCCGGAACCGGTGCTCCACGAGCCAGTACGCGCACAACGCCGGCGCGATGACCACCCCGTTCTGCTTGGTCAGGACGCAGAGGAACGACACCAGGCACACCCAGGCCAGCCTGCGCCGCTCGGCCAGCTCGAACACCAGCACCATCAGCAGGAACAGCAGGCCATCGGGGCGGAACGAGGACACGAACCAGGTGGTCGGGAAGTACGCCAGGAGCCGGACCGTCCAGCGCGCCGTGCGTTCGTCGCAGCGGCGGCGCACCGAGCCGTACAGCAGCAGGAGCGCGGTGAACGCAGCGGCGTGCGACACCAGGATCCCGGCCAGGACCGAGGATCCGAGTGCGCGGATGAGCAGCGGGTAGAGCGGGAAGAACCCCCAGTCCTCCTGCCCGGCCGCGAACGGCTTCACCGTGTAGCCGTCCTGCATCACGTTCCAGTACCAGCCCGAATCGGCGAAGAACAACGCCCGGCGGCACAGGTCCTGGAGCTGCGCGAGGGACGGGAGGTCGATGCGCTCCGCGTTGCCGCCAGTCAGGAGCAGGTGCGAGAGGACCGCGGCGGCGAGGTAGAGCAGCCTGGAGGCCGTGAAGTGCAGCAGCACGAACCCGGCGGATCCGGCCGGGGGCGCGCGGGGCGCGGTGGGAGGAGGCTCGGGCGAGGGAGCTCCCGAGGACATGGGTGCCACCTCGTAGCCTCGCGCCTGGATCGTGTCCACGCCGGCGGCTGCCACGCCGCGGCAGCGGCGGGCCGCTCAGCCGGGATCCGGCGCGGCGCGGCGGCGCAGGATCAGGGCCGACGGCACGGCGAGGCCCACGGTCCACTGCCAGAGCTGGTGGTCCAGGCCGAAGCTGCGCGTGGTGGCGTAGACGACGTACGAGAGCGGGACGCACACCGCGACCGCCAGGAGCCCGCCCACGAGCCGCGGCGTGAGCGCCGCGCCGGCCAGGGGCAGCCACCAGAGGTGGTACCAGGGCGAGAAGAGCGGCATCGAGACGAGGAGCAGCACCAGGACCAGGGTCGTGCCCTCGTGGGCCAGGGTGCGCGCGTCGCGGGTGCGCAGGCACGCGCGCGCCAGCGCGGCCAGCAGCACCGCGTAGCCGGCGAGCAGCAGCGGCCGCGCGGCATCCGCGCCGAGCGCGAGGCCGGCGAAGTGCTGCAGGCTGGTGCCGCGGTTGGCGGTCTGGCGCGTCAGCCAGTCGAGTCCGCCCGGCGCCAGGAACCAGTGCAGCACGGCCGGCACCGTGAGGGCGATGCTGCCCGCCGCGCCGAGCAGGAACGAGCCGAGCCGGCCCTGGCGCCACGCGCAGGCGAGCAGCAGCGGTCCGAGCACCGCGCAGCCGTGCTTGGTGAGTACCGCGAGTCCGAAGGCCAGGGTGCCCGCGGCCACCCGACCGCGCGCGATGCCGCCGGCGGCGCAGGCCAGGAAGAGCGCCATCAGCGCCTCGTTGTGGCCGTGGGTGGCGCTCTCCAGCAGCAGCGCCGGATTCCACAGCCAGAGCGTGAGCGCCACGGCGCGCGACGGGCCGGTGCAGGCGGCGCGCAGCACGAGTGCGGTGGCCACGTGGCAGGCCGCGAACAGCGCCTTGAACAGGTACGCGCCGAGCCACGCCGACTCCCCGGCCAGCGCCGCCACGGCCCACTGCACCAGGGCCTGCACGGGGCCGTACGGCATGGCCCACTCCGGCCACTGCGCCATCGCCAGGAGCGGGTCGGCGGGGAACGCGCCGGGCGCGGTGGTGTAGGGATTGGCGCCGTGCACCGCCTCCACGCGCCCGCGCAGCAGGTAGTCGTAGAGGTCGCTGCTCAGGAAGTGGGGGATCGCGAAGGCCACCGCGGTGAGCACCAACCCGGAGCGCAGCGCCATCCTCTCGTCCAGAGTGCCGGCCTGGGCCGCGCGCAGTGCGGCGAGGTAGGCCGTGCTCCCCAGCACGGCGAACGCGCAGAGCAGCACGCCCTCGCCGATGCCGAGCCAGACGTGCAGCTCGGCTCCGAGCACCGGACGGCCGCCGCCCCACACGAACACGTGCCGCAGCGCCGCGAGGGCGAGCGCGGTGAAGGCGACGAGCGCCAGGCGGAGCGGGCGGAGCGGCGGGGAAGCCGCGGGTGCCGGCCGGCGCCAGGGGCTCATCCCGCCACCTCGCGGTACACGCGCAACGTGGTCTCGGCCGCCTTGCGCCAGGTGAACCCGCGCGCCCGCGCCACCGCCGCCGCGCGCGTGCTGCGCAGGAACGTCTCGCGCCCTTCGAGCGCGCGTGCGACGCCCGCGGCCATCGACTCGATGCTGCGCGGATCGAAGAGGGTGGCGTGGGCGCCTGCCGCCTCGGCCATGCCCGAGGTGTTGCTGGTGGCCACCGGGGTGCCCAACGCCAGCGCCTCGATCACCGGGATGCCCCAGCCCTCGAGGAGGCTCGGGTAGATCGCGAGGTCGGCCCCCGCGTAGAGCTCGATCAGCTGGGTGCGGGTGACGTAGGGCAGGAAGCGGACCCGCGCGGCGATCCCTGCCTCCTGCGCCGCGGCCGCGAACGGCGCGCGCTGCGCCTCGGCCAGGCCGCTCAGGACGACCTCGTGGTCGAGCCGCCCGCGGGCGTGCAGGAGCCCCAGCGCGCGCAGCAGGGGGGCCACGTTCTTGCGCGGCAGCGGCGCCGCCGGGCAGAAGAGGTAGGGCCGGCCGCCGGCGCATGCGGCGTGCCCGCGCGCGGCGGCCCCCTCGGGGGCGCCGGCCAGGAAGTCGGGGTGGATGCCGTTGTGGAACACCACGACCTTGGCCGGGTCGGCGCCGAACCGCTCCAGGATGTCGGTCCGGGACCACTCGCTCACCGTGAGGATGCGCGCGGCGTCGCGCACGACGCGCGGGGTGACCCGCCGGCAGTAGCGCACGTAGGGGTCGTGCAGGTCCTCGTCGAACCAGGTGACGATCACGTCGTGCAGGCTCACCACGAGGGGCGGCGTGCGCAGCAGCGGCCAGCGCGGCGGCAGGGTGTTGTAGGTGCCGTGGTAGACGTGCGGACGGTCGCGGTGCAGCGCCAGCGGCAGGGCGAGGCGCTCCCACAGGTGCAGGCGTGCGCCGCGCATCGTGACGCGGCGCGGCGTCTGCGCCGGCCCGAGCGGCGGCAGGTCGGGCGGCGCCGGGCGCTCGTGGTAGGCCAGGATGCGCAGCTCCGGCGCCAGCCCGGCGAACTCGCGCAGCAGGTGGCGGGCGTAGAGGCCGATGCCGCGCGGGTTCTCGCGGAATGCCTCCCGTGCATCCAGGCCGACCCGCATCTCGCCCGCGCCGCGGCTCATTCCGGGTCGCGGGTCAGGACTTCGGCGTGGTCCTCATGGATGAAGATCGTGTGCTCGGTCTGCGCCACGCGCACGCCCTTGCGCTCCACCAGGGGCTGGTAGTCGACCAGGAGCTTGTGCTTGCGCAGGAGCACCAGCACCTCCTCGACGCGGCGCTCGTTGCCCAGCACGCGGCGCAGCGTGCGCCGCGCGAACGGCAGGCCCTCCGTGGCCTCGATCGCGGCCGCGAGATCGGCGGGCAGGTTCTTGGGCAGCGGGCCGCGCTTGATCCCGAACACCTGCGCGTCGCCGGCGCACTCGATGTGGCCCTTGCCGTCGCACGCGAACGGCTCGCAGGCGATCGTCATGTTGGGGCGCAGGGTGCCGGCGCGCGGGTCGGGGTAGTTGGGGATGCTGGGGGCGCAGTGGATCGTGTAGCGCGCCACGCCGTGGCCGGTGAGGTTGTAGACCGGGTTGAAGCCGAAGGCCTTGATCGTGTCCTCGACCGTGCGGCCGATCTCGGTGATCGACGCCCCGGGACCCATCAGCGAGATCGCGTTCTCCAGCGCCACGCGGCTGGCGGCGACCAGGGCCGAGTCGGGTCCGTTGGCGAGATCCACCGTGGTGGCGGTGTCGGTCACGTAGCCGTCGACGTGCGTGCCGAGGTCCAGCTTCACGATGTCGCCGGCCTGGACCTCGGTGGGATCGCCGGGCGCCGGGCAGTAGTGCGCGGCGATGTGGTTGCGCGACAGCTGGGCGGGAAACGCCGGCCGGCCGCCCATCTCGAGGATGATCCGTTCCGCCTCCAGCGCGATCGCCTCCAGGCGCGCGCCGGGTTGGATCAGCGTGCGGCAGCGTTCGCGTGCGGTGGCGGAGATCCGGCCGGAGCGACGCAGCTTCTCGAGTTCGGGTGCCTTCACGGGGGGCTAGCGGCGTTCGCCCAGCGGTACGCGCAGACGCAGGCGCGTGAGCCAGGCATCGTTGGCCTTGTACGTCGGACTCTGCAGGTCCTGGATCGCGCGTTGCGTCTGGCGCAGGCGGGGGCCGAGCACGCCCTCGACCCAGACCCGGTAGAGACCGCGCAGCTGCTCCAGCGGCTCGCTGTGGAAGTCGCAGCGCAGGTCGACCAGGCGGTCGCTGGCGGCGTCGTAGCCGGCGCCGGCGCGCAGCAGGAGCAGGACGCCCGCGATGCTGGGCCGCATCTTGTCGGTCACCCCGGTGCGCGGACGCGCGCCGCGCAGCGGGGCGCGATGGCCGCCCTCGAGGGCGAGGAGCAGCCGTTCCGGCATGGGCAGGTCGAGGTTCGCCTTGTAGGCCGCAAGCATCTGCTCGGCGACGTCCGCGGGGGTCAGGTTGACGCCGAAGGCCGCCACGTCCGGTTCCAGGACGTGGTAGGCGCGGTTGGCGGCGTGGATGCCCGTGTGTGCCGCCGTGCGGCCCTGGGCGTCCAACACCACGAGCTGGGCGGTCTTGTGGGCCGCAGGGTCCTCGCCGACCAGGGCCTTCACCACCGCCTCGGCGGATGCGCCGGAGGCCAGCCTGGCCAGGCCCGCCGCCTTCCACTCGAGCGGCGCCCCGCCGAACAGCGCCACGATCCCCACGCCGGCCCTGCCGTCGACCTGGATGCCGCCCGCGCCCGGGCACGTGGCGAGGGACGCATAGGCCAGGTCCCCGGTCACCGGATCGCGCGCCACGATCGCCGCGCCGGCCAGATGCACGGGTTCGCCGCCCCGGTTGGAGAAGAAGAACGGGTCGAGTGCGGGCGCGGTGTCCGTCGCCGGACTGGTGTGCGGCGCCGGCGCGTCCTGGGCGGCGGGCTGCGTCGCCAGACCCGCGCCGATCGTGACGGACCCGGTGCGGCCGCAGGCCGCGGCAGCCAGCAGGAGCAGGAGGGGGAACGACCGCATGCGCTCCTTCTAGCTCGCCGGGGGGCGGGGCTCCAGTTCGGCATCGGCCCCGCGGCCGGCTTCCCGCGGCGGGCCCTCGGCCGCGTCAGGCCTGCGGCGCGGCGCCGCCGGACCGGTGCATGGTGTTCCGGAACGCCTGGACGGCGAAGTCCAGATCGGCGATCTCGTGCGCGGCGCTGACCTGCACGCGGATGCGGGCCTGCCCCTTGGGCACCACGGGGAACGAGAAGCCGATCACGTACACCCCCTCGTCGAGGAGGCGGCGCGCCATGTCCACCGCGACCCGGGCGTCGCCGAGCATGATCGGCACGATCGGGTGGATGCCCGGCTTGATCTGGAAACCGGCCGCGGTCATCGCGGCGCGGAAGTGCTTCGTGTTGCGCTCCAGCTTGTCGCGCAGCGCCGTGGTCTTCGCCAGCCGGTCGATGCAGGCGATGGTCGCGCCGACGATCGCCGGCGCGAGCGTGTTGGAGAACAGGTACGGGCGGGCGCGCTGGCGCAGGATCTCGACGATCTCGCGGCGGCCGCTGGTGAACCCGCCCGAGGCCCCGCCCAGGGCCTTGCCGAACGTCGAGTTGACCACGTCGACCCGCGCCTGCACGCCGTGATGCTCGGGCGTGCCGCGTCCGGTCGGGCCGAAGAACCCGGTGGCGTGGCTGTCGTCGACCATCACCAGCGCGTCGTACTTGTCCGCCAGTTCGCAGATGGCGGGCAGGTTGGCGATCGTGCCGTCCATCGAGAACACGCCGTCGGTGGCGATGATGCGCGAGCGCGTCCCGGCCGCCTCCTTGAGGCAGCGCTCGAGGTCGGCCATGTCGTTGTTCTTGTAGCGCCAGCGCTTCGCCTTGCTGAGGCGGACCCCGTCGATGATCGAGGCGTGGTTGAGCTCGTCGCTCACGATCGCGTCCTCCTCGCCCATCAGGATCTCGAAGAGCCCGCCGTTGGCGTCCCAGCACGACGTGTAGAGGATCGTGTCCTCCGTGCCGAGGAACGTGCTCACCTTGCGCTCCAGCTCCTTGTGGATGTCCTGGGTGCCGCAGATGAAGCGCACGCTCGAGAGCCCGAGGCCGTGGCTGTCGATCGCGCGCTTGGCCGCGGCCTGCAAGTCGGGGTCGCTGGACAGGCCCAGGTAGTTGTTGGCGCACAGGCAGAGCACCTCGCGGCCGTTCACCCGGATGCGCCGTCCGGCCGGGCTGGCCAGCACGCGCTCCTCCTTGTAGAGGCCGGCGTCGCGGATCGACTGCAGTTCGGCCACCAGACGCTCGCGGACGTTCTTGTACATGGCGATCAACGGCGGGCGGGGACGCCCTGGGGGTAGAGGACCACCTTGCCCTCGAGGCCCTTGGCGAACCGGTCGAGGCCTTCGCCGAAGCTCTCCAGCGGCAGCTCGGCGGTGACGAAGCTGGCGATGGACTCGGTCATGCCGCGCTGCAGCAGATCGAGCATCTTGTCCCACGTGGCGAACATCTCCCGGCCGATCACGGCGTGCAGGGTCAGGCCCTTGAAGATCACGTTCTTGCCGAACCCCTGGATCGCGACGTCGGCGTCCTTGGGGATGCCCAGGTGCACCACGTGTCCGGCGGCGCGCGTCATCTGGATGGCGTTGTTGATGCCGCTTGGGTGGCCGGACATCTCCAGGGACACGTCCACGCCACCCTCGGTGGCGCCGATCACGCGCGGGACCGGCCCAGGCGTCTCTCGCGCGTCGACGATCGTCACCCGGTCCTGCACGGCGCGGCGTTCCAGCCAGCCCCGCGCACGCGCCAGCGAGCGGTCGCTCACGTCCACGATGAAGAGGTGCTTGCAGCCGGCGAAGAGCACCACCTCGGCGCACATCGCGCCGATCGGGCCGTAGCCGACGATGGCCACCGCGCGGTCCTGCACCGGCACCTTGAGGGCGGTGTGCACGGCGTTGCCCAGCGGATCCAGGATCGCCGCCACCTTGCGCGGCAGCCCGGCCGGGAGCTTGACCACGTTGGTGCCCGACACCACGACGTACTCGGCGAACGCGCCGGGCAGGTTCACGCCGCGGATCTTCGTCTTGGAGCAGGCGTGGTACTGCTTGTCGCGGCAGGCCGGGCACTGATAGCAGACCTCGTGCATCTCGGCGCTCACGTACTCGCCGGGCCGCACCCGGGTGACGTTGCGGCCGACCTTGTCGACCAGGCCGCAGAACTCGTGCCCCAGCACGACGGGCGGCGCGACGATGCCGCGCATCGACGCGTCGTCCTGGCAGATGTGCACGTCGGTGCCGCAGATGCCGGCGGCCTCGACCCGGATGCGCACTTCGTCGGGGCCGGGCTCGGGAACGGGGACGTCGGTGCGCAGGCGGAACTTGCCTGGAGCGTGCAGCTCCACGGCCTTCATCGTGGTCATCGCTGGGTCTCGGGTGGGGAACGGGCATTCTCTGGCCGGGCCGATGGCGCCGCCACACCCGGGACGCCGGGCGGTCCGGCCGCGCGCTACGGCAGGGCGAGCAGGCGGGCCACCGGCTCGGCGGCGCCCGCCGTGCGTACCGAGACGCGCACCACCGAACCGGGGCGCCAGGCGCCGAGCAGGAAGAGGCACTCGTCCCACCCGGCCACGTCGTCCTCCTCGATCCGCACGATGCGATCGCCCGGCGCGAAGCCGGCCGCCGCCGCCGGAGTGTCCGGTGCCACGGACGCCACGATCGCGGCGGTGGCGCCGGCGGCGAAGCGCGGCGCGCGGACGCCGACGCTGGTGCGCTCTGTGCCGCGCCGCAGGGCACGCTCCACGAGGGTGGAGCCACGGCGCTCCTCCGGGTCGCGGCGCACGCGTTCGAACTCTGCCTCGCGCGCCTGCGCGAAGCGGGCCACCAGCGACTCCCGCGGCATGTGGACCCCGATCCGGGGCAGGATCCGCCGGCGCCTGACCTGGATCGCCTCCGGATCGAGCGCCTCGAACCCGCGCACCGCGCGGGAACCGAGCCGCGGCCCGGACGAGGACCACGCGGGGCCTCTGGCATGGCGGCGGCCTGGGCTCGAGCCGGGCAGGGCACTACCCTTGCGCGGGTCCGCGCCATGCGAGTCCCCCTCTCCCTGTTCGTCGCCCAGCTCCTCGCCGCCTGCTCGGCCGGCCCCGTCGCGAGGTCCGAGGCCGCCCCGCGCCCGGTGCGCGAGGTGCAGGCCTTCGATGTGCTGCAGGCCGGGCAGCCCCTCGGTCAGGTGCGTCACCTGGAGATCGAGGACCCGCGCGGGACGTTGCGCTTCTACCAGGTGGAGAACGCCGCCCGGCAGATGCTCGGCTACTTCGACGCGCAGGGACGCGTGTACAAGCGCGTCCCGTTCCGCATGGACGAGGCGTTCCTGGGCATCTACACGATGGAGCAGGGCCTGGCGCTGCTCTTCGAGGTCGAGGCGCCGCTGACCGTGCGTGCCCGGGAGCGCGACGCGGCCGAGGCCAGCGCGCCCCGCCGCTGAGCGGCGAACCCTTGACTCGGCCCGCGCGTTGGGCGAACACGGTGCCCGTGACGCCGTCCAAGACCCCCGCAGCCGGCCGCCCGGTCTCCGCCTCGAAGGTCGAGATGACCGAGATCGTGTTCCCCAACGACGCCAACCCGCTCGGCAACGTGATGGGCGGGCGGGTGATGCAGTGGATCGACATCTGCGCGGCGATCGCCGCCGGGCGCCATGCCCGCACGCCCGTGGTCACCGCCAGCGTCGACAAGATCGACTTCCATCGTCCGGTCCGCGTGGGCGGGGTGTTGATCCTGCTGGCGTCGGTGAACGCGACCGGATCGACCTCCATGGAGGTGGGGGTGAAGGTGTTCAACGAGGACCGTGCCACGGGCAACCGCAGCCACGTGGCTTCCGCCTACCTGACGTTCGTGTCGCTCGATCCCGACACGCGCATGCCGGCTCCCGTGTCGCCGGTGCTGCCCGAGACCGACGACGAGCGGCGCCGGCACAGGGAGGCCTTGGCCCGCCGTGCGGCCCGCCTGCAGGCCCGCCAGGACAAGGAGCGGGGCGCCGGTGGGTGAGCAGCCCGCCGCCCTGCGCGCCCGGCGCGGCAGCGGCACTGGTTCCCGGGTCCGGCCCCAGGAAATGCGGCCCCGGGGTCTGGCGGATCCGGCCCCGCCGCTACACTCCCCGCCCTTTCCCACGATGTTCGAAGACTTCTCCCCGAAGGCGGTGGCGGCGGTGAAGGCCGCCGAGGCGCTGGCCCAGCGGCTCGGCGACCAGTCCGTGGCGACCGGACACCTCATCTACGGGCTGACGCTCGATCAGAGCGTCTGCCTGCACCACATCTTCAAGGACCTCAACGTCGACCCGGAGATGTTCTCGCTCTACGTCGACAGCCTGCCCAGGGAACCGGAGGTGATGAGCGGCGCGCCGTACAACCGTCACGTGCACACCACCTTCGATCGTGCGCGCGAGACCGCCAAGAAGCTCGGCGCGAAGGTGGTCGAGCCCGAGCACCTCGCGATCGCGCTGCTCTCGGTGAAGTCCGGCTCGTGCTACGAGACCCTCAAGGAGTTCTCGATCGACCCCGACTACGTCCGCGGCCTGATCCTCGAGGCCATGGGGCGCGACGCGGCCGACTCGCCTGAGTGGTTCTAGCCCGACCGCCCGCCGCGGACCTCAGCCGCCGTTGCGCTCGCTCTCGATGCGCGCCATCTCCACGAGCAGCTCCTCGCGCGTGTTGACCACGGCCTTGGTGCTGCGCCCCACGCTCAGGTAGACCGTGGCCCGCTCGCGCACCGGATAGCCGCTGCGCGAGAGCAGGATCGGGTCGTACTTCGGATCGAGCATCTGCACGATGCGCGAGGGGACGTAGGTGGAGAGCGCGGTGCGGCGCAGGTTCTCCGCCTCGGGGCTCTCGCGGTCGCCGACGATGGTGACGAAGAGCGGCTCGTAGAAGATCAGGTCGATGGCGCGCCCGTAGCCGGCCACGTAGTAGCCGTACTCCTTGTAGTCGCCGGTGAACGCCTCGAGGGTGGCGATCGCCTCGTTCTGGAACTCCGGCCGGCGCGACAGGTAGGCGAGGCGCGTGAGCGCTTCGGCCATGACCGAGTTCTCCAGGATGCTGCGGTTGCGGCGCCGCATCGAGCCGCTGTAGGCCGGGTCGTGCAGGATGTCGTAGA
Source organism: Planctomycetota bacterium (assembly GCA_020849665.1). GTDB lineage: Bacteria > Planctomycetota > UBA1135 > UBA1135 > UBA2386 > JADLFX01. The sequence goes on along the minus strand of JADLFX010000059.1, from coordinate 125,569 downwards.
ACCCGCCGCCCGTGGCGCGCTGGCGCTGGATGGCCACCTCGGCGATCCGCTCGGCGGGCAGCAGGAGGTCGGCGTCGCCGGTGTGCTGCGAGGCGTCGATCAGGGCGCGGATCAGGTAGGCCTGGTCGGAGAGCAGGCCGGGCAGGTGGTACGTGCCGTCCCAGTAGTGGTAGACCGTGCCGTGCCGGTCGTGCAGGTTCTCGAGCAGGAACTCCAGCACCTGCACGGCACGACTGCGCAGCTCCGGACGGTCGAGCACCACCGAGGCCTTGAGCAGCGAGGAGACCGCGATCGCGTTGCTGTTCGTGTAGAGCGTGCGGTCGAGCTTGGGCGGCGTGCGGCCGCGCCGCCGCTCCAGCGGCAGGGCGTAGTAGTCGGGGTCCGGCTCCTGGCTGCCGAAGAACGCCCCGGTCTCCGGGTCGCTCATGAAGTCCAGCATCCAGCGCACCACGCCCTCGGCCGCCGCGCGGTAGCCCTCCTTGCCGAAGAGCTGGTACGCCTCCAGGTAGCAGCGCATCCGCCGCGCGTTGGCGTCGAGCATCTTCTCGTAGTTCGGCGAGCGCCAGTCCGGCGTCTTCGAGAAGCGGAAGAAGCCGCCGTCCACCGGGTCGTGGATGCCGCCCTCCATCATCCGGTCGAGGGTGAGGGTCACGACCTCGCGCATGCGCTCGTCGCCGTTCTTGGCCACCTGCACGAGCGCGAAGTCCAGGGCCTCGCTGTGCGGGAACTTCGATCCCTCGCCCCACCCGCCGTAGCGGTGGTCGAACTTCTCGTAGATCGCGTCCACGATGTCCTCGACCATCCGCCGGTTCAGCTTCTGGGAGCCCCGCGGGGTGGCGCCGGCCTTCTGGCTCCAGAGGCCCTTCAAGCCCTGCTCGATCTCGGCCCGGTGGTTGCGGAACGCGTCCAGCACCTTGCGCAGGCGCGGCACCAGCTCCTCGGCGCCGAGGAACCCGTCGTTGGCGATCAGTTCGCCGCCGGGCGTGAGGTAGGCGATCGTCGGCCAGCCACCGGCGCCGTAGCGCTGGTTCACGTCGGGCCGCCGTTCGGCGTCGGCCAGGATCGGCAGCCACGCGGCCCCGACCAGGGCCTGCACCTCGGCGTTGCGGAACGTGGTCTGCAGGAGTTCCTTGCAGTGCGTGCACCAGGGCACGGTGATCACGAGGAGCACCGGGCGGTCCAGATCGCGGGCCCGCTCGAACGCCGCCGGCTCGAAGCTCCTGAACTCGAGTTCCGCCATGGGACCCCTGTGCCGGTGGGCCGTCACCTCCGCGGCCGGCCACCGGGAATCGGCCGCGGCACTCCTTATGTCGGCAGGAGCGGCCCCGGAACCCCCGTCCCGGGCCAGTTCTCCTGGTTGCCGCCGTTCCCCGGAGCCGCCTCCGCGGCCGGCTGGGCCTGGGCGAAGGGCACCCGCGGCACGTCCGCCCACAGGTCCTCCAGGCGATAGAAGGCGCGCGCCTCGGGCACGAACACGTGGATCACCACGTCGTCGAAGTCGAGCAGGACCCAGGGGCTCTCGCCCTCGATCCCGGACACGTTGCGCCGGCGCAGGCCCAGCTGCCGGAACGCCTCCTCCACCGACATGGCCAGGGCGCGCGCATGCCTGGGATTGCGCGCCGTACACACCACGAAGCAGTCCGCGATCACCAGCGGACCGGAGACGTCGAGGATGAGGATGTCGGTCGCCTGCTTCTCGTCGAGCACGCGGGCGGCGGAGATGGCGAGGTCCTTGGCGTCGATGCGCATCACTCCTGGGTTCGGACGGCCGGCAACATAGCACGCGCGGGCGGCAGGGGGAGCACCCCCCGCCGCCCGCGCCGATTCCGCCGCGACTTCCCCGCGCGGCAGGGCCGGTTCCGGGCCGTGCCGCCGGGCGTGCCGTGACTCCCGCCTCAGGCCTTGAAGAGCGGCACCGCCAGGACGCAGGCGATGGACATCAGCTTGATCAGGATGTTGATCGAGGGGCCGGCGGTGTCCTTGAACGGATCGCCCACCGTGTCGCCGATGACCGCGGCCTTGTGGACCGGGCCGCCCTTCCCGCCGAGGTTGCCCGCCTCGATGAACTTCTTGGCGTTGTCCCAGGCGCCGCCGGCGTTGGCCATGAAGAGCGCCATCATCACGCCCGAGCCCAGCGCGCCGGCCAGCAGGCCGCCGGCCGCGCCGCGACCGAAGATCATGCCGACGGCGATCGGGGCGACCACCGCGAGCAGGCCCGGGGCGACCATCTCGCGCAGCGCGCCCTCGGTGGAGATGCCCACGCAGCGGGCGTAGTCAGGCTCGGCCTTGCCCTCGAGCAGGCCGGGGATCTCGCGGAACTGGCGCCGCACTTCGTCCACCATCCGGTTGGCGGCGCGGCCCACGGCGCGCATCGCCATGGCCGAGAAGAGGAACGGCAGCATCGCGCCGATCAGGAGGCCAATGATGACCTGCGGGTTGTCGAGGTCCATCTTCACGTTGCCGGCCGCCTCCTTGTAGGTGTGGAAGAGCGCCAGCGCGGTGAGGGCCGCCGAACCGATCGCGAAGCCCTTGCCGATCGCCGCCGTGGTGTTGCCGGTGGCGTCCAGCGAGTCGGTGCGCTTGCGCACCTCGGGCGGCATGTGCGACATCTCGGCCATGCCGCCCGCGTTGTCGGCCACCGGACCGTAGGCGTCGACGCCCAGGGAGATGCCCAGGGTGGAGAGCATGCCGACCGCGGCGATGCAGATGCCGTACACGCCGGCCAGCTCGGCGCACGCCCACACGCCCACGCAGATCAGCAGCACCGGCGCCCAGGTGGAGGCCATGCCGGTGGCCAGGCCGTGGATGATGTTGGTGGCCGGACCGCTCTGGCTCTGGCGCGCGATCTCCTGCGCCGGGTTCATCTTCTCCGAGGTGTAGTACTCGGTGACCTTGCCGACGATCACGCCCAGCAGCAGGCCGATCACCATCGACGCGTAGATGTGCCAGGGCCCGGAGCTGGAGTCGAGGCGCGGGGCGATGATCGCGGTGAAGATCGCCATCACCACGATCAACACGCCGGATGCGGACCAGAGGCCGGCGAAGAGCGCCGCGCCGAGCTTGTTCTCGTCCTCGGTGCGCACCCGGAAGGTGCCGGCGATCGAGGCCACGATGCCCAGGGCCGAGAGCGCCAGCGGGTAGGCCATCAGGGCCGGGCGGTGCTCCGCCGCCACGTCGTGCATCGAGCCGGCGAGGACCACCGTGGCGAGGATCGCGCCGACGTAGCTCTCGAAGAGGTCGGCGCCCATGCCGGCCACGTCACCCACGTTGTCGCCGACGTTGTCGGCGATGGTGGCCGGGTTGCGCGGGTCGTCCTCGGGGATCCCCGCCTCGGTCTTGCCCACCAGGTCGCCGCCCACGTCCGCGGCCTTGGTGTAGATGCCGCCGCCGACGCGCGCGAAGAGCGCGATCGACGAGGCGCCGAACGAGAAGCCCAGGATCTGGTCGAGGGCGTCCGGCGCCGTGCCATACACCAGGATGAAGATCGCGATCCCGGAGAGCCCGAAGCCGACCACGGTCAGCCCCATCACCGTGCCGGAGCGGAACGCAATGGTGAGCGCGCCGGCCAGGCCGGTGCGCGCGGCCTGGGTGGTGCGCACCGCCGCGCGCGTCGCCGTGTGCATACCGAAGTAGCCGGCGGTCGCCGAGAGGAACGCGCCGCACACGAACGCGATCGCCGTCTTCCAGGACAGAATCGTGCCGATCAGCACGAGCATCACGGCGACGAACACGGCCAGCCAGCGGTACTCGGCGTTCAGGAACGCCTTGGCACCCTGCTGGATGGCCTTGGCGATCTTCTGCATCTGTTCGGTGCCGGGATCGCTCGCCATGATCTGCTGGTAGAGGCGCACCGCGTAACCCACGGCGGCGAGGGCGATGACGAGGGAGAGGATCGTCCAGGTAAGGATCATGAGAGTGGGGGAGCGGGCCCGGTCCGGCGGTCTGCGCGGCCTTTGCGGCTGCGAGGAGGCGGCGGACCATAGCCGCGCCGTTTCCGCGCCTCAACGCGAATCCGGCCCGCGTGGGCCCGGGCCCGGGGCGGGCTGCGCCTGCGGCGGCGGCACCGCCGGAGCGCCGGCCTCGGGCGGCGCGAGGTCGACGGTGGTGGGCTCGATGGTCGGCCCCACGAAGGTGTCCGGCGGGCGCTGCATCCGCGCGCGCCGGCGCCGGCGCCGCCACCACCACCACGCGAGCGCGAGCGCCACGCCGGCCAGGGTCGCGAGCAGGATGCCCCGTTCCACCTGCTTGATCCGGGCGATCGCCAGGTCGATCACGCTGCCGAAGTGGACGCCGATGTAGACGAAGAGCGGCACCACGAGCACGACGCCGAGCAGGTCGAGGAGCACGAAGCGCACGAGGCCCATCTTCATGGTCCCCGCGGTGAAGAACGCCACCACGCGGATCCCCGGCACGAAGCGCGCGAAGAAGATCACCAGGTCGCCGCGCCTGCGGAACCACTTGTCGAACTTCTCGAGACGTCGCTTGTGGAAGAGCAGGCGCATCGGGCGCAGGCGCAGCAGGCGCGGCCCGAACACGCGCCCGAGGAAGAAGGGGATCAGGTCGCCGGCGAGGATCGCCAGGGCGCACACCGCCATCATCCGCGGCCACTCGGCCAGCTCCTTGAAGCAGATGTAGCCGGCGGCCACGAGGGTGATCTCCTCGGGCAGCGGCAGGCCGAGGCCGCAGAGCACGAAGATCACCGCGACTCCGAGGTAGGGAGAGTTCTCGAAGAACTCGAGCAGCCAGGTGAAGTCGACCACCGGGCCCTACCTCGGTGCCGCCAGCACCGGCGCGAGGATCTCGGCGAGGTGCGGATCGCGGGCCAGGTCGGAGAGCGTCTCCTGCGAGCGGCCGGCCAGGCTCGCGTCGAGGCGGCGCAGCGCCGCGCGCCAGGCCGCGGCGTTCTCCTGGTCGCGCACGCCGGCGAGGCGCTGGTCGGCGAGCGCCAGCGTGGCCCGGGCCTCGCCCACCGCGCCGGCGCGCAGCCACGCCCCGATCAGCCGCGCCGCGAGGTAGGCGCGCCGCTCGGCGACCGTGACGCGCGGCTCCACGGCCTCGGCGCGCGCGAGGCAGGCGTCGGCGTAGGCCTCGGCGCTCACGCCCAGCCGCGCCGCAAAGGCCCGGGCCAGGGCGGGATCCTGCCGCGCGCGGATCTCGGCGAACGAGGCCATCGCCACCAGGATCTCGGCGGGTTCCCGCCGGCAGGCCGCCAGCGCCTCGTCGAGGAGGGCGAGACCGGCCTGGAGGCGGTCCAGCGCCAGTCCGGGGTCGCGCTCGGCGAGGGACGCCTCGAACGCCAGCCGGGACGCGAACAGGACGTGGCCCTCGGCCCAGTCCGGCCACAGCCGCAGCAAGAGCCGGCCCTGGGTCACCGCCTCGGCCATGGTGCCGGCGCGCTGGGCGGCCTCGGCACGGGCCCACAGCACCGGCATCACCCAGGGCCTGGCCAGATCGCGCACGCGATCGGCGGCGGCGCCGGCGCCGGGGGGGGCGGCAAGGGCGCCCAGGCCGTAGAGGCCGCATGCCAGGAGCAGGAGGGGAAGCCGCATCAGCCTCGATTCCGTGCCAGCGGTAGGAGAGCCAGGATCATGGCCGAAGCGGCGGCGCCGAGCGATGGCAGCGCGGCGGGCAGGAGGTCGCCGCTGCCGAGCCAACGTCCGTCGGCGAGTGCCTCGACCGCCGCCGCGGCCGGCCCCGCGGCGGCGAGGGCGAGGAGCAGGAGCAGGGCCGGGGCAAGGGCTTCGAGGAGGCCGCGTGCGACCACGCCGCGGGCCAGGACCAGGAACGCGGCCACGATCGTCCCCGGCGCGAGCCAGGCGAGCGCCGCGAGCGCCGCGTTGGCGCCCGCGGTGCCGCACGGGCCACCCAGGCCGCGCAACGAGTCGTCGTCCAGGTGCACGGGCGCCCCGCCGGCATGGCGCAGGGTGAGTTCCGGCCAGGGCCGCGCACCGGGCAGCGCCACGCGCGCCGGCTCGAACGAACCGCGCGCCTCGATCGCCACGGCGGGCAGGCCTGCGGCGCGCAACTCGAGGCGCGCGGGCGCGTACGCGGTGCCGGGCACGGAGAGGACGCGCACGCGCAGCCGCACCTCGGTGACCGGCGCCGCCACGCGCGCGCGCAGGACCAGCTCCGGCCGGTCCGCGGCGAGCACCGTGCGCGTTCCCTCGGGCGCGTAGGCGACGTGCAGGCGGGGCTGCGGCAGCGAGAGGCCGGCGGCGGCGGCGAGCAGGGCGAAGCCGGCGCCGAGGACGGCGAGGTGCGCGGCCAGCGCGGCGAGGCCGCCGAGCGCGGCGGCGCCGCAGCCCTGCCAGGGACGCAGGGGCAGCCGCGCGAGCCAGAGGGCGCCGGGCCTGCCGCGCCCGAGCAGCGGCCACGCCTCGACCGTGAGCGCCAGGGCAGTGGCCACCAGCAGGAAGGCCGGCACGTGCAGGAGCCAGGCCGCGGCGCGCTCGGGCCCTTCGCCTCCGCCGGGCAGGACGGGGACCCACGCCACCAGCGCCGCCGCCAGCGCCAGGGCCAGGGCGTTGGCTGGCGCGAGTCCGCGCGCGACGCGCAGGGCGATCCGCGCGCCCGGCGTCACGCGTCCTCCCGCGCGAGTCGGCGGAAGAGCGCGAACAGGTGCGCGCGCTCGCGTCCCTCGCGCACCACCGCTCCGCCCGCCGCGGCGGCCGTATCCCGGATCCGGGCGAGGCCGCCGGCATCGAGCCCGCGGAACACCATGAGGTCGTCGCCGGTGCCCAGCAGGGCGTCGAGCGTGCCCTCGGCCTGCACCCTGCCCTCGTGGAGCAGGATCACCCGCGCGCAGGTCTGTTCGACCTCCTCCAGCTGGTGCGAGGCCAGCAGGATCGCCACGCCCTCGGCGGCGAGGCTGCGCAGGGCGTCCATGACCAGCAGCGAGCCGAGCGGATCCAGGCCCGCCGTCGGCTCGTCCAGGAGCAGGACCCGCGGCGTGCCCAGCAGCGCCACGGCGAAGCCCAGGCGCCGCGCCATTCCCGTGCTGAGCGCCGCCACCCGGCGTCCCGCCGCGGATGCGAGGCCGACGCGCGCCAGCAGGGTCGCGGCCTGGGTGCGAGCCGCGGCGGGCGGCACGCCCAGGTGGTGCGCCATGTGGAGCAGCAGGTCGAGTGCCGTGTGGTGCGGGTAGGGCAGGGCACCCTCGGGCTGGTAGCCGACCTGCGTCACGAGTCCGGGCGCGCGCGGGTCGCGGCCCAGCACCCTGGCACGTCCCGTCTCCGGATCCAGGATTCCGGCCAGCACCTTGAAGAGGGTCGACTTGCCGGAGCCGTTGGGCCCGAGCACCGCGACGATCTCGCCGGCGCCCAGGGCCAGGGTGACGCCGCGCAGCGCGGCGAGCCGCGGACGCAGCCATCCACTGCCGTAGCTCAGGTGCAGGTCTTCGACCGAGATCGCCGGGCCGTCCACGCGAGCGGCGATGGTATCGTGCGCCGCCGCCAAACCCCGTGACCGGATTCCTGGTGCACCACGACGGCCGCCGCGTTCCCGTCACCCACGATGCGATCGTGGGTCGGGTGGCTGGCTGCCCGATCCACGTCGACGACGCCAAGGTGTCGCGCCGGCATGCGCGCTTCGTCGTGACCGGATCGGTGGTGGAGATCGAGGACCTGGGGAGCGCCAACGGCACGCTGCTGAACGGTCATCCGGTACAGCGCCGCGTGGTCCGCGACGGCGACGAGCTGACCTTCGGCACCACGGTGCTGGTGTACCGCGAACCGGCGCCCGCGCCGGCGCCCGGCAGGCCGGACGCGCCGCGGCCGCCTGCGGGACCGGCGCCATCCCAGCCTCGTGACGCGTTCGAGGTGCTGGAGTTCGAGGACGAGGTCGTCGAGGTGCGCGCCCAGACGCCGCCGCCCCCCGCCCCGGCGGCCGCGCCGGCCAGGGCCGCGCCGCCCGCGCCGGGCCCTGCGCGTGCCCCGGCGGCCCAGGGCGGAAGGGTCGGCGGCATCCTGCAGTTCTCCCGCAAGGACGACAAGGGCGGCGGGCTGCGCGACGACGTGGCCCAGATGGGCGGCGGGTTGCGCTGGCTGGCGATCCTCGGCGGCGTGGCGCTCGCCGCCGGACTGGCCTATCTGGCGATGACGCTCACCCGCGGCTGACGCCGCGCCACAGCGCGAGGATGCGCGCCGCGGCATCGTGCCACGTGAAGCGGGTGGCGAACGCGCGGCGTGCCGCCGCGCGCCGCGGGTCGCGGTCCAGGAGGGCGGCACGCAAGGCCAGCGCCCATGCCGCCGGGTCGTCGGGCGGCAGCACGGTGCCGTGCTCCCCGACCGTTTCGGGCAGCGCGCCGCACTCGCTCACCAGGACCGGAGCCCCCGCGGCGAGGCCCTCGAGCGCCGCCATCCCGTGGCCTTCCTCGTGCGACGGCACGCACACCGCCGCGGCCCCCGCGTAGAGCTCCCGCAGCGCCGCGGGGGGCACGGCCCCCGGCAGCGTCACCCGCTCCGCGATCCCGAGGCGCTGGCTCCGGGCGCGCAGTGCCGGGCCCGCCCCCGCGTCGTGGCCGGCCAGGACCAGCGGCGGCGCGGCAGGAGCCACGGCCCGCAGGCGGGCGTAGGCCTCCAGCAGCATGCCCAGGTTCTTGCGCGCCTCGAGATGACCGACGTGCAGGAAGTGGCGCGGCGTCTCGCGCACGACCCCGGCGAGCTCGCGCGGCACGGCGTTGGGCACGACCTGCAGCCGCGCCGGGTCCACGCCCAGGGCACGCACGCCCTGCGCCGTGGTCGCGCTGGGCACGACGACGCAGCGGGCCCGGCGCAGCGCGTGCATCAGGACCGCGCGCGCCAGCCAGCGCGGCCGGCGGCGGAACGGCCCGAGGTCGCGCAGGTCGTGCACCGTGAGGACCACGCCCACGTTCCTGGGCGCGACGAGCGGCAGGTGGCCCTGGTCGAGGAGGTCCACGCCGCGCTCCGCGAGCGCCCGGCCGACGCCATGCCACTCGCCCAGGGCGCGCCGCCAGGCCGGCGCGGGCGGGATCGGCAGGAGCACCGGTGCGATCGCGGGCGGCAGGTCGGGCAGCGGCACGGATGCGCTCCAGAGCAGGCTCACCTCCTCCCCGCCGGCCAGCATCGGGGCCAGCTCCCGCAGCCAGCCCAGGAGCCGGGCCCGGACTCCGCTCGCGCGCGCGTCGCAGGCCAGGCCCGAGACGGCGATCCGCAGGGTCAACGCAGGAGCTCCCCGTGCACCTGCTGCCAGGCCTCCACCGTGCGTGCCGGGGCGTACGCGGCCGCGCGCGCCCGCCCGGCCGTTGCCAGTCGGGTGCGCAGCTCGGCGTCCCGGTGGATGCGCAGCAGCGCCGAGGCCATCGCATCCCGGTCGGTGGGGTCCACGAGCAGCGCCGCGTCGTCGGCCAGCTCGCGCAGCGCGCCGATGTCGCTGCACACCACGGGCACGCCGTGGGCCATCGCTTCCAGCACCGGGAGGCCGAAGCCCTCCAGGAGCGAGAGATGCAGCACGGCCCGCGCCTGGCGCAGCGCCAGCGTCTTCTCGGCCTCGTTCAGGTAGCCGCGGCGCGGCCCCGCGATCTGCAGCGCGGGCAGGGTGGGGTCCTGGGTCTGGGCGCGCGCGTGCGCCGCGACCACGCGTTCCAGGTTCTTGCGCGGCCGATCGTCGCCGAGCACCAGGAAGGGTCCGGTGAGCCGGCCCGGATCCGCCGCGCTCGCCGGCAGGGGCGTCGTGTGGGGCACCACCACCACGCGCGCCGCGGCGCGCGGCCCCGCCCAGCGCTCGATGTCCGCGCGCGTCGCGAGCGAGGGGACCAGCACTCGCGCCGCGCGGCGCAGCGCGAGCCGCGCCACCAGACGGTGGCGCACGCCGCGCCCGGGTTCGCCCTTGGGCAGGACGTGCAGCCAGGGCAGGTCGTGCAACGTGGCGATCACCGGGCAGGGCGCGCGCAGGGGGATCGCCGCCATCGGCGCGTGCAGGAGCGCCGCCCCGAGCCGGTGCAGGAGCTGCGGCAGCACCAGCTGCCGGCTCAGGCCGCCGAGCTCGGCGTGCACCACGTGCACGCCCTCGATCCGCGGGTCCTCCGCGCGTGCGGGCAGCAGGAGCACGCAGGAGCGCCCCGCGTGCGGCGCGTAGGCGGCGAGGGCGTTGAGGAATGAACGGCCCACGCCGGTGATGCGGCCCCGGCCCAGGATCGTGCCGTCGAACACCAAGGGCGCGGTCATGCCGCCACCTCGGCGTAGAGCGCGGCGTGCTGCTGCGCGCAGCGCCGCCACGTGTAGCGCTGCGCCCAGGCGCGGCCGGCCGCCACCCTGGAGCGAAGCGCGGCCCCGCCCTCGGCGAGTTCGGCCAGGGCGCTCCGGATCGCCTCGACGTCGCGCGGGTCGCAGAAGCGCGCGTGTCCGCCCAGCACCTCGCGCAGCGCCGGCACGTCGCCGGCGAGCACCGGGGTGCCCAGGCGCAAGGCCTCGAGCGGCGGGAAGCCGAAGCCTTCCAGGAGCGAGGGATAGGCCAGGGCCCGGGCGTGGGCGAGATACCGCCACACCTCGGCGTCCGCGGCGCGCCGCAGCCAGAGCACCCGGCCCGCGGCCTGCGCGGCGCGCAGCGCGGCCACGGCCCGGCCGCATTCCCAGCCCGGCGCGCCGATCGCCACGAGCAGCGGGGCCGCGGGGCCGAGCGCGGCATGCGCCGCCAGCAGGCGCTCGTGGTTCTTGCGCGGCTCGATCGTCCCGACCGTCACGAAGTACGGCCTCCCGCCCAGGGGTGGCGGCGAGTCGGCCGGCGCCGGGACGTGGTCGGCGCCGAACGGCACCACGCGCACCCGCCCGCGCGCCACCCCGAGATGCGCCATGGCCGCGGCGGCGCTGGCCTCGGTCGGGGTGACCACGAGGGAGGCGCGCCGCGCCGCGGCGCGGGTGCGGGCCAGGAGGGCGGCGCTCTCCGCGCCGTGGAACGCGGGGTCTTCGGCGAAGGCCGTGTCGTGCACCGTGAGCAGCACCCCGGCGCGCCCCACCGGCGGCTGGACGTAGTCCGTCCAATGCACCACCCGCGCCCGCCCGGCGAGGCGTTCCGCCGGGAGGCCGACGCGCGCCAGGAGGGGCAGCAGCCGTCCCGGGATGGGAAGCCGGTGCAGCCGCGCCCCGCAGGGGATCCGGGCGGCGACCCTGGCGCGCGCGAGGCTGTGGCCCAGCAGGTGCAGGTCGATCTCGCCGGCCGCCGCCAGCCCCGCCGCGAGTTCCCGCGTTGCCCGCGCGATGCCACCGCGGGAAAGCAGCGCGGGCCGGTAGTCGAGGGCCACGGCGAGGGTGGGCACGATCCGGGAAGAATAGGGGGTGGGCGCCGGGGACGGAGCGCCGGCGTGGCGGCTTCCCGGCGCGGGTGGCTGCCGTGACCTCGCCCGCCGCCCGGGGCTACTCTTCTCCGCTCCAACGGATGTCCCCTTCCAGGTCCCCCTTCCTCCTGCTGGGGGTGGCGTGCGGTCTCGCCGCCATCGCCGGCTATCTGGCCATCGCCACCGAGGCGTCTGGGGACTCCCCGTTCCTGCTGCCCGAGGTCCTGGCCGGCGAGCCAGGGGCCGCGCGGCCCGAAGCCGCCGCCGCGCCCGATGCGGCGGGCGGCGTTCTGCGCCTGACCCTCGAGATCGAGCCCCTCGCCCGGCTCGCGCCTGGCCAGGCGCCCAGCCGGGGCGTGCGCGTCACCCGCGCCGGCGTGCCGGTGCCCGCCGAGGTCGAGTGGGTCGCGGGCCCGGCCGCGGCGCCGGGCGTGGCGCTGGTCGGGCCCTCGCTCGCGCGCCTGCGTCTGGCCGACGGCAGCGTGCTGTATCGCGTCGTGCATGCGGCGTCCCCCGGCGAGGTCCCCGCCGAGATCGCGCTCCTGGCCCCGGCCGCATGCACCGGGCGCGTGCAGGACCCGCAGGGGCGCGCGGTCGCGGGCGCGAGGGTGTGGCTGGCGGGCGCCGAGACGACCACCGATGCCGCGGGCGAGTTCGCGTTCGCCGCGGTGCCGGGTTCGGCGGGGCGCGACGTTCCCGTGGCGGTGGAGGCCGCGGGCCATGCCGGCCATGCGGCGACGATCGGGTTGCCCGCCGGGTCCGCGCCGCTCCGCTTCGTCCTCGAACGCGGCGGCCGCGCCCGCGTGCGGTTCCTGGCGCCGCGGGTGGCCGGGGCGGTGGCGCGCCTCTACCTGCTCCCTGGCCGGGGCGAGAACTCCAGCGCGCTGCTGCACCATCCCTTCCACCTCCAGGCCCTGCGCGGCGGCTGGCCGCTGGGCGAGGGGGACGAGGTGGTGGTCGACGGCCTGCCCATCGATGCCGACCTGGAGGCCTGGATCGTGGATCCCCTGCGCCCCGCACCGGCGCCGGTCGCGTTCCGCGTACGTGCGGGCCGCTCTGCTGAGGTGGCCGTGCGCGGGCACGCCAGCGCGGTGCTGCACGGCGTGATCCGCAGCGCCGATGGCGCGCCGCTGCGCGATGCGCTCGTGGTCGCGGCCGGCGAGGGCGAGGCCGTGGTGAGCGGGCGCGCCGGCTGGCTGCTGCCGCCCGAGGCCTACCTGCGGGCCGGCGCGTTCGCGCGCAGCGACGCCGAAGGGCGCTACCGGATCGCGCTGCCGGGCCGCCGTCAGAGCGGCGTGCGCGTCCTGGCCGCGGGCCTTGGCGTGCAGGAGGTGACCGTGGCCGCCAGCGCCGGCGAAGTGGCGCGCGAGTTCGTGCTGCATCCCGCGGCCGCCGTCGCCGGCGAGCCCGGGCTGCGGCTGGCGCTACCGGGCGGCCGGCGCTGGCTGGTCCGCGTGGTGGACCGGGGCCGTACGCTGCGTCCTTGGTTCGCGTGGAGCGGTGGCGACCCGCTCACCCTGCCCCTGCGCGAGCCCTGCGTGGTGCGCGTGCGGGCGCTCGTCGAGGGCGTGGAGGCGCCGCTCGCCGAGTGCGCCAGCCTGCCGGTCGCCGGGCCGGTGGACGTGGTGCTCGCCGGCCGGCCCTAGCACATCCGCCGCGACCCGGCGGGCCCGGCGTCGCGGGAGTCCGGAAGTGGGACCCGCGCCGGCGGTCCGCTGCCATGGCGTGGGGCGATACGCCGCGCTCGCACCCCGGGCGCGTCGAGTTGCCGACTCCTCCGACACTCGTAGACTTCCCGTCGGGAAGAACGACAGCACGACCAGGGGGAGAGTCCGGTGGTCCAAGACACGCCAGAAACCAGTCCACGTTCCCGCCCGATCTCGGGCCGCTACGGCACCATGCTGCTGCCCGAGGAGGCCGGGCGCGACCCAGGCGGGCGCAAGCTGCGCCGGGTGCTGCTCGCGTCGCTCTTCACCACGGTGGCGTTCGCGGCAGGCGGACTGCTGGGCGCGCGCTGGCTCGGCACCGACGAGGTGCTGCGCCAGGAGCGCGGCGCGGCGCTGGTGCAGGAGACGCTCTCCGCCCTGGGCGCGTTCCCCTTCGATCAGGTCGCGGCGCTCGACGGCAGCGTGCTGCCCGAGAACGGCGACCCCGAACGCGCCGAGCTGCGCGTCGACCTCGCGGTGAAGCCGGCCAAGGAGGGCGTGCTCGAGATCACCGCCAAGCTGATGGACAACCGAACCAGCCGGGAGCTCTCGCGCCAGGTCACGTACCGGGGCAGGGGCTGACCGGCCTGGTCTCCGCGACCGGTCTGGACCACCGGTTACGGGGAGTGTTCTCTCTGTTGTGTGTGCGCGGCCATGTCCGGAGACGGACATGGCCGTTTTTCTTGGCGGCGCCGGCTGCGCGGCTGCGTGGCGCCGCGGTGCGCCGTATCCTCGCCGCGGATGGTCGCCCCCGCGCGCACCCACGTCGTCCTGCGTGACCCGGTCCACGGCGATGTCGAGCTCACGCGCGAGGAGGTGCGGATCGTCGACACGCCTGAGTTCCAGCGCCTGCGGGGCATCAAGCAGCTGGGATTCGCCTACCTGGTGTACCCGGGCGCGACCCACACCCGCTTCGAGCACAGCATCGGCGTGGCGCACGTCCTCGATCGGCTCGTGGCGGCGGTGAACCGCCGCGCGGCCGCCGATCCTGCCTGCCGGGCGGTGGCGGACGACGAGCGCCGCCTCCTGCGCATGGCCGCGCTCCTGCACGACGTCACCCACATCCCGTTCGGCCACAACATCGAGGACCAGACCGGGCTGCTGCCGCGCCACGACCGGCCGGAGCGGTTCGCGGCGGTCCTGGACCACGGCGAGCTGGGGGTCGTGCTGCGGCAGCTGGGCGTGCAGGACGCGCTCCTCTCGATCCTGGGCGAGGACCGCGGCGCCGTGGCCCCGTACCTGCGCCAGGCCCTGGCCGACACCATCGACGCCGACCTCCTGGACTACCTGCGCAGGGATGCGCACTACACCGGGCTCGAGTTGCGCTACGACTCGCGAGTGCTGGACTACTTCCGCATCGACGCGGCCAGCCGGCGCATCTTCGTGGACTGCGAGAAGAACGGCATGCTGCGCGAGGACATCCTGTCCGAGCTGCTGCGCGTCCTGGAGATCCGCTACCACTTCTCCGAGCGCGTGTACTACCACCACGCGAAGATCGCCGCCGGCGCCCTGCTCTCGCGCATGGTGGAGATGGCGCTGCGCGCCGGCGCGCTCCGTGCCGAGGACCTGCAGTGGAGCACGGACCAGTCGCTGATCGACCGTCTCGGCGCGCTGGACCTGGGCGACGCGCGGGCCACCGAGCGCCTGCGCCGGTTCCACGCGCGCTTCGCACGCCGCGCCCTGCCCAAGCGCGTCCTGGTGCTCCCGTACTACGCCAACCAGGAGCGGCAGCAGGAGCTGCTCGACACGTGGTTCCGGCCCGGGCATCCCGAGCCGCGCTTCGCCTGGGAAGATGCGATGGAGCGCGCCGCGCGCGCCGCCTTCGGGCGCGACCTGGACGTGATCCTCTACTGCCCGGCGCGGGCCATGCAGCTCAAGGAGGCGCGCACGCTGGTGCGCTTCCCCGGCAGCGGACAGCGCATCCTGCCCCTCCAGCACTTCGCCGCGGAGATCCCCCGCCTGCGCGATCTGGAGGAGTCGTATCCCCGCCTGTGGAAGCTCTACGTGTTCTGCAGCGAGGAGGACCGCGACGTGCGCCGCCGCCTCCAGGCCATGTGCCTGGAGGCGTTGCCCAAGGGCTGCCGCAACGTGCTGGTGCTGTGACCCCGTGCGCCGCGTGGCGCCGGCGCCCAGGAACCCAGCGCCGCCGCAGCGGCGCCTTGGTCCGTGGTCTGTCGGTTGCGTGCGCCGCGTGGCGCCGGCGCCCGGTGATTCAGTACGTGAACTCGGTGATCAGCGTCGTGGAGTCGCGCGAGCCCGTGGTCGCCGCCACGTTGTTGAACGCGTACACGCGGCAGCCGCCGATGGTGGTGCCGTCGCCGAGCCCCGTGTAACGGGCGTTGCTGGAGATCACGCCGAGGCTGTTGGCTGCTGCGTCCAGACCGAAGGCCCAGTGGTAGAAGAACACGCCGAGCGTGCTGGGGTTGATCGCGACCGGCGTCGCGATGCTCATGGCGCCAGTCGCCGAGGCCATCAGCGGGATGTCGAAGAGGTAGTCGGCGTAGACCCGGCAGGTGCCCGACGAGCCGCCGGTGGTGCCGGGGATGTCGAAGGGCAGGGGCAGCCCGTTCCACACCTGGTTGTTGATGCCCAGGACGAGTGCACCCGGGGCCGAGTTGGCGAAGTTCGCGGCGTTGAGGGTCAGGTTGCCCGTGGTCGTGCTGTAGCTCGACGACACCGAGGCAGCCGAGGTCTTGCCCGAGGCGAGGCAGCCGGTGCCGAAGCTGACGCCGACCAGGTTGAACACGCCGCTCGCGGCGTCGAGCGAGAACGCCGTCGTGTTGGTGCGGCTCGCGATCAGCATCTCCCACGCGATGCCACCGGCACCCGCGAAGGCGAACGGCGTGGTGAACGGCACCTTGAACACGAACGGCGTCGGCCCGGGCGTGACCGGCGGGTAGACGCCGAAGTTGAACACGCTGCTGGCCGGAACCACGGTCGCCTTGTCCGCGCCGTGATTGGTGTCGAAGGTCGTGGTGGCGGTGACCGCCGGCGTCGCGGCGGTGCTGATCCGCACCTAAATGGTGATGGAGGTGGCGACGCTGGTCGCGCCCTCGTTCAGACGCAGGGCCATGCCCTTGATGGAACCCGGCTTTCCGGCCATGTCGTCGTGGATGCTCTGGTAGCGCATCGACGGAGAGGTCGTGATCGTGGGGCCGATCGGGTGCGTGTTGGCGCTGGGTCCGGGCAGGCGCGCGAACTGCGCCGGCGTGACGACGGTGGTCTGGGCGAAGATGCCGGCCGCGAACGCGAGGCAGGCCGTGGAGCTGAGGATGGCTGGGTGCATAGGGGTCTCTGGCGGAAGGATGGGATGACGATGGGCCGCCGTGGTGGGCGTCCACCGCGACAGAGTCGCGACCAGAAGGGATGCGGGACTCCGGGTCAATCCCTGCCGACGTGGGCGAGCGCCGCCATGTTCCGTTCGCCCCCTGGTGGCGCGACTTGCGCGCCGCGGCACCGCGGATTCCCCGCGCGGCTGGCGGAGCCTGGCGCGTGGATGGCGCGCGAGCCCTGCCACCGTCCGCGAGGCACGGTGCCAGGATGCGAAGGCTACGTGCGGCCCGCCGTACCGGCGGGCTCGGCGCTTCCCGCCGGCGCGGCCTGCCCGCAGCGCGACGAACCTCGGGTCGCCGGCGAGATGCCCGGGTCGGGACCGACCGCCAGCCAGCTGGCGTCGGCCAACGAGCTGAGCGAGCGCATGGAGCGGGCCTTCGACCAGCTCTCCGAAGAGCACCGCGAGGTGATCGCGCTCTCGCGCATCGTGGGCCTCTCGCACGCCGAGATCGCCGCGCAGCTCGGGCGCAGCGAAGGGGCCGTGCGCATGCTCCTCTCGCGGGCGCTCGTCGCGTACACCGCAGCCCTGGACCGCTCGCAGCAGGCCTGAGCCTGCGCCGGCGGCGGCGTGCCCGCGCCGCGCGCCGCGGTCAGCCGCGCAGATGCGCGAAGAGCAGCTCCTTGGCGCGCTGGTAGAGCGCCACCGTGGCCCGCACGTCGTTGGCGTTGTAGTGGGCGATCTTCTCGATCTCGCCGCGCTCGTAGGTGGCCGCCACCATCGAGCCGTCCATGTCCTCCTTGGGGCTGGCGATGCCCATCGCCCAGCACCACACGTCGAGGTTGGCGGGTCCCAGGTTGCGCTCGCCCTGGCCGAGGACCCGGTAGAGGTCGGTGTGCGGCTGCAGGGCGTAGCGGTGCGCCAGCAAGTCCGCCTGCACCTCGATGCCGTGCACGAGGCTGCGGCCGATCAGGAAGGGCACGTCGAAGCCGCGGCCGTTGAAGGTCACCACGGTCTCGGCCGCCGCGGCGAGCGTCCAGAACGCGCGCAGCAGGTCGGCCTCCTCCATGGGATGGATCCACTCGGGCAGCGCCGACGCGTCGACGCCCGGGGGCGGGACCACCAGGACCTGCACGCGCTGGTCGGCCGCGGGCCGGTCGCCGTCGCCGATCGCCAGCGACACGACCCGGCCGAAGAGCGGCGAGAGGCTCATGGCCTTGGCCTCGTCCATCTCGCCGCGCTCGGCGTACTTGGCCAGCGCCTGGGCCACGGTGGGGGGCAGCTCGCGCACGTTCTGCGCCGGCACCGTCTCGACGTCGATCACCGGCGTCGGGATCAGCAGGTCCTTGGCGAGGGCGTAGCCCGGCCCGTACAGGTTCTCCGGCGTGTAGCCCTCGTCGCTCTCGCGCGCCGCGCGCAGGATCTGCACCTTGAGCTGCGGCTCGCCCTGGAACGCGCTGACCTGGAAGCGCACCTTCACCGGCGTGCCCACCGGCAGGCCCTTCGCCGCCTCCAACACCTCGCGGGTGTCGCCCCAGACCTTGGCCGGGAACGAGGCATGCTTGTCGGCCAGGATCAGGTCGAGATAGGGCTGGCCGTTGCGATCCACGCTCTCGCGGCGCGCCCGCATCAGGGCGAATGCGTCGTGGGTGCGTCCCTCCTGCACCTCGCGCAGGGAGCGGATCATGGAGACCTCCGGGCCTCGGCCCGGGGTGTAGGCGTTGGGTCGGGACATGGGCGGATGGTCCGGGAGAGTCCTGGCTTCTGCAACAGATCCGGGAATCGTGGCGGTTCGCTGCGTGCCGCTCCAGGCCGGCGCTGCGTCGCCCGCGCCCAGCCTGCTAGCCGCGCACGAAGCGCTCCAGGCGCTCGACCGCACGCTCCAGTTCGCGCATCCCGGTGGCGAAGCTCAGGCGGACGAAGCCCGGGATCGCGAATGCCGTGCCCGGAACGGTGGCCAGGTACACCTCGTCGAGGAGGCGCTGGCAGAGGGCCACGTCGTCGATCCGCAGCCGCGCCAGGAGTTCGCGGGCGTCGACCAGGGCATAGAACGCCCCCTGCGGCGGCCGCAGGTGCAGACCGGGGATGCGGTTGATCCGCTCGACCAGGAAGCGGCGGCGCTGGTCGTACGCCGTCCGGCGCCGCTGCAGCTCGGCGGACAGGTCGGTCAGGCACGCGCTCACCGCCGCTGCCTGGGAGATCGCGGAGGGGTTGCCGATCACCTGGCTCTGCACCCTCCCGGCGGCGGCGATCACCTCTTCCGGCCCGGCCAGGAAGCCCACGCGCCAGCCGGTGAGCGTGTGGCTCTTGGACCCGCCGTTCACCACCATCGTGCGCTCCCGGGCGAGCGCGGCCGGCGACACGTGTTCGCCCTCGTAGATCAGCGTGCCGTAGATCTCGTCGCTCAGGATCCACAGCTCGTGGGCGCGCGCCGCGTCCACGATCTCCTGCATCTGCTGGCGGGAGGGCACCGCCCCCGAAGGGTTGCCGGGGAAGTTCAGGATCAGCCCGCGTGCGCCGTGTTCGCGGGCGGCCGCGGCGATCTGCGCCCCGGTGGGCACGAAACCCTGCTCGGGCGCCGGCGGCAGGACCACGGGTTCGCCGTCGGCCACGCGGATCAGGTCGGGGTAGGACACCCAGTACGGGGCGGGCAGGAGCACGCGGTCGCCGGGCTCCAGCACGCTCATCAGGGCCATGTGCAGGGCTGGCTTGGCACCGGCGGTCACCATCACTTCGGGCAGCGCGTAGCGCAGGCCGAAGGTGCGCTCGAACCAAGTGCATGCGGCCTCACGCAGCTCGTTGGTGCCCATCGCCGGGGTGTAGCGGGTGTCGCCGCGCTGGATCGCCCGCACCCCGGCCTCGGCCACCGGTTCGGGGGTCGGGAAGTCGGGCTCCCCCGCGCCCAGCGAGACCACGTCCTTGCCGGCCCGGCGCAGCTCCGCGGCCTTGGCGCTGATCGCCAGGGTGACGGAATCGGCGACCGCGCGGGCGCGTGCGTTGGGACGCAGGGTCATGGGCGCGGAAGTAGACCTCAGGGCCGCGGGCTTGGCAATCGACGCAGGCGCGAGTCCGCCCGGCGCGCGCGACCGGAAGAACGTCCGCGCCGCGCCGTCAGAGCGTCCGCGCCGCCGCGGCCCCCCGGCGGCGGAATGGCCAGGACGGGGCCGCCACCGCCCGGCCGAGACGCTACCTTCGCAGTCCCGCATGCGTGTCCGAAAGCTCCTCAAGACCACGGGCATCGTCCTGCTGGTCGCCGTCGTCCTCGCTCTGCTCGCAGTCGCCGCGTTCCTCTACAACCCGTTCGAAGGGACCTTGGCCGACATGCGCGACATCGTGCCGCGCGACGTGGACTACTTCGTGCGCAAGACCGACCTCGCGCAGGACTTCGCCGAGTTCCCCGAGCCGCGCTTCTGGGAGTCCCTGGCCGGGAGCGGCGGCTATCGCCAGATGCGCAACGGACCGGCGCTGCGCTCGATCGAGCGCGCCGGCATCGACGAACGGACCATCGAGCAGCTGCGCGACGGGCTGCGCCAGCTCCGGGACGGCACGGGGGGCTTCCTGGACCTGCTCCGCGACGGGATCGGCAGGGAGGTGGTGGTGGCCGGCAAGCTCGAGCCGCCGCGCCTGGAGAACGCGCAATGGCTCGTGTGCACCCGCGTGACGTGGCGCGCGAAGCTGGCGCTCGGCCTCGCGCGCTACGGGTTCGTGCAGGAGCGCGTGCGCCAGCGGGGCACCGTGCTGCGCAGCGAGGGCGGACTGCTCATCGCCGAGCCCGCCGGGGGCAAGCCGGTCTACGTCGCGCGCAGCCGCGACTGCGTGATGGTGGGCAACGAGCGCACGCTGGTGGAGCGCTCGCTGGCGCTCGCCGACGGCACCCTGAAGGACGAGGCGTTCGGCGCCTCCTCCGACTACCGCGACGGCGTCGAGAAGCGCCTGCGCGAGTGGAGCGAGACCACGGGGATGAGCCGGCCCAATGCCGTGGAGTTCTACCTGCGCCCCGACCAGCTCTACCCGCTGGTGAGCTGGGACGACAACTGGCCCAACGCCGCCAACCCCCAGAGCATGAACGAGCGGGTCCTCGCCGCGTTCCTGAACCTGCAGGGCTGGCGCTTCCTCACCGGCGCCCTGGTCTTCGACGGCCAGGGCCAGGGCGAGCTGACCCTCCTGGCGCGCGTCGACCTGAACCGCAACCTGCACACGGCCTTCCAGGGACGCTTCTTCCAGACCGAGGCGCAGTCGCGCCAGGAGTGGTTGGAGCCGTTCCTGTCGATGGTGCCGATCAACGCCTGTGCCGCCGCGGCGCTGCGCACGCCCGCGGGCGAGTTCCTGAAGGAGATGCACCGCGCGCTTGGTACGGCCGAGAAGGAACTGCTCGACGAGGGCCTGCGCAAGACCGGCAAGTACACGCGCGCGGAGGAGCTGATCGACCGGATCCAGGACTCGCTCCTGCCGCGCACCGGCTTCGTGTTCCGCAAGAACACGCCCGATGCGGACGAGAAGGTGGTGGTGGCCAACCCGTCGCCGATCCCGCAGATCGCCTGGGTGTTCTGGGTGCGCGACGAGGCGGCCAAGAAGCCGCTCACCGACCTGGGCAACCTGCTCTCGCAGTATCGCGACGTGTTCAAGCTCAAGGCGTTCGAGATGCCGTTGAACCTGGCGGGGCGCGGCGGCGACCAGGTGCTCTCGTTCCTCAACCCGCAGATCCCCGGCACCGGCGAGTTCGCATACCTCGTGTTCGACCGCTTCTTCGTGGTGAGCAACTCCGCGCCGCTGATCGTGAGCATGATCCAGTCGCGCTTCGGGCGGCAGCCCTCGGTCCTGGCCACGCAGGAGATGACCGCGTTCCAGCAGGACATCCCGCGGCTGGTGAACGGCTTCGCGTTCGTGAACGGCCGCGAGATGGAGAAGGTGTTCCAGGACTACGAGGCCGATCTCGACCGTCAGGTGGCGGTGCCCGATCCCGAGTGGATGGCGCAGAACCGTGCGCGGGTCGAGAACGACGTGTTCCGGGGCCGCTACTCGCGCTTCGGCTCGATGGCCGGGATGGACTCCGTCACCCGCAAGGCCTTCGACCAGGAGGTCGACAAGGGCCTGGAGGATCTGTGGCGGCGCGAGGGCCGCACGGTGAGCGCCGAGAGCCGCGCGGCGGTCCGCCAGTGGGTGGGACTGAGCCGCCTGCTCTCCGGCCTGCACTTCAGCGTGGTGTTCGACCCGCAGTCCATCCGCCTCACCGGCCGCGCACTCATGGACTATCGCTGAGCTCCGTCCCCCGCCCTTGATTCCCTCGGGGACCCGGCTAGCCTTCGGCGCCCTTCCTAGAAGCGCCCAGGTGGCGGAATTGGCAGACGCACCAGCTTGAGGGGCTGGCGCCCGTCAAGGGCATGGAGGTTCAAGTCCTCTCCTGGGCACCAGTGCGCGGCGCGCCGCGGCGGCCTCACCGGCAGCCGGCGCGCCGCGTCCCGATCCGCGCCGCCGCGGGCGAGCGTGGGCCGATCGCCCGGGCGCCACAGCGCCGGATGCGTTCACCTGGCGTGGTACCAGGTGTTCCCGTCCGCGCCCAGGCCGGGCGTGGCCACGCGGTAGGAGTCGACGCGGTTGGCAGGTACGCCCTGGAGGGCGCAGCCCGGTTGTGGGATGCGTGCGAGGCCCGAGTAGTTGGCCTTGGGGGCCTTCACGATGTCGCCGCCCTGGTTCACGAAGTAGGTGGCCTGTCCGGTCACGCCTTGCTGCACCGGCCAGGCCACCATGGCCCAGTAGTTCTCCGCCAGCCGGGGGCTGATGTTCGGCAGGTTCGTGATGGTGTCGGGCAGCCCGTTGCCCGCCGGGTCGGGCAGGTAGAGGGCGAAGTAGTAGCCGTGGCGCATCATGCGGCCGTTGGAGTCGACCATCCCGAACGACGCGGCCAGGAGGGGTGGCACGAGCACGCTGCTCGTGCCGCGCAGGTTGCGCTTGCCGACCAGCTCGAGCAGCGTCCCGTACTCGAATCCGGAGTCGCCGTCGCTGTCCACCAGCTGCATGGTGCGGAACTGGGCCTGCGCCGTGGCCACCGTGCGCAGCGTGGCGATCACCGCGCCCTCGTTGGAGATCAGCTTGTAGCTCCAGAAGCGCGGCACCGCGATTCCAGCCAGGATCGCGATGATGGCGCAGACGATCAGAACCTCGATCAGGGTGAACCCCTGCAAGCGGGTCGATGGATGGGGCCGCGCCATGGGAATCGGCAGAACGCCGGATCGTGGATCGGCAACCTGGCCTCCGGCCTTGTTGCGGAATCCGGCCCGGAGGCGGGCGCGACCCCGAGCCGCCCATGCGAACGGCGTGGCGGCGGCGTACGGGGGACGGTGAGTCCGCCCCGCGCGGGTCAGTGGACCGGGAGCCAGCGGTTGCCGTCCGCGCCGACCTGCCCCGAGGCCAGGCTCTGGCTGACGATGATCGTCGGCGCGACGCCCAGCAGCGCCGCCCCCGCCGGCGGGATCGAGCTGAGGCCCGAGTAGGTGGCCTGCGGAGCCTTCAGGATCTCGCCCTGCTGGTTGACGAAGAACGTGCTGTTGCCGCTCACGCCGTGCAGCGCCGGCCACGCCAGGCAGGTCCAGAAGCTCTCGGCCAGGCTGGGGGCGATGTTGCCCAGGTTGGCCGCCGTCTCGCCGAGGCCGGTGCCGGCCGCGTCGGGCAGGTAGAGGGCGAAGTGGTAGCCGCGCTGCGAGAGCCGCCCGGCGGCGTCGACACCCGAGAACGAACGGGGCAGGAGCCCCGGGCTCAGGCGTTCGGTGCCGCCGCGCACCGCGTTGTCGCCGGTCAGCTCGAGGATCGTGGCGAACTCGGCCACGCCGTTGCCGTTGGCGTCGACCACCTGCTGGCTCTTGAAGGCGATCTGCGCGCTGGCCAGCGAGCGCAGGGTCTGCACCGCCGCGGTCTCGTTGGCGCTGCTGCGGCTGCTGGCGAAGTTGGGCACGGCGATGCTGGCGAGGATCGCCAGGATCGCGGTCACGATCATCAGCTCCAGCAGGGTGAAGCCACTCGAGGTGCGGTGCGCTTGCATGGTTCTCTCCCACCCGAGGATCGGCAGGGGCGCCGCGTTTCCCGGCGTGGGACACCGCACTGGTCCATGGCGCGGCCCGATCCGCAGACTCAAGTCGGGAGCGTCGCGCCGCGCCGGTGCCTCGTTCCGGGACGGTGCCTCGGGCTCTCAACGCGGTCGCGGCGCGACCCGGCCCGCGGCCCATTCGGCGTAGTCACGGCCGAAGGCGAGCCGCAGGGGCGTGCGGTTGGCGGCGCGCGGGCGGAACTCCGCTCCCTCGCCCGCACCGGCCTCCGCCAGGACCGGGAACGCCGGGTCGAGATCGAGGGTCGCGGGCTGGCGCAGGGCCAGGGCCACGAACGCGTCGCCCACGGCCGGGTCGGCGTAGCGGGACGTCAGCAGGCTCGCGACCGCGACCGCGCCGTCGGGAGCGCCCGGGGGCGCCTCGTTGGCGACCACCGCGCTGAGCGTGCCGCTGGCGGTGAGCAGGGTGAGCCGGTAGCGCGGCGCGGCGCCGCCGGGGAATCGCAGCCACGCCGCGGCCCGGCCGGCATGCAGATCGAGGAGCGCCTGCCCGTCCAGGATCGCCGGACCCTCGTAGTGCGCCACGAGCTCGGGCAGCTGCAGGGGCGGCACGGGCAGGGCGGTGATGCGTCCCTTGGCGCGGATCAGCGTGAGCGTTCGTCCGAACGGCAGGCCACCCTGGGTTCCCTCGCCGGAGCCTTCCTGCAGCCAGGGGGTGCCCAGGGCGAACACGCCCGGTCGCGGATCAAGGGGCCGCAGCGCATGCACCACATGGCGGCCGCCGGCGAACGGCGGCTGCAGCAGCCGATCGACGCCCAGGTGGAAGAGCAGCGCGGAGCGCGTCTCGTCCTGCAGCGGCAGGCCTTGCACGAAGAGCGGCCCGTCGTCGAGGGTCGCGGCGTGGTCGCGCAGCGCGATGTGGTGGTCGCGCGCCGCGGCGAACGCGCGCTGGTGCGTGAACCACGTGCCCAGCCACGGCAGCGCCGCGGCCGCGAGCCAGAGGATCGTGACGCGCCGGCCGGCCGCGGCCACGGCCACGGCCAGGGCCGCGAAGGGCAGGTAGAAGTAGCGGGCGTTGCGCACCTCGCCGGTGGCCGCGAGGAAGGGCACGAGCGGCAGGCAGGCGCCGAGGAAGAGCACGCCAAGAACCACGACCAGTCCGCCGCGCCGCGCGCGCGCCAGGGCCCGCCCCGCCAGCACGGTCGGCAGCGCCCCCACGCCGATCAGCAGCCAGCGCAGCAGCGCGTGTTCGCCCGGCGGCGCGAGGAGGAAGGGGTCGAGCAGCCGGGCCACCCACACGCCGAGCCCGACCAGCGTCGCCCCGGCGCCCGGCGCCGTCCCTTCGTAGCCGCCGAGCACCCGGCCGAAGAGCGCGTAGCGCCATGCCAGGTACCCGGCCACGAGGGCTGCCAGCGGCCAGGCCGCCGCCAGCGCCGCGCGCACGCGGGAGCCGGCCGGTCCCCGCGCGAAGCCGAGGACGGCCGCGATGCCCGGCAGGACCAGCGCCACTTCCTTGGTGCCCAGTGCCAGCGCCGCGCAGGCCAGGGCCGGGAGCCGGGTGCGCGTGCGCCCCTCCTGCCAGCGCAGCAGGCAGAGCGTGGCCAGCAGGATCCACGCCGTGGCATGGCCATCGACCCGCCCGACGGCCCAGGTCACCGCGCCCGCGTGGCTGGGGGAGAGCGCCCACACGAGTCCGGCCCGCAGTGCCGCGCCGGGTTCCAGCGCGCGGTTGGCCACGACCGCAACGAGCACCGCATCCACGCCGTGCACGAGCGCGTTGCCGAGGTGCGCCACGAACGGGTCGCCACCGCCGAGCTGCGCGTCCAGCCAGAAGCTGAGCGTGACGAGAGGCCGGTAGAACCAGACCATGCCTTCGAGCCCGTACTGGTTGCCGGCGAAGTCGGAGAGCGCGCGGCGCAGATCCTGCGCGTAGTGCAGGGCGATGAAGTCGTCGCTCTGCCACCACGACTGCACTGGAAACCACAGGGCCGCCGCGACGAAGCCGAGCAGGAGCAGCGCACGCGGATCGATCGATCCGCCCGCAGCCGCGCACGGCGTGGCCCCCGCCGGCGGCCCTACGCGCACACGCGCTCCGCGCCGTCGCCGCGGCGGCGGGACGGGGACCCCGTGCCGGGCATGGACCTCGACCGCGCTGCCGTGCGCCCGTGGCTCACAGCAGGACGCCGAGCAGCTCCATCTCCAGGCAGACCTTGCCGTCCACCACGCACTGCGCGGGGTACTTCGCGAGCCGGCTGCTGATCACGCCGCCGCGGGTCACGAAGTAGCAGCGGGCGGGAGGGACGACCTGACCGCGGAAGCGCACGTTGTCGAGGCCCCCCAGGCCGATGAACTTGTCGCCGCCCCAGCCCTGGCGCTTCTTGATCAGCAGCGAAGCCGCCTGCGCCGCGCCCTCGCACATGAGCACCCCGGGCATCAGCGGCCGGCCGGGGATGTGGCCGCGCGCCCACCACGCGTTCTCGTCCCAGTCCTTGTAGGCGATCAGCTCGTGCTTCTCGATGTCGAGGTGGCAGACGCCGTCGATGAGCTGGAACTCGTGCCGGTGCGGGAGCAGCGTGCGCAGTTCGGCTTCGGGCAGGACGTTCCGCGTGAGGTCGAGGGTCGTGAAATCGATCAGGGGAACGGCCATGGCGGGAAGGTTATAGAGCCGCGCCGGGCCCCGGGCGGCGAATGGCGCGAATCATCGCGCGGCGCGGGCCTTCCGTGGAGCGGCGTGGTCCTGCGCCCGCGTCCCGAGCGCGGGCCCCGGCTGCGGCCGGCGCGGGGAGGCCATGGGCGCCGGCTCCGCGCGGCCCGCGCTCAGCGCGATCGCGGGCGCCGCCACGCCTCCAACGGCACGGGCGCGAGGGCGGCACCGGCCAGGCCACTGTGCACGCGGAGGAGGGCGCCGCCGGTGCGGTTGAACCACGCGATACGCACGCGGTGCAGACCCTGGGCCAGGGGCGCGAAGCCACGCCGCTCCTGCGGGCCATGCGCTCCGTCGTGGTCGACCACGAGCCGGTCGTCGATCCAGAGCCGGGAGCCGTCGTCGGAGGTGAGCGCGAACTCGTGCAGGCCGTCCCGCTGGATGGCGAGGAACCCTTCGTAGAGGTGCAGCACGTCCTCCTCGCGGAACGTCGCGGGCACCTCGGGCGCGGCCGCCGCCACCGCCTGCAGCGCGGCCAGCGGCGTCAGGTCGGGGATGCGGGCGAACGCGCCCTTCTGCACGCGCAGGTGCAATCCCGGCTCGGTGTCCGCCGCCCCGGCGGCAGGCCACGGCCGGACCCTGGTGAAGGTGCGCGTGACCACGGCGCTGCGCGCCGTGTCGCCCGCGAAGGTGCGCGTGCGCACGGTGGCCGTGTCGCGCAGGACGAGCGGTTCGTTGGCGCGCGGGGATCCGGGCCCCGGCTCGCTGCCGTCGAGGGTGTAGCGCACGTCCAGGCCCGGCGTGCCCGGCCGCAGCTCCACGCGCAGCTCGTCGACGAACTCGTCGTGCGCCGCCGCCACGACCGGCGCGCGGTACACGAGCGGCGCGCCCGCGAGCTCGAGCGCCACCACCGCGCAGCGGGGGTCGGGGCTGGGGCCCGGAATGCGGACCCGCACGTCGGCGCCGGCGCGCACGGCTTCGACCTTGCGGTCCGGGTCGGCCAGGAGGCGCGCGCCGCGCAGCTCGTTGCCGAGGCCGGGCACCATCAGCACCCCGTCCGCGGGCCACTCGAACACGTGCAGGTAGAGCGTGCTCGCGCCGCGGCGCGTGCGCACCGTGCAGCGCCCGAACGGCAGGGCCTCGAACGGGCTGGCCGTGGTGCCGTGGATCGCCTCGCCATGCGCCGCCATCCACGCGCCGATCGCCTTCAGGCGGGCCACGGATTCCGGGGGGAACTCGCCCGCTGCGGTGGGGCCGATGTTCAGCAGCAGGTTGCCGCCCTTCGACGCGATGTCGACCAGCATGCGGATCAGCTCCTGGTCGGACTTCCACGCCGTGTCGGCGCGGTTCCAGCCCCAGTGGCGGTTCATGGTGATGCAGCTCTCCCAGTCCACGCCGGGGACGCCCGTGGCCGGCACCTCCTGCTCGGGAGTGCCGAAGTCGCCCAGGAACTCGGCGCCGGTGGTCATCCCGGCCATCCCGGCACGGCCCTTGTCGACGCGGTTGTTCACGATCACGTCGGGCTGCAGGCGCCGGCAGAGCTCATAGAGCGCCTTGCCGTGGGCGTGGGTCCAGGTGCTCTCCCACTCGCCGTCGAACCACATCACGCCGATCGGGCCGTACCGTGTCAGCAACTCGGTGACCTGCGCGTGCAGGAACTCGACATAGCGCGCGAACTCCGCGCCCTCGGCGCCGCGCGCGCCGGCCTCCCATGGCCGACGCGGCAGGTAGTCGGGGTGGTGCCAGTCGAGGATGCTGTGGTACCAGCCGATGCGCAGGCCGTGGCGGCGGCAGGCGTCGGCCAGCTCCTGCATCACGTCGCGTCGCCAGGGCGTGCCCATGACATCCCACCCGGTGTGCCGCGAGTCGAAGAGGGCGAAGCCGTCATGGTGCTTCGTGGTGATCACCACGTAGCGCATGCCGGCGTCCTTCGCCATGCGCACCCACGCATCGGCGTCGAAGCGCACGGGACTCCACCGGGCCTGCAGCTGCTCGTACTCGCCCACGGGGATGCGTGCGGTGTCGCGGATCCACTCGCCGTGGTCGGTGCGGCCCTGCCATTCGCCCGCCGGGATCGCGTAGAGGCCCCAGTGCAGGAAGAGGCCGAAGCGCGCCTCGCGCCACCAGTCGAGGCGCGCGTCGGGCTGCTGCGCGGGCGCGTGCAGGGCGAGCAGGGCCGCGAGGCCCGACCCCAGGGAGAGGCGGGTGAGGGGGACCATGCGCGCGACGATAGCCGCGCCGGCGGTCCTGCCCTCACTCGGGATAGAGCCGTGCCACCAGAGGGTCGGGGTTCTTGTCCTCGCCGATGCGGACCACGCGGGTCCAGCGGCCGTGGCCGGCGAGGCGCGCGTTCACCTGGTAGGTGCCGGCGGGGAGGTGCGCGAAGGTGTGCTTGCCGGTCCAGTCGGTGCGGCCCTCGTAGCGGCGGAACGCCACCGAGTCGGTGGCCGTAACCTCCAGCTCGACCTCCTGCAGGCCGTGGCCGGAGGGGCCGAACACCTGCACCTCGAGGTTGCGGCCCAGCGCCACGGTGACCGTGGTGCTCTGCAGCGTGTAGCTGCCAGCCGGCGGGACCACCTGCACGCGCCTCGGCTCGCCGAGCGGCGCGCCGGGCGGTCCGACGGCGATCTTCCACTCGCCCTGCAGCACGTTCTCGAACACGAGGCTGCCGAAGGCGTCGCTCTGGCCCTGCAGGATCGCGCGGCCGGTGGGTTCGCCCACCGGAATCATCTGCACGGTCTGCTCGCGCAGCGGGTTCTGCAGCTGGTCGCGCACCAGGATGCTGTACGGCACCCCGCTGCTGAGGCCGAGCACCACGTCGGCGACCGGCCGCTCGCTGGTGAGGCGCACGTGCTGGGTGCTGCCGTTCAGGCCCGGCGCGTACACCGACACGAAGTAGCCGTGCGGCGAGAACGGGATCCCGTCCAGCACGAACTCGGGCGTGCGCCGTGGATCGACCTTGAGGCTCTTCTGCAGCGTGAACGTGGGGCGTGCGGGGTCGGTCCCGCCGTCGTCGTTGCGTGCCTCGAGCACCTGCAGGGTGAGGAGGTCCAGGCGGCTCAACACGCTGGTCGCGATCGAGACGTGGCCGCGGACCATGCCGTCGCTGCGGGTGTGCGCGGCGGACTCGCGGGCCGCCGTGACGGCCTCGGGGGCGGGCGCGAGGGCCGGGGCGCCGCTCTCGATCGCGGGCGCGGGTGGCACCGGCGCCTCGCTCACCTCGGGCCCGGCGTCGGGCCCTCCGCCCATGCCCTCGGCGGGCGTGCCGCCCACGAAGAGCAGGCCGAGAGCCACGAGCAGGGAGAGGACTCCGGCCAGGAGGGAAACGTCGCGGGGCTTCATCGCGGGGAACGACCGCGGGGGGTCAGGCGGTCACAAAATAGTAGCGCGCGCGGCGGAGGCTACCGTGCCCGGCAATCCTCCGTGTCGAATCCCGCAGCGCTGCGACCCATGCGAGCCTTCATCCGAGCCCCACTCCTCTGCGCCGCCCTGGCCGCGGCAAGCCTCGGCGCCAAGGCCCTCCAGGCGCAGCAGCAGCCCGCGGCACCCGGCCTGCCGCCGGGCGTGCTGGCCCTGGCCGGCGGGGTGCCCCTGCCCGAGGTGCAGCGTCTCCTGCTGAGCTTTCTCGAACCCCTGCCGGAGGCCGTGCGGGACCTGGCCGCACCCGCGGTTCTCGCGCTGCAGCTGGGGGCGCGCGTTGCCACCGGGCTCTCGCTGGAGGAACTCCTCGGCACCGTGGGCGGGCGGGAGTGGGCCCTGGCCGTCCTGCCCGCCGCGGGCCGCCCCGAACTCGTGCTGGCGGCGCGGCCCGGCGGTGCGCGCGGGATCGAGGATCTGCTCGGCCGGCTGCGCGAACGCGCCGCCGCGCGCTGGGAAGGCGAGGCGATCCTGATCGCGCGGAACGAGACCGTGCTCGGCGCCCTGCCGCCGCACGCGGCCGCGGCGTGGCTGGCCGCGGCCCGGCCCGGGGACGGCGAGGCGCTGACCTTGCACGTGGACCTCGACCGCCTGGAGCGCGAGCGCCACGGCTACCGCAACCTGGACGCCGGGGGACGTCTGCTCCTGGGGCCCTGGGTGGCGGCGGTGGAGGCGGCGCGCACGCTCCGGGTGGTGCTGCGCGTGGACGGCGAATCGGTGCGCGCGACGGCCCATGTGGACGCCTCGCCGCTGCGCGCGGACCTCCCGATCCGCCACGTCCTGGCCGCCGGCGTGGCGACGCGCAGCGTGCCGGCGCCCGCGCCGGAGGCCGCACTCGGCCTGGACCTGGACCGCGATCTGCGCAGCTTCTTCGGCCATCTGGACACGATCGTGCGCGCGGAGGATCTGGCCGGGGCGCGCGGCGCGCTGTCGACGCTGGACCTCTTCTTCGGCGGCCGGTCGTTCCTCGACGCGGTGCTGCCGGGGCTCGGCGCATTCCCCAGCCTGCAGGTGCTGCCACCGGAGGACCCGGCGGACGGCGGCGACGCCCCGCGCCCGCGCCTGCGCATTCCGGCGTTCGTGTCCGTCTGGCCGGCGCGGGAGGAGGGCATGCTCGAGCCCCTCGCGCGCGCGTTCCACGGCCTCCTGCTCGTGGCGGGCGCGGAGCGCGTGCAGCGCGGCGAGCGCGCGTTCCAGGTCCGGGCCGAGGCCGAGCGCGACGGGATCCGAGGCCATGCCGCGAGCCTGCCGCCGTGGCGCGGCGTGGGGCTGCCGCCCTCGGGCCAGGACGTGCAGCCCACCCTGGTGGGGGGCGAGGGCGTCGTGGTCCTGGCCAGCGCGACGGGGGCGGCGCGCGCGGCGGCGCGCGCGGCGCGGGATCTCCCGCCGGTGGAGCTGGCCGGCGACCGCCTCTGGCTCCGCGGCGCGCCGGTGGCGGCGTGGCTGGAGGAGCACGTGGCGGTGCTGGCAGTGCAACGCGCGCTGGACGAGGGCGAGCGCCTGCCGCAGGCCACGCGGGTGCTGCGCGCGCTCGCCGCGGCGCTGAACATGGTGCAGCGTGCCGAGCTGCGGGCGCGCGCGCTGCCGGAGGGTGGATCCGCGCTCGAACTCGAGGTGCGGAGGGCGCGGTCATGAGCCAGGACACCCGGGCGCAGGAGCTGCTGGCGCCGTTCGAGCCGGGGCCGCGCGATCCCTTCGACCTGGCCAAGGCCGGCCACCTCGCCAACCGTGCGGGGTCCGGCGCGTCGCTCGCCGAGCGCGAACGGCTGGCGCGCCTGGGCCCCGCGGCGGCGGTGGACGAGATGTTCCGCCTGCGGGCAGGCGACGCGGTGGAGGACCTGCTCGAGGAGGTGCTGGCGGCGGGCGACCTGCAGCGCCTGCGCGCGTGGCGCGTGTGGCGGCTGCTGGCGGGGCGCAACCGGATCGCCGAACGGATGGCGTACTTCTGGCACGGTCATTTCGCGACCAGCAACCGCAAGGTGAACCAGGTGCGCTGGATGGGCCGCCAGCTCGACGTCTTCGACCGCCTGGGCCTTGGCCGCTTCGACGACCTGCTCCTGGCCGTGAGCCAGGACCCGGCGATGCTGCGCTGGCTCGACGCGGACAGCAACGTGAAGGGGCGGCCCAACGAGAACTTCGCCCGCGAGCTGCTGGAGCTCTTCGCCCTGGGCCGCGGCAGCTACGGCGAGCACGACGTGCAGGAGGCGGCGCGCGCGTTCACCGGCTGGCAGATCCACGACGAACGGCCGCGCATGGTGGCGCGCCTGCACGACGCGGGCGTGAAGGAGGTCTTGGGCCAGCGGGGCGCATGGCAGGGCCAGGACGTCGTGCGGCTCGCCGCCGAGCATCCCGCGTCCGCGCGCTTCCTGGCGCGCAAGTGGCTGGCGTTCTTCGTGCATCCCGAGCCGGGCGCCGCGGAGATCGAGGCCCTGGCCGCGGTGTACACCGCGCACGGGCGCGACGTGGCGGCGACGCTTCGGGTCCTGCTCCGCTCGCGGCTCTTCTTCGCGCCCCGCGCGTGGCGCGCGCGGGTGCGCGCGCCGGCCGATTGGGTGGTGGGGCTGGTGCGGGCGCTGGGCGCGAACGCGGCGCCCACGCCGCTGGCCGCGGCGATGACGCGCCTGGGCGAGGCGTTGTTGGAGCCGCCGAGCGTCGAGGGCTGGCGAGGCGAGCGCGCGTGGCTCACCCCGGCCACGTGGCTGCAGCGCGGCCGCTTCGCCGAGGACCTGCTCGGCGGGCGCGGCGCGTACCGGCTCTCGCGCAGCGCCGAGGAGGTGCTGGCCGAGGCGCGCGACGGGCGTGCGCGCGCCGACCTGGCGCTGCGCGTCCTGCTCGACGACCGGGTCGAGGACGGCGCGCGCGCGGCGGTGCGGCGCTTCGCGGAGGGTCCGGGCGCGGCGGGACCGGACGGGCCCGCGGCGATCCTGGTGCTGGTGTCCCGTCTGCCGGAGGCGCAACTCCTGTGAGCTCGTACACGCGGCGCGATCTGCTCTTCTCCCTTGCGGCGCTGCCCCTGGCGCGCGCCGCCGATCCGCTCCTGCGCTGGGTGCCCTGGGGTGACGAGCGCTGCCTCGTGGTCCTCGAGCTGGAGGGCGGCAACGACGGGCTGAACACCGTGATCCCCCTGGATGACGGCCTCTACGTGCGGGCGCGGCCGGCCCTGAGCGCGGTGCGCCGCGGGGCCAGCGCAGTGGCCGGGGGCCACGGCCTGCACGCCGCCCTGCACCGCCTGGTGCCGTGGTTCCGCGATGGCTTCGCCACCGCCGTGCAAGGCGTCGGCTACCCCAGGCCGGATCGCTCGCATTTCCGCAGCCGTGACATCTGGCACGCGGCCGATCCTGCGCTGCAGCGCGTGAGCGCGACCACCAGCGGATGGCTGGGACGGGCCGCAGACCAGCTGGCGGCGCAGGGCGCGCCGCTGCCCGGACTGGCCATCGGCAGCATGGCCATGCCGCTCTGCGTGGTCGGCCGCCGCGTGGTGGTGCCCACCCTGGAGCGGATCGAGGAATACGCCCTGCCGGCGGCGGAGGGCGAGGCCGGGCGCGCCCGGCGCGCCTCGCTGGGCGAGGTCCTCGCGGTGCCACAGGCCGAGGGACCGGCGGCCGCCATCGCCGAGATCGCGCGCAGCGCGGTGGCCAGCGGCGAACGGCTCGGCTCGGCCCTCGCGCGCTACTCCGCCATGGCCGAGTATCCCGCGACCGCGCTCGGCCGGCGCCTCCAGCTCGTGGCCCAGGTCGTGGTGAGCGGGTTCGGCACGCGCCTCCTGCACCTGGTCCAGGGTGGCTATGACACGCACGCACGGCAGCTGCCGACCCACGAGGCGCTGCTGCGCGAACTCGGCGACGCGCTGGCAGCGTTCCTCGCGGACCTGCGCGGCCACGGTGCGCTCGCCCGGACGGCGGTGCTCGTGCACTCCGAGTTCGGCCGCCGTGTGGCCGAGAACCAGAGCCTGGGCACCGACCACGGCGCCGCGGCTCCGGTGTTCGTGTGCGGCGCGGGCGTGCGCGCTCCTCTGCTCGGCAGCCCCCCGCGGCTGGACCGCCTCGACGATGGCGACCTGCACGCCGACGTGGACTTCCGCTCGGTCTATGCGGCGCTGCTGGCCCGCACCGGGATCGCGGTCGAGGGCGTGATCGGCGACGTCCCGGCCCCGCTCGAGATCTTCGGCTGATTCCGGTGCGTCCGGCGCGCCGCGCGCCGCAGGCGGCGATGGGCGCGCGGCCACGCACCGCGCGAGCCTGCCGTGGAACGCCGACGTTCGCGCCGAGGAGGCCGCGCCGCACACGCCATCGCGCCACGGGGAGCCGGCCACGCCCAGCTCCCGGGCTGCATCGGTCTGCCCGGCAACCGTCGCGGCGGCGCCGGAGGGCTGGCCGCGCCGGTCGCGGTCGCCGCGTGGCGGCGGTGTTCGGCTCAGTACACGAACTGCGTCACCACCGCATAGCCGTGCGAGGACGCGGTCAGTACGAAACCCTCGGTGGCCGTCGAGGTCGTGTGGAACACCCGCGTGGCCTGGACGATGCGCGTGGGGTTGCTGGCCGGGACCGTGATCCGCAGGCCGTTGGAGTTCGCGACCTTGTAGAAATCGGTCCGATTCACGTCGAGGGCATGCATCTGCGAGTAGAGCGTGCCGCCCAGGGGAAAGCGGTTGGCGAAGATGTAGGTCGTCGCCGCGGCGACCGGCAGGGAGCCCGTGGCACCCGAGAAGCCGATGGGCAGCACGAGCTCGAAGCTGGTGAGCAGGTTCGAGCAGAGACCCGCGAATGGCTGGTTGGGATTGCCGATGCCGAACGAGAGGATCGTGGGCGAGTTGGCCGGGGCATTGCCCAGCGCGAACGCCAGCTGGAGCACGCCGCTGTTGTCGGCCACCTGCACGCCATGGCTCATGGGCACGGTGTTGCCCGAGGCGATGCAGCCCTGCCCCGTGCTCACTCCGCTGCCCGCCACGGCGACGCCGGTCTCGACGTCCAGGGCCGGAAACGTCCCTGCCGTCTGCGTGGCCCCATGGATGCGCGCCTCCCAGATCAGGGAGCCCACGCCGGTGTAGACGAAGGGTGCGCCGAGCAGCAGCCGGAGCGCCGGCGAGAACGCCGTGGGGCCGCCGGACACCGTGCCCACGGGGCCGAGGCTCACGTTCTGGCGCGTCAGGACGACGGTGTTGGTGCCAATGTAGTTGCCGTCGAAGCCATAGCCCGCGCTCTGGAACGGCCGGCCCACGCCCATGATCAGCTCCATGTCGAGCGTGCGCGTGGCGCCGAACGTGCCGGGGGCGCCATCGGCGCGGAACCGCAGCTCCTTGATCTGCTTGATCGAGCCGCCGACGTCGGAGTGGACCTGCTGGTATCGATACGTGGTTCCGGCACTGAACGGGAAGAGCGAGCTGGTGCTGCCTTCGGTCGTGGCCGCGATCGTCGGCGAGACGATCGACTGTTGTGCGGCGAGAGGCAGGACGAGCAGGGAGAGGACCGCGAGGGCGGACGAGGTGTGCATCTTGGTGTCGGGCCTGGGCGCGGGAGACGGGGGCGAGGCGGGCAGGTCTCCTCCCGAGCAACGCGCGCGTTCTACACTTGGCGCCCGCCGGCGCCCAGGGGTGCGGACCCGCGGTGCCGGCGCACCCGGAGGCACTGCGGCGTCGCGCGTCGCGCGCGCGGGGTCAGGCGAGGCCGAGCAGTTGTCGCAGCGCGGTAACGGTGCGCGTGTTGGTCTCGGCGGCACGGGGCGAACCCGCACCCTCCCGGCGGGGATCCAGGAAGAACTCCGGGAGCCCGCCCCCGCTGCGAGCCGACCACGCGGCCAGCCAGCCCTCGTCGATCCGCTCCGGAACCGGCCGATCGCTCATCACCAGCCACACCATGGCGAATGCCCGGGCCAGGACCCGATAGGGCTGATAGCCGCCGCCACCGGTGGCCACCCAGCGCCCCCCGCAATGCCGGTCCGCCACCGCGCGCGTGAGTCGCGCGGCCTCGAGCATCGCGCCCGTGGTGAGCTGCAGCTGGGCGAGCGGATCGCTCCAATGCGTGTCGCAGCCGTGCTGGGTCACCACCAGCTCGGGCCGGAAGCGCTCGGCGAGCGGCGGCAGGAGCGCCTCGACCGCGGCCAGCCACGAGGCGTCGCCGGTGCCCGGCGCGAGCGGCACGTTCACCTTGGTGCCGCGCGCGGACCCCTGTCCCAGATCCTCGATCCGTCCGGTGCCCGGGAAGAGCGTGTCGGGATCCTGGTGGAACGAGATCGTCATCACCGTGGGGTCGCCGGCGAACGCCGCCTCGACCCCGTCGCCATGATGCACGTCGTAGTCCACATAGAGCACGCGAGCCATGCCGCCGGCTCGCGCGGCGCGGATCCCCAGCACGAGGTCGTTGTAGAGGCAGAAGCCGCTGGCCCGGTCGGCGAAGGCGTGGTGCAGGCCGCCGGCCGGGTTGAAGGCCCGCAGCGTGGTGCCGGCGAGCACCGCCCGCACGCAGGCGAGCGTGGCGCCGGCCACCGCGGCCGCGGCCTCGTGCTGGCCCGGGGCGATGGGGTTGTCGCCATCTCCCAGTCCGTGGCGCCAGGCGCGCGCCAGGAGCGCGGGACTCGGAGCGCTGCGGCCGAGCGCCTTGAGGGTCTCGACGTACTCCGCCGTGTGCAGGTCGAGGAGGTCCTCGTCGCTCGCCGGGTCGGTGGCGAGGAGTTCGCGGGGTTCCACGAGTCGCATCCGGCGCAAGAGGTCGACCAGGGGCGCGAGCCGGTCCTTGGCGAACGGGTGGTCCGAACCCAGGTCGTAGGCGGGCAGGCGGTCGAGGGCGACGAGGAGGGCGTTGGCGGGAGGCACGGGTCGGGACTCGATGGGTGCGGCGGGCTGGCAGTGTGGAGTCTGCGGCACGGAGGAGCGTCGCCGCCAGGGCTGGGCGGCGCGGTCCGGGCGCGCGCCCCGTGGCACGGGCCACCCCCCGACGGGCCGCCGCGGGCCCCCCGGAGCGGCGCGCGGCGGCCAGACCCCACGGCGCCACGGGAGGCGCGCGTGGCGCGACGGGCCTCTCCTTGCGCGGCCCATACCATGGGGGCACCCGGGAGCACCCGGAGCCTCGTGGCCGGACCGGATTCTCCCGGCTCCGCGCCCGGCTCAGGACACTCACCGGTCTGGCCGTCCTGCCATGCCTCCCTCGCGTGACGCTTCGGGACCCTCACGGGCCGCGACACCGGACCTTCACCTGGTCCGGCGGGCCCTGGCACGCGAGCGACAGGCCGTGGAACTCCTGGTGCAGCGCCTGCGCTGCGTCGCGCACTTCGTCCACCGGCTCAACCGGATGCTGGGTTGCGGCCTCGGGGCCGACCAGCTGGAGGACGTGGTGCAGCAGGTGCATGCGGCGCTGTGGCCGCGCCTGCGCGACTATTCCGGGGCGGCGGCCCTGGAGAGCTGGGTGTACGGCTTCTGCCGCAACTGCCTGCGCGCCACCACCCGGCACGAGCGGCGGCGTTTCCACTTCCGCAGCCTCGACGTCGAGGGTGAGGAGGGCCGGGAGTGCGTCGCCGAACTGCCGCACCCGACCGAATCGTTGTTCCGGGCCGAGGGGATCGACGCGTTGCGCGCGGCCCTCGACGCCCTCGCGCCCGAAGAGCGGCTGGTGGTGGAGCTCCGCCACCTGGAGGACTGGAGCTTCGAGGCGATCGCCGCGCACCTCGCGCTGCCGGCGAGCACCGTCAAGGATCGCTGCTACCGTGCCCTGCTGAAGATGCGGGCGCGACTGAGGAGTCACGATGTCCACGCAGGGTGAGGATCGTCCCCCGTTCGACGAGTACGCCGACCTCCTGGCGGCGCACGCCAATCGCGATCTCACCGCGCGGCAGGCCCAGCGCCTGCAGGACCTCGTCGAGCACGACGAGACGCGGCGCGCCGAGGTCGAGGACCTGGCGGTGTTGCACGGCCTCTTCGCGGCCGAACGCGAACTGCGCCGCCGCATCCTGGGCGCGCCGCGCTCGGACGAGGCGCAGGATCCCGAGCTGCGCCAGCTCCTGGAGGCCGGGCAGAGCCGACTCGCCGCGCGCGCCACCGAACTCCTGGCCACACCGCCGGCCTCGGTGCGTCCGGCGACGCCGCACAGCTGGCGCTGGCGGCTCGCGCGTCCGGCGTGGTTCGCGCTGGCGGGCGCGGTCGCCACCGCGATCCTCCTGTGGATCTCGCTGCGCGGAGGCGGTGAACCCGGCCTGGCGGAGCGCGCGCCGCAGGATCAGCGGCTCTCCGGCACCGCACGCCTCGTGCTCCTCGCCGCCGAGATCGACCTCGCCGAGCCACACCTGGACTGGTATCCGGTGCTGGGCGCGGTGCGCTACGACGCCTCGGTGACCGACGCGACGGGGGCGGTGATCGTCGCGCGGCCCGAGACCGCCGGGCCGAGCACCCGCTGGGAGTTCCGGGCGGAGGAACTCACGAAGCTGCAGCAGCATGCAGGTGCCCTCAACCTGCGCGTCGTGGCCCGCGACGGCATGGGTCTGGTGGTCGGGACCAGCCACGATCTGCCGCTGACCCTCAAGCGGCGTCGCTAGTCACGCGGCGGCGCGTCGCGCGCGTGGCCGCCCGTCCGCGGCGGCACCGCGGCAAAACAGGCACGCCGCCCGGAGGGCGAGTGTGCTAGCATGTGCCGCACTTGGATGTGCGGGCCAGTCGCCGCCCCCCTCGATTCCACACTGACTGGATGGACCCGCGCCTCTGTGCGCCTTGTGCCGGCGCCCCGATTCCCGTTGTCCTCTCGTTGAGGACGCACACTGGACCGGTGCGAGCGAATACCCGCAGCAGGGTGCTGCCGGTGGTGGCTCTCGACGTTCGTGGTTCCGGGTCCGGAGTGCTCCCATGGGTAAGCGTTTGTACGTAGGCAACCTGTCCTTCAACTCGACCGAGGCGTCGCTGACCTCGGCGTTCGAGCAGGACGGCCGGAAGGTTTCGAGCGTCAGCATCGTGACGGACCGCGACACGGGCCGTTCGCGCGGCTTCGCGTTCGTGGAAATGGCGTCGGACGGCGACGCGACTGCGGCGATCAAGGCGCTCAACGGCGTCGAGATCGACGGGCGCGCGCTGCGCGTCAACGAGGCCGAGGAGCGCAAGCCGCGCACCGGCGGCGGGGGTGGTGGCGGCGGCAATCGCGGTCGCTGGTGATCCCCTTGGCCGGTGGCGTTGCGACAGGCTCGGGCCGCGCACGCCACCTCGTTCCGGCGGCCCGCGCATTGGTTCGGTGATCCATGGCCAGGAATCGCAGCCCACAGACCCAGGAGAAGCGGCGTCGCGAGCGCGACAAGCAGCTGGAGCGCCAGCGGAAGCTGGCGCGCCGCCTCGAGCGCAGCGCCGCGAAGCGCGAGGCCAGGAAGGACGGCGGGACCACGGATCCGGCGGCGCCCGGTGCGCCGCCGGCCGCCGCCGGTGCTCCCCAGGTTCCGGCCGCGGTCGCCACGCCCAAGGCCCCCGCAGAGGTGCAGCCATGATCATGGAAGTCAAGACGAGCAAGGGGACGCAGGCCATCACGTCGGACCAGTGGCACGTGATCCATTCCCACTTCACCGATCCGCGCAGCGACCTGCCCTTCCTGCGCGGCGTCAGCAGCGAGCATCCGGACCGCAGCGAGTGCGTGAAGGCCGCCAAGGCCCTGCTCGCCAGGCTCGAGTCCGAGGCGAGCAACGTGCCCGCGGCCGAGAAGGACGAAGTCTTCGTCCGGCGCCCGGGCTTCAAGTCGCTCCGGGCGGTCAAGCGCCGGCGCGGCAGGCAGCGCCGCTCGGGCTGAGGCGCGCGACCCGCCGCCGCGCCCGGTTCCCGGCCGGGTAAGGTGATCGGACGCGGCCGGCACAGGCCGCGCGGAGCACCCGGTGGGCATCCAGCACGGACGAGTTCACGACCCTGCAGGCACAGGCCGGGGGCCCAGGCTCGCCCGAGCCGTGCGGCGCGAACCGTGGCCGCCGGCGCGCGCCGGGCTGGCGCTGCTGCTCCTCGGCGCCGGCGGCCTGGTGGCGCAGGACGACGCGGTCGCCGGGTTCGAACGAGCGTTCCGTGACGGTGTGCGGCTGGGCGCCGCCGCGGACCCGACCGAGCGTGCGCGCGGGCTGAGTCTGCTGGACGCGGCGGCGGATCGGATCCCGGAGCTGCCCCCGGCCCGGCGCGGGCAGGCCGCGTTCTTCGTCGCCGTGCGCCGTGCCGAGATCCAGCTGCGCGCCGATCAGCCGGCGGCGTGTGCGGCCATGGCGGCGGCGGCGCGCGCCGCGGCGCGCCGCGAGGCCGATGTGTACCGGGGGCCGTACCGGATCCTGGTCCTGGTCCTGCTGTGGCAGAGTCTGCCGGCGCAGGAGTTCTTCGCCGGCCTGGGCGAGGACGAGGCGTACCTGCTCGGGCCGGAAGCCGATGGCGAGGTGGCGCACGCGCCTTCCCTGCGCGTGCCGCTGGCGATCCTGCGCTGCGACCTGCTGTTCCGCGCCGGCCAGGAGCTCGCCGCCCTGCGGCGGCTGCAGCAGCTCGGCGCCGAACTCGACGGAGTGGCGGCGCGCGCCGAGTCGGGGCTGGACGCATGGCGCAGGGTCTGCTTCCAACGCCTGGCGTGGCACGCGCTGGAGCGTCGTGACTATGCCGCGGCCCAGGTGTGGCTCGATGCGCTCCCTGCCGAACAGACCCGGTACCCGCGCGCCCTGATCGCCAACCAGCGCGGCGATCACGCCACCGCGGAACGTGAGGGACTGGCGCTGGCGAGCGCCGACAAGGCGTTCTGGCAGCTGGTGGGGGACGCGCGCGAGCAGGCCGGGCGCTACGGCGAGGCGTCGGCCGCGTACGAGTCGGCCCTGGGTGCCGCAGCCGACCGCGAGGCGAGGGCGGCGGCCTGGAACGGCCTCGGCGATGCGCGGCTGGGCCTGCGT
This sequence comes from Planctomycetota bacterium, assembly GCA_020849665.1. GTDB lineage: Bacteria > Planctomycetota > UBA1135 > UBA1135 > UBA2386 > JADLFX01. Next base: position 85,339 of record JADLFX010000059.1, on the reverse strand, counting down.
GACCTCGACGGGGCGGAGGCCGCCTTCCGCCAGGCCCTGGCCGAGCTCGACACCGAGGCCTCGCTGCAGATGGCCGCCGAGGCCGCCGAGACCTGGAAGGACCTCGGCCGGCTGGCCGAGGCACGGGGCCGGGCGGACGAGGCCGCCGCTGCGTACTGGCGTGCACTGGAACACGTGGAGACGGCGCGCGAGCGCTCGCGCGGCGCGGACCCGTTCGGCGGCGCGTTCCTGGAGCCGGGCTTCCTCGCCGCCGTGGACGGGCTCTGCCGCGTGGCCGCGGGCCGCAGCTCCGGCCCCGGAAGCGCGGCGCAGGACGCGCTCGTCGCGACCGAGCGGGGACGGGCGCGCGGATTGCTCGACTTCGTCGTGGCCCCACCGCAGGTCACGCAGCTCGCGGAACTGCGCCGGCGGACGCACGCCTTGGCGGCCAGCACCTCGCCTCAGGCGCTGCGCGACGCGCTGCGCGGCCTGGCCGGCGCACGGGTCGCGGGCACGGCCGCGCAGCCGGCACCCGCCGCGCGACCCGCCGATCGGGGCGAAGTGGCGCGCGTGCTGCAGGAGCTGCATCCGGCCAGCGTCCTCGCCACCTGGCTGGGCGCCGATCGGGCGTATGCCTTCGTCGCCGACACGGGCGGCACGCTGCTCTGCGACCTCGGGCCGCGGTCCGAGGCGGTGGCCCGGTTCGGCGCGGCGTTCGCGGCGCTCGCCGATCCCGCAGCCGGCGAGGCCGAGGCCCTGGCCGCGGCCGCACGCTTCTTCCTGCCCGGGGAGGTGGCAGCGCGGCTGCGGGACGCGCCGGCCGTGGTGTTCGTGCCCGACACGGCTCTCGCGGCCCTGCCACTCGAGGCGCTGCCCCTGGCGGGGGAGCCGCTGGGTGCGCAGCGCAGAGTCGAGCGCGCACCCTCCCTGAGCGTGCGCTCGGCACTGGCCCGGCGCCCCGAGCCCGAGGGAGGCGCCCTGATCGTCGACTCGGTACGGATCGACGCGGCGGACGCGGCGCTCTTCGGCCTGGACGCGCTGGCGTTCTCGGCGCGCGAGGGCGACCTCGTGGCCCGGGCCCACCCCGGCGCGCGGCGCCTGCGGGGCGCCGCGGCGACGCTCCCCGGTCTGGCCGAACTCCTGCGCGGCACGGCGCCGGCGCTGGTCCACGTGAGCACCCACGCCGTGGCCAGCCCGTACGTGCCGACGGCCTCCCTGCTCCTCCTGGCCGATGGTCCCGCGGCCATGCCCGCGCTCGCGGCCCTGCCCTGGCGCGGCACGGTGGTGTTGAGCGCGTGCGCAACCGCGGGTGGGGAGGCGCGTGGCGGCGAGGGCGTGGCCGGAATGCTGTGGGGTCCGTTCGCCGGAGGCGCGCGGCGCGTGGTCGCCTCGCTGTGGCGCGTGAACCAGCAGGCCACGAGCGACTTCATGGCGGCCTACCACCACGCCCTGGCCGAGGGCGCGAGCCATGCCGAGGCGCTGCGCCGGGCGCGAGTCCGCCTGCATGGCTCGCCCCAGTACCGCCACCCGCACTACTGGGCGGGCTTCGCGCTCTTCGGACCGGATGGGGCTTGGACTGCGGCCTCGAGCGGCACGGGTGCGAGCCTGGCCAAGCACGCCTTCTGGGTCTGGACGTGCCTCGGGCTCGCGGGCGTGGGCGGTGCCGCGTGGCTCCTGGCCCGCGGCCGGCGCCGCGACCCGGCGGGCACGACTCCCTGACGCGCCAGGGGGCGCTGCACGGGCCCCAGGCTCAGTTCCAGGGCAGCAGTTCGTGATCGGTGGTCGGGGCGGGCGGTGCCGCGCGCACCACCCACTTCACGCCCAGGGTGGACTTGTTCTCCCCGCCCTGGGCCGGGTGGTGGAGCAGGAGCGCCGCCTGGCGCCGCGGGGGCGAGGGCAACGCCATGCCGTCGCGCTTGCCGTGCACGCTGATCAGCACGTCGCCGCCGGCGCCGATCCCGTCCGTGAACGGGAACACCACGCGGTTCGCGAACGCGCTCTGGAACTGGGCGGGGTCGGTCTGGAAGTACACGACGAAGGCGGCCTCGCCCTGGCCCGGCGCGAGGGGCTGGAGCATGCGGCCCCAGTAGACCGTGCGCTGCGGGTCATTGGGGTCGCGTACGAAGAGCGCGATCTCCAGCTGGTCGGCGCCGCTCGCGGCCAGGGCTGCCGGCACGTCGACGACGAAGCGTTCGCGCACGTAGCCGGTCTCGCCGACCCGGCCGTCGTGGTGGACGGCGTGCAGCGTGGGCGCAAGTTCGACCGCCGCCGAACGGAGCGTGACCCAGCCCGTGCCGGAGGGCAGGAGCAGGAGCACGTCGTCGTCGCCGTCGTTGTCGGCGTCGCCCAGGGTCAGGCGTGCGCCCATGGGGCCCGGGCCCAGGTAGTTCTGCGGGTCGGGTGGGGTGCGCAGCTGCGCGGGATCGAAGCGCTGCGTGGCGACGCGGAACGGATGCACGCTGTAACGGTTCTGATCGCGGGCGAAGAGCAGGAGCTCGCTGGCGCCGTCGCCATCGCAGTCGAGCAGCGCGCCCGCCCCCACCGGGGTCACGGCACCAGGCACCGCGCTCGCCCGCGCCACCAGCTGCCCCGCCTGCAGGCCGTAGGTCACCGCGCCGCTCGCGAGGATCAGCGCGAACTCCTCGCGGCCATCGCCGTCGAGATCCCCGGCGACGAGATCGACGAACTCCGAAGCCACGGGCACGAACCCCGCGAAGGCGAACTTGCCGCCGCGATCGTCGAGGAAGGCCAGCACGCCCAGGCCAGGGACGCGCACCACGACGTCGTCGCGCCGGTCGCCGTCGAGGTCGAGGAGGCGCAGCGCGCGCAACCGGGCCGCGACCACCACCTGCGTGTCGCGCTCCGGCTGCGGCTGGCCGAGGCCGGGGCCGATGCCCAGCTTGCGGATCTGCGTCGAACCCTGGCCGAGGTCACGGAGTGCCGTGATGTCGTCGTTGCCGTCACGGTCCTCGTCGCGCGTGGCGAGTTCGTAGGCGCCGGTGCCGATGGCGAAGCCCTGCGCGTCGAGGGCGAATCCACCGGCGCGCGGGTCGCCGCCGGCCGGATAGGAGTAGTGGGCGTGGGTGAGGTTCGGCTGCCCCGGATCGGCGAGCAGGACCAGGTCACGCGGCAGGAGACGTGAGCGGTAGGTCGCCGCGTGCAGGTAGGGGCCGTTCGCGCAGCGATGCCAGTCGCGGAAGCGCCCCAGGTCCGCGGTGCGCGCGCGCTGCACGACCAGTGCACCCTCGTGCGCACGCCCCTGGTCCGGCAGGCGTGGGCCGCCGAGGAACCAGGCGTCCCGGTTGCCATCGCCATCCAGGTCGGCGAGTCCGGCGGCGCGCGCGGCCACCCGCTCGGGCGTGCCGCCGCTGCCGAGGAACGGGGCGGTTGCGGATAGGGCCGCGTCCGCCGGCCAGCGCAGGAACGGCGTGTGCTCGATCGGCAGCCCCGCGGCAGGAGTCGGCGGGAGCTGCACCGGTTGCTGCGGTGCGGCCAGGAGCAGGCCGAGCAGGGCGAAGGCGCTGGACATGCTGGGTGTCCGAACGGGCGAGGTCGAGGCGACCGCGCGAACCATAGCCGGGTCGTCCCGTGGGGGGGAGTGCCGCGCAGCCGGTGCGCCGCCGGAACCGGGGGTCGGAACCAGCAGGGGCCTCGCCCCCTGCCAAGCGGCGAAGCCCCCTGCCGTGCCGCAAGGACCGTCCATGCGGCGAGTCATTCGGTGCGGCTGGGGAGGTACCCCCGGCCTGCTGCGTGTGATTGCCACGGCGCGGCGATTCGCCGGGAACGCGCCACGAATCCCGCGCGCGGGGGGGGGGCGGATCCGCAGGCTACCTGCCGCCGCGCCCGGACTTGGGGTTGGGGCGGCTGCTCGCGTCGAAGAGCCGGTCGAGCTGCTGGAGGAAGTTCTGCGCCGCGTCGACGTCCACGCGCGGCTGGCTCGTCGAGGTCTCGGCCCGAGCCGGGGCCTCCTCGCTGGCGACCGGATCCAAGACCCTGGCGATCTCGGCCTGACGGCGGCTGTCCTCGCCGAGCCCGAGCCGCGCGAAGACCTCCGCGGCGCGCCGGTGCACGAGGGGATCCCCCCGGTGCTCGTCGCACACTCCGCGCAGGAGGCGCTCCGCCCCCGCCAGATCGCCGCGCAGCTCCAGGAGGCGGACGCGCGCCAGCGCGGCGCGGGGTTCGGGCTCGTGGATGCCGTCCAGGGCCCGCTCGGTGCTGGCCAGGATCGGCCCGCGGTCGGACTCGGCCACCGCGGCGGCGAGGTCGAGGAGGTATTCGGCCACGAGGGCGCGCGGGATGGCGCCGGTCTCGGTACGCACCAGCGTGGTCAGGTCGTGCTGCAGACGGACGCGCGCCTGCGGGTCGTCGTGGTGGCGGAGGATCGCGGTGCGCATCCACAGGATGTCGAGCGTGGGCGCGCCCAGCAGCCGCTCGGCCTCGTCGAGATCGCGCAGCGCCTCCTGGCTGCGCTGCAGGCGGCGCAGGCCCTTGGCGCGCAGGAGCCATGCGCGCGCCTCGCCGGGGTGGGACTGGATCACCTCGGTGGCGGTGTCCACCGCGGTGCGCAACAGCGCGCGCTGGTCCGCGAGCGTGCGCGGCCGGTCCTGCGCATCGCGCAGCGCGATGGCCTGGGCCAACGCCAGCTCGCCTTCTGCCAGACGGCCCTCGCGGTGTTCGCGTGCCTGCTCCCGCCAGAGGAGCCCGGCGCCGATCGCGAGGAGGAGCGCGGTGGCGGCAAGGCCCGAGGGCACGCGGTGCCGGCGCACGAAGCGCACCGCGTCGTGCCACGGGCCCGGCCGCCGCGCCAGCACCGGGACGCCGTGCAGCACGCGCTCCAGATCGTCGGCCAGCTCCTGGGCCGAGCCGTAGCGTTCCTCCGGCGCCCGCGCCATGGCCTTGTAGAGCACCGCATCCAGTGCGTCCGGCAGATCCGCGCGCAGCAGTCGGGGCCGGCGCGGCGCCTCGTGCAGGACGGCTTGGAGCACCGCCTGCGCCGTGGGGCCGCGGAACGGCGGCGCCCCGGTGAGCAGGTGGTAGAGCGTGGCGCCCAGGCCGTACACGTCGGAGCGCGTGCCGACGGCGGCGCGGTCCCCGATCACCTGCTCGGGCGGCATGTACATCGGCGTGCCGACGATCGCGCCGCTCTCGGTGAGCGTGCCCTGGCCCGACTCGCGTGCCAGGCCGAAGTCGGTGATCAGGACCCTGCCGTCCTCGCGCAGCATCAGGTTGCCCGGCTTGAGGTCGCGGTGCACGACCCCGTGGTCGTGGGCGATCTGCAGGGCGCGCGCCACCTGGAGGGCGATCTCCGTCGCCTGGCGGATCGGCAGCGGCCCGACCTTCAGGCGCTCCTCCAGGGTGATGCCGTCCACGAACTCCATCGCGAACCAGTGCAGGCGCCCCTCGCGGCCGTGGTCGAGCAGGCGCACGATCGCCGGATGCTCGATGCGCGCCAGCAACTCGGCCTCGCGCCGGAAGCGCGCCAGCGTGGTCTCGGTGAGCGTGAGGCTCGGCGGCAGCACCTTCAGCGCGACGCGCCGGCCGTCGCCACGCCGGATCGCTTCGAACACGATCCCCATCGAGCCCTTGCCGACTTCACGGACCAGCTGGAACTCCGGCAGCTCGCGCGCCAGGGTGTCCGGGGCGAAGAGGTACGGATCCTCGCGCCCCGCGCTGCCGGCCGCGTCGCTCACGTCCCCCTGCGCAGCGCCGCCTCGATCGCCTTGAGCTGGCGCAGCAGGGCCGGCAGGTCGGCGAGCGGCACCATGTTGGGGCCGTCGGAGGGGGCGCGGTCGGGGTCCTCGTGCACCTCCAGGAAGAGACCGTCCACGCCGCAGGCCACCGCCGCGCGCGCCAGGTACGGCACCTTGGTCCGGTCGCCGCCGCTCTTGTCGCCGGCGCCGCCCGGACGCTGCACGGAGTGGGTCGCGTCGAAGATCAGCGGCTGCCCCGTGGCGCGCATCACCGGGAAGCCGGTGAAGTCGACCACCAGGGTGTGATAGCCGAAGCTGGCGCCGCGCTCGGTGATCAGGACCCGCTGGTTGCCGGCATCGAGGATCTTGGCCACCACGTTGCGCATGTCCTCGGGCGCGAGGAACTGGCCCTTCTTGACGTTCACCGCCCGGCCGGTGGCGGCTGCGGCGAGGAGCATGTCGGTCTGCCGGCACAGGAAGGCCGGGATCTGCAGGCAGTCCACGACCTCGCCCGCGGCGTGGACCTGTTCGATCGAGTGCACGTCGGTGAGCACCGGTACGCCAGCCTCGCGGCGGACCTCGGCGAGCACGCCCAGGCCCTCGTCCAGCCCCACGCCGCGGAAGCTCTTGTGCGAGGTGCGGTTGGCCTTGTCGTAGGAGCACTTGAACACGTAGCCCACGCCCAGTTCGCGGCACAGCGCGGCGACCGCCTCGGCATGGCGCAGGGCATGGTCCCGGCTCTCGATCACGCACGGGCCGGCGATGAGGGCGAAGGGGGTGCCCCCGCCGAACGTGACCGGGCCGATCTCCACGCGCCGCGTCAGGGAGTGCATGACCCGGGGACTATACCCATCGGCCAGGACCTCCTTGCCGGCGTGGGAGCAGGGGCGAACTCGCCGGATGCCGCCCTGGCCCGGCGGCCCTGGTCCGCGGCCGCCTCAGCCCTGGCCGCGTTCCGCCGCCGGTGCGGGCGCGAAGCACCGCGCCCGCCGCCCGTCCAGGCGCACTTCGACCGGTGTGGTCCCGCCATACTCGCCGTCGACCTGCCAGGGTGCTGGCGGGTCGCTCTCGATGCGCGCGGCGCGGCCCTCCAGCAGGACGAGGTCGCGCCCGGGACGCAGCCGTCCCGCGAGGGCGCGCAGGCAGGCATGCAGCCAGCGCGCGCGCGTGCCCTGGCGGAATCCGAAGAGGGTCAGGCGGCCGGTGGCCGCGGCCGGCGGGCGCGGCAGGACGAAGACGCCGCCGTAGTTGCGCACCTGGCTGACCAGGATCTCGGTCCACGCACTCCCCTGGTCGCGGCCGTCCAGGGAGAGACGCAGGGCCTGGGAGGGCCACGTGCGCACCACGTCGAGCACCGGGCCGATCCACTTGAGCTTGCCCAGCGTGCCGCGTCGCGTCTCGGCCACCCTGCGCACCATCGCGCCGTCCATGCCCACGCCGACGAAGAGCAGGAAGCGCCGTGCGCCGACCAGGCCGAGGTCGAGCTCCCGCAGCGTGCCACGCTGGATCAGGGCCGCGAGCGCCTCCGGAGTGCGCGGCAGGCGCAGCTCGGTGGCGAGGACGTTGGCCGTGCCCAGGGGCAGGACGCCGAGCGGCAGGGTGGGGTCGGGCAGGCCGTTGAGGATCTCGTTGAGGGTGCCGTCGCCGCCGACGCTGACCACGGCATCCACGCGTTCCGGCGCCAGCTCGCCGGCCAGCGTACGTGCGTCGCCCGGCCCGCGGGTGTACGCCTCGCGCACCTCCATCCCACCGCCGCGCAGGGCCGCCGAGAGACGCGGAACCAGGACGCGGGCCCGGCCATGCCCGGCCACGGGGTTCGCCAGGATCACCACGCGCATCGTCACCCCGATGCTAGCCGTCGGTGCGGCAGGGCCCACGTGCGAACCCAGTGCCGCGTGCGAGACAATGCGCCGCCATGCGCGTGCTCCTCCTGGGCTCCACCGGCTACCTGGGCGCCTGGCTCCTGGCGGCTCTGCGGGCGCGCGGCTGCACCCCGGTGTGCGCGGGTCGCGGCGCGGGCGACCTGCACGTGGATCTCGCCGACCCCGCCGCGGTGGCGGCGGCGGTGCGTGAGGCGCGCGCCGACCTGGTGCTCAACGCGGCCGCCGTGGCCCTCGTAGGCGAGTGCGAACGCGAGCCGGAGCGGGCCATGGCGGTCAACGGCGTCGCTCCCGGGATCCTGGCACGGGCCGCGCCGCGGGTCCTGCAGGTCTCCACCGATCTGGTGTTCGACGGGGTGGGGGCTCCGTACGGCGCCGCTGCCGAACCGCGCCCGCTCAGCGCCTATGGCCGCAGCAAGCGCGCCGGCGAGCTCGCGGTCCTGGCCGCAGGACCGGCGCACCTGGTGGCACGCGTGCCGCTGCTCTTCGGCCGCAGCCGCGACGGCCGGCGCGGCGCGACCGACATGCTCCGCGCCGCGGAGGCCGCGGGCGCGGAGGTGGTGCTCTTCGCGGACGAGTACCGCACGCCGTTGCACGCGGGCGATGCGGCCGAGGCGCTGGTCGCGCTGCTGCTGGCGCCAGGGCGGCGCGGCATCGTGCACCTCGCGGGTCCCGAGCGCCTGTCGCGCGCCGAGCTGGGCCGGCGCTTCGTCGCGTTGCACGGGCTCGGCGCGGTGCGGATCCGCGTCGCGACGAGCCAGGATCCCCTGCGCCCGCGCGATGCCAGCCTGATCGCCGACGTTCCGGCCCGGCGCTCCCTGGACGAGATGCTGCGCGACGCCTAGCCGCGCACGACGTCCCAGATCTCGGCGCCCAGGAAATCCCAGGGCAGCCGGCCCTCGTCGCAGACGCCGGGCTCGATCGAGAACTGGTAGTCGACGAAGTACAGGATCCGGGCCATCGCGTCGCCCAGGTTGCGGCAGCCGTGCGCGACCCCAGGCGGGATGCGCACGAGAGCGCTGTCGCCGTCGCCGAGCATCATCCGCATCGTGACGCCTTCGCTCGGCGAGCCGCTGCGGACGTCGTGCAGCACCAGCAGGATGCGGTCGTGCGGCGGCACGTACCAGACGTCGGTCTGCTTGTGGTGCATGTGGTAGGCCTTGACCGCCCCGGGCTGCACCTCGCTGTAGTTGACCTGCTTCACCTCGAAGCCGGGCAGCTGGCCGTGGCTCCCGCCGCTGAGTCGCCCCAGCTCGGTGATCGCGCCGCCGTCGTCGTGGAAGCGGCGCAGCGGCACGATCTGCACGCCCTCGATCCCGCGCTTCCGGCCGTAGTCCTGGTACGAGAAGGCGCGCTGGGCGCGGTCCTCGATCTTCACCGGCCGTGGCTCCTTGGACTCAGCCACGGCTCTGCTTGGCCGGCGGAGTACCCGGTGCGTTGGACTGGCTCTGTGCGTTCTCGGTCTTGGCGGTGGCGATGCCCTGGGGCGTGCGCCACGGCCGGGACGCGTCGGGGTTCTCGGCCAGGATCAGGGTGAGCGAGCCGGTGAGGAAGTTCCGCTCGCCCGCGGCCATCGGCACGCCGAAGCCGATGCGCGCCTGCTCGCGCGCGTCCTTCAGGGTGAGGTCGAGCGTCGCGCCCTTGTAGGCAGTGGTCACCTTGGGCTCGAACACCGTGGGCAGGTGCGCCACGTAGTCGCGGCCGTCCTTGCGGAACAGGTACACGCGCTCCTTGGTGTTGACCTTGTAGTTGCCGTCCTTGAGCAGGATCTCCTCGACCTTGTCGTGGGACTTGGCCGCGGAGGCCTCGTCCTCGGAGACGCCGTACTTGGCCAGGATCGCGCGCCAGTCCGGTCCCTGGGGCTTCTTCTTGTCGTCCTTCTTCTCTTCCTCTTCCTTCTTCTCGTCCTTGGGCTTGCCCGACTTGGCGACCTTGTGTGCCTCGCGGATCGCCGCCACCAGCTCGTCCGGCATGCCGCGCTCGCGGTAGCTCACCGTGTAGATGCCGGCGTCCAGCTTGGGCTGGTGCAGAGGCACGCTCACCACCAGCGTGCCGAGGATCACCGGGTGCTCGAGCGTGGCCTTGAGCAGGCGTTCGGGGCCGAGCGGCTTGTCGCCCTTCTTCTCGGTCATCATGTTGGCGGGCACGAACGACACCGCCTCGTACGCCACGATCCGGTTGCCGCCGTCCTCGAGCCGGTAGCGCTCCATGCCGACCTGGTCCTCGAGGTTGGGGGCGCGGTCGGCGAACTCCGAGAGGTCGTAGCCGACCTTCATGCGCGAGCGCGCCATGTCGCGCCCGGGAAAGGTGCTCTTGGCCAGCCGGATCCCTGCCGCCTCGACGGTGTCGGTGGGCTCGATGTGCGCCCGCGTTCCCACGCGGAACTGGTTGGCCTCGGCGACGCCCTTGAACCAGCCACCCTTGAGCAGCTTGCGCTTGCCGTCGAAGTTGAGCTCCACGTTGCGCAGCAGCTCGTCGGCGCCGGGCAGCTTGCGCAGCTTCAGCATCTCCTTGTCCCAGGCGGCGCGGCCGGCCACCGGGGCGAGCCCGTCGGCTTCGACCCACTCCCAGAGGCTGCCCACGAGGCCGCGGATGCCGAGGCGGCTCTCGAAGGCGCCCATCGCGTCCACCAGCCGTCCCGGGACGGAGGGGGCCTTGTCGCCACCCGGGTAGAGCGAGGTCTCGGAGCCGACCAGCGCGTAGATCCACTCCTCCTCGGTGGGCAGGCGCATGCCCACCCACGCCGCGAACGCCTGCGCGTCCTCGAACGACACGTACTGCACCGGCGCCTGCTCCTTGCCCTTGGGGATGGCGTGGGGGAGCTCCTTCCAGTGCTTGCGCCAGTAGGGCATGTGCGGGTTGGGCTGGTTGCCGAACTCGGCCAGGAACTTCTCGCGCGCGGCTTCGAATTCCTGCGGCTTGCCGTCCTGCCACCAGTGCAGGGGGAAGCGGTGGCCCGTGGCCTTCACGAAGGCCAGGTACTGCTCGTTCGTGACCTCGCTGCGCGACAGGTAGAAGTCGGACACGGCCACAGTCGCGGTGCCGAGTTCCGAGATCGCCTGCGAGAGGATCTTCTCGCGCTGGCGCTTGTTGCCCCCCGAGAGCTTGTCGCTGAGGGTGAAGAGCTGGTCGGCGGTGAGGCCCAAGTTCACCTTGCCTCCGGCCACCCAGACCAGGTTGGCGGGCAGGCCTTCGGCACTCGGGACCTTGGCGGGTGCCTGGGACGCCGCGGCGGTACCCAGGGTGCCGGCGGCCAGGAGGAAGAGCAGGGTGGGCCCCATCTGGGGCCGGATGGCCTCGGACATTTCGCGTCGCTCGGGTGGATTCGGGAGGGGTGACCGGGGGGCGTTCGAGCCTGGATCCGGGCTCGCGTCACCAGACTGCCAGCGGAGAGCGCGGGAGGCTAGGGCCCCCCCTCGGCTTTGCCAAGTGCTCGCCCCTCCCTGCGCCCCGCTGCGCGGCCCCGCGTCCGATCCTGCCGCCGGTGCGCGCGCGTCGCGCCGGCGAGCGGGGTGGCGGGGCCGCGGTCCGTCGGCCCGGGGCGACGCGCAGCATTGCGGTCGGCGGGCATGGCGCCCGAGGACGCGCGGCGGCCCACGTGAACCCTGCCGCGCACTGCGGATGCGCCGCCGCGCCGCGCTCCGTCAGCGGGCTGCGGCGCAGGCCCCGCTCAGAAGAGCATCCCTGGCGAGGGCGCGAAGAAGCGCCGGCCGCATGCCTCCAGGCCGTCCGCCACGACGTGGGAGAGGTCGGGGTCGAAGTGCTTGCCCGCCTCGCTCCGGAAGAACGCAACGATCCGCTGGTTGTCCCAGGCCTCCTTGTAGGAGCGCGCCTCGGCCAGGGCGTCGTAGACCTCGGCCAGGATCAGGATCCGGCCCGGCAGCTCCACGTCCTCGCCGCGCAGACCGTTGGGGTAGCCCTTCCCGTCCCAGCGCTCATGGTGCTGATAGACCCACAGCCGCACCTTCTCGTCGCGGACCGGCTCCAGGATCTCGAAACCCACGGTGGGATGGCGCTGGATCACCTCGCGCTCCTCGCGCGTGAGCGGCCCCTCCTTGCGCAGGATCTGTTCGGGCACGCCGATCTTGCCCACGTCGTGCAGGAGGCAGGCGAGGCGCAGGCTCTCGCGGTCCGCCTCGGACACGTCGAGTCGGCGTCCCAGCACGTCGGCATACTGCACCACCCGGTCGGCATGGCCGCGGGTCAGCGGGTCCTTGGCCTCGATCGCGCGGGGCAGGACCTGCGCCAGGACCTTGTTGAGGGCCTCGAGCTCGTCTGCACGCGAGCGCAACGTGCATTCCTGGATCGCGCGCTGGCAGGTGGCCAGCAGGTCCGTGTGGTCGACGGGCTTCTCCAGGATGTCGCACACGTGCGAGCGCATCGCCTCCTTCGCGCTGCTCAGCGAGGGCTTGCCGGTGAGCAGGACCATCGGCACTGCGGGTCGCTGGGCGCCGGCCACCTCTGCGAGCTGGTAGCCCAGCTCGTCGCCGGAGAGGTAGAGGTCGGTCACCACGAGGTGGTAGCGGGAGCGTTGGAGGGCTTCCCGAGCCGGGCCCAGGGCCGAGAAGGCGTCGACCCTGTAGCCAGCCTCCTCGAGCAGGCGTGCCACCATGCTGAGGATGTCCGGGTCGTCGTCCACGAGCAGGACGCGCGCCTCGCCGCGCCCGAGAGTGCTCTGCCAGACTTCGCTACGCGGAGCAACGTAACCGGCGGACTCGCGGAAGAGCATGGATGCCCTCGAGGGTTGCAGGTTGAACGAGAGGAGGTGAGGATGCCGGCCCGAATCCTCGCAGGATCCGGCGACCGTGTTGCCCTCCCCCAGCGGAGACTCCTGAGAACTTCTCCACAAATGTGGAAAGGCGCGCAGAGGCTAGCGCCGCCGCGTACGCGATGCAAAGCCGAGGTCAGAGCCCCGATGACGTGGGGAATTCCGTGAACGAGGGATCCCAGGACACCTGGATCCAGCGCCTCGTCGCACCCACCCAGGCCAGGGTCCGGCTCGACGTGTTCCTTGCCGGTCAACCGGAACTGGGCACTCGCGGGTTCGCCAGGCTGGCCATCGAGCGGGGCCAGGTTCGGGTGCTCGGCGCCAAGGTCCGGCCAGGGTTGATGCTGCTTCCCGGGCAGGTGGTGGAGTTCCTTCCCATTCCCGAGACGCGTCCCAGGGCCGAGAGGATCGCCGCCTTGGAGGTTCCGCCCCTCCAGGTTCTCCACGAGGACGCCTACATCCTGGTCATCCACAAGCCGGCGGGCATCCCCAGTCATCCCACCGAGCAGGCCGATCGACTCGAGATCTCCGTGGCCGACATGGCGCTGGTGCACTGCGGGCATGACCTGCCCCGCATCGGCGGCGTCGATCGGCCCGGGATCGTGCACCGTCTCGACCGCGAGACCTCGGGCGTGATGGTCCTGGCCAAGACCGAGGAGTCGTTCCACTTCCTGCAGGCCCAGTTCAAGGCCCGGACCGTGCGGAAGGAGTACCGCGCCCTGGCCCATGGCGAGGCGCGCTTCGACTCCGACCACGTCACGCGCAACATCGTCCAGCACCCCATCCATCCGGACCGGATGCTGGTCACGGACGAGGGGGGACGGGAGGCGGAGACGTTCTACGAGGTGCTGGAGCGCTTCACTGGGTTCACGCACTTCCGCTGCCTGCCGAAGACCGGGCGGACCCACCAGATCCGCGTGCATCTGGCCTCGATCGGCCATTCCCTGGTCGGGGACCGGATGTACCGCTCGCGCCAGCACATGCACGCCACGCTGCCCGAGGGAGCTCCCGAGCCGGGACGCCACTGCCTGCACGCCCTGCGGCTCCGCTTCGCCCATCCGCGCACGCACGAGGAACTCGAGTTCGACGCGCCGATGCCGGCGGAGATGGAGCGTCTCCTGGAGTGGTTGCGCGAGCACCGCCGGCGCACTTGACCAGCGCCACGCTGGAGCTTGGCCCGCCGCCTCCTATCCTCCCCGCGGGGGCCCTTGGACGGGTCTCCGCCGGCCCGTGTCGCCCGCGCGGGCCACGCACCTGGGACCGTGATGGATGTCCGGCGCCGGCCGGCAGGAACGCCTGCGCCGCCGCCGGGATCCGCAACGGTCACCCGGGATCCACCAGACGATCCGCCCCTCCCTACCTGGCCAGCCCGGACCCGTGAACAGCCTCTGGAACGACACTGACGCCCAAGCCTGCATCGAACGCTACGCCCGCACCTGCAGCGCGGAGCTGGCGCTGCGGGTCTACACCTCCCGCCTGATCGGACGCGAGCCCGGACTGGTCCTGCACGGCGGCGGCAACACCTCGGTCAAGACCACGCTGCGCGATGCGCTGGGCGAGGAACTCGAGGTCCTGTGCGTGAAGGGGAGTGGTTCGGACCTCGCCGAGGTCGAGCCCGCCGGGCTGCCTGCGGTCGAGCTGGCGCCGCTCGTGCGCCTCCGCGCCCTCGACCGCCTCAGCGACGAGGAGATGGTGAACCAGGTGCGCCGCCGGCTCCTCGACTCCACCGCGCCCAATCCGTCGGTGGAGACCCTGCTGCATGCGTTCCTGCCCGAGACCTTCGTCGACCACACCCACGCCGACGCGATCCTGGTGCTCACCAACCAGCCCGACGGCGCGGTGCGCATCCGCGAGGCCCTGGGGCCGCGCGTCGCCGTCCTGCCCTGGACCATGCCCGGCTTCCCCCTCGCCAAGGCGGTCGCGGACGCCTATGAGCGCCAGCGCGACCTCGAGGGCATCGTGCTCCTGCAGCATGGCATCTTCACCTTCGGTCCGGACGCCAAGACCAGCTACGAACGGATGATCGCCCTGGTGGATCGCGCCGAACGCTACGCCGCGCGGCGGGCCGGGGCGCAGCCGCCCCGCACCGCGCCGCCGGAGGGACTCGACGACGCGGCCGCGGCGCGCGCGCTCGAGCAGGTGGCGCCCGTCGTGCGCGGAGCCCTGGCGTTCGAGGGTCGCCGCTGGATCGCCGAGTGGCGCGGCGCCGAGGACGTGCGGGCGCTGAGCGCGCACGCCAACGCGCGCCAGCTCTTCGCCACCGGGCCGCTCACGCCGGACCACGTGATCCGCACCAAGGGGCCATACCTGGTCGTCTCGGAGGCCGAAGCAGGTTCCGGCGAGGCGATGCGCAGGGCCGTGGACGCCTACGCCGAACGCTACACGCAGTACTTCCAGGCGCACCGTGGGCGCGTGGCCAGGCCGCCGCGCATGCTCGATCCGCGGCCGCGGGTGGTGGTGATCGAGGGGCTGGGCCTCGTGGCCTACGGCCCGGACAAGCGTGCCGCGCGGATCGCGGCCGACATCGCGGTTCACACCCTGCGGGGCAAGGTCCTCGCCGAAGGCGTGGGGCGCTACGTCGACCTGCCGCCGGGAGACCTCTTCGAGATGGAGTACTGGTCGCTGGAGCAGGCCAAGCTCGGCAAGGCGAAGCCGGCCCCGCTGGCCGGGCAGGTCGCGCTGGTCACCGGCGCCGGCGGGGCGATCGGCTACGGCATCTGCGACGCCCTGCTCGGCGCGGGCGCGCACGTGGTGCTCACCGACCGGGACGCGACCGCCTTGGAGAATGCGCTCGACAAGCTGGGCATGCGCCACGGCGCCGCGCAGCTCAACGGCGCGGTCGTGGACGTCACCGACGAGGCCAGCGTGCGCGATGGCTTCCGCCACGCGTGCCGGCACTTCGGCGGCGTGGACATCGTGGTGCCGAACGCGGGCATCGCCTACGCGGCCGCGCTCGCGGAGATCGACCCGCAGCGGTTCCGCCGCACCCTGGACGTGAACCTCACCGGCACCATGCTGGTGCTGCGTGCCGCGCAGGCCGTGTTCGCCGCGCAGGGCACCGGAGGTTCGGTGGTGATCCAGGCCAGCAAGAACGTGTTCGACCCCGGCGCGGGGTTCGGCGCGTACTCGGCGAGCAAGGCCGGCGCGCACCAGCTCGGCAAGATCGCAGCGCTCGAGTTCGCGCCCCTGGGGGTCCGCGTCAACATGATCAACGCGGATGCGGTGTTCGGCGACGAGGTGCCGAGCGGGTTGTGGGCGGAGGTCGGTCCGGAGCGGATGAAGGCGCGCGGCCTCGACGCCGAGGGTCTGCGCGACTTCTACCGCCAGCGCAGCCTGTTGAAGGTCGAGGTCACGCCTGCGCACGTGGGTGCCGCGGTGGTGTTCTTCGCCACCGGCGCGACGCCCACCACCGGCGCCACGCTGCCGGTCGACGGGGGCATCCCCGGGGCGTTCCCGCGATGAACGATGCGCTGGCGATCGAGCTGCGCGGCCTGCGCAAGGAGTTCCGGCGTGGCGCGCTGGTGACCCGGGCCGTGGATGGCCTGGACCTCGACGTGCGGCGCGGCGAGGTGTTCGGCCTCCTGGGGCCCAACGGCGCGGGCAAGACCACGACCGTCGAGATCTGCGAGGGGTTGCAGACGCCCACGGCAGGCGAGGTCCTGGTGCTGGGCCGGCGCTACTCGGTGCGCGCCGAGGCGCTGGAACTGCGCCGGCGGATCGGTGTGTCGCTGCAGGAGACGCGCTTCTTCGAGAAGTCGACCGTGCGCGAGATCCTGGAGCTGTTCCGCTCCTTCTACCCGGCGGGTCGCAGTGTCGCCGAGGCGATCGCGATCGTGGCCCTGGAGGAGAAGGCCGACACGCGCTCCGTGCACCTCTCGGGCGGCCAGCTCCAGCGCCTCGCCGTGGCGACGGCGCTGGTGAGCACGCCCGAGCTGCTCTTCCTGGACGAGCCCACCACGGGCCTGGACCCGCAGTCGCGGCGCCAGCTCTGGGAGGTCGTGCGTGAGTTCCGCGCCGGCGGCGGCACGGTGCTGCTCACGACGCATTACATGGAGGAGGCCGAGCAGCTCTGCGACCGCGTGGCGATCATCGACCACGGGCGCCGGATCGCGCTGGGCACGCCGCGCGACCTGGTGGCCTCGATCGAGGGCGCCCACGTGGTCGAGGTCGTGGCCGCTGGCCTGGACCGGCTCGGCGCGGCCCGCCTGGCCGGTCTGCCCGCGGTCACCAAGGTCTCCGGCGGCGACGGCGCCTTCGCCCTCACGGTGAGCCTGCCCCACGTTGCCATGCCGGCGCTCCTCGACCTGCTGCAGCGCGAACGGGTCGAGCTGACCGGACTCAAGACCCGGCACACGAGCCTGGAGGACGTGTTCGTGAACCTCACCGGACGCCACCTGCGCGACGAGGGCACGACGTGATGCTGCGGCCGGGCATCGTGTACCGGATCGCGCTCACGTCGTTCCGCGAGTTCCTGCGCACGCCGGAGGCGATCTTCTGGACCTACGGTTTCCCGCTCCTGATGGCCGTGGTCCTGGGGCTCGCCTTCCGCGAGAGCCAGCCGCAGCCGATCCAGGTGGGCGTGGAGCGCACGGCGGGTGGCGCGGCATGGGTCGCTGCGCTGCGCGCCAATCCGCGCCTTGCCGTGCGGGAGGTGGCGCCCGAGGAGGCCGAGCGGATGCTGAGCCGGGGCCGCGTGGCGGCGTTGCTGCGCGGGGATCCGCCGGTCGTGCGCCTCGACCCCACGCGTCCGGATGCCGAACTGGCCCGCATGCACATCGAGCGGTCGCTGGCTCCCGCGCCCGACTCCGCACCGCGGGGTCTGGAGGTGACCGAGCAGACCGCGCCCGGCTCGCGCTACATCGACTTCCTGATCCCGGGGCTGATCGGCCTCAACCTGCTCGGCGCCGGCATGTGGGGCATCGGCTACAACCTGGTCGACATGCGCTCCAAGCGGCTCCTGCGCCGCCTCGTCGTCACGCCGATGGGGCGCGGCGAGTTCCTGGTCGCGCTCCTGTGCAGCCGGCTGGTCCTCGTGTTCCCGGACGCCGTACTGCTGACGCTCTTCGGCCACTTCGTGTTCGGGGTGCCGGTGGTGGGGTCGCCGCTGACGATGCTGGCCCTGATCCTGGCCGGAGCCGTCGCGTTCAGTGGCCTCGGCCTCCTGATCGCGAGCCGTCCCCAGACCACCGAAGGCGTGAGCGGGTGGATGAACCTCATCCTGCTGCCGATGTGGCTGCTGGGCGGATCGTTCTTCGACAACGGCAGCTTCCCCGCCTGGCTGCAGCCGCTGATCCGTGCCCTCCCGCTCACCCAGTGCAACGACGCCATGCGCGACGTGATGCTGGGCGGCGCGGCGCCGTGGGCCATCGCTGGCCCCTTGCTCTACCTGCTCGGCTTCGGCGCCGCGTGCCTGATGCTGGCCGTCCGGATCTTCCGTTGGAGCTGAACGGACGCCCCGGGATGGCTCCGGCACCGTCTGCGGTGGCAGCACCAACCCGGGGCCGTGTCGCGGTGGCTCAGTAGGTGAGCCGCATCACCGGCACGAAGCGGGTCACGACCTGACCCGCGGTGGCGGTCGCGCTGATGTCGTTCCACACCGTGGCCAGGAGGACGCCCTTGCTGGAGACGGTCCACGTCACTGCGTCGGAGAGGGCGACGGGCAGCATGGGCGGCTGCCGGCTGGTGTCCAGGACCGCGAACTGGGCGCGCAGCCGCACCGTGGTCTGCGGATCCGGGAAGCTCAACACCAGCGGGTGCATCGGCGAGCCGATCCAGCCCGTCGTGTTGGCGCTGGTCACCGGAACGGTGACGTCCAGACTCGTGCGCAGCGGCGCGCAGAGCCGGCCGTCGAACGTGGAGTTCGGATCGCCGAGACCCAGGCAGAGCACGCCGGCCTGGCCGGCCGGGGCGCCCATGGCGAAGAGGCCCAGCCGGACCTCGCCGTTCACGAAGCCGAAGTTGGTCATCGGCGCGAAGATCTCGAAGCTGCCCATCGTCGTCGTGCACTTGCCCGCCGGATCGACGTAGTCGGGGTGCGCCGAGCGCACGGGCACGCCGTCCTCGGCATCCAGCGAGTAGCCGCCTGTCGGACTCGTGTTCAGGCACGACATCTCGACCAGCAGGTCGTCGGTGCCGTTGTAGGAGAACGGCACGTCGAACAGGATCACCACGGTCCACGGCGCAGGCATGCCCACATTCGCGGAGTGGTCGGGCAGGTCCAGGGTCCGGCGGGGCAGCACCACCGTCGAGACCTTGCCCTTGTAGTTGTCGGCGAACACCGTGCTGGGCGCGGCGGCGTTGGTGTGCGCCATCACCACCTCCAGGTCGGTGGTCCGTGCCGGATAGAAGCCCGCGCCGCTCTTGCCGTCGCGGCGCATCTCGAGCTTGGCGATCCCCGCGATCGCCGGACCCCGGTTCTCGCCGCTCAGCCACTGGTAGCGGCCCTGGCCGCCGATCGAGTACCAGGGGATGAAGGGAGTGATCTCACTCTCGCCTTCGGTCGTGGCGCGACCGGGCGGAATCGTGATCGTCTGCTGCGCGAAACTCGCGGTTGCGAGCAGCAGGAGCGGAAGCAACGCGCGTGCGGCATCCATGAGGACCTCCTATGCGTCCGGGTCCTCGGAACAGGGGGCCCGAGCAGAACGCACAAGAGAAAAACGCCCAGGCGGATGGGCACTTTCTCTCTGCGGCTCACGCGAGGAGCCGCAGCACGGCGGTTGCAGGAGGCCGGCGCCGGCCGGGGCGGCCGGTTCGCTGCGCGAGGCGGCGCGCGGCCGCGGGGTGCGGCCGCCGCGGCGCTGCACCGCGGCTCAGTACGTGAAGCGGATCACCGGCACTGACGTGCTCGTCAGGATGCCGGTCGTGGCCGCCGAACTCGTGTCGTTCCAGAGCGTGCCCAGCGGCACGCCGACGGCGTTGATCGACCAGCGCACCGAGTCGGAGAGGGCCACCGGCAGGGCCGGGGTCGGCTGGCTGGGATCCAGGACGGCGAACTGCCCGTAGAGGTTGAAGTTCGAGTTGGGCTCCGGGAACGTGGCAAGGATCCGGTTGGCGCTGCTGCCGATCCCTCCCACGGCGTCCGTCGTGACCGGAAGCGTTACTGCCAGGTCCGTGCGCAGCTTGGCGCAGAGCAGGCCGCCGAAGTTGTTGTTCAGGTCGACCAGACCGATGCCCAGGACGCCGGATGCATTCGACGGGCCACGCACGGCGTAGGCGCCGATGGTCACCTGACCGCCGGCGAAGCCCACGGCCGGGGAGCCGTAGAAGATGTCGAAGGCGCCGTTGGGGGTCTGGCACTTCCCTGCCACGTCCAGGTAGGTCGCGGTACCGGTCTTCGCGGGAGACCCGACCTCGCAGTCCAGCGAGTAGGAGCCGGTCGGCGTGGTGTTCAGGCAGGAGATCTCCACGAGCAGATCGTCCTGGGCCAGGTAGATGAACGGCACGTCGTACTGCACCGCGATGCTCCACGGCGCGGGCGAGCCCACGTTGGGACCGTGGCTGGGCAGGCTCACCGGCTTGCGCGTGAACACGACCGTGGACTGGCCGTTCTTGTAGTTGGACGCGTAGGTGGTGCTGAACGTGCTCGCCACCGTGTCGGCCATCACGATCTCCATGTCCGTGGTGCGGGCGACATACCCCGACGAGGTCGCGGCCACCCCGTCGCGCCGCATCTCGAGCTTGCGGATCGCCATGGGGAGGCCCTTGTTCAGGCCGCTGAACCACTGGTAGCGGCCCTGACCGCTCGAGCCGTACCACGGCGCGTACACCGTGGAAGCCGAGGCGCCTTCGACGGTCTCGCGTCCCGGGGGCATGGTGATGGTCTGCTGGGCCGCCGCCTCGGCGGCGACGAGGGAGAGACACAGGAGGAGAGGGATACGCATGAGAGAGTGCGTGGAACTGGGACCCGGCATGCCGGATCGGGAAGCAGGAAGTGTTTCAGACGTAGGGGCCGCGGGCGGGTGTTCCATCCCGCCCGCTGCCGCAAGGGTCGCGCCGGCCGTCCCCGGGGATGGGGACCGGCGAAGGGGGTACACGGCCGGCACGGGGAGCAGCCCCACGGCGGCCCCGGGCGCACCCGGGGAACCGCCGCCCCTCGCCGCGCCGCCGCCATCCGCGTGCGGCAGGATGGCGCCATCCCACGCCGGGCGCCCCTTCAGGAAGCGCCCCAGCGGAGCGGGGCCGGTCGATTTCCCCGCTCCTCGACGCCAGGGAGCGGGGGTGTACCGCTCAGTAGGTGAAGCGGACGACCGAGAACCCGCTGAAGCTCAGCGTGCCGGTTGCGGCCGTGGCCGAGGTGTCGTTCCAGATCGTGCGCAGCTGCACGCCGTTCGGGACGATCGTGTAGCGCACGGCATCCGAAAGCGCGACCGGGACGAAGGGCGAGGTCTGGCTCGGATCGAGCACCGCGAACTGGCCGTAGAGCGTCGCGTTGACGCCGGGGTTGGGGAAGGTCAGCAGGATCGGGGCGCTGCTGGACCCGATCGCGCCGGTGGCGGTGGTGTTCACCGGGATCAGGACGTCCATCGAGGTGCGCAGCTTGGCGCAGAGGACGCCGCCGAAGTTGCTGTTGAGGTCCACCAGGCCGAGGCCCAGGACGCCGGGCTGGGAGGAGGGGCCGCCGGTGCCGTACGGCCGGATGGTCACGGTGGTCGGGGTGAGGGCGATCGAGGGCGAGCCCAGGAAGATGTCGAAGCCGCCGTTGGGCGTGGTGCACTGGCCGGCCGTGTCGACGTAGGCGCCGGTGCCGCCCGGGGCGAGGCCCGGCTCGCAGTCGAGCGAGTAGGTGCCCGTCGGCGTGGTGTTCTGGCACGACACCTCGAACAGGAGCGAGTCCGTGCCGTTGTAGGCGAAGGGCGTGTCGTACTGCACCGCGATGCTCCACGGCGCGGGCGAGCCGACGTTGGGGCCGTGGTTGGGCAGGCTCACCGGCTTGCGCGTGAACACCACCGTGGACTGCGCGTTCTTGTAGTTGTTCGCGTACGTGGTGGTGAGGGTGGCGTAGTCCGCGTGCGCCATCACGACTTCCATGTCGGTGGTGCGGGCCGCATACCCGGTGGAGGTCGCGGCGAGGCCGTCGCGACGCATCTCGAACTTCTTGATCGCCGGGATCGGCGTGCCCTTGTTCTCCCCGGAGATCCACTGGTAGCGACCCTGTCCGCTGGAGCCGTACCAGGGGGCGTAGGCCGTGGAGGAGGAGGCGCCCTCGACCGTCTCACGGAGCGGGGGCATGGTGAAGGTCTGTTGAGCGAGAGCGCTGGCGGAGATGGCCAGCAACGAAGCGAGAGAGAGAGTCTTGGACGTGGAGTTCCAGGGAAGGGCCACGGAGGTGGCGATTCGGGAAGGCGCAGGAGTCTAGCTTGGCGCGGCGGCGTCGCACGCACCCTTGCTTGCGCGACAGCGCAAGCGGAGGTGAGCGCGCGCCGCGGCGCCGTGCAGGCGCCCGGATACGGACGAAGACGATCGCTGCCCACCCTGTGGTTCCGTCCGGCCCGGTCCCGGCGCACATGGCGGTTCCGCGACCCGCCGGCGGCGTCCGCCCCGACCTTGCCCCGGAGGCTCGCTACGGCCGGCTCCGGCCCGGACCGGCCCGGGGCACACGTTGCCGACCGGACCGGCGCCACGGGCTGGCGACGCGCATCCCGCGCGACGGGGACGGTCGCGGCCGCAGAGCGCCGGGACGTCCGTGCAACCGGTGCCCGGTCCGCCCTGGACTCGCCTTGCGCTGCGCCGTCCCAGCGCGGATACCCGCGCCGTGAACCCGAAGCCCGGTGGACGCGGCTCCCTCCTCGCGGTCTTCCTGACCGTGTTCATCGACCTGCTGGGATTCGGGATCGTGATCCCGCTCCTGCCGATCTACACGAAGGCCTATCAGGCGAGCGAGCTCAGCGTGGGACTGCTGATGGCCTCGTTCTCGGCCATGCAGTTCCTCTTCGCGCCGTTCTGGGGGCGCCTCTCCGACCGCGTCGGCCGGCGCCCGGTCCTGATCGGCGGGCTGGTGGGGACCTCGGCCTCGTACCTGGTGTTCGCGTTCGCGGACTCCCTGGGCCTGCTCTTCGCCTCCCGTATCGCCGCCGGGTTCTTCGGTGCCAACGTCGCCACTGCCCAGGCCTACATCGCCGATGTGACCGAGGTGCAGGACCGGGCCAAGGGCATGGGCCTCGTCGGCGCCGCGTTCGGCCTGGGGTTCACGGTCGGGCCGCTGGTGGGTGGCGAGCTGACGCGCTTCTCTCCCGCCGCACCGGGCCTCGCGGCCGCGGCGCTCTCCCTGGCGGCGGCGACCTTCGGGTTCTTCCGCCTGCCCGAACCGGCGCGCCACTCCGCGATGCGACACTTCGACGCCTCGCACCTGCGCCGTGCGCTGGCCGACGGCAGGATGGGAGTGCTCCTGCTGCTCAACTTCCTCGCGCTCTTCGCGTTCTCGCAGTTCGAGGCGATGTTCACGCTCTTCGGGCTCGCCAAGTTCCCGGAGGTCTTCGGCGTGCCGCGGGCCCTGGAGACGGCCACGATGGAGCAGGTCCTCGCGGCGGCGCCGATCACCGGGCGCTACCTGGCCGCGATCGGCGTGGTCTCGGCCTTGATCCAGGGCGGCCTCATCCGCCGGCTCGTGCCGCGCTTCGGGGAAGTGCGCCTGATCGTGGCCGGTCCGGCGTTCCTGGCGCTCTCGCTGGCGCTGGTCGGCCTCGCCCCGCTGCTCGCCTTGGGCGAGGACGCGGGCTGGGCGTTGGTGCTGCTCGGCTGCGCGTTCCTGCCGGTCGGCATCGGACTGAACAACCCGAGCCTCGCAGGCCTCACCTCGCGGGCGGCGCCCGCGGCCGAGCAGGGTTCGTTCCTGGGCCTCAGCCAGTCCGCGGCGAGCCTCGCGCGCGTGACCGGCCCGCCGGTCGGCGGCGCGATGTTCTACGCGCTGGGGCCCTCGGCCCCGTTCCTGGCCTCGGCTGGCGTGCTGGTGCTGGCCGCGTTCCTGGCCGCGGCCTACCGGCGGCGGTACGCGGACACCTTCTGAGGCGGGGATCCCCGAGCGGCTCGCTCAACGCGCGAGCCTGGCGCGCAGCTGCTCCACGAAGGCCTCCGGCACCGTGGCGCTGAAGGTCTGCGGCTCGGCCGTCTCGCGCACGACGATCGGCTCGCCGAGCGTGGTGCGCAGGTTCTGCCAGCCCAGGTCGGGGCGCCGCACGGCTACTTCGAGGCTCAGCTCCCACGTGCCCGCGCATGGCAGCTGCGTGGTGTGGCGTCCCGACGGCGCCCGGCTCGTGCTGTACGGGTTCCCGCGCAGGGCGGCGAGGAGGCGCGGCGAGAGGTTCGCGTCCGCCGGTTGGCGCAGCCGGAAGTAGACCTGCCAGTACACCTGCGCCCCGGACAGGAGTTGGGGCAGGGGGAGGTCGAGGTGCACCACCATGTTCTTCTGCAGGCGCACCGTCGTGTTGGCGCGCAGGTCGGGGATCTCGAACGGCCGGTAGCCGTGCACTTTCACCAGTGCATGCAGGGGGATCGTCGGCGTCTGCACCCGGAACACCCCCGACTGGAGCTGCGCCTCGTGCCCCTGGGGTTCCTCGGCGTTGTGGCGGAACTCGGCCTCGCCGGCGCCCTGGGTGATGGGTCTGCCATCCGCGTCGGCGACGGCGACTTCCAGGACCGTGACCAGGGCGCGCAGGTCGACGGGCTTGAGGCGCGGGTCGGCACAGGCCTCGCCCGACACCACGAGGAGGTTGTCCACCGTCACCAGCGCCGGCTTCAACCCGGGCTGGAACACGCTCAGCGAGTAGGTGCCGCCGCGCAGCGGGGCGAATCGGAACGCCCCATGCCCCTCGGAATTGAGGCCCACGCCGTCCTCCTGGGTCTTGCCGGAGGGCGAGTGCAGCACCACGCGCAGCCAGTTCGCGGCGCCTGGAGCGGTCCGCAGCGTCCCCTCCAGGAGGCCGGCCTTCTCCAACTCCACGCGCAGGTCCCGTGCTCCGCGCCGGATCGTGATCGGCTCGCTCGCCACGTAGCCGTCGCAGCTCGCGATGAGTCGCAGCTCGGGTTCGTCACAGATGCCCCGCACCACGAACCGGCCGTCGCGGTGGCTGCGCGGCGAGGCGCGGAGCAGGCGCGGCGGCGCGCCTGCGCGCGACCGTTCCTTCGATGGGGCCAGCGTCACCTGGATGGCAGGCGATGGGATGGGGGTGGCGTCGCTGCCCACCACGATGCCCGCGGCGAGGATCTCGGCCTCCCGCACCATCACGTCGCCCAGGTCGTTCTCGCCGCTGCGGAGGTCGCGTGGTGCGGGCAGGCTGCCCATCAGGCCCGTGCCCTGGCCGGCCAGGACCAGCTCCACCGTGCCGCGCTGCAGCTGGCGAGCGACCCGCTGGCTGCGCAGCAGCGCGCGCACCCTGCCCTCGGCATCGCTGCGGGTCTGGAACTGCTCGTTGCCGGCGTCGTGGAGCCGCAGGTGCACCGAAGCGTCGCGCTGGGCGAGCGCGCGCCCCCCCGCGTCCACCAGCCGGAAGGTCAGGACCGGCAGCTCGGCCTGCGTACGGATCGTCACGTCGAGATGGGTGTCGGCGCGGCTGGGCGCGACCGCATTGGTGTTCGGCGTCTGGGCGCCTCCCACCCACGCCTGGAACGCCATCCGCGCCCCGAGGACCACGTGCGGGAAGCGCGCCACGCCATTCTCGCCGGGTTCCAGGCGCCGCTGGATCTGCGGAACCGTCGCGTCCGTGCCGGCCTCGTCCTTCACCGTCACCGTCGCCTGCAGGCGCAGCGGCTGGCCGGCCGCGTCCTGAAGGAGCAGGGCGACCGACGCGGTCGGAGGGAGCTGCAGGCGCACCGGATCCACGGGCGGGTTGGCGAGATCGAAGGCGACGCCAGGCAGGGTGCTGCCCAGGACCTCC
This sequence comes from Planctomycetota bacterium, assembly GCA_020849665.1. Classification (GTDB taxonomy): domain Bacteria; phylum Planctomycetota; class UBA1135; order UBA1135; family UBA2386; genus JADLFX01. The sequence continues at coordinate 60,153 of JADLFX010000059.1, read as the reverse complement.
GGTGCGAGGAGTCCGCGCGCCCCTGGTCCGGAGCCGTAGAACCCCAGCATCGTGAACACTCTCTGGGCGTGGCGCACCTCGAGGAGTCCCTCGGTCCCGGCCGTGGTGCCGAGCGTGCGCAGCGGACGGCCCGATTCGAGGCGTCCGGGGAACGGGACGCCGTTCATCTGCTCGAGCGGGACGTTCAAGGTGCGCGGATTCGCGGCGCGCTCGCGCAGCACCAGCACGGCCACGCCGGCGCGCGGCACGCCCTGGCTGTCGACGGCCTGCACGCGCAGCGTGAGGTCGCGCTCCATCACCAGCACGAAGGCCTCGTTCACGCGCAGCGAGCGCGGCAGCACCGCGTGGCCATAGAGCGGGCCGGCGCGGGCCACGAGATGGGCCTCGCCCCGGGGCCGCTGGACGCGTGCTTCGCCGCGTTGGTCCGCGAGGCTCGGGTTGCAGTGGCGGCGGGCCACCTCTTCGGGATCGCGCTGCACCGTCTCGAGCCAGGGCGCGCGCGCCTCCGGCTCCTCGGGTCCAACGGCCATGTCCAGCAGCAGGACCTCGGCGCCCGGCACGGGCTTGCCGGTGTGCTTGTCCTGGACGCGCACGAGCAGTTCCGGCCTGGGCACCGAGCCCGCATCCGCGCCGAGGGGCGTGGCCGTGCGCGTGGTCGCGCTGGCCTCCGCGGGCGTGCCGTCGGCGACGTCGGCCAGCCGGTCGGGAACGGCAACGGCATCGGCGCCAGGTTCGTGCGTCGCCCCGAACTCGCCGGGCGCCGGCGCCTCGTCGTCGCCGCGCATCCCGAGGTAGAGGGCGACGCCCAGGAGGATCGGCACCAGGACAACCAGGATGGCGTGCTTGCGCATGGCGAGAGCGCGGCGTCGGGCGGCTTCGGGAGGAAGCGCCTCCTGGCGACAGTGTCTCGCTCCGGCGGCTCTCCGGCCAGCCGGTCGGCCCCCGCGAGGCGCGATCGCCGGGCGGGCGCCCCGTAGCATTCGGGAATGCTGCAAGCCCTGGGGCTGGTCCTGGCGCGCACCCTGGGCCGCTGGATGCCGGATCCCTTCGTCCTGGCGATCCTGCTCAGCGTGGCCACGGCGGCACTGGCGCTCGCGTGGACCGACGTGACGCCGGCCGCGCTCCTGGACGCATGGGCCGGCGAGCGGGGGATCTTCAGCCTGCTGCGCTTCGCCATGCAGATGTGCCTGATGCTGGTGACCGGGCACGCGGTGGCCCACAGCCCGCCCCTGCTGCACCTGGCGCGGCGCCTCGCGGCCGTGCCGCGCACCGGCGCGCAGGCGGTGTACCTCGTGGCCCTGGTCACCTGTTCGGCCGCTCTCCTGCACTGGGGCCTGGGTCTGATCCTGGGTGCGATGGCCGCGCGGCTGGTGGGCGCTGCCCTGGCCGCGCGGGGCGTGAAGGCGCACTACCCTCTGCTCTGCGCGGCCGGGTACCTGGGAATGATGGTCTGGCACGGGGGGCTCTCGGGCAGCGCGCCGCTCAAGGTCACCCAGGTGCGCGACATCGTGGAAGTGTTCGGGGAGCCCGCGCCGTTCGCGCCGATCGGTCTGGAACGCACCCTCTTCGCGCCGCTCAATCTCTGGATCACGCTCGGGCTGGTGGTGCTCCTGCCCTTCCTGGCGGCGCTGCTGATGCCGCGCCGCCCGGAGCTCTGCGTCGAAGCCACGGAGTACGGCGTGCGCGAGGAGGCGGATGCCGGGCCGGAGCCGGCCGTCGCCTGCGGTCCGCGGCCGTGGCTGGTGCGCGTCCTCGAGGAGAGTCCGCTCGTGAGCCTGCTGCTCGGCGTGCCGATCGCGGTGTGGGCGTGGCGGCTCTACGCGCAGGGCCACGGCGGCGGAGTCCTCGGCCTCACCCCCGACGCCCTCAACCTGACCATGCTCCTGGTGGGGCTGCTCCTGCACCGCACGCCGCTCGCCTACCTCCGCGCGGTCGAGCGTGCGGCGCCGAGCTGTGCGGGCATCCTGTTGAGCTTCCCGCTCTACGGGGGGATCCTCGGGATGATGGCCGAGAGCGGCCTCACCGCGCGGCTGGCGGGCCTGGCCGGTGCCACACTGGGAGCCGAACTCCTGCCGGCCGGCACCTTCGTCGTGGCGTGCGGGATCAACCTCTTCGTCCCGTCGGGCGGCGGCCAGTGGGCCGTGCAGGGGCCGATCGCGGTGCGTGCCGCGCTGGACGCCGGGGTCGATCCTGCGCGCATCGTCATGGCCGTGGCATACGGCGACCAGCTCACCAACATGCTGCAGCCGTTCTGGGCGCTGCCCCTGCTCGCGATCACGCGCGTGCGGGTGGGCGACCTGATCGGCTACAGCGCGCTGCTGATGCTCTGCGGGGGAGCGTGGATCGGGCTCCTGCTCCTCCTGGCGTGAACCGGGGTCGCTGGGCTTCATGCCGGGCCGGACGTCGCCCCGAGCCGGGCGCGCCGATATCCTCCCCCGCCCGATGATCCAGGAACTCCACCACATCGGCATCGCGGTGCGCTCGCTCGACGAGGCCGTGCGCCGCTACTGCCAGGGCCTCGGTCTCACGTTCCACGGGATCGAGGACGTGCCCAGCGAGAAGGTCCGCGTCGCGGTCGTCACCGCCGGGCGGACCCGCATCGAGCTCCTGGAGCCGACGGCGGCGGACTCGCCGGTGGCGAAGTTCCTCGAGCGGCGCGGCCCCGGCGTGCACCACCTCGCGTTCCAGGTGGCGGAGACCGGCGCGATGATCCGGGTGCTGGCCGAGCGCGGCGCGCCGCTGCTCGACCAGGCCGCGCGCCCCGGCGCGCACGGCACCAAGGTGGCGTTCGTCCACCCGCGCTACCTGGACGGGGTCCTGGCCGAGCTCGTGGAGGATCCGCACCGATGAGCCAGACTCCGCGCGAACGGCTGCAGCAGATGCGCGAGCGCACGCTCCTGGGGGGCGGCCCGGAGCGGGTCGAGGCCCAGCACGCCAAGGGCAAGCTCACGGCGCGCGAACGCATCGACCTGCTGGTGGATCCGGGCTCGTTCACCGAGATCGACCGCTTCGTGGTGCACCGCTGCCGTGACTTCGGCATGGACGCCGAGGCCAACCAGATCCTGGGCGACGGCGTGGTCACCGGTTCCGCCAAGGTGCATGGCCGGCCGATCCTGCTCTTCAGCCAGGACTTCACGGTGTTCGGCGGCAGCCTCTCGGAGACCAACGCCGCGAAGATCTGCAAGATCATGGACCAGGCCATGAAGATCGGCGTGCCGGTCGTGGGCCTGAACGACTCCGGCGGCGCGCGCATCCAGGAGGGCGTGGTGTCGCTGGGCGGCTACGCCGACATCTTCCTGCGCAACACCCTGGCCTCGGGCGTGGTGCCGCAGATCAGCGCGATCCTGGGGCCCTGTGCCGGCGGAGCGGTGTACTCGCCCGCGATCACCGACTTCATCCTGATGGTCGAGGGCACGAGCTACATGCACATCACCGGCCCCGACGTGGTGAAGACGGTGACCCACGAGGAGGTGACCAGCGAGGCGCTGGGCGGCGCGCGGGTGCACGGCGAGATCAGCGGCGTGGCGCACTTCACGGCCCCGGACGATGCGGCGTGCCTGCTGCAGGTGCGCGAGTTGCTGGGCTACCTGCCGCAGAACAACGCCGAAGATCCGCCGATCCACGCCAGCGCCGACGACCCGGAGCGGCGCGAGCCCAGCCTCGACGCCCTGGTGCCGGAGAACAGCAACCAGCCCTACGACATGCGCGAGGTGGTGAAGCGGATCGTCGACGACGGGCGCTTCCTCGAGGTGCACGCGCGCTTCGCCCGCAACCTGATCGTCGGTTTCGCGCGCCTGGGCGGCCGCGTGGTGGGCATCGTCGGCAATCAGCCCGCGCACCTCGCCGGCGTGCTGGACATCCAGGCCAGCCTGAAGGGCGCCCGCTTCATCCGCTTCTGCGACGCGTTCAACATCCCGATCGTGACCCTGGAGGACGTGCCCGGCTTCCTGCCGGGCCGCGCGCAGGAGCACGGCGGGATCATCGTGCACGGCGCCAAGCTGCTCTATGCGTACTGCGAGGCCACCGTCCCCAAGATCACGCTGATCACCCGCAAGGCCTACGGCGGCGCCTACGACGTGATGGCCTCGAAGCACATCCGCGCCGACGTGAACCTCGCCTGGCCGACCGCAGAGATCGCCGTGATGGGGGCCGAGGGCGCGGCCAAGATCGTGTTCCGCAAGGAGATCGCCGCGGCGAAGGACAAGGCCGCGACCGAGAAGCGCCTGGTCGAGGAGTACAAGGCCAAGTTCTACAACCCCTACCAGGCCGCGGCGCGCGGCTACATCGACGACGTGATCGAACCGCGCGACACGCGGCCGACGCTGATCCGCGCGCTCGAGCTGTGCAGCACGAAGCGCGAACGCAACCCGGCGCGCAAGCACGGCAACATCCCGCTGTGAATCCGTCCCCGGCGCTCGCGCGCCCAGCCACGATGGCCGACAAGCCGCTCTTCCAACGCATCCTGGTGGCCAACCGCGGCGAGATCGCGCTGCGCGTGATCCGCACCGCCCAGGAGATGGGCATCGAGACGGTGGCGGTGTACTCCGACGCCGACCGCAACGCCCTGCACGTGCGCCGCGCCGACCGTGCCGTGCGCATCGGCCCGCCGGCGCCGCGCGACAGCTACCTGCGCATCGACGCGATCCTGGAGGCGGCGCGGGCCGAGGGCTGCGACGCGGTGCACCCTGGCTACGGCTTCCTGTCCGAGAACGCGCGCTTCAGCGCGGCGTGCGAGGAGGCCGGCCTGGTCTTCCTGGGCCCCGCCCCGCGCGCGATCGCGGCCATGGGCGACAAGGTCGAGGCCCGCAAGCTGGCGGCCGCGGCGGGCGTGCCGCTGGTGCCCGGGCTGCGCCAGGAGGCGCGCAGCGACGCGGAACTGGTCGAGCAGGCGCAGAAGGTCGGATTCCCGGTGATGCTCAAGGCCGCGGCGGGCGGCGGCGGCAAGGGCATCCGGATCGTGCACCACGAGAAGGACCTGCTGGGCGCCGCCCAGCTGGCGCGGGCCGAGGCGAAGAGCGCGTTCGCCGACGAGCGCATCTACCTGGAGAAGTACCTCGCGCGCCCGCGCCACGTGGAGGTGCAGGTGATGGCGGACCGGCACGGCGGCGTCGTGGCGTACGGCGAGCGTGAGTGCTCGGTGCAGCGCCGCCACCAGAAGCTGGTCGAGGAGTCGCCCTGCCCGGTGCTCACCGCCGAAATGCGCGCGGCGATGTGCCGGTCGGCCTGCGACCTGGCGCGTGCCGTGGGCTACCTCGGCGCGGGCACGGTGGAGTTCCTCTGGTCGGAGGGGAACTACTACTTCATGGAGATGAACACGCGCCTGCAGGTCGAGCATCCGATCACGGAGATGCGGTTCGGCGTGGATCTGGTGCGCGAGCAGATCCGGGTCGCCGCCGGCCTGCCGGTGGCCCCGGTGCCGGAGCCGCGCGGCCACGCGATCGAGATCCGGGTGAACGCCGAGGACCCGGACAGCTTCCTGCCCTCGCTGGGGCGGATCTCGCGCCTCCACCTGCCCGGCGGGCCGGGCGTGCGGTTGGACTCGGCCCTGTACCGCGGGCTCGAGGTGACGCCCCACTACGACAGCATGCTGGCCAAGCTCGTGGTGCACGCGCCGGATCGCGCGCAGGCGATCGCGCGGGCGATCCGGGCGCTGCGCGAGACGCGCGTCCTCGGGGTGGCGACCGTGATCCCTGCCGCGCTGCGCGCGCTGGAGAGCGAGGCATTCCGCAGCGGCGACTACGACACCGGCATCCTGGAGCGGATCACCAAGGCGCCGCCCGAGCCGATGCGCGAGGTGGCGATGCTGGCCGCGGCCGTGGCGCGCTTCCTGAACACCGGCGGGCCGCGGGTCGCGCCGGCCGGGGACGACGCGGCGGGCGCGCTGTCGCCCTGGGTGCTGGCCGAGCGCATGGAACGCCTGGGGCGGAGGCCGCGATGAAGTACTACGCCCGCCACGGCGGCGTCACCCGCGAGTACACCTTCGAGCGCCGCGGCGATCAGCTGGTGGCGCACGTCGACGGCAAGGCGCTGGTGGTCGACGTCTCCGTGGTGGGGGACGGCGGCGTGATCTCCCTGGTGGTCGACGGCCGGAGCCACGACGTGATCGTGGATCAGGCGCAGGGCCGGAGCCTGGTCCAGGTGCAGGGGGAGCGGCTCCTGATCGAGGTCGAGGACGAGCGCGAGCGGATCGCGCACGCGGTGGGCGGCCACAAGGCCAAGGGCAGGCGGACCATCGCGGCGGTGATGCCGGGCATCGTGGTGGACGTGAAGGTGGCCGAGGGCGAAGCCGTGCAGGAGGGCCAGACCCTGATGGTGCTCGAGGCGATGAAGATGCAGAACCCGATCCAGGCCGACGGTCCGGGCAGGATCGTGAAGCTGGCGGTGAAGAAGGGCGAGGCCGTGTCCGGCGGCGCGCTCCTGCTCGAACTGGAGTGAGGCGTGGGCCGGTGGCGCGCGGCGGCGGCGATGCGCGCGGGCACGTTCCGCTCAGCGGCCTTCGTCCCGGCCCGGGACGCGTCCGGCCAGGGGCATCGGCCGGGCCAGCGACGCGTGCCAGTGCACGATCCGCCACTGTCCGCGCGGGTCCTGCCGCGCCAGGATCGTGGCACGGTACGGGAACGTGCGCGCCACCCCCTCCTTGCCGTTGCCCCTGGCGGCGTAGCGCTGCTCGAACTCGACCACGCATGCGCCGAGGTCGGGCGTGGGAGCGTGGACCGCGAGGTGCAGGACCCTGGTGCTGCGTTCGATCTGGTCCGCGGCGAACACCTGCATCATGCGCTGCACCATCGCGCGCACGGCCTCGGCGCCGCGGAAGCTCTGCGGCTGGTTCTCCATGTCGACGTGGAACACGCTGGCCGGGAACGGCGCGTCGCTCTCGGCGAGGCAGGTCATCGCCGCAGTGGCATCGCCCCGGTCGATGGCGGCCAGGAACGTCCGCACCGTGGCCTCCAGGCCCGCCGCAGGCGTACCCGCGACCCTGTCCTGGACCGGCACCATCGCGAGCCCCACGACCGCACACACCCACGCAAGTGGTTTCATCGGAGTCGACTCAGAGCAAATTCGACGGTCGCGTTACGTTGCCGTAGCACGACGGGAGCTGGACCGACACACGGAGTGCCCCAACCGATGGCAACGCCTGCCACGCACGACGATTTCGGAACCAGTGCAGGTTGCGGCACCCACGCCCCGAACGGCGCCGCGCCTGCGCGGCGCGCCGGTCGCGCCGCCACCTGGGCCCGGTCCCTGGTGGGGACCTTGCACGTGCTGCTCCTGGTCCTGGGAGCGGGCGGGTGTGCGCCGCCCCCGAACCCGCTGGAGGAGTTCGAGGCGGCATCCCAGCGCGACGCGCGCAGCCGTCTGGAGGGGCCGGGCTATGTGCTGTACAGCCCGCTCGACGCGGACCAGAGCGCGTCCTATGCCAGGGTGCTGGGCGAGGAGATCGCGCTCGTGAGCGCCCTCGTCGAGGCTCCCGCGGGCCCCTCGATCCGCGCGTATCTCGTGCCTCTGCCCGCGGACGTCCAGGAGGATCGTGCGGACATCCTGGCCGAAGTGCTGCCTTCGGCCGGCGGCTATCAGGCCGGCGCTTCGGCCCGAGGCGTCTTCTTCGTGTACGTGCGGCCGGCCAGTCCCGAGATCGGTGCCGTGGTGCGCGCCGAGTTCGCGCGCGCGACGATCCGCCACGAGCTCGTTCATGTCCTCTCGCGCCGTGTCGGCCTGCCCGGGGCGAGCTGGTTCCAGGAGGGGCTCGCGGAAGAGGTCGCATCGATGCGCGTGGTGGGTGGCGAGCTCGTCGCCCATCCCTACCCGGCGGAACTCGTGGTCGCGCGTCGCGCGATGCAGCCTGGTGCGCTGGAAGACCTCCTGGGCTGGCGGCTCCACGACGGACGGCCGCTGGCCGATCGCCAGCGCTGCTACGCGCGCTCGCTGGCCTGGCTGCGCTTCCTGTTGGAGCGGCAGCCGGAGACGGCGCTCCTCGGGAAGTTGCAGGCGATCGCGGCGCAGCAGCCAGACTCCTTGCTGCGTCTCGAGCCCGAGTGGACGGCGTGGCTGGCTCGTCAGGATCCGTTGGCGGCGATCCGCTCCCGGGTCGGCACCGCAGGCGGGGCGGAGGCGGCGGGTTGGCTGCCGACCCTCGCGGCAGCGGGTGCACCGGAACTGGCGACGCGTGTCGCCGACGAGCTGGCGCTCCAGCTGCTGGCGGACGCGCACACCGTCGAGCCTGCGAGCCGCTTCCTGCTCATGTTCCGGGCGGCGGAGCTGCGGGCCGAGGACCTGCGAGCCCTGGCCGCCGCCGGCGACCCCGTGCGGGAGCTCTGTGCGCTCGCACTGCACGCGCGGCGGGGCGAGGCGATCGACCGTGGCCGCGCGGGGACCGTGTGGACGATGCTGCCGGCCGAGCAGCGCGATCGCCTGCGTCTCCTGGGCCTCATGCTCGGAGTGCGGCGCTGAGCCGGCGGTGGTCTTGTGTTACGGTGGCGGAACGCGACCGTCGAAATTGCTCAGAGTCGCTTCATGAAACCACGCATCGCGTTGTTGGCCACCGGCGGCACGATCGCCGGGGCCGCGGAGGCGCCGACGGCGGCGCACTATCGATCGGCGGCGATCCCGGCACAGGAACTGCTGGCGGCGATTCCCAAGGTCACCGAGCTGGCCGCCGTGGAGTGCGAGCAGTTCGCCCAGGTCGGCAGCCAGCAGATGGACGACGCGCTGTGGCTGCGCCTCGCGGCGCGGGTGAACGCCCTGCTCGTCGCGGGCGGCGTGGACGGCGTGGTGATCACGCACGGCACCGACACGCTCGAGGAGACCGGCTACTTCCTGAACCTGGTGGTGAAGAGCGAGGCGCCGGTGATCCTCACCGCGGCGATGCGGCCGGCCACCGCGCTCTCGGCCGACGGCCCGCTGAACCTCTACAACGCGGTCGCGGTCGCGGCACATCCCGCCAGCCGGGGCAAGGGGGTCCTGGTGGTGGTGGACGACGAGATCCACAGCGCGCGCGAGATCGTCAAGACCAACACCACGGAGCTCGACAGCTTCTCCTCGCCGAACACTGGCCGCGTGGGGATCGTCACCTATGGTGCGGCGCGCTTCTTCCATGCGCCGGTGCGGGCGCACACGGCGCAGGCGCCGTTCCGGGTCGATGGGCTCGAGCGGCTGCCGCGGGTGGACGTGCTCTTTGCGCACGCCGGCATGGAGCCGGACCTGGTCGATGCCGTCGTCGGCCTGGGTGCGAAGGGCCTGGTGATCGCGGGGGTGGGCAATGGCAACGTGAGCGACCGGATCCTCGCCGCCTTGGACCGCGCGCGGGCGCACGGCGTGGTCGTGGTGCGCAGCTCGCGCGCCGGCAGCGGGATCGTGGGCCGCAACGTCGAACTCGACGATGATGCGCACGGCTTCGTGGCCGCGGACGAGCTGGGCCCGGCCAAGGCTCGCGTCCTGCTGAAGCTGGCGCTGAACCACACGACGGACCTCGCCGAGATCCAGCGCTGCTTCTGCACGTACTGAACCGGCACGCCGCCGGGCGATGGGCGATCTCGACGGTCGCGTTACGGGCTCGTAACGCGACCGTCGAGATTGCTCAGAGTCGATTCGGGTCTGACATCCACTGGGCTTGGGATTCGGCGGTGGTCTTGAGGTAGTCGGGGCGCAGGCGCTGCTGGAGGAAGCGGTGGTAGAGGGCGCCCACGAGGTCGTGGACCTCGAGGAAGTGCTGCACGCGCTCGAGGTTGCGGTCCTGGGGAGTCTCGGCCTCCTCGCTGTCCTCGGGCAGGCGCACGCTGCGCAGGCCGAGCGTGGGCCCGTCCACGACCACCGACCACTGGCGCTCGCCGACGGCCAGCAGCAGCTTGGCACGGCGGAGGCGGCGGCCGCCGCGCAGCGCGGCGGCGGCCTCGGCGCTGCGGGTGGGGAGGCCCTTGCGCAGGATCTGCTCGGTCTCGTCCTGCTCGCTGGGCGCGAAGGCCAGGAAGTCGTCGAGGACGACGCCCAGCACCTTGCCCTTGCCGAGGTCGAACTCGCCACCCTCGGTCTCGAGGCGGAACCAGAGCCAGGTCAGGAACTCCTCGCCGAGGAACGCGTGGCTCGCGGCATCGGTGCGCTTCACGAGGCACCTCCTTCCTGTGCGACCGGCGCCGGTTCTGCGCGCGACCCGCCCCGCTGGCGCGGCCCGGCACGGCGCTCGAGCCGCGGCCACGGCACGGGCGACACCTCGTCGAGCCTGCGCTTGTGCTCGCCGTCCAGGGGCAGTTGCTGTGCCCAGAGATACGGATCCACGGGTTCGAGGCGCGCCGCGAAGCTCTGCGCGAAGAGGCGCGCGAACGTCTCCGCCACCGCCTGCGCGGTGTTCATCAGCAACGTCACCTTGCGCGCTGGAAACCAGAGTGCATCGACGAGGTTCACGCTGGGCAGCACGCGCGGGAGGAGCTTCTCGAGCAGGTCGGTCTTCAGCTCGCGCCGCTCGCGCTGGTTCAGCGCCCGCCCGACGCTGCGCTCGGCCTCCGCGCGGTGGATGGCCAACCACTTGCCCGGCAGCACCTTCTTGTCGATGCGCAGGCGCAGCCACACCGCATCGCCCACGACCATGTCCTCGTGCGCGAAGCTCCCGCCGGTCGGATCGCCCGGACTCACCCAGCCCGACGAGGTCTCCTCCGAGGCCGCGTCCTCGATGCTGCGGAAGCGCTGCTTCGCCAGTGCGGCGGCGAACTCGGCTCCCTCGGGATTCGGGATCGCGCCCGCGACGAAGAACGCAAGGAATCCACCGCCACGTTTGAACTTCTCCACACCATCCTCCCGAAACGAGCGCGGGCGCCGTCACGGCGCCCGCGAGTCAGTGCACGTGCGTGCTCGATCGTTGGCTCACTGGAACAGCTCGGGCGCGTACTTGCGCCACTCCTGGCTCACGAACGCGAGGTCCACCTCGCCCTGGTTCACGCGCATCTGCACGCCGCGCACCGCGAGTTGATCGTTGGGCTCGTAGAGCGCCAGGATGTGGCTGGCCCGCACCGTGTCGCGCGCCGGGATCTCGCCCTTGGTGACGCCGGTGACCTTCACGATGTGCCACCCGAACGACGAGCGGAACGGGGCCGACACCTCGCCGACCTTCAGCGAGAAGGCGTGCTGCGAGAAGAGCAGGTCCATGCCCTCGCGCCCGAAGGTGCCCAGGTCGCCCCCGGCCTCCTTGCTGGGGCAGTGGCTCATGGCCTTCGCGACCTCGGCGAAGTCCTTGCCGTCCTTCAACGCCTTGGCCACCTCTTCGATGCGCGCGTGTGCGGCCGGGGCGGTCTTGGCGAACGCGGCCTCGGCGGTGCGCGCGCGGACCAGCTCCAACACCGCCCGGCTCTTGAGCTGCTCGTCCACGCCCTCGCCGCCGTAGCTCTTGAGGTACGCGAACACGGAGTCGAACTCGGCCTGGGTCACCGGCAGCCCGTCCACGGTGAACACCGTCTCCTTGGGCAGCTTGACCTTCTCGCCGTCCCCGAGCAGGCGGGCCTTCTTGCGCACCGGCGCGGCCGGAGTGTCGGCGGCCGCGGCATCGCCCTGGCCCTGGGCCGTGGTGGCGGCGGGCTTCACCGTCTTGTCCGTGGTCACCTGCCCGATCACGCGGCGCTCCTGGAGGCCCGCCTTCACCCGGCCGGCCACGCCTCCGGACTTCTCGGTCTCCTCGAGGTACGCGCGCTCGCGCGCCAGGCGCTCGTGGGTCTTCTTCAGCTCCGCGAGCCGCTCTTCGGGGGTGAGCGGCCGGTTCACCGCCTCGGGGCTGGCTGGCTGGGTGGTCGCGCCCTGCTGGGTGGCGGGCGGGGTCTGGCCCTGCTGGGCCGGGAGCGCGGGAAGGAGGAACGCGAAGAGAAGGGCGCTTGGGCGCAGGGACGGCATGCCGAGGACTCCGGGAAGGGGGGGAGAAGTAAGGGAGGGGGGGCAAGACGCGCAAGGGTCGGGGATCCTCCCCGGGGGGGACCAGGGTCCCGCGGCGTCGCGACCTGCCGCTGCCAGCGCCGGTGGGAGCGCTCAGGGCACGGGCGGCACCGCGCTCCCGACGGCGAATCGCTCGGTCAGGAAGGCGTCGATCCGGGCCAGCAGGAAGGGCAGCGCCAGCGCCGCGGTGTAGTGGCCGAGCGCGAAGGTGCAACGGCGCGGCCGGCCGAGCGCCTCCCACAGCAGGGCCTGGTTGCGCGCCGGCACCACCTCGTCGAAGGCCGTGTCGAGCAGGAGCACCTTCTCGGTGGCGACGTAGGGCGCGAGCCGCATCGGGTCCGAGACCAGCCAGTGGCGCAGCTCGCGCTCCAGCTCTCCCCCGTCGAGTCCGTCCTCGGCGCGCCGCCAGCGGCGCCACTCGATCACCCGGTTCTCGCGGCTCTGCACCATCAGGTCCGGGGTATCCGCCCCGGCGAGGCAGAGGACCGCGGCGCGGAGGTCCGGCTCCACGGCCAGCACCGCTGCGCCGAGGAGGCCGCCCATCGAGATGCCCACGAGACCCAGGCGGTCCGGATCCACCCAGGTCTGCCGGCGTGCCCATGCCAGGACGATCCGGTTGTGCACCACCGAGCGCCGGAAGAGCAGCTCCATCTCCGGACTCCGTTGCGGTGGGCGCATCGCCGCTCCCGCGCGGCGCGCGAACGCGACCGCGCGTCCCCCTTCGGCCAGCTGCTCGGCCACCAGTGCCAGGACCGGCTCGCCGCCGGCCAGGATCGGCACCAGCACGACGAAGGGATGCGGTCCCGCCCCGAGCGGCCGCACTACGCGGAAGTCCACCGTCTCGTCACCGCAACGCAGGAGCCCCCGCTCCCAGCGCAACGTCCGGTGCTCGGCCGCGAGCGGCGCGGCGACGACCTCCTGGACCGGGCCGGGCAGGGCATAGCGCGCCGCCACCGCGGCGGGCAGGTCCAGTTCCGGCCGGGGGTAGGCGCTGGCCGGCGTCACCGCGCAGCCGCCGAGCGGGAGCAGCCAGGGGCACAAGGCCAGGGCGGTCCACTGCATGCGCATGTCAGGTGGGGCCCCTGGGCCGGAGCTGGGTGGAGGTCATCCGGTGGTGCCTGCCGCGGAACGGCCGCGTTGCTGTCTCAGAACAGGTGCTGCACGTAGAGGAAGATCCCTGGCTCCGCGCCATCGCTTCGCACCAGCGCCGGGAAGGTCGCCGGCTCGCTCAGCAGATCCAGCTTGTCGCTGGCGATCAAGCGCAGTCGCGCGCGGTCGTGCACCCGGTACTCCAAGGTGGCAGACGACTCCGTGCTGCCGTCGTCGTAGCGGACCCGCGTGCCCACCGCGAAGGTGATACGCTCGCTGAGGCTCCACACGTAGCTCACGCGCCAGCGCGACGGGCTCGTGCCCAATCGCAGGCCGGAGCGGTAGTACAGGATCTCGCACGGGGCGTCGTCGCCGCCGCTGCGGACGCGCAGCGTGAAGCGTCCGAGGTCGGTGCGCCCTTCGTGCGCCTCCTGGTACGCGCTGGACAGGGGGACGTTCTCGGCCAGGAAGCCGCTCCACGCGCCGTGCACCTCCCGGTAGAGCGGGAACTCCCGCAGCGCCCGGGTGGCGGGCCGGCGCAGGATCGGACCCTCCCAGCGCTCGACCAGGGCCTGCTCCTCCTCCATGCGGCGCTCCCAGAACGGGTCGTGGACGTCGCGGCCGCGCAGGTTCCACAGCGCATCGCGCAGGAAGAGCAGGTCGAGCTTGCGCGCCCCCTCGTCGTGGCGCGAGGGATCCAGCTCGTAGAGGTAGCGCAGGCCCAGTCGCTCCATCGGCTCCGCGTCGCTCGGAATGGGGGGGCGGCGGCGCGCGGCGCTGCGGCCGTCGTCCGACCGCGCCGGCGTCACCGTGCTGACCCGCGGTTCGTCGCCGCGGCGCAGCGGCAGCGGCCCGCGGGCCTGCATGAGGCTCGTGCGTCCCGGCGCCAGCAACGCCTCGGCCAGGGCATCGCCCAAGGGTCGCAGCGTCTCCTGGGCGTGCGGCGCCAGGTGCTCGACGCCGATGCGCAGCGCGCTGGGCGAGGGCGGCACCGAAACGACCCGGGCCGGACGCGCGCCCGCATCGGCAGGCGGCGTTTCGATCGCGGGCGGCGCGGCGCAACCCGCGAGCAGGAACAGGCAGATTCCCAGGTGCTTGGCCACGGTGCGTTGCCGTCTTCCCGGCCTGGGCGTCGGGCCGGATCTCCGGAACGGAGGGCTCGCCAACTCTGCAGGCCCCCCGTGAAGTCTACGTTGGTTTCGGGCGTTCGGCCGGACGCCCGTAGGATTTCGCAAATGTGCCAGCCCCCGGCTCCCGCGCGGTCACCACCCTCGATACGCACGCCCCGTTGCCAATGGCGCGTGGTTCTGCTCAGCCCCGTGCCGCGGCCCGCAGCGCATCGCTCGGAACGAGACCGGGCCGCCCGGCGGCGGCGAGGCGTTCCAGGGTGGCGACCACCTGGGCGAGGCCGATGCGCCGCGCGTAGACGGTGGGGCCGCCGGTGAACGGCGGGAAGCCGATGCCCATCACCAGACCGAGGTCGAGATCCTCCTCCCCCGCGACCAGCCCTTCGGCCAGGCAGCGCCATCCCTCGTCGAGCATCGGGTAGATCAGCCGTTCGACGATCTGCTGCGGTGCGGCGGGACCCGCGAGGTCGGCACGCTCGCGCCGCAGGCGTGCGAGCACCGCGCGGCCGGGCCCGGGCTTGCTGCCGCTGCGATCGTAGAGGCCGCCGCCGCTCTTCTGGCCGAGCGCCCCGGCCTGCACCATGGCGGCGAAGAGCGGGTTCACGGTCATGCGCGACCCGAACGCCGCGCTCAGCGTGCGGCTCACCTTGTCCGCGACGTCGAAGCCGATCTCGTCCAGCAGCCGCGCGGGACCCATCGGCATGCCGAAGTCCAGCATGGCGCGATCCACGGCCTCCGGCGCGTTGCCCTCCAGCAGCAGGAGCGCCGCCTCGTTCAGGTAGGGGGCGAGGCAGCGGTTCACGAGGAACCCCGGCGCGTCCTGCACCACGATGGGGAACTTGCCGAGCCGCACGGCCAGGGCGCAGGCCGTGGCCACCGCCGGGTCGCTCGTGCGGGCGCCGCGGATCACCTCGACCAGCGGCATCTTCTCGGGTGGATTGAAGAAGTGGATGCCCACGACGCGCTGCGGCGCGCGCAGGCCCTCGGCCATCGCATCGATCGGCAGCGAGGAGGTGTTGGTCGCCAGCACCGCGGTGTCGGGGAGGCCGCGCTCGACCGCGGTGGCGAAGAGCCGCTGCTTGACCGCCAGGTCCTCGACCACGGCCTCCAGGAAGAGGTCGCAGCGCTGCAGGCTGCCCCACTCGCCGGAGACGGCCAGTCGGTCCTGCACCGCCTGGGCTTCGTGGGCCGCGAGGCGCCGGCGCTGCACGCGCTTGTCCAGGTCCTTCTGCAGCCGCGCCTTGGCGCGCGCCAGCGCGGCCTGGTCCAGGTCGCAGAGGCGCACGGCGACGCCCTTGTTGGCCAGCAGTCCGGCGATGCCCGCGCCCATCACCCCGCCGCCCACCACGTGGGCGCGCTGGACGGGGCGCGCCGCCTCGCTCTTGCCCAGGCGCTTGGCCCGCTCGGTGAGGAAGAAGAGCCGCACCAGGGCCTTGCTCACCGGGGTGACGATCAGCTCGCCGAGCGCGCGCGCCTCGTTGGCGAAGCCGGCGTCGGGCGGCAGGCGCAGCGCGTCCAGGCAGAGCTCGAGTGCGCGCAGCGGCGCGGGATAGAAGCGGCCCTGGCCGGAGAGCGCCGCCTTGCGCGCCCGGTCGGCCACGAAGTTGCGCACCGGCGCGCAGCGGGTGGCGAACCACGCGAAACCGCGCAGGCGGCGGACCGGCGCCTTGCGCCCGCAGGCCTGCAGGCGCCGCACCTCCGCCCGTGCCGCGTCCAGCAGGCGCTGGCTCGGCACGACGCGATCCGCGATCCCCACCTTGCGGGACTGGCGCGGGTCGAGCAGCCGGCCGGTGAGGATCAGGTCGAGCGCCGCCGGCAGGCCCAGCAGCCGGGTGAGGCGCTGCGTACCGCCGAACCCGGGCACGATCCCGAGCTTCACCTCCGGCAGGCCGAGCAGCGTGCCGGGCGCGTCGCTCACCACGCGCAGGTCGAAGGCGAGGGCCAGCTCCAGGCCGCCGCCGAGGCAGGGCCCCTCGATGGCGCCGACCACGGGTACGGCGAGCTCCTGGCAGAGCCCGTAGATCGAACGGCCCTCGCGCGCCGCGGCCTCGCCCGCTGCGGCGTCGTGGACCGCCTCGATCACCTTGATGTCGGCCCCGGCGGCGAACATCCCGGGTCCCGGGCCGGTGACCACGACGCCCGCGAGTCCGCTGCGGCCGTGCAGCTTGCGCAGCGCGGCCTCGAGCGAGCGCAGGCGCCGTTCGGTGAAGGTGACCACGCGTTCGCCCGGGGCGCCCAGGCGCAGCACGGCCAGCCCGTCCGCTTCGAAGGTGAGGTGGACGACGCCCTCTTCGGGTGTCGAGTGCACCGGTGCCACCGGGGTGTCCATCGTGGTCATGCCGCCTCCAGGACGATGGCCTGCCCCTGTCCGCCGCCGATGCACAGGCTGGCCATGCCGGCGTGCAGGCTGCGTTCCCGCAGCTCCTCCGCCAGGGTCAGGAGCAGCCGCGCCCCGGAGGCGGCGATCGGGTGGCCGAGCGCGATCGCGCCCCCGTTCACGTTCAGGCGCGCCGGGTCGATCTCGCCCAGCGCGCCGGGCAGGCCGACCTGGGTGCGGCAGTACTCGCCGCTGGCGGCGGCCGCGATGCAGGCCAGGACCTGGGCCGCGAACGCCTCGTTGATCTCGAAGAGCTCGACGTCGCCGAAGCCGAGGCCCGCGTCGGCCAGCGCCTTGGGCATCGCGTGCACGGGGCCCAGCCCCATCGCCGCGGGATCGAGCCCGGCGTGGCCGTGGCCGCGCAGCACGGCCAGCGGCCGCAGACCCAGGCTGCGTGCCCGGGCCAGCGACATGAGCAGCAGCCCGACCGCGCCGTCGGTGATCTGGCAGGCGTTGCCGACGGTGACGTCGCCCTCGTTGCGATCGAACACCGGCCGCAGGCGCGCCAGGGCCTCCAGGCTCTGCTCGGCGCGGATGCCGTTGTCGGCGTCGACCATGGCGCGGTACTGCGGTGGGGCCGCCAGGGGCGCGATCTCCCGTGCCAGCCGGCCGCGTTCGCGCGCCCGGGCGGCGCGGCGGTGGCTCTGCAGCGCGAATGCATCCTGCGCGCCCCGCTGGATCCCGAACGTGCGGGCCAGCCGCTCCGCGGTCATGCCCATGATCATCCCGCTCACCGGATCGGTGAGGCCTTCCTGCAGGGCGACGCGCGGCTTGAGCTGCGAGGGCCGGAACGTCGCCAGCGCCGCGGCCCTGGCGAACGGGCTGCGCGCCCTCGCCAGCCGCTCGAAGAGCCGGGTGAGGGCGGGCCCCATGGTCAGCGGGTAGTTCGACATCGACTCCGTGCCGCCCACCAGGAACACGTCGCCCTCGCCGGCGCGCAGGCGCAGGTCGGCGGCGAACACGGCCTCCATCCCCGAGGCGCAGTTGCGCTGCACGGTGACCGCAGGCACCTCCTGCGGCACGCCGGCGCGCAGCGCCGCGACGCGCGCGACGTTGGCCTCGCGCGCATCGGCGCCGCCGCAGCCCAGCACGACCTCGGCGATGCTGCGCGGGTCGATCCCGGTGCGGTCGAGCACTTCGCGGAACACGTGCGTGGCGAGGTCGGCAGCCGAGGCGCCGCGCAGGTCGGTCCCCGCGCGGGAGAACGGGGTGCGGCAGCCGGCCACGAGGGCCAGCGTGCGTTCCGGATCGCGGGTACGGGTCATGACTTCGGCCTCGAGTCCAGGAAGCGTTTCTCCTTCATCTCGGTCTCCATGCCGAGCCGCCGCAGCATCTCGTCCAGCGCGAGGAACTCGACGCGGTTGGGCGAGACCTCCAGGTGGCCGCGGAACGCCTCGCGCACCGTGGCGCCCACGGTCTCGCGGCTGGCGCCGCTGCGCAGCGCGAGGTGCACGATCATCTCGTCCACCTCCATGGGGTCGTTGTCCTTCTTGGCCAGCTCGATCTGCCACTCCTCGACGCCGGGCAGGCCGGCCAGGATCTGGGCGCAGTCCTCGAGGTTCACCAGCGTGCCCTTCACCTTGAGCAGCTGCAGGTCCTTCAGGCTGCTCTCGCGGGTGATGTCGCTGGACAGGCGCGGCACCGTGCGCCCGCAGTGTGGGCAGGGGTCGTACCGGATCCCGCCGCGCACGCGGTCGCCGGTGCGGTAGCGGAACACGGTGCTGGCGCGGCCCGCCAGCGGCGTGAACACCAGCTCGCCATCCTGGCCCTCGGGCACCGGTTCGCCCGTGGCGGGGTCGACGACCTCGAACACCGCGAGGTCGGGGTAGACGTGGTAGCCGGAGTACGAGCCGTCGCGCGTCGGGCACTCGGCGAATGCCATGCGCGCCTCGGTGAAGCCGTAGGTGCCGAACACGTTCACGTCCGTGGCCCCGCGCTCGGCCAGCAGCTCGCGCATCTTCTCCTTCATCCCCGGCGGCACGCGCTCGGCGCCGAGCACCACGGCCTTCACCGAGCTCAGGTCGAGACGTTCGTCGCAGGCGCGGCGCAGCAGGTGGTAGACGTAGCCGGGCACGCCCAGCAGGGCCTCGGCCTTCAGGCGGCCGATGGCGCGCAGGTCCCCGCTGCTGCCCATCACCTTCCCGCCGCCGGTGCTGAGCACCATCATCCCGGTCTGCACGCCCGCGAAGACCACCTGCCAGAAGGCCAGGTGCGGGGCGTAGGGGAAGAGGTTGGCCACCCGGAACTCGCTGTGCAGCCCCAGCACGTCGACCAGCCGTGCGCCGGTCTCCTGCAGGTTGCGCAGGTCGTGCGGCGAGTAGAAGAACGGCACCGGCTCGGCGCTGCGGCCGGTCGTGAAGGTCATGAAGCAGGGGTAGAACTCGCGGCGCAGCTCCTCGCGCACCCGTTCGCGCCCCAGCAGCCAGGAGGCGGCCAGCAGCGGCACCTTGCGGCGCAGGGGCCAGTGGGCGCGGATCGTCGCCGGGTCCGGGCTCAGGATGAACTCCCGGAACCGCTGCGGCGAATCGGCCGTCGGCAGCAGGTCGCGCTTGCCGGTGAACGGCACGCGCCGCAGATCGTCGACGCTGCGGATCTGTTCGGGCCGGATCCGGTGCCGATCGAGGAGCGCGCGGTAGTACGGGCTGAACGGGTAGAGGTACTCGCGCACGTGGCGCGCGAGCCGCTCGTCCTGCAGCCGCCGCAGCTCCGCGCGGGATGCCCGCGCCACCTTCCGCCAGCTCGTCATGCTCCGCCTCGCACCTGCCACCGTGGGATTCCGTTGCGGACCACCTCCGGCGCGCCGGCGCCCCGTGACTCCCGTCGCGCGCCGGGCACGGCCGCGTCGACGCCGGAGCGGGTCTTCCGTCGGCTCCTAGGTGCGGCGTCGAGGGTGGTTTCAGGCATGGCGCGCCTCGTTCCGATCTATCGGCAGGAGCTGCCGTGCGCCTTGGGTGCGTGCGCGCCCCGCGCACCGTGAATCCAACCCCTCCTCGAGCGAAGTGGCCCGGCGCCGGCCCGGCAGGCGCGGCCGAGATCCCGCCAGCGGTGCCGCGCCCGCGCACCGTGCTGGTGCTCGGCGGCGGGGGCATGAAGGGGTTCGCCCACATCGGCGCGATCCGGGCGATCGAGCGCCTGGGCCTGCACGTGGACGAGGTGGTCGGCACCAGCATGGGCGCCGTGATGGGGGCCATCTACGCCGCCGGCCTCGATTCGGTGCGCATGGAGGAGGCCGCCGCGGAGATCTCGGTGCGCGAGTTCTTCAAGCTCAACCTGCTCAAGTTCCTGGTGCGCGGCTACCGGCACGCCTCGGTCTACAAGGGCAAGACCTACCACGACTTCCTGCGTCGGCTCCTGCCCAGGGCGGCCTGCCAGGAACTGGTCAAGCCGTTCTTCTGCAACGCACTCTCGCTGGAGACCGGCACGATGCGCTACTTCGGCCTGCCGGGATCCTCGCAGGTGCCGGCCGCCGACGCCGTGTATGCGAGCTCCTGTCTGCCGACGATCTTCGAGCCGCTGGAGATCGAGGGCGAGCACTACATCGACGGGGGGATGGCCGAGACCCTCTGCCTGAAGCTGGCCCATGCGCGGAAGGCCGAGCTCGTGATCGCCGTGGACCTCTCGCTGCGCGACCACCATCGGCGGGTGCCGTACAAGGCGAGCCTCCCGCACATCGTGTTCCAGACCTACGAGATCATGGGCAACGCGGTGCACGAGCACAGCCTGCACCGCTATGCCGGCAACAACGTGGTCCTCCTGAAGCCCAAGGTCTCGCACTTCGGGCTGCTCGACGCGCCGCCGCTGGAGGAGGTCGTGCGCCTGGGCGAACGCGAGGCCCTGGAGGGTCTCACGACGCACCCGCTCACCCGCTACCTCTGCGATCCCGCGGCCGTGCGCGAAGTCGAGCGCTCGATCCCCGCGCCGCGCGACTACGTGCGCCTGGACGTGGACATGAACGCCTGCATCCACTGCGGCGTGTGCGCCGTGACCTGCGCGACCGAGGGCTACGCCGCCGTGCCCTGGGGCGACGTGGTGCGCAAGGTGCACAACTACGAGTGCACGCACGATGGGGCCTGCGAGCGCAACTGCCCCACGCACGCAATCCGGCTGCACAACCTCTGAGCCGCCAGGGCCGCGACCCGCGCGCCGGACCGGAGGAATGGCGCGTCCCGAGTCGGGAGGCGAAACGGCGCTGGCCGTCCCGCGCCATCCGGCGTCGAGAGCGCCGAACCCGCGTTGCCGTGGCGCGTTCGGCCCTCACGGGATCGATCAGAAGTTCTTTTGGAGCAATGAGTTGCCGATCCACCGCCGCGAGCTAGTGTTGGTTGGCGCTGCCTCTTCACCTCGCGGCGCCGCGCAACGCACCATGGACCTGCTCTCCCTCGGCCTCCTCGCCGCACTCACGTTCGCACCGCCCGAGCGGGCTGAGGTCCCTGCAGGCGCCACCGTGGCGGCGCCTCAGGGCACGCCGCGCCGGCCCACGCACCACGGCCGGCACCATGGTCCGCGGGGCGGCACACCCGCGCCGGCTGCGCTCCTCCTGCTCGGCGGGATGGGGGCCGGGTACGCACTGCTGCGCCGGCGGCGCACCGGGCGGCGGGACGACGCCTGAGGGGACTCGCGCGCGACGGATCCTGGCGGCGGGGTTGACCACCGCGGCCGGGAGGTCCGGGCGATGCGGGATATTCGCGCAGGCGAACGTCACGCCGCGCATCCCTACACTCGGGACATGAAGCCCGCCCTGCCCGCGCTGCTTCTCCTCCTCTTCCTGTCCTGTCCCGCCCCGCTCCCCGCCCAGGGCAGCGCCAGGCCGCTGCCGCTGGGGTCCGACGAGCATCCGCGCGGCGGGACGCCTGCCCCTGCGGTGCTGCTCCTGCTGGGAGGCGCCGCCGGCGGGTACTGGCTGTTCCGCCGCCGCGGCGGGCCACGGCGTTGAGGGTGTCCGCACCACGGCATGCCGGCGACGGATCGCCGTGGCCCGTCCAGGCCCGCGGCCGCGCGGCAAGCCCGGCCGGTCCGGCCGCCCGCCAGACGGCTCGGCGTCGAGCCCGTGCGCGTGCTCCCGCTCGACCGCACGAATCGCCGACAGAGAACCCATGATGGTCCACCGCGCCAGTCCCTCGCGCAGGCGCGCCGGGGCTCGTGTCGCCGGTCGCGTAGGGAGTGCGGAGGCGGCGCTCCGTCCCCACGCATGAGGTTCGGCACGCAGCTCACGTCGGTCACTGCGCTCGCCTGCCTGGCGGTCCACTTCGCCCCGGCGGTGGCCGGCTACGCGCGCGACAACCACTACCGGTCGCACTTCCTCTTCCTGTGGGTGTTCGTCGCGATCGCGTGGTGGCGCGGCGGCGGCCCGGGCTTCCCCGAGCGTCTGGGCGGTCTCGGCCGCGCACGGGATGCGGCAGGCTGGACGGCGCTCGCCCTGGCCGTGCTCCTCGACTACTGCGGGCTCCTGACGGGCAGCAGCACCATCCAGCGCCTGGCCCTCGTGGCCACCGCCACCGGGATCGCGGTCCTGGGCTGCGCGCGGTGGAGCACGCGCCGCTGTCTGGCCTGGAGCGCGTTCCTGGTGCTCTGCTTCGGCATCCCGTACTCGGCGTACTTCCAGGTCACCAACGTGTTCCGCAGCGGCTACCTGTGGCTGCTCGGCGTGCCCTCGCGGCTGGGGCTCCTCGACTACGAAGTGGACGGCGCGAGCCTGCTCTTCCCGCACTACCGCCTCGACATCGTGGAGGATTGCTCGGGCTTCACCCAGCTGATCACCTTCGTCGGGCTCGCCACTGCGGGGGCCCTGGTGGGTGCGCCAAGGACCGGGCGCATCGTGCTGCTCTTCGCCGCGGCCGCGGGCGGCGCCGTGCTCGCCAACGGATTCCGGCTGCTGGTCTTCGTCCTGCTCGTGGCGGCGGGCCGCACCGAGAGCATCGACGAGCCATGGCTGCACGAGACCCTCGGCTTCGCCACCTACCTGCCCTTCGTGCTGGGCATGGTCTGGCTGATCCTGCACACGCACCGGCCGGCTCCGCAGAGGGATCCGCTGCCGCGCCTGGGACGCAGCCTGCCCACGTGGTGCGGTGCGGTGCCGGTGCTCGCCGTGTGGCTGGCGGTGCCCGGGGAGCCGGCTCCGGATTCCGGGCCGCCCGCGTTCCTGGCGGGAGTCGACGCCCCGCCGGGGTACCGGCTGGAGCTGGTGGCGCCGAACGAGGCCGCGGAGCGGGACGGCTACGGCACGCCATGGCTCGTGAACCGGCGCTTCGTCGCCACGAGCGGGCCGGAGCGCAGCCTCGAGGTGTTCGCGTACCTGACGCGCAGCCGTGCCCACCTCAACGTGCACCAGATCTCCAACTGCCTCGAGGTGCCGGGCGAGGAGTTCCGCTACGGGCCCGCGATCGAGGTGGGGGGCCGGACCTTCTGGACCTTCGAGATCGTGAGCGGCACCGGATCCTGGCATGGGTACTACGCCTTCCATGTCGATGGCCGGGACTGCGACGACAAGATCGGCACCAAGTGGGACGTGTTCCTCCGGCGCCTGCGCGGCCGCGCGCGCGAGGTCGGACTCACGCGCTTCTTGATGCCCGGCCCCCTGCGCGTTCCGATTCCCCCCGACGATCAGGCGGTGCTCGCCTGGCGTGCCAAGCAACTCCGCGACCTGAGCAAGCCTTGAGCCCAGACCACGACCCAGGACCCGCGATCGTCGTCGGCGCGTCCTCGGGCATCGGCGAGGCCCTGGCGCGGCGTCTCGCCGCCACCGGCCGCACCGTGGCGCTGGTGGCGCGCCGTGCGGCGGAGCTGGAGCGGATCGCCGGCCAGATCGACGCCGCGGCCGGGCGCAGGCTGGCGCACGTGTATCCGCACGATGTCCAGGCTCTCGACGAAGCCGAGCCGCTCTTCGCACGGATCGAGCAGGAGCTCGGTCCGGTCGCCGACCTCTACTTCGCGAGCGGCGTCCTGCTGGAGGTGGGGCCGGAAGAGTTCGACACCGCGAAGGACCGCACGACGTTCCAGGTGAACACCCTCGGCTGCGTCGCCTGGGTCAACGCGGCGGCGCGGCGCTTCCAGGCGCGGGGCCGGGGCCGGATCGTCGGGATCTCCAGCGTGGCGCAGGACCGCGGCCGCCTCGGCCGCCCCGCCTACGGTGCCTCGAAGGCCGGCATGGACACGTTCCTGGAGTCGGTGCGCAACCGGCTCTGGCGCAAGGGCGTGCAGGTCACCACGATCCGGCCCGGGTTCATCGCCACCGAGATGATCCGCGGCGCGCCCAAGGTGTTCTGGGTGATCTCGGCCGATCGCTGCGCCGAGCTGATCCTGCGCGTCGTGGCCGCGGGCAGGGCGATCGCCTACGTGCCGGCGCGGTGGCGGCTGCTCCTCTTCGTGGTGCGCAACATCCCGTCGTTCCTGTTCCGCAGGCTGAATGTCTGACCCGGGCCCGTCCATCCGCTGGCAGGAGCGCGAGGTCCGTGGCTGGGGCGAAGCCGTGCGCGCCCGCTGCGCCGTCTACCGTCCCGACTCGCGCGAGTCCGCGGCCGAAGCCCTGGCCGGGTGCGCACGCGACGGCGTCGCCGTGGCGCTGCGGGGCGCCGGATGCAGCTACGCCGACGCCACCCTGAACGACGGCGGTCGCCTCCTCGATCTGAGCGGATTGGACCGGATCCTGGAGTTCGACCAGGAGCGCGGCACGGCACGCTGCGAGCCCGGCGTGACCATCGGCCAGCTCTGGCGCCGCGCGATCCCGCACGGCTGGTGGCCCGCGGTGGTGCCGGGGACCATGGCCACGACCCTGGGCGGTGCCGCGGCGATGAACATCCACGGCAAGAACCAGTACGCGGTGGGCACGTTCGGCGAGCATGTCGAGCGGATCACGCTGCTGACGCCCCGCGGCGAGGTGCTGGAGTGCGATCGCCAGCGCCACGGCGATCTCTTCCATGCGGCGATCGGCGGGTTCGGAATGCTCGGGCTGATCCTCGAGCTGACGGTCCGGCTCAAGCGCGTCCACAGCGGCCGCCTGCGCGTCACCGCGCTCGCCGCCCACGACCTGGAGCACAACCTCGCCCTCCTGGAGGCGCACCGCGGAGATGCCGACTACCTGGTCGGCTGGCTGGACGGCCACGCGCGTGGCGCCGCGCTGGGCCGCGGCCTGCTGCATCGCGCGGATCAGCTCGCGCCCGGCGAGGATCCAGCGGGCGAGGCCATGCTGGCAGCCGAGCGCCAGGACGTGCCGTCCAGGCTCTTCGGGGTGGTCCCCAAGGCCTGGATCTGGCCCATGGTCTGGCTGGCCGTGAAGAGCGGCGGGATCCG
Organism: Planctomycetota bacterium; assembly: GCA_020849665.1. GTDB lineage: Bacteria > Planctomycetota > UBA1135 > UBA1135 > UBA2386 > JADLFX01. The sequence goes on along the minus strand of JADLFX010000059.1, from coordinate 35,367 downwards.
CGCCGTGAACGCGGCCAAGTTCGCCGCCGGGCTCCGCGAGGCCCGGCGGCCGCCCTACCTGCAGACCCACGGCGCGTTCCACTTCCTGCTCGACTACGTGCCGGGGTGGAAGCGGGCGTTCTTGCCCGGGGGGCTGATCCAGTTCCAGCCCTTCGTGCCGGCGGCGGCCGCGGCGCGCGTGTACCGCGCCCTGCTCGAGCGCACGCAGCGCGAGGGACTGGTGCCCTATCTCCTGGTGCTCAAGCGCCATCGGGCCGACCCCTTCCTGATGACCCACTCCGTGGACGGCTACTCCCTCGCGATGGACTACGCCGTGCGCGGGGCCACGCGGGAGCGGCTCTGGCGCCTGTGCCGGGACATGGCCGAACTCGTCCTCGAGGCAGGGGGGCGCTTCTACTACGCGAAGGACGCCGTGCTCGCGGCGGACGCCTTCCCCCGGGTCCACGGCGCCGACGCCGTGGGGCGCTTCCTGGCCCTGAAGGCGCGGGTCGACCCCGCCGGAATCCTGCAGAGCGACCTCGCCCGCCGCCTCGGGGTGACCGGCCGGGTTGCCGGAAGCCCCGCGAGGGCCTAAGCTCCCCTGCCACATGAACGGTGAAACCGGGCCGGGAGCCCCGGTCTCAAGTGGAGGCGCTCCGGTGTCGATGCATGCGACATCGGCCCCGTGCGAGCGCTACCCCGACCGCAGCTGGGCTCCCCCTGGTGCCAGGATCCCCGTGGGACCGCGCCAGGCCCGTAGAAGCAATCGAGATACGACAGAGTGACCTTTACCAGACTCGGGCTCGCAGAGCCCATCCTCGAGGGGGTCAAGGCGGCGGGCTACACGCAGCCGACCGAGATCCAATCCCTCGCCATCCCCCGCGTCCTGCGCGGCGAAGACCTGATCGCCCTGGGCCAGACCGGCAGCGGCAAGACCGCGGCCTTCGGCCTGCCGATCCTGAATCGCCTGTACGGCGGACCTCCCGGCCTGCGTGCCGTGATCCTCGTGCCCACACGCGAGCTCTGCGTGCAGGTGGCGGAAAACCTGCGCATCTACGCGCAGCACGCCGGCCTCCACGTGTGCACCGCGTTCGGCGGCATCCCGCTCGCCATCCAGGAGTCCGCGTTCAAGCGCGGCCTCGACGTGCTCGTCGCGTGCCCGGGGCGTCTCATCGATCACCTGGAGCGCGGCAACCTGGTCCTCAAGCATGTGCAGGTCATGGTCCTCGACGAGGCCGACCGCATGCTCGACATGGGCTTCCTGCCGCAGATCCGGCGCATCTTCGTGCGCTGCCCGCAGGAGCGGCAGAACCTGCTCTTCAGCGCCACGATGCCGCCGGAGATCGAGTCCTTGGTGAAGGACTTCATGGGCAAGGCCCAGCGCGTGCAGGTCGGGCAGCGCAGCCAGGCAGCCGCCTCGATCCGCCACGAGTTCCTCGAGGTGGCCGGCGACCACAAGCTGGCCACGCTCGAGCAGATCCTGCGCCGGACTCGCGGCCGGGTGCTGGTGTTCGTGAAGACCAAGATCCGTTGCGAGCAGCTCGGCCGGGCCCTGAAGGCCAAGCGGCTGCCCGCAGACGCCATCCACGGCGACAAGAGCGCCGAGGCGCGCTACGCCGTGCTGCAGTCGTTCGAGCGCGGCAAGGTGCTGGCCCTCGTGGCCACCGACGTCGCCGCGCGCGGCATCGACGTGAGCGGCATCGAGCTGGTCGTGAACTACGACCTTCCGCACAGCGTGGAGGACTACGTGCACCGTACGGGCCGTACCGGCCGCGCCGGCGCGGAAGGGCGGGCCCTCACCCTGGTGGGCCCGGCCGACCGCGGCAAGGTCCGCCAGATCCAGGACCACCTGGCCCGCACCTCGCGCGCGGTGCCGGCCCCGCACCCGCGGGGCACGATCGCCGCCGCCCCCGAGCCGCAGGGCGCCGGAGCTGCGCCGCGACCCGATGGCGGCCAGGAACGTACCAGCCACGGCGCGGGCGGGACCGCCAGGAAGCGCGAGCCGGAACGCGGGAGCCACCGGAGTGGCCAGCGCGGCGGTGCCGATCGGACCGGGCACCGCGAGGGCTCGGGACGGAGCCACGGCCATCCCGGGGCGAAGCGCCCCGAGGGGCGGCGTGCCGCGCCCGCCGGTCACGCGAGCGGCTCCGGGAACGGCCACCCCGCGCCCCGCCGCGATCCGCACCCCCATGCGCGCCGGAGCGATGGCCCGGTGCTCGAGCCCACGCCCGCACCCGCGCGGCCGCACGCGGGACGCGCGGTCGCGCATCCACGCCCGCCGGTGCCCGCGGGGCGCTGAGCCGAGCGCTCTGCGGCGGCGGCGGCCCGGGCATCCGCATGCCGGCCGGTGGAGCCGCCCGCGTCGCCGGGTAGCATCGCCCCTCCCATGTCCGGTCCCGAGAAAGTCCTGGAGGAGTTCCGCGTAAACGGCGAGCGGCACCAGGTGGCGTTCGCCCCGCACAAGACCCTGCTCGAGGTGCTGCGCGAGGACCTCGGCCTCACCGGCACGAAGCACGGCTGCGAGCTGGGCGAGTGCGGGACCTGCACCGTGCTCGTCGACGGAACCCCGGTGCTCTCCTGCCTCGTCCTCGGCCTCGAGGCGGTGGGGCGCGAGATCCAGACCGTGGAGGGACTCGCCGACGGCCCGCGCCTGCACCCTCTGCAGCAGGCCTTCGCGGAGCTGGGCGCGGCCCAGTGCGGCTACTGCACGCCCGGCTTCCTGATCACCGCCAAGGCGCTGCTGGACCAGGAGCCGCGGCCGGACCGGGCCAGGATCCAGGAGGCGCTGGCCGGGAACCTGTGCCGTTGCACGGGCTACGTGAAGATCTTCGAGGCCGTGGAGCTGGCGGCGTCGCGCCTGCGCGGCGAGCCGGCCGAGCCGGCGCGGGAGACCCTCCATGGCCGCTGAGCATCCCCTGGGCGGCTTCCCCGCCGACGGGGGCTCGCCGGAGCGGCGCCGCGCGCATGCGCGCAAGGAGGACCTGCGGGTGATCGGCGGTACGCACCGCAAGGTCGACGCCCACGCCAAGGTCACCGGCCTCACGCGCTTCGCCGACGACCTGGTCCTGCCCCGGATGCTGCACATGAAGCTGCTCCGGGCCACCGTGGCGCACGCGCGCATCGTGAGCATCGACGTCAGCGGAGCACTGGCCACGCCGGGCGTGCACGCGGTGATCACCGGCAAGGACCTCCCGATCCCGTTCGGCATCCTGCCGGTCAGCCAGGACGAGCATGCCCTCTGCCCGGATCGCGTGCGCTTCCTCGGCGATCCGGTCGCGGCGGTGGCCGCGGTCGACGAGGACGCGGCGTGGGCCGCGTGCCGGCGGATCCGCGTGGTGTACGAGCCGCTGCCCGTGATCGACTCGATGGAGGCCGCCGCCAGCCGGCCGGAGCCGCGCATCCACGAGTACGGCGACCAGGGCAACATCCACAAGCTCGTGCACATGCACTTCGGCGACGTGGACGCAGGCTTCCGCGACGCCGCGCACGTGCGCGAGGACACGTTCTTCTTCGAGGGCAACACGCACCTGCCCATGGAGCAGCACGCCACGCTCGCGCACTGCGACGCGGACGGCAAGCTCACCGTGTGGAGCAGCACCCAGACGCCGCACTACCTGCACCGTGCCCTCGCCAAGGTGCTGGCGCCGCTCCCGGCCTGGAAGATCCGCGTGGTCGCCTGTCCCAACGGCGGCGGCTTCGGCGGCAAGAGCGACCCGTTCAACCACGAGATCGCCGCGGCCAGGCTGGCGATGGTGACCGGGCGGCCGGTGAAGGTCTGCCTCACCCGCGAGGAGGTGTTCTTCTGCCACCGCGGCCGCCACCCCGTGCTGATGCGCTCGCGCATCGGCGTGAGCCGCAGCGGCGAGATCCTCGCGCTCGACTTCCAGAGCTACCTCGACGGCGGCGCGTACGGCTCGTACGGCGTGGCCAGCACCTTCTACACCGGTGCGCTGCAGACGGTGACCTACAAGGTGCGCGAGTACCGCTTCCGCGGCGCGCGCTTCTTCACCAACAAGGCGCCCTGCGGCCCCAAGCGCGGGCACGGCACGCCGCAGCCGCGCTTCGCCCTGGAGGTGCAGCTCGACAAGGTCGCCTGCGACCTCGGCCTCGACCCGGCCGACCTGCGCCTGCAGAACCTCGCGCCACGCGACTCGCTCACCGCCAACTGGCTGCGCATCGGCTCGATGGGCCTGCGCGCCTGCATCGAGAAGGTCGTGCAGGGCTCGCGGTGGCGGCAGCGGCGGGGCCGGCGCGAACGCGACGCGGACGGCCTCGTGCACGGCCTGGGCCTCGCCTGCTCGTCGTATCTCTCCGGCGCCGGCCTGCCGATCTACTGGAACGGCATGCCGCACTCCGGCGTGCAGCTCAAGCTGGACCGCAGCGGGCTGGTCACCGTGTTCTGCGGCAGCACGGACATCGGCCAGGGCAGCGACTCGATCCTCGCCTACATCGTGGCCGAGGTCCTGGGGCTCGATCCCATGGACCTGCGCGTGGTGGCGGGCGACACCGACCTCACGCCGGTGGACCTGGGCTCGTACTCCAGCCGCGTCACGGTGATGACCGGCAACGCGGCGCTGGAGGCGGCCGAGCGGGCGCGCGACGTCCTGGCGCGCGCGGTGGGCCAGAAGCTGGCGATCCCCGGCTCGCGGCTGGTGTTCGCCGGCGGGCGCGTGTTCGACGCCGAGGATCCCGCCAAGGGCATGAGCTTCGCCGAGGCGGTGGTCGCCGCGGAGACCCAGTACGGGACCCTGGGCACGGTGGGCTCGTACCGGCCGCCGCAGAGCGCGGCGCGCTACAAGGGCGGCGGCGTCGGGCCGAGCCCCAGCTACTCGTACTCCGCCGCGATCGTCGAGGTGGCCGTCGATCCCGAGACCGGGCTCTACAAGGTGCCCACGGTGTGGATCGCGCACGACGTGGGCCGCTCGATCAACTCCGCGCTGGTCGTGGGGCAGGTGGAGGGCGGCGTCTACATGGGGCTGGGCGAGGCCACGATGGAGGAGATGAGCTACCGGGGCAATCGCTTCGGCGTGCACAAGTTCCCCTCCATGCTCGAGTACAAGAGTCCGTCCACGCTCGAGACGCCGGAGATCGTCACCTACCTCGTGGAGGATCCCGACCCCAACGGGCCGTACGGCGCCAAGGAGGCCGGGCAGGGGCCGTTGCTGCCGATCATGCCGGCCGTCGCCAACGCGGTGTTCGACGCGGTCGGCGTGCGCGTGGACGAGATCCCGGTCGGACCGGAGAAGATCCACGCCGCACTGCAGGATCTGGCCAGGGGCGGAACCGGACGCTTCGGTCCCGACAAGGTGCCGGCCGTGGACTTCGGGCCGGTGCGGCGGGTCAAGACGCCCTGGCAGGGTGGCGACGGGTTGGAAGAGGACCGCGAGGAGCAGCGGCCCAAGGCCGGCGCCAGCGCGCCGCGGACCTGAGCACGACACGACCATGCTGCGACTTCCCGAGTTCACCTATCACCGGCCCAGGACCGCGGCCGAGGCCGTGCGGCTGGCGGCCGAGCACGGCCCGGCGGCGATGTTCGTCGCGGGCGGGACCGACCTCTATCCCAACATGAAGCGCCGCCAGCAGACCCCGACCGAGGTCGTGAGCCTGGCCGGGATCCCGGAGCTGCAGCGCATCGAGGGCGATCCGGCGGCGGGCGTCCGCGTGGGGGCGATGGTGCGCCTCAGCACGATCGAGGGCGATCCGATGCTGCGTGCCGCCTACCCGGCCCTGGTGCGGGCGGTGACGCTGATCTCCACGCCGCACCTGCGCAACATGGGCACGATCGGCGGCAACCTGCTGCTCGACACCCGCTGCAACTACTACGACCAGACCCACGAGTGGCGCGAGTCGGTGCACTTCTGCATGAAGAAGGACGGCGACACCTGCTGGGTCGCGCCGGGCAGCCCGCGCTGCTGGGCCGTGCAATCGAGCGACACCGTGCCGCTGCTCTGCGCGATGGACGCCGAGGTGTCGCTGCTCTCCACCAGCGGCGAGCGCCGGATCCCGGTGCGCGACCTGTACCGCGACGACGGCATGCGTTTCCTCACGAAGGCGCCGGGCGAAGTGCTCACCGCGCTGCACCTGCCTGCCGTGGGGTCGTGGCGCGCGAGCTACCGCAAGCTGCGCCGGCGCGGCACCTACGACTTCCCGGTCCTCGGGGTGGGCGTGTGCCTGCACATGGACGGTGCGACCGTGCGCGAGGCGCGCATCCGCATGGGTGGGGCCGGCAGCTACGCGATCCCCGCGACCGCCGCCGAGGACCTGCTGCGCGGCAAGCGCCTCACCCCCGAGCTCGTCGAGCAGGCGGCGCAGCTCGCGTACAAGCCGTCGCGGCCGATGGACAACACCGACTTCGACGCCAACTGGCGCAAGAAGATGGCCCCCGTGTTCGTGGCGCGCGCCCTGCGCGACTGCCTCGGGTGAGCGGGACGCCCCAGGAACCTCTCGTTCCGGAGGGATGAGGTGGACGTCGCGGTCGTTGCGATCACGGCGTTTGCCGCCGCGTTCCTGACCCTGTTCTCGGGGTTCGGCCTCGGCACCCTCCTGCTGCCGGCGTTCGCGGTGTTCCTGCCGGCCGACGTGGCCGTGGCAGCCACCGCCGTGGTGCACCTCGCCAACAACCTGTTCAAGGTGGGGCTGCTCGGCCGGCATGCCAACCTGCGCGTGGTGCTGGCCTTCGCCCTGCCAGCGGCGTGTGCGGCGCTGGCCGGGGCGCTCCTGCTGCAGGCGCTCGCCCATCAGGCTCCGCTGGCCACCTGGTCGATCGGTGCGCGGCTCTGCACGGTCACGCCGATCGGCCTCGTGCTGGGCGGCCTGATCCTCGGCTTCGCCCTCTTCGAGCTGCACCCGCGCAGCAAGGCCATGGCGTTCCCGCCGCGGCTCCTGCCCCTGGGAGGCGCGCTGAGCGGGTTCCTGGGCGGGCTCTCCGGCCATCAGGGCGCCCTGCGCACCGCGTTCCTGATCCGCCTGGGGCTCGCCAAGGAGGCGTTCCTGGCCACCGGCATCGTGTCGGCCGTGGCCGTCGACCTGGTCCGGCTCACGGTCTACGGGCTCGACCTGTGGCAGGAGCGCGTCACCCGGCTGGACGCGGCCTGGCCCGCCGTCGCCACGGGAGTCGCGACCGCATTCCTCGGCTCGTTCCTGGGGGCCCGGATGGTGCGCAAGGTGACGATGAACGCGATCCACGTGCTGGTGGGCCTGCTGCTCGTGCTGCTCGGTGTGGCGATCGCCGCCGGTGTGGTCTAGAACCTCTGCCCACCGCGCGGGAGCGCCCCGCGCGGACCAGGCAGCGTGGCGATGCCCACAGTCCGCTACCACCGCGTCGACGTGTTCACCGAGGTCCCGTTCAGCGGCAACCCGCTGGCGGTGTTTCCCGAGGGCGACGGCCTGGACGCGCGCACCATGCAGGCCATCGCCCGGGAGATGAACCTGTCGGAGACGGTGTTCTGCGTCCGGCCGAGCGAACGGGAGGCTGCGGTGCGCCTGCGGATCTTCACCGTCGACCGGGAACTGCCCCTGGCCGGACACCCCACGGTCGGCACCCTCTTCGTGCTGGCGGCGACCGGACGGATCCCTCTGCACGGCGCCCGCACGGAGGTGAAGGTGCAGCTCGGCGCGGGCGTCCTGCCGGTGGCGATCCACGCCGACCAGGGCACGGTCAAGTCCGTGACCATGACCCAGCGCACGCCCGCATTCGGGCTCGCGGTGCGCGACCGCGAGTTCGTGGCCAGGGCGCTGGGGGTGCGGCCGGAGCAGATCGGTCCGGGCGAGCTGCCGATCCGCGTGGTCGACGTCGGCGTGCCATGGCTCCTGGTGCCGATGATCGACCTGCGGGCGTTGCGCAACCTCCAGCCGGACCCGACCCTGTGCCGCGAGGTGGCGCGCATCGCCGGCACCGACTTCTTCTACGTGTTCACGCAGGAGACCGACGATCCCGGCTGCGCCGCCCACGCCCGGCACGCCTGGTACGGGGTGGGAACCCCGGGCGAGGACCCGGTCACCGGGTCCGCGGCCGGCTGCCTCGCGAGCTACCTCGTCCTGGAATCGGTGCTGCTCGCGGCGCCCACCGCCGAGCTGCGGATCGAGCAGGGCGCGGAGGTCGGGCGGCCCGGCCAGATCACCGCGATCGTCGACGCCGACGGCACGCGCGTGCGCCGCGTGCAGGTCGGTGGCGCGGCCGTGCACCTGGGCGACGGGGAGCTCTGGCTGTCCTGAGCGATCCGGCCGCCGGCCTGCCTCGGCCGGCGACCCGCCAGGGATCCGGACGTGAACCGGAGGCGGCGAAGCCCTAGCTTCGCCCCTCCGTTCGCGCGCGACGCCATGGTCTTCGTCCTCCTGCTCGGCCTCCTGGTCCTGAACGGCCTCCTGGCGATGTCGGAGATCGCCGTGGTGTCGGCGCGGCGCGGGCGGCTCGAGCAGGATCTGCGCCGCGGCCGACCCGGGGCGCGGCAGGCGCTGGAGCTGGCCGGCCACCCGACCCGCTTCCTGTCGACGGTCCAGATCGGGATCACCCTGGTCGGGATCAGCGCTGGCGCCTTCGGCGAGGCCGAGCTGGTGGGGCCGCTGGCCCGGATCCTGGAGGCATCGCCCTGGCTCGCCCCGCACGCACACTGGCTGGCCACGGCGCTCGTGCTGATCGGCATCACCTATCTCTCGCTGGTGCTCGGCGAGCTGGTGCCCAAGCGCCTCGGCATGGGCCGGCCCGAGCCGATCGCGCGGCTGGTGGCCGGGCCGATGCACGTGCTCTCGCGCCTCGCGGCGCCGTTCGTCTGGCTCCTGACGCGCAGCACCGACGCGGTGCTGCGGCTCTTCGGCGGGGCGACGCGGCCGGCCCAGGAGGTCTCGGACGACGACATCCGCAGCCTCGTGCGGCGCGGCGCAGAGCTGGGGGTGCTGCACGAGAAGGAGCGCGAGCTGGTCGAGCGGGTGCTGCGCTTCGGCGACCGGCAGGTGCGCGAGCTGATGGTGCCGCGTGGCGAGATCGTCCACCTCGAGCCCGAGTGGACCTTGGACCGGATCCGCGCGGTCGTGTCCGGCACACCCCACACGCACTTCCCGCTCTGCCGCGGCGGACTCGACCAGGTGGTCGGCATGGTGCACGTCAAGGACCTGCTGCGCAGCGGCTTCTCCGGCCAGGACTTCGCCCTGACGGACCTCGCCACGCCGCCGCTCTACGTGCTCGAGACCACGGCGGCGCTCCGCGTGCTGGAGCGCTTCGCGAACGAGCACACCCACGTGGCGATCGTGGTGGACGAGTTCGGCGGCACGGAAGGCCTGGTGACCTTGAACGACCTCTCGCGCGCGGTGCTCGGCCAGATCGACCTGCCGCGCGACGACGAGGAGCCGCGCGCGGTGCAGCGCGCCGACGGCTCCTGGCTCCTCGACGGCCGCATGACGGTGAGCGAGCTGAAGGAACTGCTCGCGGTCGAGGAGCTGCCGCGCGAGGCCGAGCTGCGCTACACCACGGTGGCGGGCCTGCTGCTCGCCAACCTCGAGACCATGCCCAAGCGGGGCTACGCATTCGCATGGGAGCGCTTCCGCCTGGAGGTCGTGGACATGGACGGCCACCGGATCGACCAGGTGCTGCTGACCTTCCCCGACGAGGCGCCGGCGCGGCGGGCGTGACGATCCCCGCGCGGCGGCGTCCGGATCAGCTTCCGCCGTAGATGGCCAGGATGTCGGCGCGCGCGGCGCTCAGGTCCTCGGGCGTCTTGATGGGCAGGAAGCGTGTGTCCACGCCGGTGCGCTTCACCTTGACGAAGTTGGTGCTGAGGTGGCGCGTCATCTCGCCGATCAGGCGCTCCATCTGCACGGCCGGCCGGCCCTCGACCTTCTTCTCGACGTAGTAGTAGGCCAGGTCGAAGTCGCGGTTCAGCGCCGCCGCGGAGAAGTGGAACGTGTTGGTGTTGAACACGTCCACGATGTCGGGGTCGAAGCCCTCCGGGTAGCGCACCTGCTCGACGAGCTGCACCCGTCCCTCGAACGAGTACGGCGAGCCGCCCACGTCGCCGGGCCACTTGGGAGCGAGTTCCACCGTGCATTCGGCGCCGCTGTGGATGTGGCTGCCCAGCAGGAGCGGGCTGATGCGGGCGCCGAGGTTGTCCACGTTGCAGACGAAGAGGTGCTTGCCGCCCTGGTCCAGGAAGCGCTGCAGCAGGCCGCTCCGGCGCAGGGCTGGCGCGAAGTCGCCGTGGCCCGGGCCGTAGAAGCTGGGCTGGCCGTCCTTGCCCACGAACAGATTGCCGTCCTTCTCCAGGCGCATGGAGATGAACTGCGTGTACATGTGCACCTGGTCCGCGGGCAGGCCGAAGTCGTGGTGCTCGGCGAAGTGGGCGCGCGTGGCCTGATCGGTGGCGAAGCTGTTCATCAGGAAGAGCTGGATGCGCCCGCCGCATTCCTTCGCCGCGTGCTGCAGGTCCTCGACGTTCAGGGCCAGGAACGAGCGCCCCGGCCCCAGGACGTCCACCACCCCCTTCACCACCCCGCCGAAGCGCGTGGCCATGCCCCCGTTGAGGACCACCATGCCCAGCTCCCCGCGCCGGATGGCCTCCGTCCCCAGGTGGACGAGCGTGGCGTGGCTCTTGGAGTTCTTGCGCGGCAGGTCGTGGACGGAGCCCGGATCGGGCGCCAGCAGGGGCGTGGTCACCGCGTTGTTCTTGCGGTTCAGCGTGCCCTTGTGCACTCCCTCCTGCCAGGCGCGGAACAGCTCCGGATCGAAGCCGTAGCGGGCGAGGTACTCCTGCTGCTCGGGCGTGAGGTCAGGGGGTTTGAGCTTGGCCACTTGCGAATGGAACGTGGTCGGGTGGGCGCGGATTATCCGGTCATGCGGCGTGTCCTTTCCACCTCGGCGTTGGCCGTGTGCGCGACTCTCTGCGCCGCGCAGGACTACCTCGTGGTCGGCCCGCCGGCGCTGGCCGAGGCCGCGCAGGGGTTGCTGCAGGCGCGCAGGGCCGAGGGTCTGCGCGCCGAGTGGATCGAGGTCCCCGCCGGCGACGACCCGCGCGCGGTGGCCGAAGCGCTGCGCACCATGCTGCACGCGCGCATCGCGGCAGCGGCGCAGCCGGGTCACGTGCTCCTGCTCGGGGACGCGGCACGCGGTGGCCTGCCGGTGCCCGCCCTCGCGCGCCCGGGCCTGCCGACGATCGTGCCGGGGATGCCGGGCAGCGCGCAGGTCTGGTCGGACCTCGGCTACGTGGACGTGAAGGGCGACGGCGCGCCGAGCTTCGCGCTGGGCCGCATCCCCGCGGCCAGCCCCGACCAGCTGCGCGCGGTGATCGCACGCTCCCTGGCCTACGAGCGGCTGGCGCCGGGCGAGTGGGTGCGCGAGCTGACGTTCTGTGCCGGCGACGGCGACTTCGGCGCGGTCCTCGACGCGACCCTGGAGAACGCCATGCGCGTGCTCTTCACCGAGGAGCTGGACCCCGCGCAGCGCCTGCGCTCGCTCGTGGCGCTGCCCGAGTCGCCGTACTTCGCGCCGCCCGAGGACTTCGCCGAGGTGGTGCGGGCCGAACTCGACGCCGGGCCCTTCGCGTTCCTCTACGCCGGGCACGGCCAGATCGACCGGCTGGCGGACCTGCGCCTGCGCGGCCGCAGCGGCAGCTGGCCGCTGCTGCGCCGCGAGGACGCCGCGCGCCTGCGGGGTGCCCAGCGCACCCTGGTGTTCGCCTTCGCCTGCCACGTGGGCGAGTTCCCGCGCCGATCGCTGGGCGAGGACCTGCTCTTCGCCGCGCACGGGCCGGTGGCGGTGGTGGCGGCGTCGCAGGTGTCGTTCCCGTTCGGCGACCTCCTCCTCGGCCGCGAGCTGATGCGGCTCGCGCGCGACCACCAGCGCCCCGCACGCCTGGGACCGCTCCTGGCGGAGGCGCGGCGCCGCATGCTCGCGCCGGACCCGGGCGACCCGTTCACGCGCCGTGCCCAGACGCTTGCGGGGATGCTCATGCTCTTCACCGAGAGCCAGGCGCGCCTGCGTCGCTACACCGCGGACCTCTATCACCTGCTCGGCGACCCGGCCCTGCGCCTGCCGCGCGTCGAGCGCGTCGCCGTCGAGGCCCTGGGCGGCCTGCGCGTGTCCGCGCCGGTGCGCGTGCGCGTGACCAGCCCGCGGGACGCCCAGGTCGTGCTCGAGCTGGCGCGCGACCGGGGGCGGCCGGCGGCCGCCGCGGCCACGCGGCCCCTCGCGGAGAGGCGCGCGGCGGCGTTGGACGACGTCCTGTTCGCGGCGCGGCTGACGCTCCGCGCCGGCGTCCCGGCCGACGTGGATCTGGGCGCCTGTCCGTCCGGACTGGGTGGTCACGCCGTGCTGCGCGTGCACGGGACCACGCCCGAAGCGTGTCTGCTGGGAGGCGTGCGCTGCCGTGTCCGGCTCCCCGACTAGGGCCCCCGCCACGGAGTGGTGCACGGACTCTCCGGTCACGGTGCTCAAGGGCGTCGGCGCCCGGGTCGCCGAGCGGCTCGCCGCGGCCGGCATCCGCACGCTCGGCGATCTCCTGCACTTCTTCCCGCGCCGCGTGGCGGCGGTGGCCACGCTCGCCGCGCCGGTCGCGACGGCGGAGGGCCTGCTGGTGCGGCTCAAGGGGCGCGTGCAGCGCGTCACCCTGCAGTGGCTGCCGGGCCGGCGCTCGATGGTGATGGTGACCTTCGCGAGTTCCGACGGCACGCCCTTCCTGGTGCCGTTCTTCAACCAGCCGTACCTGCGCAAGGCCTACACCACGGGTCAGGAGCGCGTGGTCGAGGGCGTGCTGCAGCGGCGCGGTCGGGCGTGGCAGCTCAAGGCGCCGCGCATCGTGCCCGAGTCCGCGGCCGACGCCGGGCCGATGCTGGTGCGCTACCCCGAGATCGAGGGGGTGGGCGAGGCGCGGCTGCGGACCTGGATCCAGAGCGTGCTCGCGCAGGCGCCGCTCGCGCGTTGGCCCGAGGAGCCGCTGCCGCCGCAACTGGCGCTGGATCATCCGCCGTTGCCGGCCGCGCTGCGCGCCATGCACGCCCCGGCCAGCGTGGCCGAGCACGAGGCCGCGCGGCGCCGCTTCGCCGTGCGCGAGGCGGCGGCGCTGTTCCGGCGCGTGGAGCGGGCCCGGCGCCTGCGCCTCGCGCGGCGCGGGCCGCGCATCGAGGTGGGCGACGAGCTGCTGGAGCGGATCCGCGCGCGCCTGCCGTTCGCGTGGACCGACGACCAGCAGCGTGCGGTGCAGGAGCTGCGGCAGCGGCTGCGGGGGCCGGCGCCCATGGGAGTCCTGCTGCAGGGCGACGTGGGGACGGGCAAGACCGCGGTGGCGTGGTTCGCCGCGCTCGCGGTGGTGGCCGCCGGCTGGCAGGTGGCGTTCCTGGCGCCGACCGAGCTCCTGGCCGAGCAGCACCACGCCACGTTCGCGGCCTGGCTGGCTGGCAGCCGCGTCGCCCTGCACCTGCTCAGCGCGGCGCGTCCCCCGGCCGAGCGACGCGCCGTGGAGGCGGAGCTCGGCGCGGGGCGGTGCGGCGTGGTGTTCGGCACCCACGCCCTGCTCACCGAGCGCACCGTCTTCGCGCGCCTGGGGCTGGTGATCGTGGACGAGCAGCACCGCTTCGGCGTGGCGCAGCGCATGGCGCTGGTGCACAAGGGCGAGGATCCGCACGTGCTGGTGATGAGCGCGACGCCCATTCCGCGCACCCTGGCCCTGGCACTCTTCGGCGACCTGGACGGCATCGTCCTGCGCTCGCGCCCGGGCGGCAGGCGCCCGCCACGCGCGTTCTGGCTGGCGCCGCGCGAGTGGCGCCGCGTCCTGGCCGTGCTGCGGCGCGCGCTGGCGCGCGGCGAGCAGGCGTACGTGGTGGCACACCGCATCGGCGCGGCCGGCGAACGCGGCAGCGCCGTCGAGGTGCAACGCGCGCTGGCGCGCCACTTCGCCTGCAGGCTCGTGCACGGGCGGATGCCGGCCGAGGAGCGCCAGGGCGTGCTGGCGGAGTTCCGCGCCGGTGCGTTCCCGATCCTGGTCGGCACCACGGTGCTGGAGGTCGGGGTGGACGTCCCGGACGCCACCGTGATGGTCGTGGTCGAGGCCGACCGCTTCGGGCTGGCCACGCTGCACCAGCTGCGCGGCCGCGTGGGACGGGGACGGCGCCGGGGGATCTGCCTGCTGGTGGGGGAGGCGAGCGAGCGCGTGCGCGCCGTGTGCGCGACCACCGATGGCTTCGAGCTGGCCGAGGCCGACCTCCGCCTGCGCGGCGCGGGCGAGCTGCTCGGGCAGGCGCAGAGCGGCGACGTGGATCTGCGCGCGCTGGATCCGGTCGGCGACCACGGCCTCCTGCAGCGCGTGCGCGATGCGGTGCGGGGCGAGGCTGGCATGATTCCGCCATGCACACCATGACCGTGGCCGAGTCCCGCGCCCTCGATGCGCGCGCGGTGCGCGAGCTGGGGATGCCGTCGATCCTGCTGATGGAGAACGCGGCGCGCGGCGTCGCGGATGCCGCGCGCGGACTCGGCGCGAGCTGGATGATCCTGTGCGGTCCCGGCAACAACGGCGGCGACGGCCTGGCCGCCGCGCGGCATCTCGGGCGCGCGGCCCGCGTACACCTGCTGGCCGCGCCGGAGCCGTCGCGCTGCCCGGACGCGGCGCTGCAACTGCGCATCCTGCGCAACGCCGGCGTCCCGGTGCACTCCGAGGCTCCGGATCCCGATCGCGTGCCGGCGGGCACCGTGTGGATCGACGCGCTCTACGGGACCGGCCTGGTGCGGCCGCTCGACGGCGCGGCCGCGCGCTGGGTGGATCTGTTCAACCGCGCGGTCGGCCCGAAACTGTGCGTCGACGTGCCCAGCGGCCTGCACGGCGACAGCGGCGAGGCCCTCGGCGGCATCGCCTGCCGCGGCGACGTGACGGTCACCTTCCACGCCGCCAAACAGGGCCTGCTCGTGGCCACGGCGCGACCGTACGTCGGCCGCGTGATCGTGGCGCCGCTCGGGATCCCGCTGTGAACGCGCCGCGTGCGGCGCGTCCCGTTCAGACGTAGCTGCGGTAGCGGGGGTCGAACATCAGCGACTGGATGTGGCCGAGCAGGTCCTTGGGCTCGGGCCTGGTGGCCAGCCCGTGGCGGTAGGCCACTTCCGCCACCGCGGCGGCGATCCGCGCCGAGACCTCGCGCACCTGGCCGAGCGGCGGGTAGAGGCTGCCCTGCGCCAGGTCCACCTCCGTGACCTGGCCTGCGAGCGTGACCGCGGCGGCCGAGAACATCTCGTGGGTGACGTGGCGTGCGCCGGCCGCGATCACGCCCAGGCCCACACCGGGGAAGATGTAGCAGTTGTTGCCCTGCCGGGGCACCAGCGTGCGCCCGTCCAGCGTCACGGGCGGGAACGGACTGCCGCTGGCGAAGAGCGCGCGCCCGCGGCTCCAGCGGTACGCCTCCTCCGCGCTGCATTCCGACTTGGAGGTCGGGTTGGAGAGCGCGAACACGATCGGCCGCGGGTTCAGCCGGGTCATCGCCTCGACGATCGGCTGGGTGAACGCGTGCGCGACGCCGGACACGCCCACGATCGCCGTGGGCTTGAGCGTCTCGACCGCCGCCAGGAAGTCGGTGAGCTGCACGTGGTCGTGGGCGTAGGGGCGATGGTGCGGCGCCAGGTCGGTGCGCGCCTTCACCACCAGACCCTTGCTGTTGAAAAGCCAGCAGCGCGCGCGCGCCTGCGCGTCGGGCACCGCCTCGGCGCGCATCGCCGCGGTGACCAGGTCGCAGATCCCGGTGGCCGCCTCGCCGGCGCCGAGGCAGAGGATGCGCTGGTCCGCGAGCCGTCCGCCGGTGACCCGCAGCGCCGAGTAGAACCCCGCCATGGTGACGGCGGCGGTGCCCTGGATGTCGTCGTTGAACGTGCAGATCCGGTCGCGGTAGCGGCGCAGCAGCTCGAAGGCGTGCGAGGTGGCGAAGTCCTCGAACTGCACCAGCACGCCGGGGAACACCTCCTGCGTGGCGAGCACGAACTCCTCGAGGAACGCGTCGTACTCGGCGCCGCGCAGGCGCGGCCGGCGCAGGCCCACATAGAGCGGGTCGGCGAGCAGGGCGCGGTTCTCGGTGCCGACGTCGAGCAGGATGGGCAGGCACTGGCTGGGCGGAATGCCCGCGGCCGCGGTGTAGAGGGCGAGCTTGCCCACCGGGATGCCCATGCCGTTGGCGCCCAGGTCGCCGAGTCCCAGGATCCGTTCGCCGTCGCTGACGACGATGATCGAGACCTCGCGGTACGGCCAGTTGCGCAACACCTCGGCCATGCGACCGCGGTCGTCGGCGCAGAGGAACATGCCGCGCGGCCGCTCGAAGATGTGGCCGAAGAGCTGGCACGCCAGGCCCACGGTCGGCGTGTAGACCACCGGCATGATCTCGTCGGGGTGGTCGATCAGGACCCGGAAGAAGAGCGACTCGTTCCGGTTGAGCAGCGCCGCCAGGTACTTGTAGCGCTCGAGGTCATCGGGCAGCCGGTGGAAGTTCTCCAGGATGCGCTCCATCTGCAGCTCCTGCGTGGCCACGTGGGGTGGCAGCAGGCCGCGCAGGCCGAGTGCGTCGCGCTCGGCGTCGGTGAACGCCGTGCCCTTGTTCAGGGCGGGGTTGTGGAGGATGGCCACGCCGCGGGCGGTGAGCTTCGGACGCGGAGTTGGGGGGGGACTCGGGGGCTGGGCCATGGGCGGATCGTGTAGCGAATGCCCTGGGGCCGCGGGAATTCCGGGGAGGGTCGGGATCCGCTGCCGGCAGGGCGGCCCGGGTGAGCACGGCGCGGCCCGCGGAACGGGCGCGCGCGGCGGCGCGGGCCACTGGCAGGGGCAAGTGTTGCCGAGCAGGGTCGCCAACGGAAGCATGGAGGGGCTGCGCGTCCCCCGCTGTGGGACGCGACGCGCCCGCCACCATGACCACCCGCACGCACCGCCACGAGATCCTGCTCGCCGCCACGCCGGAAGAGGTGTTCGCGCTGCTGACCACGCCGAGCGCGATCCGCGGCTGGTGGGGTGCCGCGCGGGTCGTCCTCGAGCCGCGCGAGGGCGGGATCTGGGCGGCCGCGTGGGGCGCGCGCGAGGACGACCCCGAGTACGTCTGGTCGGCGACCATCGAGCGCTTCGAGCCGGGCCGCCGCCTGCGCCTCGGGCCGGCGCGCTACTACGCGCGCGCGGGCGGACCGGCCGTCCCCATCACGACGACCACCGAGTTCACGATCGAGGCGCGGCCCGGCGGGGCGCTGCTGCGCGTGGAGCAGGCCGGCTTCCCCATCGATCCGGCGGCCGACGCGCACTTCGCCGCGTGCGAGAACGGCTGGCGCGCCACGTTCGCGGCGATCGAACGCCGCCTGCGCTGACCGCCGCCCTCAGGCGCTGCGGCGCAGCAGCGCGGGCAGCTGCTGCACGAGGATGCCGGAGCACACCAGCCCGGCGGCCAGGAAGAAGCGCAGGTCCGGACGCTCGCGTCCCAGGAGGAACGACACCGCCGTGGCCACGACCGGCTGCACGTAGATGTAGAGCGCCACCTGCGAGCTGTGCGTGTGGCGCAGCGCCCAGCCGTTCAGCAGGTAGGTGATGACGGTCGCGCCCACGACGGCGAACACGACGATCGGCCACACGCCGGGGCGCAGCGTCAGCTCGAGGGTGGCGGCGGTCACGTCCCCCCACACCCACGGGACCATCATCAGCCCGCCGAAGAAGAAGCAGAACGCCGTGGAGCGCAGCGGATCCACGCTGCGGCCGAGGTGGCGCATGACCACCAGGAACGCGGAGAACGAGGTGGCGTTGCCCAGCACCAGGAGGTCGCCGAGCACGCGCTCGCGATCGATGCCGCCGGCCTCGCCGAGCAGGATCCGGTCGGCGCGCAGCAGCACCAGCACCCCGGCCAGGGCCGTGGCGATGGCGAGCAGCTTGGCGGGGGTGAACGCCTCCTGGCGCGCGAGCACGGCGAAGAAGAGCGTGAACAGCGGGATCCCGGCGTTGATCAGCGACGCGTGGCCGGAGTCGGTGCGCGCCATGCCCTCGGCGAAGAGGATCTGGTTGAGTCCGACGCCGAGGAACGCGGCGAGGAGCAGCCAGCGCAGGGCCTCCCGCGGCAGGCGCCGGCGCGTGGTGAGCGCCGCGATCGGCACCAGGAGCACCGTGGCCAGCCCGATGCGCACCGCCATCCAGGTCGCGGCCGGCACCTGCTCGAGGATCAGCTTCACGGCCACGTAGTTCAGGCCGAAGATCAGCGACACCAGCAGCAGGGCGCCGTGGACGAGGAGGGGGGAGGGGCTCACGCGGGGCAGGGTCGATCCGTATGCGGTGCGGCGGGGTCGACCCGGGGGCCGTCCGGGCCCCGCCCGAGGCGGTGCGCAGGCAGGCTGCGGAGCCCGGCTCCCGGCCGCCCGCCCAGGCTCGGGTCGAAGCCGGCGATTGGACGGTATAGTCCGCCCCTCTCGCAACAGACCCCTTCGGGCGCCGCCCCAGCGTCCCACCGCACCACCGAACCGATGTCCTGGATCGCCACGCTCGTCCTGGCCGGGCTCCTGCCGCAAGGCCAGGGGCAGGGCCGCCTGATCCTCCCGCCGGTCAAGAAGCCGGAACCCGGCGCGCAGCCGGCGCAGGAGCGCAACGCCAGCCAGGAGGAAGTGCAGTCGTTCCTGGCCGAGGCGGCACGGCTGCGCCGCAGCGTGGGCATGGCCGGACCCGCGCTGGAGCTGCACCTGCAGCGGATGGGCGAACGGTTCCGCCAACCCGCGCAACTCGCGCTCGAGGCGCTGCGCAAGGCGGATGCGGACCTCGCGTTCGGCCTGCTGAAGGTGGTCCAGCGGTTCGGCGCGGCCGACGAGGGGCGCGAGCTCCTCTACATCGCCCTCACCAAGCCCTACGGCTCGGCGACGCGCGAGGTGCTGAGCACGATGGCGGCACTCCTGCAGGGGGACGCCCGCGAGGCGCTCTTCCAGTGCCTCGCGGCCTCGATCCCTGGCGTGCAGCGGGCGGCGCGCGAGCTGCTGCAGGGCCAGCTGGTGGCCGAGGACCTGCCGCGCCTCCTGGAGCTGGCCGGCGACCGGCGCACCGAGGTCGCGGGCCCGGCGATGGAGCTGCTCGGGGTCCTGCCCTCGCCCCAGGCACGCGAGTGCCTGCTGCGCGGCCTGCGCAGCACGGACGTGGTGCTGGCGCAGACCGCCTGCAACGCGCTCCTCGCCCACGGGCTGGAGGCCGCCCCGGATCTGGCCGCGATCGTCGCCGCACCGGCGCGGGATCGGGGCTTCGGCTATGCGGCATTCGCGCTGGCCCTGCTCGAGGATCGCCACGGCAAGCCGCTGGTGACCGAGGCCATGGCGCCCAACCTGCTGCGCGAGCTGCAGACGCCCGACACGTTCGCCCAGGCGACCGCGGCGTACGCCCTGAGCGGGATCGCGTTCCGGTCCGACGACACCGAGGGCAAGGCGTGGCAGGACGAGGCCCTGGTCGAGGCCATGCTGCAGGTCGTGGCACCGCGCGGCTTCGTTGCCAACTTCGCGCTGCTCGACCTGCCCTTGCGCCAGCGTCTGGAGCTCTTCACCGGCGAACGGCTGGCCGGGGCGGAGGCGTGGCGCGAGTGGTGGAAGGTGCGCAAGGGAGGCGGTTTCCTCGGCCTGCGCCAGCGCATCGAGCTGAGCGAGGCCACCGTGCCCATGGCGGTGCTCGGCGTGCGCAGCGAGCGGCTGACGGTACGGTTCCGCGGTCCCGCGCTGCGCCTGGACGACAAGCCCGGGGTCCTGGACTTCGTGCTGGAGCCGCCGGAGCTGCTCGCGCTGGTGGCCCGCCTCGAACAGGGCGGGTTCCTGCGCACCCCGCCGGCGCTGCCGCCGCCGGGCGACATCCAGCCGCACTTCGTCGTGTCCCTCGAACTCGGCAGGGTGCAGGCGCGCTACACCGCGTGGAGCGAGCAGGATCGCCTGCTCCCCACCCTCGAGCGCGAGCTGGCCGCCGTGGCACAGGGCCAGCGCTGGCAGCTCTATCGCAATCCCAAGCGCGACGGCGACGCGCTCGCATGGTGGCGCGAGGGCAAGGCCTGGCTGGCGCAGAACCAGGACCCGGCGGTGCGCGCCCGCCGTCTCAAGGAGCTGATCCTCGGCGCGCTGCCCGAGCTGACCCCGGGGCGCAGGGCCACCGCCCACGCCCATCTCGTCGCGATCCCCGACCTCGCCAGTCTGTTGACCGAGCAGGACGGCGAGGCCATCGCGGCCTGGCTCGCCTCCTTGCCCAAGGTCGACGATGCGGTCCTGCCCTGGGTGGAGGTCGCCATCCTCGCGCCGGGCGACCGCGTGTGGCGCGCGATGCTCGACCTCGCCGCGGCCCAGGGCGAGAACGCCGCGCGGGCCTGGGTGGCGCGGCTCTTCGGCCTCTTGGGCGCGGACAAGGTCCTGGCGTGCATGGCGGACCCGCGGCGGCGCATCCGCCTGCAGGCCATGGACGAGATCGCCAACCTCAAGGACCTGCGTGCGGTGCCGATCCTGCTGAAGGCCCTCGATGAGGAGGATCCCGAGGTCGTGCGCACGGCCGTGTTCAGCCTGGGCCGCCTGCGCGCCGCAGAGGCCCGGCCGGTCCTGCTGGCGCGCCTGCCCGCGTTCGACGAGGCGTCGCGGCGCACCGCGTGGATCGCCCTGGGGCGCATCGGCGGCGCGGAGGTGGTGCCCGTGCTCCAGGCCGCGTTGAGCCAGCCCGCGGCCGAGGACCGCATGGCCGCCGTGCAGGCGCTCGGCGAGGTGCGCGATCCACGGGC
Organism: Planctomycetota bacterium; assembly: GCA_020849665.1. Lineage (GTDB taxonomy): Bacteria > Planctomycetota > UBA1135 > UBA1135 > UBA2386 > JADLFX01. The sequence goes on along the minus strand of JADLFX010000059.1, from coordinate 14,694 downwards.
GGCGCAGCTGCTCGCCTATGTCTTCACGGCGCGGGTGGGGGACGAAGTCGGGTCCCTGGCCGGCCTCTTCCTGCGCCGGCAGGGCGCGCTCCTCGCGCGCCCGGCGCTGCGGCCGTTCCTGCGCGCCAACAACCCGCAGGTGCGGCGCGAGGTCGTGCTGCTCCTGGCGGAACTCGGCGACCCCGAGGTCATCGAGGACCTGCTGCAGATGGTCGATCAGGGCGGCGGCGACGCCGGACGCGCCGTGCGACTGATCGCAGGGCTCACCGGCGTGAATGCCGGCGGCGCCCCCGACCCCGTGCGCGTGCTGCGCGAGTGGTGGGTGAAGAACCGCGACGTACCCCAGGCACAGTGGTATCTGGCCGCCCTGCGCAAGGCCGGGATCGACACGCGCCTCGGACTCGAGCAGCTCAGGCCGCGCTCCGGCGTCGGAGCGGTCACCGAGCTGACGAGGATCCTGCTCGCGACGCAGGACGAACCGCTGCGCGCGCTCACGCTCACGATGCTGCGCGACACCACCGAGCAGGATTTCGGCGGGGTCCAGGCCGGCTCGCCCGAGGCCGCCGTCCAGGCCATCGCCGAGCGCTATCGCTTCCACGCGGATTCGCTGAAGGCCGCCGATGGCAAGTGATCGTGCGGCGCCGGCGGATCTCCGCCGCCCGGCGCTCGCCCTCGGCGCCCTGGGACTGGGGATCGTGGCCGCGTTCGCCTACCAGCGCTCGGCCTCGGTGTTCCTCGCGGTCGAGCGGGACGCGGCGGTGTACCGCACCGTCGCGGCCGAGGCCCCCTTGCCCCTGGCCGAGATCCTCGCCATGGCCGAGCTCCGCGGGGGGGTCGCGTCCAAGGGGGAGCTCCTGGAGCTGGCGCGCCGCTACCTGGAGTGGCTGCGGATCGTCCGATCCCCGCAGCTCGCCTTCGCCGCCGCCGAGGGCCACGAGCGCCTTGCTCTCGAGCTGCGCGACCGCACGCCCCACGACCTCGCGGCCGCGGAGCGCGAACTCCGGCGCCGCCCGGAGGGCAGGAATCCGGCGCGCTTCACCGAGATGACGCGGCGCTACCAGACCCGGCTCTGACGGAATCCCGCCCGGACCATGGGGTGGCGGGGGCATCCCGGCGGGCGCGCCGGGCATGCAGGCAGGTCCCAGCGCAGGCGAACCAAGGTAGATTGGCGGCCCGCGTCACCCCCGCGCACCCCCCGACGACGCCATCTCATCGCACTCAACTCCATGCGCACACGCACCAAGTCCCTCCTCCTCACGGGCGCTGCCGTGTTCCTCGCCAGCGCGCTGCCCGCGCCCCGGTCCACCGGAGTCCTGCCTGGCGAGTTCGGCATCCCGCCGAACCCCTCCGGGTCGTTTCCGGCCTGCGGCGCCTGCCATGATCCCAATCCGAACGCCAACGGCGTCGTGAAGGTCGAGATCACGCCGCAGCTGCTCTCGGTCGACGCCGGTGGCACGGTGCCGGTGAGTGCGCGCGTTACCGGCGGTCCGGGCCTCGGCCTGGGCGGCTTCTGCATGGAGACCAGCGCCGGCCGCTTCCAGGCCGGCACCAACACGCGCACCACCCCCGCCGGCGACGCGATCACCCACCTCGACAAGTTCGGCAACTCCTGGGCGTTCACCTACACCGCGCCCAACACTCCGGGCGTGGTGCGCTGGACCGCCGCCGGGCAGAGCGTGAATGCCGACCTCGCGCCCACGGGCGACTCGTTCGGTTTCTACGGTCCCAACAGCGGGCAGCCCGGGGTGCCGCTCCGCCTCTACGTGAATGCCCCCGCCGTCGGCGGCTTCGGCGCCGGCTGCGCCGGCCTCGACGGGCACCAGCCGGTCCTCGGTGCGAGCCGCTCGGCGACCATCGGCGCCAGCTTCGACACGGAGCTCGTCTCCGTCTTCCCGGGTGCGTTCACCTTCTGCGCGCTGGGCGACAGCGCCACGGCCTTCGGGACCCTGCCGCTGCCCTTCGACCTCGCCATCCTCGGCGCGCCCAACTGCCTGGTGCGCTGCAGCCACCTCTTCACCCAGTCCGCCGCGGCGCCGGGCCAGGGCTCGGGGGGCGGCCGCGCCGTGTTCTCCTGGCCCCTCCCCAACGACCCGGGGCTGCGCGGCGCCACGCTCTTCTTCCAGGCCTTCGTGCTCGACCCCGCCGCGAACAGTCTCGGCCTCGCGGTGAGCAACGGGCTGAAGGCGCAGATCCAATGACGACGGGCGGGGTGCCCCGCCCGGCCACCTGATCTTCACGCGATCGTGACGTCTCCCGGTCCGAAGCCCGCGCGGGCCATCGGACCGCCTCGCACTTCCTCGTCCGTTCCCAAGCTGGAGGCAGCCATGCAGCTCCGCAACGTGCCCTGGGTCCTCGCCCTCGGCCTCCTCGCGCCCGACCCGCGCGCCCAGATCTTCGTGCCGGCCCGCACCGGGGCCGTGCACACCGAGCTCAACAGCCGGACCAACTACCCGTTGATGCGTTCGTCCTCGCGGAGCCAGTTCGTGATCGGCGCCGCCGAGATCGGGACCGGTGCGGCGATGTGGAACCGCCTGGAGCTGCGCTTCGACGGGCCCACGCTCGGCACGGCCGGCGGGACGGTGCAGGACCTGCGGGTCTTCCTGGCCGCCGCCGCGACCGAGCCGGCGAGCAGCTCGCAGGTGTTCGCGGCCAACGTGCAGGGCGCGCCCACGCTCGTCTTCCAGGCCGCGAACCACGCGTTCGGTCCGGATGGAAACGTCAACCCCGACCCGTTCGGCGGGCCCAATGGCGAGCTGCGCTTCGTGTTCGCGGCGCCCTTCGCCTACCAGGGCGGCGCCCTCGTGGTGGAGATCCGCGCGCGCGGCAACTCCAACCAGGGGGCGGGCGTCGCCAACTGCCACCTCGACGCCGAGGAAGAACCCGGCGTGGGCGCGAGCCTCGGCAGCCAGAGCCCGCTGGGCACGGGCTGCGGCACGGCGACCCTGGGCCTCCTCGGCCAGATCGCGCCGGGCGGCACGATCGCGGCCTTCGGCCAGGGCTACGGCCAAGGCCTGCCGGTGGGCGTGTACCTGGGCGGCTCGCGCACCCTGTGGGGCTCGATCCCCCTGCCCCTGGACCTCGGCCCCATCGGTGCCCAGGGCTGCCTCGTGTACAGCGACCTGAGCATCGGCCTCACGGGCAACGCCGACGCCGCCGGGCGCGTGAACGCCTTCGACCCCGTGTTCGCGGTGCCGGTGCCTTCCGCGCCGGCGCTGCAGGGAGCGGTCGTGCAGTTCCAGGCGGTCGGCTTCAAGCCGGGCGCCAACGCCCTGGGGCTCGTGACCAGCAACAACGTCGGGGCCACGCTCGGCGCCTGGAAGGCCCCCACGCGCGGCTTCGTCGCCCACTACCACCACCTCGACGCCGACGCGCCGGTCGCCGCGTGGAGCGCCCCGATGGTCCCGGCCATGAGGTTCCAGTGATGCGTGCCCCCGCCTGTCTCGCGGTGTCCCTCCTCGCCGCCCTGGCTGCGGCGCAGACCCCGCGCCTCGATCCCCAGGATCCCCGCCCCAACCTCGGCAACGAGGGCGAGGTGAAGGTGTTCCACATCGGTCCGTACACGCTCCCCGCCGGCCGGCAGATCGGCACCCTGCTGCTGCCCGGCGAGTTCGAGCAGTTCGTGCCCGCGCCGAATCCCGGCGACGTGTACATGACCGGCTTCGACAGCCGCATCGTCGATCAGAACCTGGTGCCGCAGGACCCGCAGCTCCTCTACCTGCACCACGCGGTCCTGGTGAAGGCGCTCGCGCCCGACCTCACCTGTGCGCGGATCGGCGGCGAGCGCTTCGCGGCCGCCGGTGCCGAGCGCATCCCGTTCGCGCTTCCCGACGGCCACGGCTACCGGATCCGCGGCAGCGACACGGTGTTCTGCATCCTCCACATGCAGAACTTCACGCTCGCTCCGAAGACCGTCTACTACCAGTTCTCGATGACCGTCCGTCCGGGCAGCGCCGCCCTCAAGGAGGTGCGGCCGCTCTGGCTCGACGTCGTGAACTGCACCAGCACGTACATCGTGCCGTCCGGCACCGGCCTCGACGTGCGCAGCGCCGAGTTCCCGCTCACCCAGCGGATGACGGTGCTCACGATGGGCCCGCACCTGCACTGCGGCGGCGTGAAGCTCGAGCTGATCGACAAGGCCAGCCAACAGCTCCTGCATGGCTTTCCCAACCTCAACCCGTGTCCCGTCGACCTGCGCACGGTGCTGCCGGCCACGCCGCTGGTGCTGCCTGCCGGCTCCACGGTGATCCTGCGCGCGACCTACCAGCGCGACCCGACCAAGTCCCTGGACGCGATGGGGATCCTGCTGAGCTACGTGGTCCTGGGATGATCCGCCGAGCCGGCCGCCCCGGAGTACCCGGGGCGGCTCGCAGGCAGCGGACCCCGACCCTGCGCGGAAGGCGCGCACGGCGCGGCGACGCTCCAGGAGTTCCGGCCCGGGGATTCTCGTTGCGGCCGACCCGCTCCGCTCGAATCCTGCCCGCTCCATGACCGACGTCCTCGCGATCGCCGCCGAGATCCAGAAGCACTCCCCGCACCTGCAGGCGGTCCGCCAGACGCTCCAGAGCGTGATCGTGGGGCAGGAGCCGCTCCTCGACGGCCTCCTGATCGCGCTCCTCGCCGACGGGCACGTGCTCCTGGAGGGATTGCCCGGGCTGGCCAAGACCCTGGCGGTGTCGTCCCTGGCGCGGGCCGTGGGCGGCGTGTTCCGGCGCATCCAATTCACCCCCGACCTCCTCCCGGCCGACCTGATCGGCACGCAGGTCTACAACCCGAGGACCGGGGAGTGGGCGGTGAAGGAGGGCCCGGTGTTCGCCAACTTCGTGCTCGCCGACGAGATCAACCGGGCCCCCGCGAAGGTCCAGTCGGCGCTCCTGGAGGCGATGCAGGAGCGGCAGGTCTCCCTGGCCGGGGACACGCGCCGCCTGCCGCAGCCGTTCCTGGTGCTGGCCACGCAGAACCCGGTCGAGCAGGAGGGCACGTACCCCCTGCCCGAGGCCCAGGTGGATCGCTTCCTGCTCAAGCTCGTGGTGGGCTATCCGAGCCGCGACGAGGAGAAGCGCATCCTGGACCGCATGGCCAGCATCTTCGCGTCCACCGAGGTGCGCCAGGTGATCTCGCCGGAGGCCCTGCTGCAGGCGCGGCGTCTGGTCGACACGATCTACGTGGACGACAAGGTCAAGAGCTTCGTGGTCGACCTGGTGTTCGCCACGCGCGAGCCGGAGCGCGCCGGCCTGCCGAAGCTCAAGCCATTGCTGCTCTATGGCGCGTCGCCGCGCGCGTCCCTGGCCCTCGTGCGCTCGGCCCGGGCCCGCGCGTTCCTGGAGGGCCGCGGCTTCGTGACCCCGCAGGACGTGAAGGCGGTCGGCTTCGCGGTGCTGCGCCACCGCGTGATCCCCACCTACGAGGCGGAGGCCGAAGAGCGCACCGCCGAGGACCTGTTGCGCGAGATCTTCGACCACGTGCCCGTGCCGTGAGCGCCGCCGCGATCGACCGCGAAGTGCTGCAGCAGGTGCGCCGCATCCAGGTGCGCACCAGCCGGCTGGTCACCGACGTGATGGCGGGTGGCTACCTCTCGGTGTTCCGCGGCACCGGCATGGAGTTCGACGAGGTGCGTGAGTTCGCCGAAGGCGACGATCCGCGCTCGGTGGACTGGAACGTGACGGCGCGCACCGGCCGGCCGCACGTGAAGATCTTCGTGGAGGAGCGCGAGCTCACGGTGCTCTTCCTCCTCGACCTCTCCGCCTCGCTGCGCTTCGGCACGGTGCGCCGCGACGGCGGCGCGCGCGTGCGCACGGTGCGCCAGGCCGCGGCCGAGTTCTGCGCCTGCCTGGCCCTGGCCGCGGCCCGCAACCACGACAAGGCCGGGCTGGTGGCGTTCAGCGACCGGATCGAGCGCTACGTCCCGCCCAAGAAGGGCAGCGGCCACGTCCTGCGGATCGTGCGCGAGGCGCTCGGCCTGGAGGCGGCGGGGCAGGGGACCGACCTCGCGGGCGCGCTGCGCTTCGCGGCGCGCGTGCAGCGGCGGCGGGCCGTCGTGTTCCTGGTCAGCGACTTCCTCACGCCGCTGCCGGCCCTGGAGCTGCGCCGCCTCGCGCGCCGCCACGACCTGGTGGCCGTGCGGGTCCAGGACCCCGCCACCCGGACGCTGCCGCGCGCCGGACTGCTGCGGGTCCGCGACCTGGAGACCGGCGCGTACGCCTGGGTCGACACCGACAGCGCGCGGGTGCGCGCGGCGCATGCGGCGGAGTGGGCCGCGCGCGACGCTGCGCACCAGGAGACGCTGGCGCGGGCCGGCGTCGACGCCATCGAGGTGCGCACCGATCGCGGCGTGGCCGAGCCGATCCTGCGCTTCTTCCAGATGCGCGAGCTGCGCGGAGCGCGGCGATGAGGCGGGCCGCCCTGCTGCTCGGCTTGCTGTGCGCGGCGTGCCACGACGCGCCCCGCGCCGAGCCGGCGCCGGCACGAGCGCCGGCCGCCCCGCTCGAGCTGCGCGCGGCCGCGGACCGGGACGAGGTCCCGCTCCTCGCACCCTTCACGCTGGTGCTCGACCTCTACCTGCGCGACGGACTCGCGGCCGAGTTCGCCCCGGCGATTCCCGAGGGCTTCGCCGGCACGGTCGAGCCACGGCCGGCGCGGCGGGCCGAGGGTGGGACGTGGCGGCGCAGCGTCCTGCGCCTGCGGGCCCTGGCGACCGGCGAACGCACGATCCCGCCGTTCATGGTGCGCGCGGGCGACGGCAGCGAGGCGCGCAGCGCCGCGATCGGGCTGCGCGTGACCTCGCTCGTGTCGGCCGAGGATGCGGCGCTGGAGGACCCCGGCCCGCCGTTTCCGCCGCGGACGGACCTCCTGCCCTGGATCGGCGCTGCCGCCGGCGCGGCCGCCCTCGCGGCGGCGGCCTGGTGGTGGTGGCGCCGCCGCCGGGTCGTGGTGCCCGCGCCACCCGCGGCCACGCCGCTGGCGCCGCATCTCGCGGCCCTGCGCGCCCTGGCGCGGCTGCGCCAGCAGCCGCGCCGCACGCCCGCGGAGGTCGAGGCGTTCTACGTCGAGGTGTCGCGCATCCTGCGCGGCTACCTCGAGCAGCGTTTCGGCCTGCGCGCGCCGGAGCGGACCACCGAGGAGTTCCTGGCCGAGGCCGAGCGCAGCCCGGTGCTCCTGGCGGGCCAGCGGGGCGAGCTGCGCCTCTTCCTGCAGCAATGCGATCTCGTGAAGTTCGCGCGGCTGCTGCCGGGTGCGGACACGCACGAGCGCACCTTCGCCCTGGCCGAGGCGTTCGTGGAGGCGACGCGCGCCGACCGCGTCCATGAGGGGGCCGCATGAGCCGGGACGGGCTGACGCTCCTCGATCCATGGTTCCTGGCGCTCGCGCCGGCCGTGCTGCTGCTGCTGGCCTTGCGCCTGCGGCGCCCGCGGGCCGCCCTGCCCACGGCCTCCCTCGCCCCGCTGTGCGCGCTGCCGCGCACGTTGCGCCAGCGCCTCGTGCATCTGCCCCTCCTCCTGCACTCGCTCGGGCTCCTGGCCCTGGTGGGGGCGCTGGCCCGGCCCGCGCACCGCGAGCTCCTGCCGCTGCGCGGCGAAGGCGTCGACATCCTGCTCGTGCTCGACACGTCGAGCTCGATGCTGGCCCGCGACATGGACCGCAGCCAGAAGGTGACGCGGATGATGGCGGCGCGCGAGCGCGCGCTGGAGTTCGCGGCGGCACGCATGCACGACCGCGTCGGTCTGCTGACCTTCGCGCTCTTCGCCGACCTGCGCTGTCCGCTCACCCTGGATCAGGCGGCGCTCGCCGAGTTCCTGCGCCAGGTCGACACCGTGCGGCGCGGCAGCCAGGAGGACCAGACCGCGATCGGCACCGCGCTGGCCGCTGCGGTGAAGTTGCTGAAGACCTCCCCGGCGAAGAGCCGCGTGGTGGTGCTGCTCAGCGACGGCGAGAACAACGCCGGCGTGCCGCACGACGACGCCGCGCGGCTGGCCAAGGAGGACGGCGTGCGAGTGCACACGATCGGCATCGGCCAGGGCACGCGCGACCCGTTCTCGTTCGGCGAGCCGCTGCGCTTCACCGCGCTGCGCGAGATCGCGGCCACGACCGGCGGCACCTTCTTCCTGGCCGAGACCGCCGAGACCCTGGCCCAGGTGTATGCCGAGATCGATCGGATGGAGAAGGTCGAACTCGAGGACCCGCGCTACCGCACGACGGACCTCTTCGTCCTGCCCGTGGCCGCCGGCGCCGCGCTCCTCCTGCTGGGCGTGTTGCTCCGCGGCCTGTGGATCAAGGAGGCGCCGTGATGGCCATCGAGTGGCAGCGTCCGGAGCTGTGGCCGCTCCTGTTCGCGGTGCCCGCGGTGGCCGCGCTCGCCTGGGCCCTGCGGCGCCGGGCCGCGGGCGCCAGCCGGGCCTACGGCGCAGCCGTGGCCGGCGCCGCGGCGGATCCGCTGGGCGCGGCGCTGCGCTGGGGCGCGGCCACGGCCCTCCTGGTGCTGGCGGCGATCGAGCCGCGCTGGGGCGAGGAGGACGTGGTGGTGGAGCGGCGCGGCCTGGACCTGGTCTTCGTCCTCGACGTGTCGCGGTCGATGCTGGCGCGGGACGTCGAGCCCGACCGGCTGCAGCGCGCCAGGCGGGATATCCACAGCGTGCTGCCCACGCTGGTGGCCGGCGACCGGGTCGCGCTGGTGGCCTTCGCCGGCGAGGCCCGGTTGGTGGTGCCGCGCACCCACGACCTCGACGCGTTCCGCCAGCTCCTGGCCACGGTGGACACCGATACGGCGCGGCGCGGCGGATCGGACCTGGCCGCCGCGCTGCGCGCCGCCGCGGCGGCAGTGGAGGCGGGCCAGGAACGGACCTCGTTCGTGCTCCTGCTCACCGACGGCGAGGACCTCGCCGGCGCGGGGCTGGTGGCGGCGCGCGAGCTGCGCGAGCGGGCCATCCTCGTGCACGCGCTCGGCTACGGCTCGACCCAGGGCGCCAAGATCGCGCTCAGCGGCGCGCAGGGCGAGACGTTCCTCACGGCCCGCGGCGGGGACGAGGTGGTGAGCACCCTCGACGCCGACGGCCTGCGTGCCATCGCGTCGGCCACGGGCGGCGAGTTCCTGCGCGCCGACACGGTGCCGCTGCCGCTGCTGGAGCTGAAGGAGAAGCGGCTCGATCCGTTGGCGCGGCGCGCCTACGAGGCCGGGAGCGAGCGCCAGCGCCGCTCGCGCTTCCAGTGGCTCCTGCTCCCGGCGTTGCTCGTGCTCCTGGCCGAACTCTGGCGCTCGGGAGGGAGGAGCGGATGAGGAACCTCCTCCTGGTGGCGTTGCTGGCGCAGCCCGGCGGCGACGACGACGGCCTCGCCCTGCTGCGTGCCGGCCGGCACGCCGAAGCCGCGGCCGTGTTCCGGGCCCGGCTGGCCGGCGGTGCGCGCGACGCCGAGCTCGCCTACAACCTGGCCCTGGCCGCCTGGCGGGCCGGGCTGAAGGACGAGGCGGAGAGCGCGGCCGAGAAGGCCGCGACCTGGTCCAACGGCCGCTTCGACGCACTGCGCAGCGGGATCCTGGGAGCGCTGCGTCACGACGCGGCCATCGCGCTGCGCGAGCAGGATCCGGCCGGGGCTCTGGCCCAGGCCGAGCATGCGGTGCAGCACTTCCGCCGCGGCGCGCTGCAGCCGGACGCGGGACCGGCGCTCGCGCGCAACTACGAGCGCGCCTTGCGGCTGGCCGATGCGCTGCGCAGGTCCGCGGAGAGCCGGCCCGAGTCCCGGCCGGAGAGCCGGCCGGAGTCGGGATCGGAGAGCCGGCCGGGTTCGCAGCCGCGCCCCGATCCGGATCCGGGCCACGAACGCGACCCCGCCGAGTCCCGGCCCGAGTCGCAGGACTCCCAGCGCGACCAGCCCGGCGAGGAGGCCAGGCCCCCGGACCAGGAGCGGCCCATGGACCCGAAGGGGCAGCCACAGACCCAGGAGCCGCCGCCCGGTGACGACCAGACCCAGCGCGAGGCGCCGGGACGCAACGCGCGGGCGCGCGAGTTCACGCCCGAGGAACGCAGGCGCCTGGAGGACCTCCTGGAGCAGCTCGACAAGGCGAAGGCGCAGCTGCGCGCCCAGCAGCGCGCCGGGCGTCCGGCCGTGGAGAAGGACTGGTGAGCGCCGCCGGGTTCCTGGCCGTGCTCCTCGCGACCCTGGCGCCGCAGGGCGAGCGGATCCGCGCCGAGGGCCCGATGCCGGCGCTGGTGCGTCTGGGTCAGGCCACGCAGATCACGCTGATCGCCGAGGGCCGGGCCGAGCTGCCGGCGCCCCGCGCCCCGGTCGTGGACGGAGCCGGCGTGGAGCTCTCGGCGCCGAGCTCGTTCCAGCAGATGACCTACGACGGCGTGCGGCGCACGATGCGGGTGGAGGTGCGCTACGTGCTCACGATCACGCCGTGGCGCGAGGGGCGCTTCACCGTGCCGCCGATCGAGTGGCCGCTCGCCGCGGGGCGGGTGGAGCGGACCCAGGAGTTCACCTTCGAGTGCGTCAAGGACCTGCGCGGCGCGGAGCGAGCGTTCGTGCAGGTGCGGCCGCTGGCGGCGCGTGTGTACGTCGGCGAGCCGCTGCGGGTGGACGTGGACTTCGGCGTGGACGCGGCGCTCACGCCCCTCGTGCTGCGCACCGCGCGCGGCCAGGAGTACGTCGATCTGGAGCTCCAGGCCGGCTGGCTCGGCACGCTGCCCGACACCACCCCGGTCGAGGTGCCCTTCGCGCAGGGCGAGCAAGGCCTCTACGTGGTCGCCAACGGTGGCCTGGCCGCGGCGCTCGCCCCGGAGATGGTCGAGCGCCAGGGCCGGCGCTACTCGCGCTTCGTGCTGCGGCGCGCCTTCCTGCCCACCGCGCCGGGGCGCCTGCGCCTCGAGGCGCCGCTGCTGCGCTACCGCGTCGAGAGCGCCACCGATCGCGACGACTTCACCGCGCGCTTCGGCGGCCGCCCGCTGCCGCGCAAGGAGGAGTACTTCGCGTACGGCGAGCCGGTGGAGGTGGAGGTCCTGCCCCTGCCCGATGCCGGCCGGCCGCGGGCGTTCTCCGGCGCGGTCGGGCGCTTCACGATCGACGCGGCCCTGGACCGCCCGGCGGTGCGGGTCGGCAACAGCGTGAAGCTGCGGGTCACGATCGCGGGTACCGGCAACCTCGAGTTCCTTGGGCTGCCGGAGTACCAGCCCGGAGGCGGTCTCCACCTGCTCGGGCGCACCGAGGCGCGCGGGTCGGACAAGGTGGAGGCGGTGTACGACCTCACGCCCACCACCGCGACGGTGCGCGAGGTGCCTCCGGTGCATTGGAACTACTTCGACACGACGCCAGGGCGCGAGCGCTACGTCGAGGTGGCCACGCGGGCGCTGCCGCTGGAGGTGCAGCCGCTGCCGGCCGGAGAGGGGCTGCGACCCCTGGTCACCGACACCGTGGTGCCCGGCCGGGACGACGTGTTCGACCTGATCCCCTTGGACCGCGGCGCGCCCGTGGTGGTGGCGCCCTGGCCTGGACCCTGGGTGCGCGGCGTCGCGGTGCTGGCGCCCTGGCTTGCCGCGCTCGGCCTCGCGGGTTTCCTCGGCTGGCGGCGGCGGGTGCGGGCCGACGTGGCCGGCGCGCGGGCACGCCGCGCGGCGCAGTCGTTCGCCGACGCGCTGCGCGCCGGGATGGCCCCGGACCAGGCGCTCGCCGGCTACCTCTCGGACCGGCTCGGGTGTCCGCCCGCGGCGCTGGTCGGACCCGACCTGCTCGAGCGCCTGGCGCGGTGTGGGGTCGAGCCCGGCCTCGCGGACGAGATCCGCTCCGCGCTCGAGAGCGGCGTCGCGGCCCGCTATGGCGGCGGGGGCGAGGTCGCCGCGGCGCCGTTCGCGGCCCTGGTGCGCCGCCTCGAGGGAGTGGCGCTGCGGCGCCTGGCCTTGCTCTGGTTGGTGGGCCTGCTCACCGCTGGTGCCGCGGGTGCGCAGGATCCGGTCCGCGCCCAGGAGCTCTACCGGCGCGGCGAGCACGCCGCCGCGGCCGAGGCGTTCGCCGCCGCCGCCGAGCGGCCGGATCCCGACCGGCGCGTCCTCTACAACCTGGGCAACGCGCTCTATCGCCAGGGCCGCCACGCCGAGGCGTTGCTGGCGTACGAGCAGGCCCGCCTGGGGATGCCACGCGACCCGGAGCTGCAGGCCAACCTCGCGCTGGTGCGCGGCCGGTTGGAGCTGCCCGGCGACGAGGGCGGGCCCTTCTTCGCCGGCCTGGCGCGCGCGCGGGAGTCGTTCACGCCGCTGGAGACCGTGGCGCTCGCCGTCCTGGCGAACCTCTGGGCGGCGCTGCTCCTGCTCCTGGGCTGGCGGCGCACGGCGGCCCGCTTCCTCGGACTTGCGATCCTCGTGCCCGCGCTCCTGCTCGCCCTCGAGGTGCTCTGGTTCGCGCCGGCGCGGCCGCCCAGGGGGATCGTGCTGCGCGACCGCAGCGAGCTGGCGGCCGAGCCGCGCGCCGGCCTGCCGGCGCTGCTCACCCTGCGTGCGGGCGCGGAGGTGGACGTGTTGGGCGAGGGGCCGAGTTGGACCGAGGTGCGCGTGCGCGGGCGGCGTGGCTACCTGCCGCGCGGCACGGTGGGCGTGGTGCGTTGAACGGGGGGACGCTCAGCCGAGGGCGCTGAGACCCAGGGCGAGCAGTGCCGTGGCGAGGTTCGCGCCTGCGGCGGCGAGTACGGCCTGTGCCGGCCGGAGTCCGGCGAGATGCGCCAGGGCGGCCGCCTCCGCGGCGGCCACCAGGAGCTCGAGCGCCAGCCAGGGGAGGAGGGCGTACTCCGCGGCGAGCGTCGCGAGGGGATGCGTGCAGAGGTTGGCGCCGAGTGCGACGGCCAGCGTCGCGCGGCGTGCACCGCGGGGTGCCAGTGCGGCGACGATCGTCGCTTCCACCGCGAGGGTGAGCCCGAGCCAGAGCAGGTAGGCGGCGGACGGGTTCACGCTCCCTCCGCGGGGATCCGGGACCGGCGCGCGCGCCGTCGCCACACCACGAGGCCGAGTCCGCCCAGGCCCAGCAGCGCGATGCCGGAGAGGAGCAGGGGTCGCGTCCGCGGGTCGATCCGGTGCCCCGCGGCGTCCAGGTGCTCGAGGCGGACGAGCTCCACGCGCACCTCGGTGGCGGTCACCTCGACGACCCGCATGGTGGTCCGGACGAGGGCGACGGCGCTGACGAGGGGGACCACGTCCACGGCCCCCAGGGGTGCCTTCGCCACGGGGGCGCGCTCGGTCCAGGTCTCGTCGTGGCGGGTGGGCAGCGCCGCCCCGGCCGGCAGGGCGTAGAGGCGGGTCCCGTACTTCGCGGAGATGCGGACCGGCTGGCCCGCGAGCGCGGCCGCGGCGCCGAATCCCGGCTGGGGCGAAGCCACGAAGCGCCAGTGGGCGAGGGCGGGGGGGACCTCCAGCACCAGCTCGGAGCGGACGCTCCGGTAGCCGGGCGGGATCACGTCCAGGGATGGCGGTGGGACGAGCGGCAGGAGGAGCGGGCCGAGGAGCAGTGTGCGGAGCATCCGGAACCTTCGCGTGGACAGTATCGGGCGCGCTGACCGGCTCGGCCGCGATCGGTTCCCGAGGCTCGCAAACGACCGCGGGCGGACCCCGCCGTGGTGGCAAGGCCCGCCCGCGGGTCGACCCGGTGCTGCCGCTGCGCGGCGCCGGAGGGGCTGCCTCCTCCGGCGGCCGCGCAGGGGCGCGCTCGGCTCAGTCGCCCAGCTGGGCGCGCAGGCCGCCGGTGAGGGTGGCCGCGCCCAGGAACGACCCGGCAGGGTCGATCACCAGGTACTGGAAGTAGAGGCTGATCCCGACGTACGAGCTCACCGCAGGCAGCGGCAGGCTGAACGAGCCGTTGCCGGCCGCGTTGGTCGTGCTCGAGAGGACCAGGTTGGGCAGCGAGAGGTCCACGTAGATCGTGCACGGACCGAACGGCACCGCGGCGGGAGCCACGCCGAGGATCAGCGCGCTGGCGCTGGGACCGTAGGCGTTGCTCACGTCCACGCTGAAGCCGGCGTTGCCGATCACGGGCGCGCCCGCGGAGATCTGCGGGATCTTGCCGCCGGTGCCCGGGCAGCCGACGCCGTACGGGTCGAGGAGCGCGGCGCCCACGTTCACCGCAGCCATCGCGAAGAGTTCGCGCCCGACCACGTTGTCGGTGGCCGGGAAGAGGATCGACGAGGCCGCGTTGTTGGTGAGGAACTGGCCCGGGGACGAGCCGGTCGAGCCCGGGAACAGGTTGGCGATCATGGTCGTGCCGGCGGCCGTGCCGTTGCTGATCCACGGCTCGCTGCCGTTCACGCCGTCGTCACCGGCGAACGCGGCCTTGCCGCCCACGCCCACCGGGTAGGCGATCGCGGTCAGCGAGGCCATGCCGTTCCCGGCGCCCGGGTTGACGTCCTTGGCCAGGACCGTGCCGGGGGTCGTCCCGTCCGAGGTCCACGGCTCGATGCCCGTGGTGCCGTCGGTGGCCGGGAAGAACATCCGGTTGCCGGAGACCAGCAGGTTGGCGGCGAACGGGTTGTTGGAGACCGAGCTGCCCGCGCCCGGGTTGATGTCCTTCAACAGCACCGTGCCGGCGTTGGTGCCGTCCGAGACCCAGAGCTCGGTACCGGTGGCCGGGTCGGTGGCGAAGAAGTACAGGCGGTTGTTCACGACCGCGAAGGGGCCGGGGTTGCCCTCGCCCACGCCGGGGACGATGTCCTTCACCACGGAGGTGCCGGCG
>JADLFX010000058.1 GCA_020849665.1 Planctomycetota bacterium | reverse complement strand
CCGATCACGGTGAGCGGCGGCCTCTTCGTGTTCCGCAATGTGCGGATCCCGGCAGGGGTCAGGGTGCGGGGGGAAGGCACCCGGCCCATGATCCTGGTCGTGGCCGGTGAGTGCGTGATCGACGGCGAGCTCCGGCTCGACGGCCGCGACGGCGCGAACGTGGACACGCTCAACAGCGCCAACTTCCCGAAGCCGGGCGGCATCGGCGTGTGCGGTGGCGGGCGTGGCGGGGCCGGCACGCCCAGCACGACCGGCACCGATCCCACGGGCGAGAGCGGCTTCGGGCCCGGCGGCACTCCCGGGTTCGGCGGCGCGGGCGGCCTGCTCGCCTGCATCTCGGCCGGGTTCCACCGCGGGTCGGGCGGCGGCGGCGGTTCGTTCGCCACCGAGGGCGACCCGTACTACAAGCTCAAGAACGCGGGCGCCTCGATGGTGCAGCAGACCGGCCGCGGCGGGCTCGGCGGCCTCCAACGCACTCTGGCGGGTGGCGTGGCCGGCCCGCGGATCCTGGGCGACCGCAACTTCGACAACGACTTCTTCGGCCTCGGCTTCGACCTCGCACGCCGGCGCCTGGTCCCCGGGGAAGTGCCAGGACTCGGGGGCGGCGCGGGGGGTGGTGGCGGCGGCGACGAGACCTCCATCTGCCCCAACAACCCCGCCTGGATCCAGGACCGCTCGGGCGCGGGCGGTGGCGGCGGCGGCGGCGCGCTGCTGATCCTCGCCGGCGGACGCATCGTGGTCGGCGCGACCGGCCGGATCTCGTGCAACGGCGGCAACGGCGGCGGCGGCGAGGAGGTCGGCACCAACGGCGCGGGTGGCGGCGGGGGCGGCGGCTCCGGCGGGATGGTGGCGCTCTACTCGTACACGCACATCGAGCTGCACGCGCACGGCGAGACCTACGCCAACAACGACTACGACTTCGCGATCAGCGCGGACGGCGGCATCGGGCTGCAGGGCGCCTTCGCCGGGCAGCCGATCGCGGGCAAGTACCCGCCCCCGCCGGTGGCGAACTTCGACGCGCGCAGCGCGGGCGGCTTCGGCGGCATGGGCGTGATCCAGCTGGCCGTTCCGGTCGACGGCACCAACCTCGACGGCACCAACACGATCTTCGACGACCACGTGCACGTCGTGCGCAACGGGGTGCGCCTGACCGGCGCCACGAAGCAGCGCTACATCGCCTGGCGCGGCTACCAGGACCGCTTCGGCGTCGGCGTGGACGACTCGGGCACGCCGACCAACATCGGCGACAACGAGGGCGATCTGCGCCCGTCGCCGTCGCTCCTGCCGCTCTTCCGCTGAACCTCTGGATCAGGTCGCTGTCGGCGCGGGCTCGGGGCGGGTGCGGGCGGCACCGCTGCCGGCCATCTGCTCGCGCACGATCCCTGCCAGGCCGCGCACCCACGACGGGGCCGTGTTCACGCACGGCACGAGGCGCAGCTCGTGCCCGCCGGCGGCGCGGAACGACTCGGCGGCGCGGATGCCGATCTCCTCCAGGGTTTCGAGGCAGTCGGCCACGAACGAAGGACACAGGACCGCCACGCGGCGGATGCCCTCGCCCGGCAGCTGGTGGAGCCGGTGATCGGTGAACGGCTGGATCCAGTGGCGCGTGAGCCGCGACTGGAACGCCACCTCGTAGTCCGCGGCGCCCAGGCCCAGACGTTCTGCGAGGGCGCGCGCGGTGGCGTAGCACTGGGCGCGATAACAGCCGGAGTTGGCGCTGACGAGGCGCGAGCAGCACTCCGGGCCGGCGAGGCAGTGCCCGCCGCTGCGGTCGCTGGCGCGCACGTGCCGTTCGGGCAGGCCGTGGAAGCTCATCAGCACGCGGTCCGGCCGGAACCCGGCCAGGTGGGGGCGGGCCACCTCCGCGGCGGCGTCGAGGAACCCCGGATGCGCGTGGAAGGGCGGCACGAAGCGCAGGCTCGGCACCACCGGCAGGGATGCCGCCACGCGGCTCACCTCGTCGAACACCGAGGCCCAGGCCGCGGCCGAGTACTGCGGGTAGAGCGGCACGACCACGACGTCGTCGATCCCGGCGTCGTGGAAGCGCCGCAGCGCCGCCTCGATCGATGGGTTGCGGTAGCGCATCGCCAGGGCGACACCGGCCACCGCGTCGCCGAGCGCCAGGCGCAGGCCTGCGGCCAGTTCTTCGCCATGGCGCAGGAGCGGCGAGCCGTGCGCGGTCCAGATCTTCCGGTATGCCTCGGCGGAGCGGCGTGGCCGGGTGCGCAGGATCACGCCGTGCACGAGGAGCCAGCGCAGCGCCCCCGGGATGTCGATCACACGGCGATCCATGAGGAACTCGCCGAGATAGGCGCGTACGTCCGCGACCGAGGTCGAGTCGGGGGTGCCCACGTTCACCAGCAGCACGCCAGGACGGGAGGGCGAGGCGCTCGCGGCGGGGTCGCCCCCGGGCTTCGGTGCACGGCTCACGGGTGGCTGCCCTGCTCGGCCCATTGGCCCACCACGGACACCTGCCGGTAGCTGGCTCCGAGGAGGCGGAGGCCAGGCAGGGCGGCGGTGCGAGCCGCGATCCGCGCCAGCCGCGCGGCGTGCCCCGACTCGTACTGGGCGATCGCGTTGCGGGTGCGTTCCACGTGCACGAACGACGGCTGGCCCCGCATCCCCAGGTATTCCCCGAGCCAGTGCCGCGCCTGGCCGAGCAGCTCCGCGTCGCTGCGTTCGGCCTCGTCCGGATGCTCGGCACCGCCCGACATGGCACGCAGCAGCATGTGCCCGGCGGGCGCATGCTCGGGGAAGAGCGCGCCGGTCATCAGCACGCCGAGCAGAGGGCTCGGGTGCTTGGGTGCCAGGAAGCCGAAGCCGTCCAGCGGCGCGGCGAAGGCGTCGCGGGGTGCGCCGACGTACACGCTGACCACGGACGCCGCCCGGATGCCGCGCAGCTCCTCGGCCAGGGTCGCGTCGAGGCCCGCCACGACGCCGGCCGCGGCGTGGGCCGGGATGGCCAGGGCGACCTCGCGCGCCAGGAACCGCCGCGGCCGCGAACCACCGAGATCGACCAGGTATCCCTCGCCCTCCCGTCGCACGCGCTGCACCGGCGCTCCGAGCAGCACGCTCTCGCCCAGCGCCTCGGCCAGGGCGCGGATGCTGCGCTCCATTCCGCCGCGCAGCGAGCAGAGCACCGGGCGCCGCGGCGGCCGCGGGTTCGGCCGAGGGCGGCGGCGCAGTCCGCGCAGCACGCTGCCGTGCCGTTCCTCGCATTCGACCGCCATCGGGAACATGCTGCGCATCTCCAGGCGGTCGGCGTCGCCGGCGAAGATGCCGTGCGCCATGGCCTCGGCGAGCGGCCTCGTGGCCGGGCCGAAGCGCCGGCTCAGGAACGCGCTCATCGACTCGTCCGGCGTCCCGCCGCGCGGCACCCAGGGTTCGCGCACCAGGCGCAGGAGATCCCGGAATCGGAACAGCGGCGTGGTGAGCAGCTGCAACGGCCCGGCCGGCAGAGCCACCAGCCTGCCGTCCTGCACCACCCAGCGGCGCTTCGCCGCCGCGGCGGCGGGGACGACCTCGTCGCGGAGCTCGAGGGCGTCCAGCAGCGCGTCGGAGTCGGCGTTGGGCCGGAAGCCCTGCGGCCCCGCCTCGCAGGTCCAGCCGTCGCGCATCACGGTGCGCACCCAGCCGCCGGCACGCGGGGCGGCTTCGGCGACCAGCACGCGGAGGTCGGGCCGGGCACGCCGGCGCCAGAAGGCGTGCGCCAGCCCCGCAGGGCCGGCGCCCGCCACCAGGAGATCGCAGGTCTCGGTCATGGCATCACACCGTGCGCGAGAAGCGCGGCTGGCTGGCGGCGCGGGGTTCGAGGTACGCGTCGAACGCCATCGCCAGGTTGCGCACCAGGAGCCGCCCGACGGGCGTCACGGTGATGCCCTCCGCGTCGATCGCGGCGAGGCCGTCGTCGACCATCGGGCGCAAGCGCTCCAGCGCGTCCCCGTAGCGCTCCGCGAACGCCACGCGCCCGCCGTGGTCGGCGAAGCGCAGGCGGAAGCGGCACATGAGGTCGAGGATGATCCGCCGGCGCGCATCGTCGTCGGAGCTGCGGCGGTGGCCGCGATGCACCGGCAGCTCGCCGCGCGCCAGCATCTCGCGCCACTCCGCCACCTCCTTCACGTTCTGCGCGAACGCGCCGTCGACCTCGCCGATCGCGGTCACCCCGAACGCGAGCATCTCGTCCGCGGCGCGGGTGGTGTAGCCCATGAAGTTGCGGTGCAGGCGGCCCGAACGCGCGGCCACGGCCAGCTCGTCGCCCGGGCGGGCGAAGTGGTCCATGCCGATCGGCTCGTAGTCGCGGTCGGCGAAGAAGTCGAGGGCGAGGCGGTAGAGGGCGAGCTTGTCGGCGCCGCGCGGCAGGGCCTGCTCGTCGATCAGGCGCTGGTGCTTCTTCAGCCAGGGCACGTGCGCGTAGCCGTAGCAGGCGATCCGGTCGGGTCCGAGCTGGTGCACCTGCTCGAGGCTGCGGGCGAAGCCGTTCGCGGTCTGGTGCGGCAGTCCGTACACGAGGTCCAGGTTCACCGACGCGAAGCCGAGTTCGCGGGCCCAGGCGATGAGCTGGCGCGTAGTCTCGTACGGCTGATGGCGGTGGATCGCCTCCTGCACGGTGGGGTCGAAGTCCTGCACGCCCATGCTGATCCGGTTGCAGCCGGATTCGGCGAGGGCGACCAGGTGCTCGCGGGTGGTCACGCGCGGATCCACCTCGACGCTCACCTCGGCGCCCGGGGCCAGGGGGAAGAGCCGGCCCAGTCCCTCGAAGAGCCGGCGGATCGCCTCGGGCCGCAGGAACGTGGGCGTGCCTCCGCCCCAGTGGTGCTGCACCACCATGCGCTCCGCGCCGAGGTGTGCGCGCACCAGCCTGGCCTCCTCGAGCAGGGTGTCGACGTAGTGGTCGCCCTTGTCGCGGTCCTTGGCGATCACCACGCTGCAGGCGCAGTACCAGCACATGCTGGCGCAGTACGGCACGTGCACGTAGAGCGAGAGCGGGTCCTGGGGTCGCTGCCCCGCCGCCGCGAGCCGCGCGGCGTACTCGCGCGGGCCGAACGCCTCGCTCCACACCGGCGCGGTCGGATAGCTGGTGTAGCGCGGGCCCGGGCGGTCGTAGCGGGCCAGAAGGTCTGCGGAAAGATGCGTGCTCACGTGCGCCTCGCTTCGTCCACGACGATCTCGACGGCTCGGGGATCGACGTCCGGGAGGATGCCGTGCCCCAGGTTGAAGATGTGGCGGTCGGGACCCGCGGCGGCGCAGATCGCGCGCACCGCAGCGCGCAGCGTGGCCTCGTCGGCGAAGAGCAGCGTCGGGTCCAGGTTGCCCTGCAGGGCCTTGGGCGAGGGGATCCGTTCGCGGAACCAGCCCAGGTCGCGGCGCCAGTCCACGGCCAGCACCTCGGCGCACGACCTGGACATCGCCTCGACGTGCTGCGCGGCGCCGTTCACGTAGTCGATGGCCAGCGCGCCGGCGGCGCGTGCCGCGGCCAGCAGCCGCTCCGTGTGCGGCGCGCAGCGGCGTGCATAGTCGTGCGCCGACAGCACGGAGGCCCAGGAATCGAACACCTGGACGCCGTCGCAGCCGGCGCGCACCAGGGCGGTCACCAGCGGGACCAGCGCCTCGGTGATCCGGTCGAGGAGGGCGTCGAAGGTCGCGGGCTCGGCGTGCAGCAGGCGGCGGGTGAGGTCCCACTGCTTGCTGCCGCGGCCCTCGATCAGGTAGCAGGCCATCGTGAACGGCGCGCCTACGAACCCGAGCAGCGCCACGTCCTGCGGCAGCGCCGCACGCACATGCCGCGCCGTGTCGAGCATCGGCCGCAGATCGCGCTCCGGGTCCGGGACGCGCAGGGCGGCCACGTCGGCCCGGCTGCGCACCGTGCGTGCCAGCACGGGGGCCGGGTCGAAGTCCAGGTCGATGCCCATGGGGGGCACCGGGATCAGCAGGTCGGTGAACAGGATCGCGGCGTCGAGGCCGAAGCGGCGCACGGGCTGCAGCGTGACCTCCGCGGCGGCCTCCGCGTCGTTGCAGAGCTGCAGGAAGGTGTGGCGCGCGCGCATCGCGCGGTACTCCGGCAGGTAGCGCCCCGCCTGGCGCAGGATCCACACCGGGCGCCGCGACGGCCTGCCGCCGCGGGCCGCCACCAGGTAGGGGGCGTCGGCGCGCGCGCGCATCATCGTGGTTCTCCCGCGAACGCCTCGCGCAGGGCGGCGGCGAACACCGTGGCCGCCTGATCGATCTCGGCCTCGCCGTGGGCCAGGGAGAGGAAGCCGACCTCGAACGCCGAGGGCGCGAGGTTCACGCCGCGGCGCAGGCAGCCGTGGAAGAACCGCGCGTAGCGGGCCGCGGCGTCCGGCGCGATGCGGTCGGGTCGGCGCACCGCTTCCCCGCCGCCGAACGAGAACCAGAAGAGCGAACCCTGGCGCACGAGGCGGACCGGCCAGCCACCCTCGTGCACGGCCGCGGCCACGGCGCGCTCCAGGCGCGCACCGCGTGTCTCCAGGGTTGCGTACGCCGAGCGGTCGGTGAGCGCCCGGATCGTGGCCAGACCCGCGGCCATGGCCAGCGGGTTGCCGGAGAGCGTGCCCGCGTGGTACGTGGGTCCGTTGGGCGCGAGCTGCTCCATGCACGCTGCGCCGCCGCCGAATGCCCCGCAGGGCAGACCGCCGCCGAGGATCTTGCCGAACGCCGCGAGGTCCGGGCGCAGGTCGTAGAGCTCCGCGGCGCCGCCCAGGGCGACGCGGAAGCCGCTGATCACCTCGTCGAACACGAGCAACGCGCCGTGCCGCGTGCACAGCCTGCGCACGGCGGCCAGGAACTCGCGCCGCTGCAGCAGGAGGCCGTGGTTCGCGGGCACCGGCTCGATCAGCACGGCGGCGACTTCACGGCCATGCTCGGCCATGAAGCGTTCGAGGGCCGCGTCGTCGTCGAGCGGCAGCACGCTGGTGAGCGCGGCCACCTCGGCGGGCACGCCCGCGGAAGACGGGTGGCCCAGGGTCGCCGCGCCGGAGCCGGCCTCGACCAGGAGCGCGTCCGCGTGACCGTGGTAGCAGCCGGCGAACTTGACGATCCGCGAGCGGCCGGTCACGCCGCGCGCGAGGCGGATCACCGACTGCGCAGCCTCCGTGCCGGACGAGGTGAAGCGCACCCGCTCCAGGCCCGGGTAGCTTCTCGTCACCAGCCTGGCCAGCTCCACCTCGGCCTCGTGCGGGGCGCCATAGCTGGTGCCGCGGGCCGCGGCGGCCTGCACGGCCGCGACCACGGCGGGGTGCGCGTGGCCGAGGATCAGGGGGCCCCAGGACATCACGAAGTCGAGGTACTCGCGACCGTCCACGTCGCGCAGGTGCGCGCCCTTGGCGCTGGCGATGAAGCGTGGCGAGCCGCCGACGGCGCGGTACGCACGCACGGGGGAGGAGACGCCGCCGGGCATGACCTGCTGCGCGCGGGCGAAGAGCTCCTGCGAGCGCGGAGCGGGTTCGATCTCGGGTTCGGACATGGGGGGCTCGGTCGGTGCCGTTGCGGCGTCTTCGGGTGGCAGGGGGTCGGGTGGTGCGACTCGTGCGGGGGGCCGTGGGTCAGAGCCAGCCGTGCTGGAGCGCCGGGCGGGCGTGGTAGGTGATCAGCAGGTCGGCGCCGGCACGGCGTACCGCGTGCAGATGCTCGTGCACCAGGGCGCCGCGGTCGGCCAGACCCTTCTCGGCCAGGGCCTCGACGGCCGCGTACTCGCCGCTCACCAGATAGGCGGCCAGCGGACGCGCCACCGCCGCGCGCACCGCCGCGATCACGTCCAGATAGGCGAGCGCCGGCTTGACCATCAGCAGGTCGGCGCCCTCGGCCTGATCGAGCAGCGCCTCGCGCACGGCCTCGGCGCGGTTGCGGTAGTCCATCTGGTAGGTCTTGCGGTCCTTGGGCCCGCCGGCGCGCGGCGCGGAGTCGGCCGCCTGCCGGAACGGCCCGTAGAAGTTGGACGCGTACTTGGCGGCGTAGCTGAGGATCGCGCACTCGGTGAGTCCCGCGGCGTCGAGGCCCGCGCGGATCGCGGCCACGCGCCCGTCCATCATGTCGGAGGGCGCCACCACGTCCGCGCCGGCCCGGGCCAGGCTCACCGCCTGGCGCGCCAGGAGCGGCAGCGACTCGTCGTTGCGTACCCGCGGTCCCTCGACCACGCCGCAGTGGCCGTGATCGGTGTAGGTGCACAGGCACACGTCTGCGACCACCGTCACCTCGTCGCCGAACTCGCGCTTGAGCGCGGCGCAGGCGCGGTGCACGGGACCCTGCGGATCTTCGCCGGCCCGGCCGAGCGGGTCCTTCTTGTCCACGACGCCGAAGAGCAGCGCGGTGCGGATTCCCAGCTCCCGGTCCGCGGCGACCCGGCGCACCAGGGTGTCCACGCCCATGCGCGCGATCCCCGGCAGGGCCGGAATCGGCACCTCGGCGCGGTCCTCGGGCACGACGAAGTGCGGCTGCACGAGCTGTGCGGGGACGACGCGGGTCTCGGCGACCAGGTCGCGCATGGCGGGGGTGGCGCGCAGACGTCTGGGGCGATCGTGCATGAGCGGACTCACGGCTTCGGGTAGGGATGCAGCGCGGCCGCGGGCGCGGGGCCGGCGCTGGGAAGGCAGGTGCGCAGGGCGGCGACGACGGGGGCCAGATCGGCGCGCGGCGCCTCGGCGGCGACGCGCAGGCCGGCGTCGCGCATGGCCGCGGCGGTCGCCGGGCCGATCGCCACGCAGTGTCGGACCACGGGCCGGCGCGGCCGTTGCAGCCATGCGCGTACCGCGGAGGGGGAGGTCAGCAGGACCACGTCGGCGGGGCCGCGGGCGTCCGGCGCCGCAGGATCTGCCACGGTGCGGTAGAGGGGGAGCGGCACGACGCGCAGGCCGGCCGCGGCCGCGTCGCGCTCGAGGCCAGCGTGGCGTTCCAGGGCGCAGGGGAATCCGACGGCGCTGCCCCGGGGCAGCGCGGCGGCCAGATGCGCGGCCAGCGCGGATCCGCCGCTGCCGTCCGCGACCAGGGGCGAGGCGCCCGCGGCGCGCAGGGCCGCGGCGGTCGCGGCGCCGACCGCGAACGTCCGTGCGGCCGCCAGCGCGCGGCGGCACTCCGGGGCGAGCGCGGCGAAGCGCTCCACGGCCCGAGCCGAGGTGAAGGCCAGCGCCGGCGCCGCGCACACCGCGGCCAGCGCCGTGCGGTCCGGAGGCAGCTCCTCGGTGCGGGTCCACGCCACGCACTCGACGCTGGCCCCGGCCACCGCGAGGCTCTGCGCCAGGTCGCCGCCCATGCCGCCGGGGCGCAGCACCAGGACGCGCTGGCCGTGCAGCGGCGCGCCGATGAGCGGCGCCCAGGGGGCGGCGATCGTGCGCACCAGTGCGGGCAGGTCGGTGCCGCGCTGGTCGGCGCGCAGCGCCACGGCCGGGCTGCCGCCGAAGAGCGCGGCCTGCAGCCGGAACTCGCCGCCGGGCTCCGCGGTGGCGAGGACGCCCAGGGGCAGGGAGCAGCCGCCGCCCATGGCGGCCAGGAGGTCGCGTTCGGCCTGCACGCAGCGGGCGGCGCCGGCGTCGTGGATCGCGGCCAGCAGCGCGCGCGTGGCCTGGTCGTCGCGCCGGCACTGGACGGCCAGCGCTCCCTGGCCCGGCGCGGGCGGGAGCAGATCGATGGGCACCGGCACGCGCCGGAGATCGCCCAGGTCCAGGCCCAGACGATCGAGACCGGCCGCGGCGAAGAGGGCCGCGTCGTAGTCGCCGCGCCGCACCTTGGCGACGCGGGTCGGCACGTTGCCGCGGATGTCGAGGAAGCGGAGGTCGCCCCGCAGGGCCTGCAGGGCGAGGCCGCGCCGCGGCGAGGACGTGCCGACGCGCGCGCTGTGGCGCAGCGGCAGCGCACCTGCGCCCGGGTCGTGGGCGTGGGGCGCGACCAGCAGGACGTCCGTCGGGTCGACCCGCTCGGGGATCGCGCCGAGGACGAGGTCGGGCGGGTCGTCCACCGGCAGGTCCTTCAGGCTGTGGACCGCGGCGGCGATCCGGCCGGCGCGCAGCGCCTCCTCCAGCTCGACCGTGAACGCGCCCTTCACGCCGATCGCGGCCAGCGGCCGCTCGGTCACCCGGTCGCCGGTGGTCTCCAGCACTTCGATCCGGACCTCGGCTCCCGTGCGCGCGCGCAGGAGCGCGGCCACGTGGCGCGTCTGCGTGAGCGCGAGTTCGCTGCTGCGGCTGCCGAAGACGATCATGCGGGCTCCAGGTGGCGGAGGTCCTTCACGTGCAGGTGCGCATTGCGCCGCGCGACGCGTTCGACCAGCTTCGCCACGGCGTCCATCTGCTCGGGCGGGAGCTGGGCAAGGCCGTTGCGGCGCGCCTTCTCCATCTCCTCGCGCGCCGCATCGACATGGAGATTGACCAGGTGCTGCAGGTCGGTGCGGTCGCCGCTGACCTCGATCCACAGGCGCCGTGCGTGGCCGTGCGCCAGCTCGCGGCTGTCCTCGATCCACCGGCCGAGGTCCTGGCAGGCGACCTGGGCGTGCGCGCCGAGACCGATCAGGTCGAGCACAGCCAGGTCGGTGCGCTCGCGGGTCTCGGGGTGGAGCACCGTGGGCTGGGAGATGTCGACCACGCTGCGCAGGTGGCTCAAGCGCGCGTGCGGCAGGGCCAGCTCGCGGCCGGCCAGGGCCAGGATCACGACCTCGACCCTCGGCGGGTCGACCAGGAATTCGTCCAGCGACTGGGCGCGGCCGCCGAAGTGGCGGGCCAGGGCTTCCGCGCGCGCGACGGTGCGATTCACCAGCCAGAGCTCCTCGACGTCCAGCCGGCGCAGTTCCTCGGCCGCGGCGCGCGCCATCGCTCCGGCACCCACGACCGCGACCCTCGCGCCGTGCTCGCGCGCCACGCGCGCCGCGAGATCGGCCACGGAGCGCGGCACGCGCTGGTCCGGCTTGCGGCCGCGCAGCATGCGGGCCACCGCGGTGATGCGCGAGCCCAAGGAGTGCAGCCTTCGGCTCGAGAGGCCCACTTCCTCGGCCGCGCGGAACGCGCGCGTGACCTGCCCGAGGATCTGCTCCTCGCCGGGCACCAGCGACTCGAGGCCGGTGGTGACGCGGATCAGGTGCTCGACCGCGGAGAGGTCGCGCAGCTCGCGCAGCGGCAGATCGCCCAGGGTCTGCCGTACTCCCTTGCGCAGGGCCGCGGCCGCGTCGGCATGCTCGATCTCGAAGAGCACCTCGAAGCGGTTGCAGGTGTCGATCAGCACGGCACCGGCGCTCGCACCGTTGCGGCAGAGGTCGATCAACCTGGCTTCGATCGATTCGCGCAGGAGGCGGGCGCGTCCCAACTCGGAGAGGCTTGCGCAGCGGTGATCCGCACCGAGGACGAAGAGCTGCATGACGGGGCGCGAATCTAGGGAGACCGCGCAGGCCGGGCCGTCATGGCACTGTCATTCGCCAGTCGTTAGTCCTTCGTGCAGAAGGGGTTGCACTTGAGATCGCGTCGCACCACACGCCCGGATCCGGGCGAGATTGGTGGGACGCATGCGCCTGTCCGGGCGGGATCCCCGACAGGAGGAGCCTCCATCGCCACGTGAGCGTCAGGGTGGCGACGCGCGCCGGAGTGCAACGCGCGCGAGGCGCGGCGGAACGCGCGCCGGCCCGCCGCTGCGATCAGGGTTCCGGATCCTCGCGGTAGCGCAGCTTCACGAGGATGCAGGGTCCCGAGTGGATCACCTTCAGTCCAAGTTCCTCGGCGCGCTGGATCGCCCTCTGGCTCTCCGCGCCCGGTTGCATCCAGAGGTAGCGGATGCCCGCGCGCGCCGCGTCCTCGACCACGCGCTCGGTGATCGGCGGGGGCGTGATGATCGAGAGCCCGTGCACCGGTTCCGGCAGCTCGGTGAGCGAGCGCACGGTGGGCAGGCCCTCGATCGGCTCGCCGCCAGGGTGCACGGGATGGACCTTCATGCCACGCTGCATGTAGGCGCGCTGCACCTTGTTGCCGTACTTGCTGCGGTCCTTCGAGGTGCCGATCACCGCCCACGGCCCTTGCGCGAGGAACTCGTCGATGAGGTTCACGGCAGGAGCTTGCGACGCTCAGGCCCGGCCGGCAAGCCCGCCGCCACGCAAGAGCATGCGGACGCGCTCGACGACCTCGTCGACCTCGCCGTCCTGCACCGTGTGGTGGAGGGGCAGGCGCAGCAGGCGCGACGCGGCGCCCTCCGTGACTCGCAGCGAGCCGGCGCACCTGCCGACGCTGCGGCCGAACGGCGACGCGTGCAGGGGCTCGTAGTGGGGCGCGGCCTCGATGCCAGCCGCGGCGAGTCCGGCACGCAGGCGGTCGCGTTCCCGTTCGGTGGCGGCCAGGAGTGCGCACACGTGCCCGTTGCCCTGCGCAGCCGCGGGCGGGTGCAGCAGGGTGACGTGCCCGCTTGCCTCCAGCTCGCGCAGCCCATCGTGGTAGCGCGCGTGCAGCGCGCGGCGCCGCGCCGTGACCCGGTCGAGATGCTCGAGCTGCGCCAGGAGGACCGCGGCGCCGAGTTCGCCCAGGCCGTGCGAGCCCCCCAGCTCGCGCCACTGGTAGCGGGCCACCTCGCCGCGGCGGAAGCGCGCCCGGTCGGTGCCCTTGTCGCGCAGCATCTCGATGCGCGCGAGGCGGCGCCGCTCGTTCACCACGAGGGCGCCGCCCTCGCCGCAGCCGAGGTTCTTCGTGGCATGGAACGAGAACGCCGCGACGCTGCCGAAGCTGCCCAGGGGCCGGCCGCGCCAGCTCGAGCCGAGCGCGTGCGCCGCGTCCTCCACCAGGGCCACGCCCTCGTGCTGCGCGACCAGCGCGCCGAGGCGATCGAGGTCGCAGGCCACGCCGCCATAGTGCACGGCGACCAGGGCGCGGGTGCGGGGCGTGATGGCCGCCTCAGCCGCTCGCGGATCGAGGCAGAGGGTCTTCGGATCCACGTCGATGAACACGGGCACGGCACCGCGCAGGACGAACGCGTTGGCCGTGGACGGGAAGGTGAACGAGGGCAGGATCACCTCGTCGCCGGGCTGGAGGTCGAGCCCGAGCGCGCAGAGTTCCAGCGCGCTCGTGCCCGAGGGCGTCAGCCGTACCGGCGCGCCGAGGCGCAGCTGCAGCACTCGCTCGGCGCGCGCCGAGAACACGCCGTCGGCGGCGAGGCTCTCGCCCTGCAGCGCCTCCGCCAGGTAGCGCAGCTCGGAGCCGAGGCGCGTGGTGCGGTGCAGCGGGATCCGCCAGCCCGCGCCCGCCGTGGTTGAGACCGCCGCCGCCGTGCGCCCGCCCTCGACCTGCATGGGCGGAGCATGGCGAGGCCGGCGCGACAAGGCCAGCGCGACGAGGCCGGCGCGCTCGCCCGGGTCAGGGTGGGCGGCCTGCGCGGCGGCTGCCGCCTCGCCGGATGGGGTCGTCCGGCACCTGCGGACTCAGGCGCCGCGGGCCGGGACGCGCTCAGAACTCGTCGTAGCCGCCACCACCACCGCCGCCGCTGTCGCGATCCTGGCGCGGGCGCCGAGGTCCGCCGCGGCCGCCGC
This sequence comes from Planctomycetota bacterium, assembly GCA_020849665.1. Lineage (GTDB taxonomy): Bacteria > Planctomycetota > UBA1135 > UBA1135 > UBA2386 > JADLFX01. The sequence continues at coordinate 27,608 of JADLFX010000058.1, read as the reverse complement.
CGTCACGGAACCCGCCACGGCCACCGCCCTCGCCACCGCGTCCGCCGCCGCCGCCGCCGAAGCCTCCGCCGCGGGGCCCGCCACCCGCCGGGCGCTCGGTGCGCTCGCGCGCCTCGTTCACCCGCAAGGCGCGACCGTTCACGTCGTGCCCGTCGAGGGCCTGGATCGCGGCGCCAGCCGCCGCGGCGTCACCCATGGTCACGAAACCGAAACCGCGCGAGCGGCCGGTGTCGCGATCCATCATCACCTCCGCGGCCACCACGCTGCCGTGGGGCGAGAAGAGCTGCTGGAGGTCATCGGAGGTGAAGGAGTAGGGCAGGTTGCCCACGTAGATTCGACTCGTCATGTCCGTCGCTGGGGTCGCCTGTTCCTCGCGAGGGCGCACCGGAGGTCCTGGGGAACACCGGCGCATGACGCGGCGGACGACTCTCCCTCACGACCTTGCCAGACCTCGTCGCTTCCTGAACGGCAAGGGGAAGCGGAACCACGGAATGCGGACAGAGCTCCTGCCGACGGGTGCGCGAGCCGGCGCGTCGGGCGAGGACGGGTACTCCTGACTCGTTGCAATGGGAGAGGTCGGCGCGGCGCCGGACCGACCGGCTGCGCCTGCCCCTGACGATCGCGCGGGAATCTAGCGGGGTGCGGAAGGGTTGCCAACGACCCGGAGCCCCCCGCAATCCGCGGCTCGGATCGCTGGGAGTGGATCCGCTACGACCCACGGGTCCCCTGGGTCGCAGCCGAGGGACAGGGCCGCCGCGGGACCCGGATGGCCAGCGCCCGGGACGGTCGAGCGGCGAGGGGGTGCGAGCTGCCGTGGCGACCATGGGCGTGAAGGGATCGGGGCTTGGACGATCCGCGCGGAGCCAGTTGACCAAGAATTAACTTGGACATTTGGCGCGTGGGACCGATAAGGTTCCAGGCCACCGCACAGGTCCAGTCCAACCATGCTCACCCGAGTCCTCCTACCCATCCTGCTCCTTTCCATGGCCGAACTTCCCGCCCAGTCCGAGGCAGCCCAGAAGTGGCGCCCGCCCGCCGAGGCGTCCCTTCCCGAGGGCTTCCCCCAGCCGACCCCGCCCGGCGAGATCCGCCTGAAGCACTACCCCTCCGTCCGTGGTGCGTGGGTGGAGGTGGAGGGTCGCCTCGCGGGGGGGCTGAACGCGGCGTTCTGGCCGCTCTTCCGCCACATCCAGCGGCAGGGCATCGCCATGACCGCCCCGGTCGTGGCGGACTACGCCAGCGAGCCGGCCCGGAGCGAAGCGGGCCGGATGGAGGTGGCGTTCCTCTATCCCAACCGGCGCCTGGGCAGGACCTCGTCCGACTCCACGGTGGCCGTACGGGACTCGGCGCCGCTGCTGGTGGTGTCGATCGGCGTGACCGGACCCTACGACCTGCCCACGATGCGCCGAGCCCTGGAGGGCCTCGAGCTCTGGCTCCACGAGAACGGCGGGACCTGGGAGAGGGCGGGTTCGCCCCGGCGCCTCATGTACCAGAATCCGACCTGGCGCAACGCGAGCCGGCTCTACAGCGAGGTGGAGATCCCCATCGTCCCCGTGCAGCGGCCCCAGCGCTCGCAACCGGGCCGGGGGCTGCTGGTCGTAGGCTCGGGCCGATCGGGGGTCGCGGGGCTTTTCGGCGATCGTGCTCGTCCGGTGGGCGTTCTCCGCCGTAAGGAGGCCTCGATCCAGGAGGATCCCAAGAACCCATGATTACCAGTTTCCCGAGCGCTCTGTGCGCGTTGCTCCTGGCCACCGGAGTGGTGGCCCAGGATCCGGGCGGCAAGGGGGACACCCCCAAGCCGCAGTCCCAGGAGGTCAAGGCCGGCCCGTACACGATCGGGTCCAAGGTCGACCTCTCCCTGAAGTTGAAGGACCTCAACGGCAAGGAGCACTCGCTTGCCGACCACAAGGGGAAGGTCATCGTCCTCGCGTGGTGGTCCATGACCTGTCCGTACCACAAGCTCGCCGATCCGAAACTGCTGGAGCTGTCCAAGGAGCTCGGCGGCAAGGACGCGGTCGTGCTGAGCGTGATCTCGAACCAGACCGAGATCGGGCAGAAGCCAGCCGAGGCCAAGGACGGGAAGAACCCGCATCAGGACCTCCTGGACCATGCCAACGGCAAGGGCATCACGTTCCCGATCCTGGTGGACTACGGCAACGTGTGGGCGGACCTGTTCCAGGCGAAGACCACGCCGCACACCTTCGTGATCGACGCGTCCGGTGTGCTGCGCTACACGGGCGCCCTCGACGACTCGATGGGGCGCGGCCCGGGCAAGGTGAACTACGCGCGCGAGGCGGTGAAGGCGCTGCTCGCCGGCAAGAAGGTCGAGGTCGAATCCAGCGTCCCCTATGGTTGAACGGTCAAGCGCGTGAAGTCCGCCCGTGCGGCGGACAAGCGTGGGTGATCGGGGTTCCTGATCCGACTTCGTGATGCATACGAGAGGCCGTGATCGCACGCGCGATCACGGCCTCTCGTTCGTGAGGCGAGCCGTGGCGCGCGGGACCCGGCCGGAGCCCGGTGCATGCCCGGGACGGAAACGGCGGGCGTGGCGTGCACGACGGCGGCATCGCGCACCGCGCGTGTTGCGCGCCGCACGGCCTCGCCGGACGATCCGCGCATGGCCAAGATCACCCTCAAGGGCAATCCCGTCACCACGATCGGCGAGCTTCCGAAGGTCGGCGCCAAGGCTCCCGACTTCACGTTGGTGAAGACCGACCTCGGCAACGTCTCGCTGAAGGACTTCGCCGGCAAGAAGGTGGTGCTCAACATCTTCCCGAGCATCGACACCGCCGTGTGCGCGCTCTCCGTGCGGACGTTCAACCAGAAGGCCGCGGCCCTGGCCGACACCGTCGTGCTCTGCGTGTCGAAGGACCTGCCCTTCGCGCACAAGCGCTTCTGCGGCGCCGAGGGCATCGAGAAGGTCGTAGCGGTGAGCGCGTTCCGGGGCCCCGACTTCGGCAAGGAGTACGGCGTGACGATCCAGGACGGCGGGCTGGCCGGGCTTTTCGCGCGCGCGGTGGTGGTGATCGGCGCGGACGGCCGGGTGCTCTACCAGGAGCTGGTGCCGGAGATCGCGCAGGAGCCGAACTACGACAAGGCGCTGGCCGCGGTCCGTTGATCCGCGTTACGCGCGCGTAACGCGACCGTCGAGATTGCTCAGAGCAACTTCTGTTCTCATCGCCGGCGCGGGCGGCCGGGGCGGGCGGGTGCGCCGGGACCGGGAGGGCCTTCGCGCTCGTAGGCCGGCAGGCGCAGCATCTCGGGGTCGAGCTTGCCGAGCGCGGCGTCGAGCGTCGCGACCAGGTCGTCGCGCTTCGCCTCGACCAGACGCACGCGCAGCATCTTGGCGGTGTCGACCGTCGAGATGTTGAGCCCGTCCAGGCTGGCCGCCGCGTCGGGCCTGGTCGTGAACGAGGCCTGCACCTCGGCCAGGGCCTTCTCGTACTCCTTGCGCTCCAGCGCGATCCGCGCCCGGCCGCCGAGGGCCATGGCCACGTAGTGGTCCGAGGTGGCGCGGCTCTCGGGATTCGCCTGCACGGCGCGTCCGTAGCAGGCGATGGCCCGGTCGTACGCGGCGAGCGCCTTGTCGGCGTTGCCGGCGCGGCGGTGGAACTCCGCCGCCACGATCGCGGCGTAGCCGGCGAACCATGGCAGGTTGCGCGCCGCGTCGGGCCTGGCCAGCAGCGCGGCGTAGGCGGGCTCGAGTCCGTCGGCGCCCTTCTCGTCGAGGATCCGCCCGCGCAGGCGGTCGTGCAGCTCCCACGACTCCGGGAAGCGGGCCAGGCCCTGCTCCAGGACCCGCCCGGCCTGCTCGGCCTTGAAGAAGTGCAGGAAGTCGTAGTGCGACACGACGTGCGTGTCGGTGCCCAGCGGATGGCGCGCCAGCAGCGAGTACGCCGCATTCAGGTCGGTGAGCCACTGCGCCGGCCACTCCTTCTTCTCGCGCACCGCCTTCACGATCGCGAGCTGGCGCGCCTCGGCGAAGAGCGCCAGGGCGGTCACGCCGCTCCAGCCCTGCGGATCCGGCGGCATGCCGCCCATCGCGGCCTCGGCCCGCGCGTAGGCCTCCTCCTGGTTGCCCAGGTGGTGCGCCGCCACCGCCAGCACCGAGTTCACGCGCCATGCCGGCGCACCCAGGCGCTCGGCCTCGCGTGCGGCGCGCGCGGCGTCCTCCAGCATGAGCCGCGCGTACTTGCGCGCGGTGCGCGGATCGCTGGACAGGGCCTGCCGCGTCGTGGGGTCGATCGCCTGCGCGAGGTTCGCCTCGGCCAGCTCGATCTGTGCGTTGGCGTCCTCCGGCCTCGCCACCGCGGCCTTGGCCGTGCGGTCGATGCGCGCGATCAGCTCCTGGCGGTCGGCTGCGGGCGCGTAGCTCGCGCCGCCCTCCAGCGCCTTGGACCAGGACGCCACGTCCACGGAGGAGGCGCGGTTGTCGAGGCCCTGGTGCACGGTGGCGAGGGTGCGGGCGCGTGGCGAGGACTCGCCCAGGCGGCCGAGCGCGGCCACGAGCGCTTTGCGCTCGCCGGCGTCCATGGGCACGCGCAGGGCCTCGGCCAGCAGGTCGGTGGCGTTCTCGGAGCGGGTCTGCGCGAGCGCGCGCCGCGCCATCTGGTTCAGTTCGGTGTCGAGGCCGAACACGCCCAGGCGCAGCAGGTCGACCGGGGCCGCGTCGGCGTGCGTGTGGGCCGCCTCCAGTAGGGTGCGCCGCAGCGCCGCGTCGCCGTCCAGGTAGGCCTTCTCGACCACGTCGCGGTCGCGGATGTCGCGGCTCGCCACGCGCTCGAGCACCGGGCGGTCGCCGCGGATCACCGGCGGCGGGACGCCTCCCGGCCGCTCGGCGATGCCCTTGCGGATCGCCTGGAACACCGAGTCCGTGTCCCACGCGTAGAACACGTCGTAGGTCTCCTTGCCGTCCAGCTCCACCATGATGTGGCGCGGCGCGATCCGGCGGCCGTCCATGAACTGCTCGTAGAGCACCGGCTCGATGGCGATGTGCTCGCCGCAGGTCACGCTGCCGAAGCGCGGGCAGAGGATGCGGCGGCCCTGCTCATCGAAGTCGCGCGCGTTGTGGCGGTACACCGACGCGATCACGCACACGTAGGGCTCGTACAGCGCCGCGATCTCGGGCTGGCGGTAGCGGATCCCGGCGTAGTGCTCGCTCGCGATCTCGCCGTCCATGTTCACGCACACGAGGATCGGGCGTCCGGTCTCCTTCGCGACCGCGAGTGCGTCCTCCCAGGTGCGCTGGAACGTGATCCGCACCGGCTTCTGCCAATCCTCCGCCGTGGGCGCGAACCACATCTGCTCGCGGGTGGTGGGGGCGGGACGGTCCTGGGCGCTGCGCGTGGCGGCGCCCTCCTGTGCCGGTGCGGCGGTCTGGATCGCCAGCAATGCGAGCAGCGCGGGCAGTGCGGGGGCGGCCGGATGCAGACGGGAGTTCCGGAATCGCAGCGTGTTCATGGCGGGTGGCGGGATACGGCGGTCGAAGGTAGCCATCCACGCCGCGCGTGGCGAGGCGCGCGCGGCGTTCCGCGGCGCGGCGCCACGGGGCCGATGCGCGGCGGCGGCGTGCGTCCGCCCGCCGATCCGCCCTTGTCGTTTCGTGCCGGTAACACGGTGGTCGCGCGCGGCCGGACGGAGACGGCGGAAGCCTCGCGGCCTGCGCGTGTCTGCTCTACGCTCCGTCACCTCCGCCAGGAGCCGCATCGAGTGAGCCAAGCCCCCGCCCAAGCCGAGCGCATCCAACAGGAGAGCGCGTTCCTTCGCGACGTCGTCCGCGAGGTGGAGACCGTGATCGTCGGGCAGAAGCCGCTGCTCGACGGGTTGCTCATCGGCCTGCTCGCCGACGGCCACGTCCTGCTGGAGGGCGTGCCGGGACTGGCCAAGTCGCTGGCGGTGCAGTCGCTGGCGTCCGCGCTGGGCGGCACGTTCCGGCGCATCCAGTTCACCCCGGACCTCCTGCCGTCGGATCTGGTCGGGACGCAGGTCTACAACCCCAAGAGCGGCGAGTGGACCGTGCGCGAGGGTCCGGTGTTCGCGAACTTCGTGCTCGCCGACGAGATCAACCGCGCGCCCGCGAAGGTCCAGTCGGCGCTGCTGGAGGCGATGCAGGAGCGTCAGGTGTCCTTGGCGGGCGAGACGCGCGCCCTGCCCGAGCCCTTCCTGGTGCTGGCCACTCAGAATCCGCTCGAGCACGAGGGCACCTACCCGCTGCCCGAGGCGCAGGTCGACCGCTTCATGCTCAAGGTGGTCGTCGGCTACCCGAGCAGGACCGAGGAGAACCAGATCGTCGCGCGCATGGCCACGACCGCGCACCGGCCCAGGGTGCGCCAGGTCGCCACGCCCGCGCAGGTGCTGGCCGCGCGCGCGCTGCTCGACGACGTGTACGTGGACGAGAAGGTGCGCGGCTACGTGGTCGACCTGGTGTTCGCGACGCGCTACCCGGAGGACGCGGGCCTGAAGGCGCTCCGGCCGCTGATCCTCTATGGCGCCTCGCCGCGCGCCTCGATCGCGCTCACCCAGGCGGCGCGCGCCCACGCGCTGCTCGCCGGCCGCACGTACGCGACCCCGCAGGACGTGAAGTCGGTGGGCATGGACGTGCTCCGCCACCGCGTCCTCACCACCTACGAGGCCGAGGCCGAGGGCGTGACCTCCGTGCAGGTCATCCAGCAGGTGTTCGACACCGTGCGGGTGCCGTAGCGGGCGCTGCGCCCATGGCCACGGAGCACGACGACGAGCTGGCCGAACTGCTGCGCGAGGTGCGGCGGATCGAGGTGCAGAGCAACCGGCTGGTCACCGACGTGATGGCCGGCGGGTACAGCTCGGTGTTCCGCGGCGCCGGGATCGAGTTCGACGCGGTGCGCGAGTACGTGCCCGGCGACGACCCGCGCGCGGTGGACTGGAACGTGACCGCGCGCGTGGGCCGGCCCTTCGTGAAGAAGTACGCGGAGGAGCGCGAGCTGACGGTGCTCTTCCTGCTCGACCTCTCGGCCTCGATGAGCGGCGGCTTCGGCGTGCTCTCTGCCCGCCAGATGGCGGCGCGCGTCTGCGCGTGCCTCGCGCTCTCCGCCGTGAAGGCCGGCGACAAGGTCGGGCTGATCGCGTTCCGCGACGCGGTCGACGCGTACGTCCCGGCCAAGAAGGGCCTGGGGCACGTGCTGCGCATCGTGCGCGATTGCCTGGTGCTGCCGTCCGGCGGGACGCGCAGCGACCTCGGTCCCGCGCTGCACTTCGCGGCGAGCGTGGTCCGCCGGCGCGCGGTGATCTTCCTGGTGTCGGACTTCCTGGTCCCGAGCTGCGGCGACGGGCTGGCGCAGTGCGCGCGCCGCCACGACCTGATCGCCGTGCGCCTGCTCACGCCGGAGCTGGCTCCGCCCGCCGCCGGGCTCATGCGCGTGCGCGATCCCGAGACCGGTACCGAGACCCTGGTCGACTGGAGCAGCGCGCGCGTGCGGGCGGCGTACGCGGCGCGCGTGGCGCGCTGGCGCGCGCGCCACGCGGGCGAGCTGCGGCGCGCCAACGTCGACCTCATGGACGTGCCGGTGCCGCGCGTGTCCGACAAGGACGCCGTCGCGCGCCCGATCCTGGGCTTCTTCAAGATGCGCGAGGCGCGCGGAGCCAAGCGGTGAGCCGGGGCGCCTGCGCAGCCCCCGGGCCCGCCCTGGCCGCCGCCCTCGCGGTCCTGGGCGCGTGCCGTGCCGAGGGACCGCCCATCCAGGCGGAGGATCTGGCGGTGCGCGTGGAGGTCGGCGCGCACGAGGTGGAGTTCGGGCGGGCGTTCGAGCTGCGCCTGGTGCGCGTGTGGCGCCGGGAGCTCGTGCCCGAGCCATGGCCGGAGCGGGCGCTCGCGCCGCTCGCCCTCGAGGTGGTGGCGACGCACCGGCGCGAGGATGCCGACCGGATCGAGGAGACGCGCGTCTGTCTGGCCCGCGCGTTCGCCGCCGGCACGCTGACCGTGGCCCCGGCCACGGTCTCGGCGGCGCCGCGCGGCGGCGGGGCGCGGCGTACCGCGCGCTCCGAGCCGCTGGTGTTGCAGGTGGCCTCCGCCCTGCCGGCCGGCGCGTCGCCAGAGCCGGAACTGCCCGGCGATCTCCTGCTGCCGCGGCCGCGGCGCTGGCCCTGGTGGCTGGCCGGCTGCGCCGTGGCGCTCGGCGGCGCGGCCCTGCTCTTCGCGCGCGCGCGGCGGCGGCCGCCGCCGCCCGCGACCTCACCCACGCCCGCGCAGGAGCCGGGCCGCGACGCGCGGAGCCGTGCGCGCGCGCGCCTCGTGCGCTTGCGGGCCGCGGCGCCCGGCGACGCCGCCGCCGTCGTGGCGTTCTGCGTCGAACTCGGCGACCTGCTGCGCGAGTACCTCGCCGAGGGCTTCGCGCTGCCCGCCCTCGAGCGCACCAGCGAGGAACTCCTCGCGGCCCTGGCCGCGACGCCGCGGTTCGCGCCGGAGCCGGTGGCCCGGCTGCGCCAGGTCCTGCTCGGCTGCGACCTGGCCAAGTTCGCGCACCGGCCGCCGGACGCCGCCGGGCGCGCGCGCCTCCTCGACCTCGCCGAACGGGTGGTGGAGGAGGTGCACGAGGAGCGTGCCGGTTCCCCGCGCGGGGCGGAGGCGGGGGCATGAACGAGTTCTTCCACCGGGTCACCGGCTGGACGCTCCTCGATCCGCCCGCGCTCCTGCTCGCGCTCCTGCTCGCGGTGGCGCTGCTGGTGCGCCGCATGCGGCGCGCCCCCGCGCTGCGCTTCGCCCCGGCCGCGTTCCTCGGCGAGGATGGTGGTCTGCCGCGCACGTGGCGGACGCGGCTGGCCGGCGTGCCGCTGCTGCTGCAGGTGCTGGGCGTGTGCTTCGCGATCCTGGCGCTGGCCCGGCCGATGGCCTCCGTGCCGCTGCCCCGCACCGCGGAGGGGATCGACATCCTGCTCTGCCTCGACACCTCGTCGTCCATGACCGCGCTCGACATGGACCCGCGGCGCACGCGACTGGAGGTCGCCAGGGAGGCGGCGGCGCGCTTCCTGCTCGGCCGCCCCGACGACCGCATCGGCCTGATCGCCTTCGCCCGCTATCCCGACCTGCTCTGTCCGCTGACCCTAGACCACGACGCCCTCGCCGCGCTGCTGGCCGAAGTCCGGCCGGTGCCCTCCGAGAGCCAGGAGGACGCCACCGGCATCGGCACGGCGGTGGCGCGCGCGGCGCAGGTGCTGCGCGCCGGCAGCGCGCGGTCCAAGGTGGTGATCCTGTGGACCGACGGCGAGGAGAACGTCGCCACCGCGGCGGCTCCGGGCGAGATCGCGCCGCTGCACGCCGCGCAGCTCTGCCGCGAGCTGGGCATCCGCGTGTACGGGATCGCGGCGGGCATCGGCTCCCGCGACGCGGCCGGGAACGTGCGGCCGGCCGACCCCAGCCAGCTGCGGCAGCTCGCCGAACGCAGCGGCGGACGCTTCTTCGCCGCGCGCGACGCGGAGTCCGTGGCCGGCGTGTACGCCGCGCTCCACGACCTGGAGAAGGTCGGGCTCGCCGAGCCGCGCCACCGCCTGGAGGAGCGCTTCGCACCGTTCCTGGTGCTCGCCCTGGTCCTGATCCTGCTCGGGCGCGTGCTGCACTGCACCGCGTGGGAGGTGGTGCCGTGAGCCTCGCCGCCTTCCTGGCGTGGCCGGCCGGAGTGCCGCTCCTCCTGCTCGTGCCGCTCGCCTGGCTCGGGTTGCGCGCCAGCGACCGCGCGCGTGCGCGGCGCCTCGCGACGGTGGTGGGGGCGCGGAGCGCGGTGCTCGCCGCGGAGGCGCACGGTGGCGAGCGGCGCGCGCGCCGGACCGTCGCGGCGCTGGCGCTGGGCGCGGGCCTGCTGGCCCTCCTCCAGCCCCTGTGGGGCGAGGGCGCGCGCCGCGATCCGCGCGGCGTGGACGTGGTGGTCTGCCTGGACGTGTCGCGCTCCATGCTCGCCACCGACGTGGCGCCGAGCCGCCTGCAGGCCGCGCGCCGGGAGATCCAGGTCCTGGCCGAACGGGTGCGCGGCGATCGCCTCGGCCTCGTCGTGTTCGCCGGCGAGGCGCGGCTCCTCGTGCCGCTCACCCGCGACCTGGGTTCGTTCGCCGAGCTGGTCGAGCTGGCCGAGCCGACCAGCGTGCGCCGCGGCGGGACCGATCTCGGCGCAGCCCTCGCGACCGCGCTCGCGGCCCTGCGTGGCGCGGAGGGCGATCACGCCGCCGTCCTGCTGCTGAGCGACGGCGAGGACCACGAGCAGCGCGGGCTGCGCGCCGTCGAGGCGCTCGCCGAGCGCGGCATCGCCGTGCACTGCGTCGGCCTCGGCACCTCCCTGGGCAGCAAGATCCCGGTGCAGGGCGGGGACGGCGCGACCTTCCTGCGCGACGCCGCGGGCCGCGAGGTGATCTCGGCGCTCGATCCCGCCGGGCTGCGCTCGATCGCCGAGCGCAGCGGCGGCGGGTACGTGGACGCCGCGGCCCGCCCCTTGCCTCTGGTGGGGATCTACGAGCGACGCATCCTTCCCACCGCCCGCACCGCGGTGGCGGCGCAGGCGCGCGACCTGCGCGAGAACCGCTTCCAGTGGCCCTTGCTGATCGCGGTCCTGCTCTGGATGCTGGACCTGGTCCTGACCGAGCGGAGATCCCGACGCCCCCATGAGCATCCTGCTCTGCCTCACGTTGCTCCTGCCCCAGGGCGGTGACGCGGCGGCCGCCGGGGCGCAGGCCTGGCGCGAGGGCCGCTACCGCGACGCCCTGGCGTCGTTCACGGCGGCGGTGCGCGCGGCCGGCGAGGACGCGGCGGCCGAGCTGCTGCACAACCAGGCCCTCGCGGCGCTGCGCGCGGGCGCGCCGCGCGAGGCCGAGCTCGCGGCCGAGCGGGCCGCCGCGCGCGGCGGGCCGGAGTTCGCGGGGCTGCGCGAGTTCGTGCGCGGCAACGCGGCGTTCGCGCGTTGCCTCGTGGCCGCCGCCCAGGCGGCCAGCGTGGAGGCGGAGCCGTTCGCCTTCGACGTGGCGATCGCCCACGCCGAGGCGGCGCGCGCCGCGTGGCAGCGTGCCCTGCTGCAGCGCGGCGAGTGGCCCGAGGCCCGCCGCAACGTCGAGCGGGCGCAGCGCAAGCTGACCGAGCTGCGCGAGGCCAAGGCCGCGGCCGATCGGCGGCGCAGGGAGGAGGCGCGCAAGGCCGGCGAGCCGGAGCCGAAGCCGTTGCCGGTGCAGCCCGATCCGAGCGAACCGGCGCCGGAGCCGGAGGGTCCCAAGGAGGAGACGGAGACCGAGGTGCAACCGCAGCTCCAGGAGCTGCGGCGCGAGGAGGTCCGCCGCCTGCTCGACACGCTCGCCGCGAAGGAACAGGAGAAGCGCGCGCTGCGGCGCCGCGAGCAGCAGACCCAGCGCGTGCCGGTGGAGAAGGACTGGTGAGGCGGATCCTCGCGCTCGCCGCCATCGTGGGCGGTGTGGCCGCGCAGGGATCGCAGCCACCGGCTCGGGCGCCGCGCGCGTTCGTCACGCTGGCCGCCGCGCGCACGCGCGTGTTCGTGCACGAGCCCGTCACGCTGGTCCTGCGCGTGGGTGTCGACCGGGAGTTCTTCGCGCGGAGCGCGGTCCCGCTCTTCCGCCGCGAACTCGACGTGCCGCTGCAGGTCGTCGCGCCCTGGCTGCGCGGTGTGCCCGGCCTGCAGGCGCTGCCCGACGCGGCGGCCGACGGCGGCGTGGTCCAGCGCATCGCCCTGAACGACGACGTCGCGCTGGCGGAGCCGGTCGGCGAGGAGACTCGCGCGGGGCGGGCGTTCACCGTGCTCGAGGTGCGGCGCCGCCTTCTGCCCGGGCGCGCGGGCGGGTTCACGCTGGAGGCGCCGCGCCTGCGCTACGCGTTCGCCACGCGCTTCGCCGACGACTTCGTGACCGGCCGCCAGCCGCTCGACCGCAGCGAGGCCGAGGTGCGCGGCGTGGATCTGCGCCTAGAGGTGGATCCCCTGCCCGAGTCTGGACGGCCGCCGGGGTTCACGGGGGCGGTCGGCCGCTTCACCGTGCGCGCGGGCGCCGAGCCGCGCGGGGTGCGCGTGGGCGAGAGCCTCGCCCTCGAGTTCACGGTGGCCGGCGAGGGCAACCTGGGGTTCTTCGCCGCGCCGTCGCTGGCGGGGCTGGACGGATTCCACGTCCGCGGCGTGATCGAGCTCGCGCGGCCCGGCGAGCGCGCGTTCCGCTACGACCTCGCGCCGCTGCGCGAGGACGTGCGCGAGGTGCCGGCGATCCCGTTCGTCTTCTTCGATCCGGGGCCGCCGCCGGGGTACCGCTTGGTGCGGAGCGCGGCGCTCCCCCTGCGCGTGGGGGCCGCAGGCGGAGCGATCGCGTCCGCGCCGGCCGGAATCGACGGGCGCCCCGCCGTGGCCGGGGTGAACGACCTGTTCCCGCCCAGGGCGGTCCCGGCGCCGGCCGGCGCCGGCGGGCCGCCGGCCGCGATGCCGGTCACGGGCATGGTCCTGGCCGTGCTCGGCCCCTGGTTGGGCGGTTTGTGGCTGCTCTGGTGGCGGCGCGCGCGGGAGCGGGCGCGACGCGAACCGGAGGAGGCGCGGGCCCGCGCGGCGGCGGAGGCGTTCCGCGCGCGCCTCGCCGACCCGGCCGCGGATCCCGGCGAGGCGCTGATCGAGTACCTGGCGGCGCGGCTGCGCAGCGGAGCGGCGGCGGTGCTGGCGCCCGAGCTGCCGGGCCGCCTGGAGCGGGCGGGGGTGCCCGCGGCATTGGCCGCGCGCGCCGCGCGGTGCCTCGAGGCGCTGACGGCGTTGCGCTACCGCGGTGGCGCGGCCGGCGCGGGCGAGGGCGCTCCGGACCGGGACGCGGTGCGCGAGCTGGTCGCGGCGCTGGAGCAGGCGTTGGCGCGTACGGAGGGTGCTCCGTGACCGCAGTCCTGCTCGCGCTCGTGCTGTTCCTCGGCGGCGATCCCACCGCCGCCGAGCGCGCCTACCGCGCCGGTCGCTATCAGGAGGCCTACGAGCTCTACCGCGAGGCGCTCGCCCAGCCCGGCGCCGCGGCCGGCGAGATCCTGTGCAACCTGGGCAATTGCGCGTACCGCCTGGGCCGCCACGCCGAGGCCGTGCTGCACTATCGCCGCGCGCTCCTGCGCCTGCCCGGCGACCGGGAACTCTCGTTCCACCTGCACCTGGCGGAGCGCCAGCTCGGCACCGCTGCGGCGGACGCCCCCGCGGCGCCGCGCTGGACGCACGCGGTGGACCGGCTGCCCGCGGCGGCCGTCCTCGCCCTGGTCGCCGGCCTCCAGAGCCTCGGCCTGCTGGCGCTCGTCTTCGCGCGTGGCGCAGCCGCGCGCATCCTCGGCGCCGTGTTCGTGGGCCTCGGCCTCGCCCTCGCCGGCCACAGGGCGCGGCGCGAGTGGTTCCCGGGTCCGCCGGAGGGCGTGGTCCTGGCGCCCGAGATCGCACTGCGTGCTGCGCCGGACCCCGGCCTTCCCCCCGTGCTGCGCCTGCGCGCCGGCGAGGTGGTCCGGATCGAGGAGCGCGGACCCTCCTGGTTGCGCGTGCGCCATGACCTGGTCCGCGGCTTCACCGAGCCCGCGGGGGTGGGCGTGGTGGACTAGGGCGCTGGTCAGAATCCGAGGTCCGACGTCCGAAGGCGCGGGAGCAGCAGGAGGCCGAGGACTTCGGCGCTGCAGGCGGATCCCGGGGCCGGCGGTCGGGAGGCTGACGGAGGGAAGTGCTGGCGCGACGTCAGCGCCGGGGCGTCGCGAGGAATGTGCGTGGATCGATGTCGATCCGCCACTCCTCGATGGAGCTCTGGGACTGTGCCATCTGCGCGCGCTCGTCCTCGGTGAGCTCCCGCGCCTGCCGGATCCGCTCCAGGCGCAGGATCTCCGCGCGGAACCGCGCCTCGCGCCGGTACCACGCCTCGCGCTCACGCACGTCGAGCCGGTTGAATGCAGCGGCTGCCTGCTCGACGTATTGCGTGAGTGCCAGGTCCCGCGCCTTCACCGCCGCGCCGTACTCCCCAGTTCGCCGGTCGAAGAACCACCACACGTCGAGCCACTCCTCGCCACGCCGCGCCACTCGGCAGGTGCGCATCCGGTCGACGTGCCCGGGCAGAGGCGGGTACGGCGTGTCCGCGGGCACCGTGACGTACTCGCCGTCGCGCAGACGCTCCCTCGCTGTGGTGAGCATGGCGAGATCCGCCTCCAGCTCGGCGGCGCTGAGCCGGGAGTGTGCGTCGCCCCTTGCCACCGCGCTCCAGAGCACGCGCCGCGTGTCCGCGATCTGCAGGTCGAGCGCCGTGCGCACCTGATCTGCCTCATGGGTTGTCAGCCGTCCGCGGTCGTCGATCGCTTGGAGATCGAGTCTCTGCGGCACCGCCGGCTCCGCGCCGGCAGGCGTTTCCGGTGCCGGCAGCTCGCTTCGCAGGATCCCGCCCGCGCGCTCCAGGCCGAGGATCCCGTTCGCGATGCCTCGGGGCGGGGCACCTTCCGGATCGGGCGTCCGCGCGAGCGGCAGGAGCAGTGCGAGGCTACCGGCTGCAAGCGTCGCGAGGATCCAGGTTCTGGGGTGGTTCATCGGACCAAGCCCTCGCCGGTCATCCGGTGGTCCCGGTCATGGTCGTCCCGGGTGTGCCGGTCGTCAATCCGGGGCGGAGCCAGCCCCCGCCGCGGTCCGCGGGTCGTGCGTCGGGTCCGCGGACCTCGGTGGCGTCCGTGCATCGATGGCGAGCTTCGCGGCCAGAGCACTCAGTCGCGTGCACGGCGCAGCTCGCGTTCGATCAGCTCGCGCAGGAGGCTCCGGTGGCAGCGTCGCTCGTCGGTGCACGATGACGCGCAGAGCAGCGTGACCGTGCCGCCGCGCCGGATCCGATCCGCCAGCGCACGGACCAGGGGCCCGCGATCCTGCATCTCGGCCAGGTAGCGTCGCCGGTATTCGCTCCAGCCGATCTTGGACCGCCCCTCGGCGCGGAACGCGGTCAGGAGCGCCGGGCTGGGCCCCAGGTCCTTGCACCATTCGTCCCAGGTCGCCTGCGTTCTCCGCAGGCCTCGTGGCCGGAACCGGCAGATGAGGACGCGGAAGCCGTCGTCCGATCCCATCGGGTCGTTCCAGCGCTTGGTCTTGACCGGCATGAGCCAGCGCACTCTACCCCGCGCTCGGTGCGGTGGTTCGAGTCGGGAGGCGCAGTCCTGTGCCTCGAGAGGGACCCGTCGCACGCGGTGATAGCGGAGGAAGAGTGCGCGAGTCCGTCTGCCTGGCTGCGTACGTGCCGCCCAGCAGGAGCGGCGGTGCGCCACCGTTCCCTGTCGAGGCCCCGAGGGTTGGCCGCGGCCGGCGCATCCCACGCGCGGCCTTGGCCGGTCCCGGCCTGCTACCGCCCGGGTCACGTGATTCGCTGAACGGTTCCCGATCCAGGGTGCCCGCGCGGGGCATGGGGATCCCCGCTCGGGGGGCCGGCTCCTCCGCACGTGAACCTGTGTGCCGTGGCGCAGGCGACCACAAGAGGACTGCCACGCACCCGCCGGGTCTTCACGCTCGCACGGACGTCGCGGATCGCCGTCCCGGCCTCCCCCATGCACTCGGGTCCGGCGGCCGAGCAGGGGTTTGGTACGCCCGGCAGGAGTCGAACCTGCGACCCCGGCTTTAGGAAAGCCGTGCTCTATCCAACTGAGCTACGGGCGCTCGTGGGCGGCGGATCCTACTCGACGCCGCTGGCCGGCCAAGGTCGCCCGCCCATCTCCTCCAGACGGCGCGATGCGTCGTCCGCTGTGGCCTCGCGAAGGTGCCCGACCGGGAGGCGTTGCGCCGGCTGACAGCTCGGCCGGCCGCCTTGGTGGCGCGCGCCGAGTCCTGCGCCGTCGGCCGCCGCGGAGCGGCGACGGGCACCTCAGAAGCACTTCTCCCCCGGCATCCTCGACGCCTGCCGTATCCAACTCGCCACGCGCTCCTCGTCGAGGGGCTCGCCCTCGTGGATGTGGAGGTAGCGCGTGCCCTCGTTCTTCGACTCGACGGGGGGGACGGGACGCAGCGACGTGCCGCGGAAGAACGCGACCTTGACGTACCTCATGAGGCAATGGATGCCGAGGAACCATCCCTGACCCTCGATGCCATAGAACGGCGAGTTCCACCGCACGGCCTTGCGCACATCGGGCACGGTGCGCGTGATGAGCGCATCGAGGCGGCGGCCGACGTCGCCTTTCCAGCCGGGCATGGCCGCGATGTAGGCCTGCACGGGGGCGTCCCCGTCGGCCTTGGGAATCTGCGGGTTGCCCCCCGACAGGAGCCTCGGCTTCGCCGAGACCCGCTTGGCAGTCGCCTTCTTCGCGACCTTCGCTGGCTTCTTGGATGTCCTGCTGGCCATGGTGCTCCCTCCGTGACTGTGGTGACGGTGACGCCGACGACGCGTCAGGCTGCGGAGGATACCGAGCCTCCGCGTGGCGTTCCCGCCGCCGTGCCGCCTTCCCCACCGACCGATCCTGGCCACCCGCATTGGCGGACCACCATCCGTGTGGACCGCGGCGCCCGGCACCCCCTTGGCGAACGGGGTGCCCGATCCCGGTGGCCAGGATCCCTCGACTGGCACCCCGGCGCACCCGGGCACGCTTCCGCGCGCCGCCAGCCTGCAAGGCAGCAGTCCGCCGCGCCCCGTTCCTTCCCACGCACCGTCGGCGCGTCGCGACGGCCCTGCCGCGGCCCCGAGCCGCGCCCGCCCGTCGGCCGTCACCGGCCGAACCGTGCGGCGGGGGAAGGGGCCACCGCAGGGGGAGCCGCCCGGACGCGGGCCGGATAGCGTGTCTGTCATGGGCACACCCACTCGCCTCGGGATCGCCGTGCTCTTCGGCGCCTCTCTCCTCTGTGCGCAGAACGGCGTCGTCTCGCCGGTGAAGCTGGCCTCCCGTCCCGGCTCGTACTGGTCCGACTGGCCGTTCCGCGACGTCTCGCGCTGCCAGCAGGTGCACGGCGATCTGCGCGGCACGGCACGGACCCTGACCGGGATCGCGTTCCGGCGCAGGGGCGACACGACGCCCGAGCCGCAGGCGGTCGCGCGCACGCTCGACGCGGAGGTCGCGATCGGCACGGGAGACTTCGCAGCGGTGCAGAGCGCCTACGCGGGCAACTACACGGGACCGCGGGTGGTCGTCTTCGCGCGTCGCGCGTGGAGCCTGCCCTCGTGGGTCAACGGCCAGGGCGTGCCTGCCCCGTTCACGACCGGGGTCCTCTTCGACGCGCCGTTCGCGTACTCGGGCCAGGCCGACCTCGTGTGGGAGGTGACCGTCTTCGGCACCACGAACAAGGGCTACTACCCCGCCGACTGGCACAGCGACGTCAACGGGCTCCAGGGCACGGCGCGCTTCGACGGGGCCGGATGCGTGGCGACCAACCAGAGCCGGCCGATCCTGCTCGATGCCGGTTCCGCCACCAGGATCGATCCCGACCGGGTCCATGTCGTGTGGAAGGCCTACAACCTGCCGCTGCCGACGACGTCGTTCGCGGCGTTCCTGCTGGGCGCCACCGACCCCGATCTCGCCGTGCCTGGGCTCTGCACGAAGCTGCGGTCCGACGCCGCGCTCCTCACGCTGCCCGCCATCCCGGTCGCCGGCGACATCGCCTACACGACGACCCTGCCGGCGCAGCCGGGCATGCTGGGCGTGACGATCCACTGCCAGGCGGTCGCGCACGATCCCGCGCAGGCGCCGTATCCGTGGGTGCTCTCGCCCGGCGCCGCGATCACCACCCCGTCCGGGTTCCCGGACCCGGTCCGCGTGAAGCAGGTCCTGAGCTACTACTCGGCCACGGACCCGGGGGGCTGGGTGAACCCGTTCGCCGGGCTGGTCGTGCTCTTCCGCACCTGATCGTCCTGCTGCGCCGCGCCAGTGCGGCGTCGGCTCAGTCGGGGAGGCGTTCCGCGCGCGCGTCCTTCGCCGCGAGCCTGCGCCGGCCGCTCCTGCCGGCCCACCACAGCGGGGCGCCGACCCCGAGGGGCACCACGGCGGCGAGCGCCGAGTAGAAGCGTCCCAATCCGGCCATGCTGCCGTGGCCGCCCGAGGCCGGACCGGCCGCCAGGATCCCCCAGGCCGCGGCCGCGAGCCCGAGCACGACGAAGCCGATGCCGGCCACCTCGAGGACGAGGTGCGCGCCGGCCCTGCGCCGCGTGGCCAGCGCCAGGAGCACGGCGAGCACGGCACCGGCCGCTGCGCCGAGCAGCCACCACGTCTCGCTCCCGTCCGCCGCGCCCACGGCCTTCGCCACCACCAGCTGCCCCAGCAGTGCCGACACGGGGACGAGGGCGAGGAGCCAGCCCGCGAAATACGCCACCGACCCACGCGCGCCGTCCCGGACCATGCGCCGCATGTTCGGGCCGGCGCGCCGCTGAGCAAGCCTGCGCTTTCGTCGCCCGGGACGCGTCGGCCGGGGGCCAGGAGCGGAGCGCGGTGGCTGGGCGATCGCGACCGAGCAAGGCATGCACGCCGCACGCTGCGACGCCTGCGCGCGCGGGGCCCTAGCTCTTCTCGAAGCCCGCCTTCTCGGCGCCGGGCGACCGCACGCCGAAGAGCAGGAGCAGCAGGACGCCGGCCACGAGCAGGCCCGCGGCGTAGCCCATCAACTCCGCCGGCTTGCGCATCAGGCCATCGAGGCCGAATGGCGCACGGTACGACTCCGCGTCCGTGTTCAGGCCGTACACGAGCAGGCCTGCGCCGGCTGCAACGAGGAGGATGCTCAGGACGCGGAGGGTGGCACGCATGGCGGTGGTGGGGGGGAGGCGGAGCCCCGGTGGTAGCGGCGGGACCACCCGGTGGGAAGTTCCGGGTCGAAGAACCTGGGCACGCCGCCTGGCGCCCGCGCCGGGAAATCCGCGCGGATCCGTGATGCCGGCCGGTCCGCGCGCGAATCATGTCGCGGTGCCGATGGAAGCGTCCCCGTTCGCAGACCTGATCCGCCGCAACGCGGGGTTGATCCACAAGATCGCCCACGCCTGGTGCCGGGACGCGACGGACCGCGAGGACGTGGTGCAGGAGATCCTGGTCCAGCTCTGGCGCTCCGCGCACCGCTACGACCCGCGGTTCCGCGAGACGACCTGGGTCTATCGCGTGGCGCTCAACGTGGCGATCTCGTTCCACCGCCGCGAGCGCCGGCACCGCGAGCGCCGCCTCCCGCTCGAGGAGCACGCGATCACGGCCGCCGCCGGTCCGGGAGTCGAGCCCGCCGAGGACGTCCAGCTCCTGCTGCGCTGCGTCGACGACCTGGGTCCGTGCGACAAGGCGCTGGTGCTGCTCCACCTCGACGGGAACGACCACGCCTCGATCGCCGACGTGCTCGGCATCTCGGTGGCCAACGTGGGCACCAGGCTGCACCGCATCAAGGACAAGCTGCGCGTCGCGCTCGCGGCGCGCGCCAACCGCAAGGAGGAGCCCCGTGCAACTCGATGACCTGAAGGACGCCTGGGCCGCGCACGGCGCTGCGCTGGCGCGGAGTCTCGTGATCGACGAACGGCAACTGCGCGAGACGATGCTGCGCAAGGTGCGCCGCGGGTTCGTGCCCTACATCCTGTGCCGGGCGCTGGAGGTCGCGCTCGGCGCCGCGGCGCTGTTCCTCGTGGTCCCGGTCCTCCTCGCGCACGCGGCCGAACCCCGCTACCTCGCCGCGGGCGGCGCGGTGGCCGCGTACGCCTCCGTGGTCGCGGTGTTCTCGGCCGTCCTGCTGGTGCGCGCGCTCCGCCTCGACCACGCCGCCCCGGTGGCGGCCCTGCAGTGTGACGTCGAGCGGCTGCGGCTCGACGAGTACCGCGCCCTGAAGTGGGCGGTGCTCGGCGGCGTCGTGGTCTGGCTGCCCCTGCCGCTCCTGCTCATCGAGGCCTGCGGCGGCGGCGACGTGCTCGCCCGCGTCGACGGCCCCTGGCTCGTCGCCAACCTGCTCGCCGGCGGCGCGCTGCTGGTGGGCGGGCTCGCGTGGTCCAGGCGGTACGTGGAGCGCGCGGACCTCGCGCCCTGGGCGCGCCGGCTCGTACACGCCGTCTCGGGCCGCGGCTCGCGCACGGCTGCGGAGCGACTCGCGGAGCTCGCCCGGTTCATGCGCGAGTAGCGCGCGCCGCGCCGTCTGGCGAGGTGCCCGGTGGTGCCGGACGGTCGGCGGCGGACGCGCGCCGCGCGCTGCCGCAGCCCGGTTGCTCGGGGACGCCGAACCTCCAGCGCACGCGAAGTGCCGGGCGCGAGCCCCCGCTGGGCGCTCGCGACCGTGCGCGCGAGGGGACGATGTCCTAGGTGTGTCAACTGCGTTGCCGCGCGTTGACGGTCCTGCTCGCGCGACCTTCTGTTGCGTATCCGGAGCCGAGGAGCCGGCTCCGCAGGAGACGAGACGACGATGGGTGCACGATGGCGCTCGGTGACATGCGTGGCGAGCCTGCTCTGCATCGCGGGACAGGCCGGGTCGCAGGTGCAGCCCTTCGAGGTCGCCGCGCCGGTGACGCCGCGCACGCGGATCGACGAGCTGCTCTTCGCGCGTCTGGCTCAGCTCGGGATCGAGCCGGCGTTCCCCGCCTCGGACGCGGTGTTCCTGCGCCGCGTGCACCTGGACCTCATCGGCACGCTGCCCACCGTGGAGGAGGCGCGGCGCTTCCTGGCCGATCGCGATCCGGGGAAGCGGGCGAAGTGCATCGACGCATTGCTGGATCGGCCCGAGTTCGCCGAGTACCAGGCGATGCGTTGGGCCGACCTGCTGCGGGTGAAGGCCGAGTTCCCCATCAATCTCTGGCCCAATGCGGTGCAGGCGTACCACCGCTGGATCCACGCCAGCATCGCCGGGCGCATGCCGTACGACCGCTTCGCGCGCGAGCTCTTGACCGCGAGCGGGAGCTGCTTCCGGGTGCCGGCGGTGAACTTCTGGCGGGCCACGCAGAACCGCACGCCGGAGGGGCTGGCCGGCGTGGCGGCGCTCACCTTCCTGGGCACGCGGATCGAGCGGTGGCCGGCGGAGCGCCGCGCCGGGATGGCGGCGTTCTTCGGGCGTGTCGGCATGAAGAGCACGCTCGAGTGGAAGGAGGAGATCGTGTTCTTCGACCGCGACCGGCCGCCGGCGCAGCAGGGTGCCGCGGTGTTCCCGGACGGGACCGTGGCGCAGCTCGCTCCCGAAGTCGATCCGCGCGTGGCGTTCGCCGACTGGCTGGTCGCGCCCGACAACCCGTTCTTCGCGCGCGCGGTCGTCAACCGGATCTGGGCGTGGCTGCTGGGCCGCGGCCTCGTGCACGAGCCCGATGACCAGCGCCCCGACAACCCGCCGGTCCACCCGGACGTGCTGCGCTGGCTGGAACGGGAACTGGTCACGGCCGGCTTCGACCTGCGACCCGTGTACCGCGCGATCGCGAACTCGCAGGTCTACCAGCTCTCCGCCCTGCCGCGCACCCCGTCGCCCGAGGCCGAGGCGCACTTCGCCCACTACGGGATCCGCCGCCTCGAGGCCGAGGTCCTGCTCGACGCGATCTGCCGGATCACCGGCACGACCGAGCGCTACACCTCGCCGATCCCCGAGCCGTTCACCTTCCTGCCCGAGGACCAGCGCGCCATCGCGATCGCGGACGGCAGCATCACCAGCCCCTTCCTGGAGATGTACGGGCGGCCGCCGCGCGACACGGGGCTCGAGTCCGAACGCGACAACCAGCCCAGCGCCGCACAACGCCTGCATCTGCTGAACTCCAGCCACGTGCAGAACAAGATCCAGAGCGGCCCCGGGCTCGCCGCCCTCCTGCGTGCCAGCCGCACCCCGAAGGACGCGGTGCGCAACCTCTACCTCGCCTTCCTGTCGCGACCGCCCAGCGATGCGGAGCTGGAGGTCGTGACCCGCCATGCGCAGGCCGGCGCCACGCTCCCGCGCCAGGCGGCCGAGGACCTGGCATGGGCCCTGCTGAACAGCACCGAGTTCCTCTACCGCCACTGACGCCATGGACGATCGCCTCCGCTACGACGTGTTCCTCTCCCGGAGGGAGCTGCTGCAGAACGGCGCCTGTGCCGCGGGCGCACTCGGGCTCGGCGCCCCGCTGCGTGCCCTCGGCGCGGCGGCGCCGCGTCCGGCGCGCGCGCGTTCGGTGATCCAGATCTGGATGTGGGGAGGACCCTCGCACCTGGACACCTTCGACCCGAAGCCCGGCGCCGGCGGCGAGTACTGCGGTCCGCTCGACAAGCCGATCGGCACCAAGGTCCCCGGGATGGTGATCGGCGAGCTCCTGCCGCTCCTGGCGAAGCAGGCCGACAAGTTCTCGATCGTGCGCAGCATGACGCACGGCGTGAACGGCCACGAGACCGCGGCGTACCTCGTGCAGACCGGCCGCGCGGTGGGCGACGGGATCGTCCATCCCTGCGTCGGCGCCGTGGTGGCGAAGTGCAAGGGCCACGACGCGGGCTTCGCGGGCCTCATCCCGCCGTACGTCGTGCTCACCCAGCCGCAGGGCCGCTTCTCCGAGGCCGGCTTCCTGGGCTCGCGCTACAAGCCCTTCGCCACCGGCGGCAACCCGGCGCAGGATCCGTTCGTGGTGGAGGGCATCGTGGCGCGCGGCATCACCGAGGCCCGCCAGCGCCAGCGGCGCGAGCTGCTGCACGCCCTCGACACCTTCGGGCGGGCGCGCGGCGCGGACCCGCGCCTCGACGCGCTGCGCGCGTGCGAGGAGAAGGCCTACAGCCTGATCCTCGGGGACGCGGGCAAGGTCTTCGACCTGGGCCAGGAGAAGCCCGAGGTGCGCGAGTCCTACGGGCGCAACACGCTGGGCCAGTCGTGTCTCCTGGCGCGGCGCCTCGTCGAGCGCGGCATCCCGTACGTGACGATCAACGCGGGGGGGTGGGACACCCACAAGGACCACTTCCCGGCGATGCGGCGCAAGCTGCCCGAGCTGGACAAGGGCATGGCGGCCCTGCTGCAGGACCTCGACGAGCGCGGACTCCTGGCCAGCACGATCGTGTGGTGGGGCGGCGAGTTCGGCCGCACCCCGCGCGTGCAGTGGGAGGCGCCGTGGAACGGCGGCCGGGGCCACCACGGCCGTGTGTTCTCGAGCGTCGTGGCCGGCGGCGGCTTCCGCGGCGGCGTGGTCGTGGGCGCCTCGGACGCGCGCGGCGAGGACGTGGCCGACCGCCCGGTGCGGCCCGTGGACCTGATCGGCAGCATCTACGAGCTGCTCGGCATCGACCCGAAGACCACGCTGCCGCATCCGCAGGGCAAGGTGATGCGGGTGCTCGACACCGACACGAAGGGCGCGCAGGGCCCGCCCCGGATCCGGGAGCTCCTGCCGTGAGCGGTACCGTCACGAGCACCGGGCGCTGCCCCGGCCGTGCCCTGCGGCTGCTGGCCGCGCTGGCCGCGTGCTCCGCGGCGGTCGCGGCGCAGGCGGCCGCGCCGCGCATCGGCTACGCGTACCCCGCGGGGCTGGCGCGGGGCAGCAGCGTGGAGATCGTGGTGGGGGGGCGTGCGTTGGGCGGCGTGTCCGCGGCGCGCATCTCCGGCGCGGACGTGCAGGCGGAGGTCCTGGGCCATGAGCGACCGCTCACCGGGGCGGAGCGCGAGACCCTGCGCCAGGAGCTGCAGAAGCTGCTGCAGACCCAGGCCGGGCGGACGCCCTCACCCGCCGACGCGGCGCGGATCGCCGAGCTGCGCCGCAAGCTGGCCACCCCGCGCCAGCCGCCGAGTCCGCAGATCGCGGAGACCGTGCGTCTGCGGATCACTGCCGGGCCGGATGCCGAGCCCACGGTGCGCGACCTGCGCCTGCGCACGCCCGCCGGCTGGACCAACCCGATCCGCTTCCGCATCGGCACGCTGAGCGAGTACCGCGAGACCGAGCCCAACCAGGCGGCCGACACCGCGGTGCCGACCGGGCTGCCGCTCCTGGTGAACGGGCAGATCCTGCCCGGCGACGTGGACCGGTTCTGGATCCGCGCGCGCAAGGGCGCCCGCCTCGTGGTGGTCGTGAGCGCGCGCGAGCTCATTCCCTATCTCGCCGACGCCGTGCCGGGATGGTTCCAGGCGGTCGTGTCGGTGTCCGACGCGCGCGGCAACCTGCTCGCGTTCGCCGACGACCACCGGTTCGACCCCGACCCGGTCCTGCACTGCGATCTGCCTGCGGACGGCGACTACGTCGTCGAGGTCCGCGACGCGCTCTGGCGCGGGCGCGAGGACTTCGTGTACCGGATGGCGATCGGCGAGGTGCCCCTGGTCACCGGCGTGTTTCCGCTCGGCGCGCGCGCCGGCGCGGAGCCGACCGTGGAGCTGCAGGGCGTCGCGGTGCCCGAGGGTCCGGTGGCGCTGCCCCGCCTCGGGCGGACCACGGGCGTGCGCGCGCTGCCCCTCGGCGAGCGGGTCGAGCCCCTGCGCGCGGTGCCGTTCGCGGTGGACGACCTGCCGGAGGTCCGCGAGGCGGACGCCGACGGCAGCGCCGCGGGGCCACAGGACCTGCAGCCACCCGTGATCGTGAACGGCCGGATCGCGCACCCCGGCGAGCGCGACCTGTTCCGCTTCCGCGGCCGCGCCGGCGAGCGCGTGGTCGCGGAGGTGATGGCGCGCCGGCTCGGCTCGCCGCTGGACGCGCGCCTCCGGCTGCTGGACGCGCAGGGCAGGACCCTGGCGAGCAACGACGACCAGGAGGACCGGGGCGCCGGCTGGACCACGCACCATGCCGACCCCTACCTCGCGGCCCGCCTGCCCGCCGACGGCACCTACCTCGTGGAAGTGCTCGACGTGCAGGACCATGGCGGGCCGGAGTACGCGTATCGGCTGCGCGTGAGCCCGCCCCGGCACGACTTCGCCCTGCGCGTCGTGCCCGCCACGCTCAACCTCCGTGCCGGAGCGACGGAGGTGTTCACGGTGCACGCCATGCGCCGCGACGGCTTCGACGAGGACATCCGGCTCCGCCTCGTGGATCCGCCTCCGGGCCTCACCCTGGGCGGCGCCTGGGTGCCGGCGGGGAGCTCGCAGGCCCGCCTCACCCTCACGGCGCCGGCCAACGCGCTCGACGCGCCACTGCAGCTCGTCCTCGAGGGCGTGGCCCGGATCGGGGGCAAGGATGCCACGCGCGTCGCGGTGCCCGCCGAGAACCAGATGCAGGCGTTCGCCTACCAGCACCTCGTGCCCGCCGCGGAGCTGGTCGTGGCGGTGCTCGGCGGCGGGCGCGGCGGCGCCGGCGTGCGCCTCGCGTCGGGCGGCGACGCGCCGGTGCGCCTGCCCGCGCAGGGCAAGGCCAGGGTCCCGGTGCGGGGTCTGCGCCGCGCGCTGCCGGCGGAGGTGCGCTTCGAGCTGAGCGATCCGCCCGCGGGAATCGCGCTCGAGGGCATCGAGGCGACGCGCGACGGCTTCGATCTCCTGGTGACCGTGGACGGCCAGAAGGTGCGCCCGGGCACCAAGGGCAACCTGATCGTGCAGGCGTTCGGCGAGCGGACCGGTCCGGCCCGCGAGGGCGCGCGCGCGCGCACGCAGCGCTTCGCGCTCGGCACGCTGCCCGCGATCCCGTTCGAGGTGGGGCGGCGCTAGTCCCGCGTGGCACCGGTGCCGACCCCGATCGCCGCCATCAGCTCGGCGAAGCCCCGCGGGTCGAGGCTGTGCGCGCCGTCGCACCATGCGCGGTCGGGGTCCGGGTGGACCTCGACCAGCAATCCGCAGGCCCCGGCCGCGAGCGCCGCGCGTGCACACGGCGCCACCAGGGCGCGCGCGCCCGGCGCGTGACTGGGGTCCGCGATCACCGGCAGGTGGGTGCGCTGCTGCAGGGCGGGGATCGCGGCGACGTCGAGGGTGAAGCGCGTGCCGGTCTCGAACGTGCGGATGCCGCGTTCGCACAGCACGAGGCCCGGCTCCGCGTGCCCGCCCGCGATCCGCCCCAGGAGCACGTACTCGGCGGCGTACAGGAACTCCTCGACCGTGGCGCCGAACCCGCGCTTGAGCAGGATCGGCTTCGCCGCCGGATGCGCGCCGGCGCGGAAGAGCAGCTCCGTGTCGTGCATGTTGCGCGCGCCGATCTGGATCATGTCGGCGGTGGCCGCCACGGCGTCGAGCTGGGTCGGGTCGAGGGCCTCGGTCACGAACGGCAGCCCGGTGCGCGCCCGTGCCCGCGCCAGCAGCGCCAGCCCGTCCGCGCCGAGTCCGCCGAAGTCGTACGGCGAGGAGCGCGGTTTGAACGCGCCGCCGCGGAGTCCCGCGGCGCCGGCCGCGGCCACGCACTCGGCCGTGGCCAGGAGCTGCGCTTCGTTCTCCACGCTGCAGGGGCCCGCCACGATCACCGGCGCCGGGTCGCCGAACGCCGCGCGCGCGCCGAGCGGCACCCGACCGGCGCCCTCCAGCGGCCAGGCCGCAAAGAGCGGCGTGCCGGCCGGCAGCAGGAACACCCGCGCCACCCCGGGCCGGGCCTGCAGGTCCGCCACCAGGTCGCCGCGTGCCGCGGCGAGGCGGAGCGTGACGAGCCGCGCGCCGTGCCGGCGCCAGCGCGGCCCCGGTCGCGGCGGCAGGTCGCAGGCCGCGAGGATGCCCGCCACGCGCTTCTGCGTGGCGTCGTCGGCGAGGACCACCAGGACGACCGGCTCGTGGTTGCCGTTCATGCCCGCACCGGTGCCTGGTCGGGGATCTCGGCGAGCGCCTCGATCTCCACGAGCAGATCGGGCCGGCACACGTCGGCGAGCACCGGCACGTGGGGGAACGCCGGCACGCTGCCGGCCGCGGCCATCTCGGCGAAGAGGCGCAGCGTGGCCTCGTCCTTGCCGAACACGGTGGCGCTGCACACGTCGGCGAGCGTCCCGCCCTGCTCCGCGAGCAGCGCCGCGACGCAGGCCAGGGTCTCCTGGATCTGGGCCCTGCGGTCGCCCGCGTGCAGCGTGCGGCCCGCGGCGTCGAGGCTCGCCGTGCCGGAGATGAAGAGGGTCTGCCAGCCACCCTGCGCGACGCGCATCGCGCGCGAGAACGACGACCCGTAGGCGAACGCCTCACGCTGCCTCGCGCTGCCCAGCACCGGGCGCACCTGCGCCTCGGGAGTCGCGGCCGCGATGGCGCAGAGATCCATCAGGCAGGCCTCCGCCCCGCGATGTCCCTGGATCCCCGTGCTGGCCGGGAACGGCCGCCCGCCGTTGCCGCCGGTGATGCCGCGCGCGCCCAGGAACCCGGTGCGCACCGCGTTGAACTCGCGGTACCAGCCCAGCAGGTCCTGCAGGTAGATCCAGGTGCGCGCGACCTGGGCGAACGCCATGCCGCGTTCCACCAGCGCCTCCTCGGCGCGCAGGAACATCCGCTCGGCCTGGCGACGCGGATCGGCGGCCAGGGTGCCGTCGGCCTCGCGCCCCTCGATCGCGGCGAGGAAGAGCGTGCGGCCCCGGCGGGTGACGAGCTCCGTGCCCTCGACGCCGTTGCGCCCCACGACACGCGACACGCATGCGCCGCGCTCTGCGCGGGGTACCGCCCCGAAGATCTGCACCCCCTGCATCCCCGCGCGGCCGGCATGGCCTTCGACGTAGGTGCAGGGCGTCGCCGGATCGAGCCCGGCGCGCGCGAGGCAGGTGCGGCGGACGTCCAGCACCGCGTCGCGCGTGGCCGCGGGTCCGTACGCCTTCTCCTGCAACACCTGGACCCGCTCGGCGGCGAGCATGCGCGCGATCTCGCGGTACATGCGCACCGCGTCCTCCACGGCGGACACGCCGGGCGCCCCGCGCAGCGTCAGGTGGT
>JADLFX010000057.1 GCA_020849665.1 Planctomycetota bacterium | reverse complement strand
AGTGAAGGCGCCGCGCGTGGTCCTGGTCGATTCACGCGAGCAGCGGCCGCTACCGCTGGCCCACGTCATCCGCGAGACCGGCCTGCACTTCGAGGTCCAGCGTGCAGCGTTGGCCACCGGCGACTACTGCCTTGCCGATGCGCCGCACTTGTGCCTGATCGAGAGGAAGAGCCTGCCCGACCTGGCGCACGTGGTCGGCGCCCGCCGCGAGAGGTTCGAGCGCGAGCTGGCCCGACTCAAGGCGGAGTGCACCTTGCCGGTCCTGCTGGTGGAGGGGCACGTGGCCGACGTGCTGCGCCACGACTACCCGGGCACCGTGCACCCGAACGCCGTCGTCGGATCGGTCGCGTCCTGGGCCATCGACTTCGGCCTGCGGGTGTTCTGGTGCGGCACGCCCCTGGAGGCGGCGCACGTGGCCCTGAGGATCTTCGGCACCGTCGCCCGCCGGGTCGAGCGGGGCGAGTTGGCGGCGGGGTAGTTGCTAGGACGCAACCATAGGGTTAGGATTCCACCATGGCCGACTTGAATGTGACGATTCGCCGACTCCTCAAGCGCTGCGGGGAGACCCGCTACCGCGTCTCCAAGGTGTCGGGCATCGACGCCGGGCAACTGAGCAGGTTCGCCCGTGGACTCTCCGACCTGACGGCGGAGACCCTGCAACGTCTGGCCGCGGCGCTGGGCTACGAGATCGTGCTACGCCCGAAGGGGAGCAATAGGAGGACCAAGCGGTGACAAAGCAACGAGGTAAGGGAGCGGGGACGCTCTTCAAGCGGGGTGGCCGCGGGCCGTGGGTGGCGAGTTGGTTCGGACCTGACGGTCGGAGGCACGCGCGATCGACACGCACAACGGACAAGAGAACGGCCGAGCTGATCTTGAAGGAGTGGACCCGCGGCGCGGCCCTGCGGGTGGCCGGCGTCGTCACGAGGGACACCGATCGCCTTGCCGAGGCCGAGCGGAAGCCGATCGCCGAGCACGTCGCCGACTACCTGGAGGCCTGCCGGCTGGACGGCATGAACCACGCCCACCTAGTCCAGAAGCGTGGGCACCTGCACCGCCTCATGGCTGAGACGAAGATCGGGCGCGTCTCGGAGTTGACGGCGGACGAGCTGCGCCGGCACCTGCACGCCATCACCGCCCCGCGGAAGCTGGAGGACGGCACGACTCGGCCGGCCCTGAGCGCGCGAACGTTCAACTTCATGCGCGGGTCCATCGTCTCGTTCATGTCCTGGTGCGTGCGCGAGGGGCGCGCGGCCGACAACCCGCTGCTGCGCGTGCCCGTGCGCGACGAGGACGCCGACCGCCGCCGCGTCCGGCGTGCGTTGTCGGTCGAGGAGGCCGAGGCCCTACTGGCCGTCGCCCGCGAGCGCGGCCGCGAGGCGTGGTATGCCCTCGCCCTCTACGCCGGCCTGAGGAAGGGGGATCTTGTGCGCCTCACCTGGGGGTGCGTGGACTTCAAGCGGAACACGATCGCCGTCGTGGGTGGCAAGACGGGTGGCGTGGACACGATCCCGATGCACCCGCAGCTTGCGGAGGTCCTGGAGCGTCACCGCGGCCCCGCCACGCCCATGCCCAAGGCCAGGGTGTTCAAGCGTGCCGTCTCGGACGAGGAGCGCGTGGAGGACTTCACCGCGGCCGGCATCGCCATCGTGGACGAGTTGGGGCACGTGGCCGACCTGCACAGCTTGCGTGCGACCTGCGGCACGTGGCTGGCGAGGGCGGGCGTGCCCTTGGCCATCGCCAAGCTGGTGATGCGCCACGCGCAGGCCACGACGACGGAGCGCTACTACCTCAAGCTGAGCCTGCTGGACGCGACGGGTGCCGTTGCGCTGCTGCCCACCGTCGGAGCGAAGCCCGCTGCGCTGGCCGCGACGGGCACCGCTGGAGACGCCGAAGCGGCCGCCTCGCAAGCAACTGCTCGCACTACCGCTGACACCACCGACCACGGGGAAACCGCGATCGGCCGCAAGCCCTTGGAAAGAATGGGGTGGCATACCGGACTTGAACCGGCGACCCCCAGAGTCACAGTCTGGTGCTCTAACCAACTGAGCTAATGCCACCGCGCCGAGGGGCGGCGGATCATGCCCAGCGGCGACGGGCGAATCAACTCCCGCGGCCTCCGCCCGCCCTTGCAACGGGCTCTGCCGCTCGCTAGGTTCCGCGCCTCTTTCGCGCCGGCCGTGGCGCGGACGCGCGCCGCGCGCCTCTGTAGCTCAGTTGGTAGAGCAGCTGACTCTTAATCAGCGGGTCCCAGGTTCGAGCCCTGGCGGAGGCACCACTTCGCGTCGCGTCCCGGGGGTCGCCGCAGCCAAGGCCCGCGCCCGTGGCACAGACCGCAGCGCGGGTCAGAGGTCGGCCCTGGCCGCGGTCTCGGTGACCGGCGAGTGCTCGGGCTGCGCCGGATGCTTGGGGATCGCGATCGAGAACACGGCGCCCTCGCCCTCGCGCGACTCCACCCAGGCGTTGCCGCCGTGGCCGAACGCGACCTCGCGCACGATGTGCAGGCCCAGGCCGGTGCCCGAGATGCCGGAGGTGTTGGAGCCGCGCTCGAAGCGGCGGAAGAGGCGGCTCACGTCGCCCTCGGGGATGCCGATGCCGTTGTCCTGCACGTGGAACACGCGCTGCGCGTCCTCCTCCTCGCACCACACGCGCACCACCGGCGCACGGTCGGGGTGGGCGTACTGGATCGCGTTGCCGACCAGGTTCATGAACACCTTGGTCAGCGCCCACTCGTCGGCGCGGATCACCGGCATCGGCTCGACCCGCACCCGCACGTCCTTCTCCTCCAGCTCGGGGCGCAGGGTGCGCAGCACCTCGCCCAGGAGCAGGGTCATGTCCACGTCCTTGAAGCTGAGGCGCACCCCGTCGAAGTCCAGGCGCGAGCTGTCGAGCAGGTCGTGGATCAGCCGCTCCATCTGCTTGGTGGCGAGCAGGCCGTTGCACACGGCGTCCTTGAGCGGGCCGTGCAGCTCGCCCAGGTAGCCCTTGTCCATGGTCGTGAGCAGCAGCTTGATCGCCGACAGGGGGCGGTTGAGGTCGTGCACGGTGTTCTGCGCGATCTCCACCAGCTCCTTGTTCTTGCGCTCGAGCAGCGCGCGGTACTGGTCGAGCTCGCCGAAGCGGTTCGCCAGCTGCACGTTCGACTGCACCGCGCGGTCGAGCAGCTCGCCCTGCTCGCGCTTGGTGACCGGCCGCTCCTCCTCCTCGCCGGCGGTCTCGGGCACGACCTCGCCGAGCTCGAACTCGAGCTCCTCGTCGCTCAGCACCTCGATGTCGCCGTCCTTGACCGAGACCACCGTCGGCGTCTGTGCGGCGGGGTCGTTCTGCGCCATGGTGGACTCGGCCACCGAGAGGCGCACCTTCGGCGTCTTCTCGGGCAGGTCGCCACGCGCGGTGTCGTGCAGTTCCCACAGCTTGCGGCGCGCGCCTTCGGCCACCACCGCGGCGTCGACCTGGCCCTTGCCCAGGTTGTATTGCCGCACCTTGTTCTCGACCAGGATGCCGGCGGCGTGCACGAAGGTCTCGAACACGCCCTGCCCCTCGACGGCCACGCTCGGGAAGGCATGCACGTCGGGACGGAACTGGAAGTGCCGGTTGAGCTGGTCCTCGGTGAGGATGTCGTCGAGGTCGCGCTTGTTGTACTGGACGACGATCGGCAGCTTGGCGGCGTCGAGGCCGTTCAGGCGCAGATTGGTGAACAGGCTGTCGAGCGACTGCTTGTTCTCCTCGAGGCGGCTGCTCTGGCTGTCCACCACGAACACCACCGCGTCCGCGCCGGACAGCACGTACTTGCGCATCAGCTTGTACTTGGGCTGTCCGGGGACGGTGAACCCCTGGATGCGGATCTTGAAGCCCTCGACCTGGCCGAGATTGATCGGCAGGAAGTCGAAGAGCAGCGTCGAGTCCTCTTCGGTGTTGATCGAGACCAGCTGCACCTCGTTGCGCGGGCACATGATCCTGTGCACCGCCTGGAGGCTCGTGGTCTTGCCACCCATGCCGACCCCGTAGTAGACGAGTTTGGCATTGATGGTCTTCTCCGCGACGTTGATGAAGCCCATGGGTCCCGGTCCCGGATCGGCATCCGAGGGCTCCGGCCTTCAGCCGCCCGGCGGACGCTTCGCGGCGGCGGCGCCCGCCGCGCCCGCCTCGGGGATCAGCGTGCGCCACGCGGCCATGCCAGGGGCGAGGCGCGCGCGCACCAGGGTACGCACCTCGACCTCCCCCACCGCGGCCAGCCGCGCCTCCAGATCGGCGGGCCAGCCCAGGACCTCCGCCAGGCCCACGGCCCACGCGCGCGCCGCGGCCAGTCGCGGCGATCTGGCCAGCCGGCCCGGATCGGCGAACGGCGGCAGGTCCAGGCTGGCCAGCGCCTCGGCCCGGGCCGCGTCGATCTCGCGCGCGAAGGGCCCGGGTTCGGCGAAGGCGCGCAACAGACGTTCCAGCTCCTGGCGCGCGGGGTCGGGCGTGTCGCCGTTGCGCCCGCGCCGGCACAGGAGCAGCACCGGCGCGCCCTCGAACGCATTCCACGCCACCAGCGGTGCGCGCGCCCCCAGCTCCCCGCCGCGATAGGGCAGGAAGGCCCGAGCCGCCCGCGTGCGCAGCACGCCGGTGGCCAGGACGAACGCGGCGAAGTCGGGGGCCGCGGGGGCCGGCGCGGCGAACGCCGCGGCGACGAAGGGACCGTCGATCCGCGCATGGGTCCGCGGATCCGGGATCCCGGGTGCGGCGGCGGTCACGGGCGCGGGTGGCTCCGGGCCCGCGGCCAACGCGCCGCAGGCCCGTTCCGCGGCCGCGAGCAGCTCGTCCGGGGGCGCGGCCCCCAGGAGCACGAGCACCGCGTTGCGCGGCCGGAACGCCGCGGCGGCCCGCGCCTGCACCAGCGCGGGCGCGATCCCGCGCAGCACCTCCGGGGCGCCGCCAGGCGGCCGCGCACCCGGTCTGCCCGCCAGCAGCGCGGCGCGCGCCGCGGCCTCCAGCATGGTGCCCGGATAGAGCTGCAGGGCCTCGTCCGCGGCGAGCGTCGCCCGCCCCAGCGCGAGCGCGATGGCATCCGCGTCGCCCCACGGCTCGCCGGAGAGCAGCGCCGCGTACTCCTGCAGGGCCTCTGCCGTGCGCGCCGCCGCCACCGAACGCTGCAGCACCGTCGCCGGTCCCAGCACCTGCACCGCCATGCGCTCCGCCTCCGGCTGCGCGGCGGCGCGGGTGCGCAGCAGTTCGCCGAGCACCGCCGCCAGCCCCGGCGCCGCGTCCGGATCGTGGTCGCTGCCGCAGCGCACGACGAGCACCAGGGCGGTCTCGCGCGCCCCGGGCAGGGAGAGCACGCGCAGGCGCAGGCCGTTGGCGAGGGTCCTGCCAGGCTCCTCCTGCGGGCCGGCGGGCGGAGCGGCGAGCGCGGCCAGGGCGGCCAGGGTCACGAGCACGTGCGTCCCTCCTCCAGGCGGACCAGCCGGTGCGCGTGCGCGCGCGCCAGCTCCTCGTCGTGGGTGATGAGCAGGAGACTCAGCCCGTGCGCGCTGCGCAGGGACCGCAGCAGGTCGAGGGTGCGGGCGGCGCCGGCGTCGTCGAGGCCGGCGGTCGGCTCGTCGAGGATCAGCACCCGCGGGCGCACCGACAGGGCGCGCAGCAGCGCGGCACGCCGCTGCTCGCCCGCGCTCAACGCCGCCCGCGTGCGCGCGAGGCACGCCGGATCCAGCCCCAGCCGTGCGGCCTCGACCTCGGCCGCGAAGCCCGGCACGGCAGTCTCCGCCAGGAGCCCGCGCAGCGTGCGGCCCGGGGTGAGCGACGCGCCCGCGTCCTGGCAGACGAGCTGCACGGCGGGGCCGCGGACGTCTGCGGCGCGCACCACGGCACCGCGCCCGGGAACCAGGAGCCCGGCCAGGACCCGCGCCAGGGTCGACTTGCCCGCGCCGGAAGGCCCGAGCAGCGCCACCACCTCCGCCTCGTGCAGCGCGAGCTCCGCGCCGGCCAGCACCGGACGGCCGCGCTGGGACACGTGCACGTCGTGCGCCGCCAGGAGCACGCGCGCGCCCGCGGGCTCCGGCCGCGCGGCCGCCGGCGGCGGCGCGGGCAGGGCCGCGGCGCGTGCCACGCCGCCGCTCAGCACGTGGGTGGTGGCGCCCAGCGCGGTGGCGAGGCCGCGCTCGTGCGTGGCGCAGAGCAGCGCCAGGCCGCGCGTCCGGCAGGCATCCCGCAGCACGCCGACCACGCGCGCGCAGTTGGCGGCATCGAGGCTCGCGGTGGGCTCGTCGAGCACCAGGAGCCGCGCGCGGCGCAGCAGCGCCACCGCCAGCAGCGCGCGCTGCGCCTCGCCGCCGGACACCTCGTGCGGGCGCCGGCCGCCGAGGCCGCCGACCCCCAGCGCCGCGAGCGCCTCACCCACCGCCTCCGGAGTGCCGGCCCCCACCGCGCCGAGCCACGCGGCGAGCTGCTGCATCGGATCCAGCGCGGTGCGGCCGTCCTGCGGCAGGAACGTGACGTCCGTGCGCAGCGCGCGGCGCAGCGCGTCGGGTCCGGCCGGCGGCCAGGACGCGCCGAGCATGGTGACCGAGCCCTGGCGGCGCACGTCCTGCTCCGTCAGGCCGAGCAGCGCCCGCAGCAGCGTGGTCTTGCCCGCTCCCGAGGGGCCGTGCAGGCACACGGCCTCGCCCGGCGCGAGGGCGAGGCCCTCCCAGCGCAACGGGGCCGCCCCGGAACGCTCCACCACGAGGTCGCGGACCTCGAGGACCGTGGTCGGATTCCAAGCCGTGCCCAAGCCCCGGCAAGGATGGACGTTCGGCGCAGGCGGGTAAAGCACGGCCCGCCTTGCGGCCGGCCGCGAACCCGGATGAAGTGGCGGGGCAACGTCCACCTTCCGCCGTGATCCACTCCTCGCGCAACGCGTTGTTCCTCTCCGTCCTCCTGGCCGCGCCCGTGGCCGCGCAGCGCTCCCTGCGCGAGGTGCAGGAGACGTTCACCCAGCGCCGGATCGAACTGGCTCGCAAGGGCCAGCCGACCCTGGCCCAGCACAAGGATCTGCTCACCTCGTTCGCCAAGGAGCTGGAGACGTTCCTGGCGAAGGAGGCGCAGGGCGACGACCGGTACAACGGCCGCCTGATGCTGGCCGACCTGCACCTCGGCCTCGGCCAGCGCGAGGCGGCCAAGGCCGCGCTGCTGGCGCTGGACGTCGAAGCTGCCCCCGGCCTGCTGGTGCTGGCCGGCGCGGACCTCGCCGGCCGGCTCGGTCTGGCGAAGGAGCGCGCGGCCTGGATCGCCAAGGCCATGGAACGCACCACGGAGTTCACCCAGCGCATGGCCCTCGGCATGCGCCTGCTCACCGTGATGCAGGAGCTCGAGCTGGGCCAGAAGGTCTTCGATGAGGCCCTGGCCCGAGCCACGGACGACGAGCAGCGCGCCACCGTGCTCTGGTACCTGGCCGACGCCACGCGCCAGCGCGAGGACGTGGAAGAGGAGGCGTACCTGGACGCCCTGCGCAAGGTGGCGGGCACGTATCCCAAGACCCGCTACGGTTCGATCGCGGCCGACCGGCTGGCCGCCAAGGACCTCGAGCCAGGCAAGCCGGCGATCCCGCTCGCCCTCACCGACAGCGAGGGCAAGCCGGTGACGCTGGCGGAGTTCCGGGGCAAGGTGCTGCTCCTGGACTTCTGGGCATCGTGGTGCGAACCCTGCCTGCGCGCCGCGCCGCGGCTGGTGGAGCTGCACCGCAAGCACCAGGACCAGGGGTTCGCGATCCTGGGGATCTCCCTCGACCAGGAGCGGGCCGCATTCGATGCCGCCGTGCGCGAGCATGGCCTCGGATGGCGCCAGGTGTACGGCGGGGAGGGCTGGCAGACCGAGGCGGCCCTGCGCTACCGGATCGAGGCCATCCCGGCCCTGATCCTGATCGGGCGCGACGGCAGGATCGCGGCGCTGAACCTCGCCGCGGCGACGCGCGAGGACCAGCAGGCCCTCGAGGACGCCGTGCTCAAGGCGCTCAAGGCGCCGGTACCGGCCGAGCCGGGGGCGGGACGCTGACGCGCAGCCGCCGCAGCAGCAGCCAGAACGCCCACCAGGCCCCCTCGGCCGCGAGCCACGCGCACCACGGCGCGGCTGCCGTGGCGTCCAGGCCAGGGGCACGCACGCCCTGCAGGAGCAGGAAGAGGCCAGCGTGCAGGAGCAGCACGCCACCGGCGTCGAGCCGCCCCGCGCTCCACAGCCGCGCCCCCGTCTCTCGCACGACGCGCAGGGCCCCGAGGCCGAGGAGGAGGCCGAACGCGAGCCGCGCCGGCAGCGGCGCAGGCAGCAGGCCGAGCGTGCTGGGGCTGCCGCCGGCCGGCTCGGCCGCGCCCGCGGCGTTCGCGCGCAGGACGAACGCGACCAGCCAGAGCACGCCGAGCGTGGCCAGGAGCCACGGTCCGACGCGCCGCACCAGCACCTGGCCCTTCGTCGCCGCCGGCGGACGCCGCGCCTGGATGCGCCACAGGGCGCGCGCCAGGGCCACGACCACCAGGAGCAGCGCGAGTCCGGGGACCAGGGCCCCCAGCGCGTAGGCCGGCACGAAGGCCGCGGCCGTCCCGCACGCGAGCCCGGCGCCGGCCGCCAGGAGCGCGGCCCGCGCGAGCTGCGCCGGGAGCGGGCCGCGCACCGCGGGTGCGGAATGGCGGGCCAGGGTCGCGAGGAGCCCCGCCGCCAGCAGCGCACCCACGAGGCCGGGGACCTCGGGCCGCACCACGTGCCCCTCGGCGGCCACGCACGGCAGCGCTGCGAACGCCAGGATGGTCAGCGCGGCGCGCAGCGCGCCGCGCGCGACTGCCACGAACACCAGGAGCAGGAGCCCGGCGCCGGCCAGGACCACCACCTGCACCACGCGCAGGCCGGGCAGGTCGCGCTGCAGCCGCGCCGCGAGGTCGTCGGCGGGGGCGAGCGCGAACGCGAAGCGCGTCGCCGCGTCCACCCAGGCGCCGGCGCCCGCGGCGCCGCCGGACACGGCCGCATGCAGGCGTTCGACCTCGCCGGGCGCCGCGGCGGCATCGACGTTCCGGCCTGCGATCAGCGCGGGCAGGATGCCCAGCAGCAGGAGGAGGCAGAGGGCGCCGGCGCGGCTCAGCCACGGCGCGGGCAGGCCGCGCCGTCGCGCGGCCGCCGGTCGCTGCGCCGCGGCGCCGCTCACCGCGTGGCGACGGCGTCGATCTCGACCCGCGCGCCCTTGGGCAGCGCCGCCACCGCCACGGTCGAGCGCGCCGGCTTGTGGTCCGGGAAGTGGCGGGCGTAGACCTCGTTCACCGCGGCGAAGTCCTGCATGTCGACCAGGAAGATCGTGGTCTTCAGCACGCGCTCCGGGCCGGATCCCGCGGCCTGCAGCACGGCCCTCAGGTTGCGCAGGACCTGCTCCGCCTGTTCGGCGGCGGTCTTGCCCACGATCTCTCCGGTCTGTGGGCTGAGCGCGATCTGCCCGGAGCAATACACGGTGGTGCCGTGCACGATCGCCTGCTGGTAGGGTCCGATCGCCTTGGGAGCCTGATCGGTGTGGATGGGAGTGGGGTTCACGGGCATGGGCTCACGTGGCGCTGTGGTGTGGGAGTGGGTGCAGGGCCCCTGCTGGCACGCGACCAGCAGCAGGCCCACGCCGAGCAGGATCCTCATGGGCTCGCCTGGAGGCGCGCGCGCAGCACCTTCTCTACCGGTGCGGGGAGGAACGCGGACACGTCGCCGCCGTTGCGCACCACGTCCTTGATCAGCGAGGACGACACGTACGAGTACTGCACGCTCGGCATCACGAACACGGTCTCGACGTCGGGACGCATGTGCCGGTTGGTCAGCGCCATCTGGTACTCGTACTCGAAGTCGGCGATGGTGCGCAGGCCGCGCAGGATCACGCCGTAGCCGTTCTGCTTGCAGAAGTCGACCACGAGGCCGCGGAACGTGGTGACCTGCACGCGCTCGGTCCTGGGCAGGACGGTGCGCAGGAGCTGCAGGCGATCCTCGATCGGCAGCAGCGCCTGCTTGCCGATGTTCGCGGCCACGGCCACGGTCACGGTCTCGAAGAGGGCGAGGCCGCGCTGGACCAGATCGATGTGGCCATTCGTGACCGGATCGAAGGAGCCGGGGTAGAGGGCGCGCACCATGGGCGGAACTGTAGCGCCGCCCCCGCGGCGGTCGGGGCAGCCTTTTCGCGGGCGTGGGCGTCACCGCCGCGACCCGCGCGGCCACGGGAGGATGTGCGCGAGTCCCGCCCCAATGCGATCCCGGCCCTGCTCCTCGCCACGCTGGCCGCCGCGGCGGGGGCGCTCCTGGCCAGACACCTCGGCGTCGCCGGCGCTGCGGCGGCGGCGGCGGTGCCGCTGGTCGCCGCCGCCTGCCGCGCTTCGGCCGGCGCATGGCTCGCTGCCGTCCCCGCGGCGTTCGCCGCACTGCCGGCCCGCGAGCCACCCGCCCCCAGCGCCGGGCTGGACCCGGGGCCGGTGCGGGTGCAGGGCGTGGTGCAGGGGCGGATCCGTCACGAGGGTGTGCCACGCCAGACGCGCTTCGTCGTGCGCGGCGCAGACGGCGCGGTGCGCGTCCTGGCCGCGGGTGCCGTGCCGGTGCTGCCCGGCGACCGCGTCGTGGTGACCGGCCGGCTGCTGGCTCGCGACGGCGCCGCCGGTGCTGCGCCGCCCCTGGTCGAGGCCGATCCCATGGCCGTGCGGGTGCGGCCCGGGCCGCCGTCCGCCGCGCGGCTGGCCGAGGTCGTGCGCGCCCGGTGCCAGGCAGCGCTCCTGCGCGCGGTACCCGGGGAGCGCGGCGAACTGCTCTGCCTCCTGGTGCTGGGCAGCGGCCCGCCGCCTCCGGAGGCGTGGCTGGCGGCACATCGTGCCACCGGCCTCAGCCACCTCCTCGTCGTGTCCGGGGCGCACGTGAGCCTGCTCGCGCTCTTCCTCGCCTCCCTGTTCCGCATCGTGAGCGGCCAGCGCGCCGAGGTGTCGCGGCGGTTCCGCGCCGTGGCGCTGGCGGCGATCCTCGGCTACGGGGCGGTGGCCGGGTTCGAGCCGCCGGTGCTGCGCGCGGTGGCGGCGCTGTGCCTCGCGCTGCTGGCGGCGGGGCGCGGCCGCGGCGTGGCGTGGCTGCAGCTGCTGGCACTGCCGGCACTGCTCACCGCCCTGATCGCCCCGCAGGACCTGCTCGGGGTGAGCTTCTGCCTCAGCTACGCGGCGGTGCTCGGGCTGGCCCTCGCGGAACCGGCCCATCCGGGCCGCGGATGGCGACGCTGGCTGCTGGCGCCGCTGCGCGCCTCGGCGTGGGCGATGCTGCTCACCGCGCCGTTCACGTTGTGGACCTTCGGCACGCTGGCGCCGTGGACCGTGCTCGGCACTCCCCTGCTCGGGCCGCTGATCGCGCTGCTCCTGGCGCTCGGACTCTGCACCTGCCTCGTGGACATCGTGGCGCCGATCCTCCTCCTGCCGCTCGGCCCGCTGCTGGGAGGCCTCGTGGACCTGCACGTGGCGGCGGTCGAGTTCCTCGCGGCCGCACCGGGTGCGCCGGTGTTCGCCCTGCAGCGCCCCCCGCTCCCGGTCCTGGTCGCGTCGGGCGTGGTGGCGGCCCTCCTGGTGGGTCTGTGGCCCGGCCGGCGCGGCGTCGCGCTCGCCGCACTGGCCGGGATCGTCCCGCACTTCCTGCCCTGGCCGCTGCCGGTCCCGCCGGCGTTCCAGCTCCTGCCGGTCGGGCACGGCCAGGCGGCACTGGCCGCGCAGGCCGGCGGTCGCAGCGTGGCCGTCGACTGCGGCAGCCTCGGCGATCCGGCGCGCGCCGCGCACGCGCTGCGCGACGCGCTGCTGCCGCGCCGCCGCCTCGATCTCCTGATCCTGACCCACCAGGACCTGGACCACGCAGGCGGCGTCGCGCGGCTGGTGCAACTGGTCGACGTCGCCGAGGCCCTGATGCCCGCGGAGATGCTCGATGGCCCGGCCGGCACCCATCTGCGTGCGGCCGGCACGCGGCTGCGCGGCGTGCGCCTGGGAGAGTCGCTGCGCGCGGCGGCGGGGATCGACGTCTACCGGCCGGCCACGCTCCTGCCCACGCCGAACGAGGCCAGCCTCTGGGTGGACCTGGATCTGGGCACGGTCCGCGTGCTGGTGCCCGGCGACGCCGAGGAGCAGGGCACCCGGGCGTTCCTGCGCCTCTGGCGCGGCCCGCGCCCGGACCTGCTGGTGCTCCCCCATCACGGGCGCGAGAACCCGGCCGCCGGCGAGCTCCTCGACCGGCTCCTGCCGCGCCTCGCCCTCGTCTCCAACCGCGCCGGCGAGGGGGAACCGCCCCAGGCGGCCGCGGCACGCGCGCGGGGCATCCCCGTGCTCTGCACCGGCGACCTCGGCCTGCTCGCGGTCGGCGCGGGGCAGAGTCCGGGGGTGCACCTCGCCCGGCCGCTGCCCCTGCGCTAGGCCGCGGCGCGCCGGCTCACCACGTGTAGCGCACGGTGTAGGTGAGGTGGCGGGTCTCGTTCGCCTTCACCTCGATCTCGAAGTGCACCGTACGGCTGTCGACCTTGGTGAACTCGTCGCTCTTCTGGGTGATCTCCCAGTTGTTCCAGCGGTAGAGGTTCTCCTTGACCAGCACGCGCACCGGCGCGTCCTTGCGGTTGCGCAGCTCGATCCGATAGCTCTCCTGCAGCCAGTGGGCGCGCGAGTCGACCTTGAAGTCGGTCTGCACGCGGTCGCCGACCACGTCGAACGACTGCCCCAGCTTGATCAGGACGCGCTCGTCCTTGGGCGTGTGGTCGATCAGGTCCTCGCCGATGAACTCCAGCGTGCCGTCGGCGTCGTCCTGCTTGAACACCCGCACCTTGCCCGCCGGCAGGGGCATGCCCAGGTTGTGGTCCTTCTTGTTGTCGAAGCGCACGTAGACGTCGACCTTCTTGTTGGCCTGGCTGCCCAGGTCGCGGTCGATCGAGGGCGTCGCGAAGGTCCAGAAACGCGCGTCGGGCAGGCCGTAGTACACGAGGATCTTCTCGACCTTCGCCCCGCGCGCGGTGGGGAAGAGCACCAGCTGCTGGGAGGTGTTGGCCAGCACGTCGGTGCGCCGCGGCAGCGTGTAGAGGTGGTACTCGAAGAAGCTCTTCTCCTGGAAGCCACCGGCGTCCATCTCGGCGGCGGCGAGCGCCTTGGCGCGCTCGGCCCGGCCGCGGGTCGCCGGCTGCACGCGCTGCACGTCTCCGGCGATCAGCTTGAGCTGGGCGTTCGGGAAGCCCATTCCGCACAGGTTGAGCAGCGTGACCCAGGCGCCGATGTCGGCCTGCGTCTCGCCGGCGGCGAGCACCAGGGTGTAGTCGGCGCGCCAGGTCAGCCCCGCGGTCTGGTAGGTCGTGCGCACCCTGCGTTCGCCGGCCTCGGCGGCGCGTACCTTCCAGACCAGCGTGGGGCGCGAGATCAGGCCGCCGGGCAGCTGGCCCAGCTGCAGCTCCTGGCCATGGCGCGGCACGACGCGGAGGCCGTTCTGGGTCATCAGCACCAGCTCGTTGCCGCTCACGGAGAGCAGCGTGCCCGCGATCTCCTCCTTCGCCGTGCCGCTGCGCAGCATCACCGTGATCGGCCGGTCGACGTACTTCTGGAGCACCTTGTCGGCGCTGACCAGGTCGAACTGGAAGTTCTGCTCGAGCACCGCCGTGCCGAGCGGGTTCGCGAGATCCGCGAAGCTGACCGTGGTGGGGTCGAGGAACTGCGCCACGTCGGTGAAGCGCAGGTCGTTGAGGCCCTGCTGCAGCGCCAGCGTGCGCACCTCCTTCACCACGCCGAAGCCCGGCACGCGCTGGCCCAGGTTGGCCCCGCCGCGCGCCTGCTGCAGGAACTGCTCCGGATCGAAGCTGGCGGGGTCGGCGCTGCTGTACACGGTGAGCGAGACGCCGTCCTGCGGCTGTGCGGGGCGCGGCGCGGGCGCGTCCTGGGCGACGGCGGCCGCGGCCAGTGCGGCGGCGGCGAACAGGCACGGAATGCGGTGCGAGTGGTTCATGGCTGGTTCTCGAGCCCGCGACGCCGGGCGGCGCCCGCGGTTGCGCGCCGGGGAACGCGCCCCTCGCGGCACGGTTCCCTCCGGCGCACGGACCAGCCGGAAAGGGTATCCGCGCCCCCTACCCCGCGCGCGAGGGTCGCGGCCTCAGAGCCCCGAGCGGTCGAAGTCGGCGATGTAGATCCACCAGTTGTTCCAGCCGTGCCTGGTCTTCCCCGGCGCCTTGGGCAGGAGGCTCAGCCACCAGCGGTGATGCACCGCGATGTCCGGCCCCCATCCGTCGTAGCAATTCATGATGACCTGCGTGCCCTTCAGGTCCGGATAGTGGCGCCAGTCGAGGGCGTACGTGCTCACGTAGCGCGGGTTGCCCCAGTCGTAGTCGCTCTTGCTGTTGGGAGCGTAGTGGACGCTGCCGACGTGGCTGCCGCCGGGGTGGTCCTTGTCGACGCGCGTGAACCGGTTCCACGGATCGTCGCGCTTCGTGTCCCACACTCCGCCCGCGATCGCCAGCGAGAGGATGCCCTCCACGCGGTGGCCGTAGCTCTCCAGCATCTCGCCCTCGCCCCGCTCGTAGCTGAAGCCCATCACCCAGATCGTGCGCCCGACGTCGGGGATGTCGTACGGACGGTAGAACCACGGGTTCTCGGTGGGCGGCAGGCGGCGGTCGCGATCCGGGATGTGCATCGCGTACTCGTCCCAGTGGAACCCCGGACTCCCCCACAGCCACACCTCGCGCACGTCCTTCGTGCGGATCAGCTCGCGGATGCCGTTCTCGGCGAAGATCGCCGCGTAGCTGGCGCGGTCGCCCTGGATCCACTTCTGGGTGCGCACGGCCTGCAGGATGCCTGCGTCGTCGTAGCGGAAGCCGGAGACGAAGGGCGGGCAGGCGTCGACCTCGATGCGCGCCACGACCTCGTAGTTCACGAATCCCGCGCTGGCCTCGCGCGTCACGCGCACCAGCCGTTCGGTGAGCCGGTCCGGATCCTGCCAGCGCAGGACCTCGGTGAGCTTGCGGCCGCCCTCCGCCTCGAGCACGGGGTTGTAGATCACCACGGCCACGGGCACGCGGATCGAGCCGATCCCTTCGGGCGGGTACGGCTTGGCGGGCCTGGTCGTGGCCTGGGCCGCGAGGGCGGTCACCAGCAGGAGGGGGAGCAGGGCACGGAACATGGCGCCAGAGGATACCGGTCCCTCCGCCGGTGCCGGCTCAGCCGCGTCGCAGCGCGGCCAGGCACCACAGCGCGCTCGCGGTGCCGTAGCTGCGCCCGAGTTCGTGGCTGTCGGTGAAACAGCCGTCGACCTCGGGAATGGCCAGGATCTGCCGGCGCTGCTCGGCGATCGCCCGCTCCCGCGCCTCACCCGCCGGCAGGCGCAGGATCGCCTCGCTGCGGCCTTGCAGGTCGTACCAGAAGAAGAACCCGCCGTAGGCGTGCGGCGCCGCGTGGTCGTCGTACTTGCGGGTGCGCTCCAGCTGCTGGTGGTGCTCGAACGCCGCCTGCACGGCGCGCTGCAGATCCGCGTCCTTGCTCTCGCCGAACCGGTGCAGGGCCAGCTCGCACAGCGGCATCCGGCCGGCCGCGGCCACCACCTGGGTCCGCTCCGCGCGTTCCGGCGTGGACATGCCGTAGCTGAACGCTCCGGTGCTGCGCGCGCGGCAGCGCAGCAGGGCGCGCAGGCCGCGCTGCACGCGCGCACCGTCGACCTGCGCACCCACGGACTCGGCGTGCGCCAGCGCCACGAGCACGGTGGCCGTGGCGAACGGGTTGGGATACTCGTGGAACCACGCGCCGTTCTCGGGCTGCAGCGCCTGGAGCTCGGCGACGCCGCGCTGCAGGAGCGTGCCGACCGCCGTCGCGTCGCCGAAGCGCAGCTCGCGGCAGCGCGCCGCGAACCGCACCCGGTAGGCGTGCGCCCACACGATCTCGTCGCGGTCCTGGGGGTTGAGGTGGGCGTCGTCGGACACGTACGCGAGCGCCTTGTGCACCGCGGCCGCGAGCGCGGCGTCGTCCGGTCGCTCCTGCAGCTCCTCCAGCAGTGCGATCCCGGCGATCGCGGTGCCGGCCACGTACACGTTGGGCAGGCTGTCGGTACCGCCGAAGTCGTAGTTGCTGTCGGTGAAGCCGCCGTCCTCGCCCTGCAGGGCCAGGAGGAAGCGCACGCCGCGCCTGCGCACTTCGGCCTCGTCGTATGCGCCGGGCGGCGCCATGCTGCCCGCCGTGGCCTGCGCCAGCACCGCGTCGGCCACGGCCAGGTAGTCCTCGAACCCGCGCACGAAGGGGCCGTGGCCCTCGAGTTCCATCGCCGCCTTCCAGGCCAGCGGCGACTCGGGATGCCGCTCGGTCAGGCCGCGCCACAGCGTCCGCGCCTGGCCCTGGTGGCCGGTGCGGTGCAGGGCCGCGCCGCGCAGCCACAGAGCCTCCGGCTCCGCGAGCTGCGCCAGGCCGAGGCTCTCGGGCAGCGTGGCATCCAGCACCGCCGTCAGCCGGCCCGCGGCGTACTCCCGCCGGGCCGCCTCCAGGTACCCGGGGCGCGGGGGCGCCGGCACCTCGCCCGCCACGCGGCGCAGCGGCGCGAGGAACCAGTCCGGCTGCAGCG
Organism: Planctomycetota bacterium; assembly: GCA_020849665.1. Classification (GTDB taxonomy): domain Bacteria; phylum Planctomycetota; class UBA1135; order UBA1135; family UBA2386; genus JADLFX01. The sequence goes on along the minus strand of JADLFX010000057.1, from coordinate 22,983 downwards.
TGGTGATCCGGTCCTGGCGCAGCACTTCCTTGCCATCCGGACCCAGCACCACATAGCCGGGCTCGACGAAGCGTCCCGCGACCAGCCCGTGTTCCTGCTGCGCCTTGCCACGCGCCACCGCCCGCACCGGCACGAAGCGCCGGTTCAGCAGGGCGATTGCCTCCGGCCAGGAGAACGGGCCCGCCATCATGTAGCGATCGATCACGTCCTTGCGGTCCATGGGCGAGCCCTGCACGGTGGGCACGTACCAGAACACCGGCCGGCCCTGCTCCTTCGCCTCCACGAGCGCGGCCGCGAGGTCGGCGCGCCATTGCACCGCCGTCCCGGCCCGCGCCGCGAGCGCGGACGGCGGCGTGCGGAGCCTGGCCCCGGAGTTCTGGGCCACGAGCGGCGCCTGGCAGATCGCCAGCGCCAGGAACGCCAGGGCGGGAGCGGGCGCGAGCACGTGGCGATCGTAGCGCGGCTCGCGATTCCCCGCCCGCGAGCCCTGGCCCGCACGCGGGGCCGAGCACGCGCGGCTCCCTGGCGGCGGGGCGGACGGGATGCTCTGGGTCCAGGGCCCCGGGGACCGCAAGGACGCCGGCACGACGGCGATCCGCCACGAGCGGGTGACCCACTCCCGCGGACCGCGCCGCCCTCCCGACCGCTGGCTTGCCACCGGCCAAGCCGCCCGCGAACCTGTGCGGGTGATGATCCGCACCGCGTTTCTCTGGCTCTCCGCCCTGCTCGTGCTCGCGCCCCGGCCCGACGAGGGCCAGTGGCTCCCCCAGCAGTTCCTCGACCGGGACTGGGAGGAGCTCAAGGCGCGCGGCCTCACCCTCACCAAGGACGAGTTCTGGCACCCCGAGCGCGGGGGGGTCCTGTCCGCGGCCGTGCAGCTCGGCGGCTGCTCGGCGTCGTTCGTGAGCCCGGACGGGCTGGTGGCCACCAACCACCACTGCGGCTTCGCCGCCATCGAGCAGAACAGCACGCCGCAGGCCAACCGCCTGCGCGACGGCTTCGTGGCCGCGACGCGCGAGGAGGAACTGCGCACGCGCGAGGTGCTCTACGTGGTGCGCCGGATCGAAGACGTCACCGCCAAGGTGGTGGCGGCGCGCGAGGGCAGGAGCGACCCCTACGAGCGCATGCTGGCCACCGAGGCGACGCTGCGCGCGCTGGTGGTCGAGGGCGAGAAGCAGCCCGACACCCGCTGCTCGGTGGCCACCTTCTTCGAGGGCCGCCAGTACCTGCTCTATCACCGCACCCAGATCCGTGACGTCCGGCTCGTGTATGCGCCGCCCCGTGCCATCGGCGAATTCGGTGGCGAGATCGACAACTGGGAGTGGCCGCGCCACACCGGCGACTTCACGCTCTTCCGCGCCTACGTGGGCAAGGACGGCAAGCCGGCGGCGTACGCCAAGGACAACGTGCCGTTCCGCCCGCAGCACTACCTGCGGGTCGCCAAGGACGGCGTGAAGGAAGGCGATCTGGTGATGGTGCTGGGCTATCCCGGCCGGACCGAGCGCTACCTGTCCTCGTTCGCCGTGGCCGAGCGCCAGGGCGTGACCTGGCCCAGGCGCGAGGAGCTGATGACCCGGCTGATCGCGCGCCTGGAGGAGTCGGGCGAGGGCGACCCCGCGCTCACGCTGCGCCTGACCACGCGCATCAAGGCGCTGGCCAACGTGCAGAAGGCCGCGCGCGGCCAGGTGTGGGGACTGGCCAGGAATGGCGTGGTGGCGGCGAAGCTGCGCGAGGAGGAGCATTTCCGCGCCTGGGTGGCGGCGGACCCGCAGCGCGCCGAGCGCTACGGCTCGGTCCTGGACGAGGTGATCGCCCTGGATCGCGAGGCCGCGCGCACCCAGGTGCGCGACCTCGTCCTGGGCGAGATGCTGCGCGGCCTGCCCTTCCTGCGCGCGTGGCTGGACCTCTACGACGCGCTGGACAAGGTGCCCGAGGACTCGGCCAAGGTCCCTGCGCCGCTCGCCGCGCCGCTCGCCGCCCCGGCCCTGGCGGCCGATCTGCAGCGGGTCGAGAAGCGCCTGGCCGGCGTCCTCTTCGAGGAGGCGCGCCGCCTGCCCGGTCCCCAGTCCCTGGCCGCGGTCGCGGCCCTGGGCGAGGGCAACGGCGACCAGCTGGCCGAGCGCGTGTATGGCGCCAGCAAGCTCGCGTCGAGCGAGTTCCGGCGCGAACTCCTGGCCGCGGACAAGGCCGCACTGCTCGCCAACGAGGACCCGTTCCTGCGCTTCGCCCGCGCCCTGGCCGCCGAGCGCCGCGCCATCACCAAGGAAGCACAGACCCTGGCCGGCCGCCGCCTGGCCGTGGGCCCGCGCTGGATCGAGGCGCAGGAGGCGTTCCGTGGCAAGGCGTTCTATCCGGATGCCAACGGCACGCTGCGCGTCTCCGTCGCCACGGTGCGCGGGTTCGTGCCCCGGGACGGCGTGCTCTACACGCCGCGCACCACGGTGGCCGGCCTGCTGGAGAAGGAGACCGGCCAGGAGCCGTTCGCCAATCCGCCCGCGCTGCTGGCCGCAGCCAAGGAGCGCGCCAGGAGCCGCTTCGCGGATGCGACTCTGGGCGACGTGCCGGTGTGCTTCCTCTCCGACGCCGACACCACGGGCGGCAACTCGGGCTCGTGCGTCATCAACGGCCGCGGGGAACTGGTCGGCCTGAACTTCGACCGCGTGTTCCAGAACGTGGTCGGCGACTACGGCTGGAGCGGCGAGCGTTCCCGCAACGTGGTCGTGGACGTGCGCTATCTCGGCTGGGTCATGGAGTCGGTGCTGCCCGCGCCGCACGTCCTGCAGGAGATGGGGCTCTGAGCCGCCGGACGGTCGCATGACCCATCCGCTGCCCGCGCACCGGCTCCGGCGCCGCGAGGAAAGGCTGCCGCTCCCCCGGGCGCAGGGGAGCGGCAGGGACGGGTGGGTCGCGAGCCGGTGGCAGCGCCACGCGCGCCCTCACGGGTGGCGGGGGCGCGCACGCGGCCGGAGCCGGCTCACGGGGTGATGTTGACCTTGGCGCCCTGCGTGGCGGTGAACGGGAACGCGGGCACCGCCGGCAGCTCGATCCACTGCAGGTAGAGCGACCCGGTGATGCCCGCAGGGATGCCCAGGGGCATCGACGCCGAGTTGTTGACCACGGTCACCGGGGACAGGATCAGCACCGGGGTGGGAGCGAGCGCGACGTTCAGCGCGCAGCCCGAACCCAGGATCGGGGGCAGGGGCAGGGCCGGCGTCTGCTCGCCGCCGCCGATCATCAGCACCGCCGAGCCGGCCGAGGACTGGCCGAGGGTGACCTGCCAGTTGGCATTGCCCGAGTACGCGGCATCGCCGTCCATGCCGATCCTGCCACCGCAGCCGGTCCCATACGCGAACGTCGCGTCGACCTCGTACAGCTGGCTGCCGTTCGACGAGGAGCCCTGCGCCAGGAGCAGCAGGGTGGGCTTGCCGTTCTTCACGTAGAACTCGATGCCGCCGGCGATCCCGCCGGGAGGGGTGTTCGCATTGCCGGTGATCGTGGCGAGGTCGCCCAGGAACATGGTCTTGGTCCACGTGGGCGTCGCCACGCTGCCCGAGATGTCGAACTCGAACACGCAGGAGCCGATCGGCTGGCCCGCGATCCCGGAGGGCCGCGTGGTCTGACCCTGTGCGTAGTTCCACAGGCGCCGGTTCACGATGTCGATCGCGAGGCCGTACTGGCCGAGCACGTAGGTGGAGCCGCTGCTCGGGACGGCGAACGAGCGGATCACCGAGCCATTCTTGCGGATCTCGTAGATGACCGAGCCGAAGTTGTCGACGTACATGGAGCCGTTGCCGTTGTCGCCGAGCGGATCGAAGGCGAGGCCGCGCGACACGCCGGAGGACAGGGCCGAGGGCCCGGTGAAGTCCTCGGCCGGGACGAACTGCTCGGTGGCCACGTCGAACGCCAGGATCTTGTTGGCGGTCAGGGTGTTCTCGATCCCCATGTAGATGAGGTTCTTGGCGGGATGGAAGGCGAGGTCGCGGAAGCCGAAGCTCGAGCTCTGGTACGTGGCCGGCAGGACGATGGTCTTGAGGTGATTGCCCTGCGCGTCGAGCTTGGCCAGGATCGGCGGCCGCGTGGCGCGCCCGCCGCTGGTCACCCAGTAGTTGCCCTGGTTGTCGCGGGCCGCGCCGATGTAGGCGTTGTAGGCGCCCGGGACCGCGGTCTGCACGGCGACGTTGATGCCGTTGCGGGTGCCGAGTTGCGCGGGGAGCGCTGCTGCGAGCAGAGTGCTGCCGATGGCGAGAAGCGGTGCGTGACGCATGTGGAGGTGCTGCTGCGGAAGGGGTGGCGGGGGCGCGGGCGAAGCGTGGCCGTGGCCGCGCGCCTTCTGTCGCGCGCGCGCGTGCCGGTGGCACACCGTCACGACGCGCTACGCGCTGCGGCTCCCGCCTTCGGTCGGGTGGATCGCCACGTACGGCAGGTCGCGGTAACAGCCCGCGGCATCCATCCCGAATCCGATCACGAACGCGTCGGGAACCTCGAAGCCGACGTGCTCGAGCACGACCGGGACGACGCGCCGCGCCGGCTTGCTGAGCAGCGTCGCGACCTGCACCGCCACGGCGCCGCGCGCGAAGAGCGATTCACGGATCCTCTGCACCGTCCGTCCGGTGTCGACGATGTCTTCGACCAGGAGCACGGTGCGGCCCCGCACCTCGAGCTGCTCCTCGCCCTGCACCGCCACCGCGCCGCGGCTCACGGTGCCATCGCCGTACGACGAGGCCCGGATGCCCTGCCAGGACGGCCGGCCCGGCAGATGGCGGCAGAGGAGGTCGGCGAACGGACGCGCACCCTCCAGCACCGCGACCACCACGGGTGGCGCCCCGTCGGCGGGCGGGGCGATCGCCGTGGCGAGTTCGCGCGCGCGGCGCTCCAGGTCGGCTCGGGGGATCAGGATCTCGAATTGCATCGCACGCCACGCGGACGCCGCGGCGGCAGGGTCGCGCACACGGCCCGGATCACGGAAACACGAACGCCGCGGCCTCGGACACCCTGGTGACCGCCCCGGGCGGGACCAGGTCCAGCACCAGGTGGGCGGCGAACGCCTGCATGCCCTTGGCCGGATTGGGCAGGGGCAGCGGCAGGGTGAGCGAACGGTAGCCCTCGCCCGGCAGGTTCGCCACGAACTCGGGCAGCTGGAGCGAGAGCACGAAGAATGCGTCGGGATGGAGCGGGATCGTGGCGCCGAGGAAGCGGAACCCCGGCTGGGTCCCGAACGAGAGCGCCACCACGCTGAGCCGGCTGCCGTCCGCGAGGGCGCTGGCGCGCAGGACCAGTTCGGCCGGCGTGGCCTCCACCGCGAGCCGCGCCGGTGCGGGCGTGCTGTCCGCGGCGTTGCGCGCGCCCGGAGTGCCCCGGTCCCCCGCGCCGAAGGTGGGTGCGGCGGCGGCGAAGTTCGCGGCCTGGGCCGGACCGAGCAGGTCGCGGCGCTCCGCCGCCACTCCCGCTCCCCCCGGAAAGCCGCTGCCCACGGCCACGGAATCGAGGACCGTCGCGCCGAGCGCGGCGCGCACCGTGTCGCTGGTGTTGCCCAGGGTCAGCGCCTGATACGGCCACACCGCGCCGAGGGGTTGCCCGCCGTTGCGGGTGCGGAGGCCATCGGCGTGCAGCAGCACCGGGCGACCCGGGTAGAGGGCCAGGTTGGTGAAGATCGTGAAGGTCCCGCTCGCGGAGCTGATCTGCACGTTGCGCAGCGACACCGGCGCCGCGCCGGTGTTGGTCAGCTCCAGGTACTCGCCGTTGGCGTCGGCCACCGCGCCGGGAGCGCGGTGCAGCTCCGAGATCACCACCGTGCCCGCGGCCGGGGCGCGGTTGGCGACCTCGTCGGTGAAGAAGTCGAGGAAGCGGCCGTCGGCGCCCGTGGCGCGGTAGCGCTGCCCGTCCGTCGAGAGGGTGATCGTTCCGCCGACGCCGAAGCCGACCGCCCCGGTGCCCTGGGTCGTCGCCAGGAGCACGCGCATCGCCGCGGCCTGGTTCAGACGGTTGATCGTCGTGGTGGTCGGATGGCCGTAGGGGTTGGCGGCGCCGCAGCTGAACACCGCCAGCTCGGGACGCAGGCGGCTCACCAGGTTGACGTTGGTGGAGGTGTTCGAGCCATGGTGGTTCACGCGGTAGACGTCCACGTCGCCGCTGGCCAGCGTGGCGGGCGATTCGACGTCTGCCGTGCCGTTGCCGCCGCCGGTGAGGTCGCCCCCGAACCACATCTGGAAGCCGCCGTAGTCGAGGCGCAGCGCGAGGCTGCGCGAGTTCTCCTCCTGGGCGCTCGTTGTCGGGTCGACGAAGGCACCGCCCAGGATCTGCCCGTTCACCGCCACCACCGTGAGGGTCGCGCCGCCGCCGAGCTGGAACACCTGCCCGGGCAGCGCCGTGCGCCGCCGCGCCGCCGCGGCGTTGAGGTAGTCGGTGACGTCGCCCCCGGTCGGCCGGTTCTGGTCGCCGCGGTCGTAGGCGGCCGTGAACGGCAGCGCGCCCAGGACCTCGTCCATGCCGCCGGCGTGGTCGGAGTGGTAGTGGCTCAGGAAGGTCGCGCCGTAGCGCAGCGGCGCCAGCGCCGCGATCGCCGGCCGCACGGCTGCGGTACCCTGGCCGTTGGGTCCCGCATCGACGACGTGCACGGTCCCGTCCGGGGCACGGATCACCGCGCCATCGCCCTGGCCGACGTCCACCAGCACGACTTCGAGGCCGCGCGGGCGGCCGGCATCGCCTTGCGGCAGGAGTGCGAGGAGGAATGCGAGCGATGCGGCGAGCATGGGTGGCGGGTGCTGGCTGCCGGGCGCGGCCGGGCCGGGCGGGAGTGTAGCGGGCCTGGGCGCCATCGGGACGGGCGCTGCGCTCGCCTGGAGGCGGCGGGCCGGCTACACCGTTCCCAACGGCGGCTCGCGCCGCGACGCCCCCCAACCCACGCGCATGGATCTCCACCACCGCTACGGCCCGGCGGTCCACCTCCTCGACGACTCCTACCTGCTCTCGCTCCTGGCGCGCATCGGCTCGCCGGAGACGGAGACCGCGATCCTGGCCCCCCTGGTGCGCTCCGCCTACCGGCGCCTGTGCCAGGAGGTCCTGGCGCGCGAGTTCCCGACGGAGGAGGTGCGCGTGCCCACGCGCATGGCTGCCAGCGAGCCGCGCGCGTTCTACGAGGGCCGGCGGCTCTGCCAGCGCACGCCCTTGGTGCTGTGCGCGGTGATCCGCGCCGGCATCCTCCCGGCCCAGGCCTGCTTCGAGACCGCCTGCGAGGTGCTGCATTCACGCCAGGTCCGGCTCGACTTCGTCAACATGAGCCGGGTGACGGACGCACAGGGCCAGGTCACCGGCGTGCGCCTGGACGGCTCCAAGATCGGCGGCGGGATCGACGACGCGGTGCTGCTGATCCCCGACCCGATGGGCGCCACGGGCGGCACGGTGGCCCGCACGGTCGAGACCTACCGGGCGCTCGCCGGCGGACCGCCGCGCAAGGTGGTGGCCATGCACCTGATGATCACCCCGGAGGCGGTGCAGCGGATCACCCACGCCTACCCGGAGGTCACGATCTACGCGGCACGCCTCGACCGCGGGCTCTCGCCGGCCGAGGTGCTGCGCTCGATCCCCGGCACGTTCCCCGACCAGGAACGGGGCCTCAACGATCACCAGTACATCGTCCCCGGTGCCGGCGGCATGGGCGAACTGCTCACCAACTCGTGGGTGTGAGGGGCGCGCGCGCCCCCGTGCGCGTGCATTGCCGCGCGCGCCGCGCTTCAATCGCAGCCCCATGAGCAACATCCAGAGCGTGCACGGGCGCGAAGTGCTCGACTCGCGCGGCAATCCCACGGTCGAGGTGGAGGTCGAACTGGAGACCGGCGCGCGCGGCCGGGCGATCGTGCCCTCCGGCGCGTCCACGGGCGCCCACGAGGCGGTCGAGCTGCGCGACGGCGAGAAGCGCTTCCTCGGCAAGGGCGTGCAGAAGGCCGTGCAGCACGTGAACGAGGAGATCCTCGAGGCCCTGCTCGGCCAGCCCGCCCACGACCAGGTGAAGGTCGACGACCTGCTCTGCGCGCTGGACGGCAGCCCCAACAAGGGCCGGCTGGGCGCGAACGCCATCCTGGGGGCGAGCCTGGCGGTGGCCCACGCCGCCGCGGCCGAGGCCGGACTGCCGCTGTTCCGCTACGTCGGAGGCGTGAGCGCCCGCCGCCTGCCGGTCCCGATGATGAACATCCTCAACGGCGGCGCGCACGCCGACAACAACGTCGACTTCCAGGAGTTCATGATGATGCCGGTCGGCGCCGCCAGCTTCGCGGAGGGCCTGCGCATGGGCGCCGAGGTGTTCCACAGCCTCAAGTCGGTGCTGAAGGCCAAGGGCCTCGGCACGGCGGTCGGCGACGAAGGCGGCTTCGCCCCCAACCTGCGCTCCAACGCCGAGGCGTTCGAGGTCATCCTGCAGGCGGCCGAGAAGGCCGGGTATCGGCCGCGCACCGACTTCATGCTGGCGCTCGACGCGGCCGCCACCGAGCTCCACGAGGGCGGCAAGTACCGGCTCGAGGGCGAGAACCGCACCCTGGACGCCGCGGGCATGGTGGACCTCTACCGCAAGTGGAGCGAGGCGTACCCGATCTTCAGCATCGAGGACGGCATGGCCGAGGACGACTGGGCCGGCTGGCGCGCCCTCACCACCGCCATCGGCGAGCGGGTGCAGCTGGTGGGCGACGACCTCTTCGTCACCAACACCGAGCGCCTGCAGCGCGGCATCGAGGAGGGCGCGGGCAACGCGATCCTGATCAAGGTCAACCAGATCGGCACCCTCACCGAGACCCTGGAGGCCATCGAGCTGGCCCGGGCCAACGGCATGAAGGCGGTGTTCTCGCACCGGTCCGGCGAGACCGAGGACACCACCATCGCCGACCTGGCCGTGGCCACCAACGTCGGCCAGATCAAGACCGGGGCGCCGTGCCGCACCGACCGGGTGGCCAAGTACAACCAGCTGCTGCGCATCGAGGAGATGCTGGGCGAGGCGGCGGTGTATGGAGTAGCCTGACGGCCCTAGCGCGGCACCAGGCAGGGCGCGCGGGGCGGTGCATGCGGGACCAGATCGGCCAGGACGACGACCACGACCGGATCGAACGACCGGCCACGCTGCCGATGGTGGCGGCGATGGTGTGCCTCGGGCTCGGTCTCGTGCTCTTCTTCGAGGGCACCGTGCCGGCCCTGCGCGAGCGCGACCAGCACCTCGCCACCCACGGGCAGCTCCTGCGCCTGCGCGACGCCTACGACCGCGCGATCCGCCGCGCCTACGAGGTGGAGGCCGCGCTGGATGACGATCCGGAGACCATCCTGGTGCAGATCGACCGCCTGGGACTGACCCCGGCCGAACTGCTGGCGCGCACGGCCGAACGCGCGAAGGAAGCCGAACCCAGATGAGCCGCGCCCGCCGCGGCGGAGTTCCGGCAGCCGCGCGACGTCCCATCGCCAACCGGCCGCCCGCCGCGGCGGCCAGCCCGCTGCGCCGGCCGGCCCGGCTCCGCGGGGGTCTCCGACAGAAAAAGTCGGTTTCCGGCGACCGCCTCGAGCCGTAGATAGCCGATGTCCACGGAGCCGGCCTTCCCCCCGCATCCCGGAGCACGCGAATGACCACCCCTCCCCCTTCTCCCACCTCCCCGGACGACCTGGTCCACGTCGAGAAGCTGCGCCAGGCCTACCGCACCATGAAGACGGAGATCCACAAGGTCATCGTCGGTCAGGACGAGGTGGTCGACGAGCTCTTCATGGCGCTCTTCTGCCGCGGCCACTGCCTGCTCATCGGCGTGCCCGGACTGGCGAAGACCCTGATGATCTCGACGCTGGCGCGGGTGCTCTCGCTGTCGTTCAACCGGATCCAGTTCACGCCCGACCTGATGCCGGCGGACATCACCGGCACCGAGGTGATCCAGGAGGACAAGACCACGGGGACGCGCCAGCTGGCCTTCATCCGTGGGCCGATCTTCGCCAACGTGATCCTGGCCGACGAGATCAACCGCACGCCGCCCAAGACCCAGGCCGCTCTGCTGGAGTCCATGCAGGACTACACGGTCACCGTGGGCGGCCGGCGCCACGACCTGCAGCGGCCGTTCTTCGTCCTGGCCACGCAGAACCCCATCGAGCAGGAGGGCACCTATCCGCTGCCCGAGGCGCAGCTCGACCGCTTCCTGTTCATGGTCAAGGTCGACTACCCCGCCGTGGACGAGGAGCGGGAGATCCTGCGCCGCACCACCGAGGAACGTTCGGCCACCATCCAGCCGATCCTGGACGCCGCGGAGATCCAGTCGCTCCAGCAGATCGTGCGCCGCGTCCCGGTCGCCGACCACGTGATGGACTATGCGCTGCGGCTCACGCGCAGCACGCGCATCACCACGGACGAGGCGCTGCCGTGGTGCCGTGAATGGCTGTCCTGGGGCGCGGGCCCGCGCGCCAGCCAGGCGCTGATCCTGGGCGGCAAGGCACGCGCGCTCCTGCAGGGCCGCTTCTACGTGGCCGCGGAAGACGTCCGCTCGGTCGCCCACCCGGTGTTGCGCCACCGCATCATCACCAGCTACGCCGCCGAGGCCGACGGGATCACCACCGACAAGGTCGTGGACCGCCTGCTCCAGGAGGTGCAACCCAACACCAGCGCCGCGCTCGAGGACGGCAAGCTGCCCAAGGTCGTGAGCCGCGGCTGAGCCGGCGCACCCCCAACGCTCCCCGCCCATGGCCGAGCTGCCCAAGAAACACCTCGACCCCAAGGTCGTGCAGAAGGTCGCGCACCTCGAACTGCGCGCCCGCATGGTGGTCGAGGGGTTCGTCAGCGGCATGCACCGCTCGCCCTATCGCGGCTCCTCGGTCGAGTTCGCCCAGCACCGCGAGTACACGCCGGGCGACGACATCCGCTACATCGACTGGAAGATCTTCGGCAAGTCCGACCGGATCTACATCAAGGAGTTCGAGGAGGAGACCAACCTCCGCGCGCATCTCTTCCTCGACCAGAGCGAGTCGATGGCGTACGCGCACGAGGGCGGCACCTCCAAGTTCGACCACGCCGCCACGGCGCTGGCCAGCCTCGCCTACCTGATCCAGCAGCAGTCGGATGCGGTCGGTCTGACGCTCTTCTCCGAGACGGTGGTGCGCCAGCTGCCGCCGAGCAACACGCGGGCCAACCTGGGCAATGTGTTCAAGGCCCTTGCGGAGGCGAAACCCACGGCCAAGACCCGGATCGGCGCGGTGCTGCACGAGCTGGCCACCCACCTGCGCCAGCGTGGCATGGTGCTGGTCTTCTCGGACCTCTTCGACCAGCCGGAGCAGGTCCTCACCGGCCTGCGCGAGCTGGCGCAGCGCGGCCACGACATCGTCGTGTTCCATGTGCTCGACCAGGACGAGGTCGAGTTCCCCTTCGAGCGCATGACCCTCTTCGAGGGGCTGGAGCAGATGCCCGAACTGCTGGTCGATCCGCTGTCGCTGCGCGACGCATACCTGCAGGAGATCGGCGAGTTCCAGGAACGGATCCGCAAGGGCTGCCTGGCGCAGCGCATCGACTACGTGCGCCTGCTGACCCACCAGCCGCTCGACGTCGTGCTGTCCTCGTACTTGACGGCGCGCACGGCGCGGACCAAGCGCAGGAAGTAGTCCGTGCTCACCTTCCTCCACCCGGCCCTGCTCTTCGGCACCCTGCTCTTCCTGGTGCCGCTGCTGATCCACCTGCTCAACCGGCAGCGCTACCGGCGGCGCGAGTGGGCGGCGATGGAGTTCCTGCTCAACGCGTACAAGAAGCAGCGCCGCCGGGTCCGCACCGAGAACATCCTGCTGCTGATCCTCCGCTGCCTCCTGCCGATCCTGCTGGCCCTGGCCATCGCCCGGCCCACGCTGCGCGAGGTGGCCGGCCTGGAGGCCTTGGGCGGCGGCGCGCACCACGTCCTGGTGATCGACGGTAGCTACAGCATGGGGGCCCAGCCCGAGGGCGCGCAGAGCGCGTTCGAGCGGGCACGCTTCCTGGCCAGCGAGCTCCTGGAGCGGATCGAGGGGCGCAGCGGCCAGAAGGTGAGCGTGGTGGTCCAGGGCGTGCGCCCCTCGTGGCGCGTGCAGGACGACCTCGCCGTGGCGCGCGCGCGCGGCATCGTCGCCGCGCTCCCCGCCCCGTACGACTCGGCGCGCGACCTCACCGAATCGCTGGTCCAGGTCGCCGAGCTGGTCGAGAAGGCCGAGGATCCCGCCTACCGGGTCTATGTGTTCACCGACCTCCAGCCGCGCGCGCTGGGCCTCGATCGCACCGGCAAGGAGGATCCCGCCGCCGCCGGCGCGGCGGGGCAGGACGCGTTCGCGGACACCGCCCGCGACGCGCTGGAGCGGATCGCGAAGGCCGCCGACCTGACGCTCCTCGACACCTCCCCCGCCGGGGACGACGCCGGCACCGAGCGGATCGGGAACCTGCAGATCACGGGCCTGGACCTGGGCACGCCGGTGGCGGTGGTGCGCGTACCGGTGCCCGTGGTCGCCACGGTGCGCAACCTCTCCGACCAGCCGCGCCGCACCACCGTGACCCTGGAACTCGAGGGGGGCGAGCCGGTGCGCAAGGAGGTGGAGCTGGACCCCGGCGCCGAGACCAGGGTCGAGTTCGCCGTCACCTTCCGCGAAGTGGGCGCGCGCCGCCTGCGGGCCCATCTGGACGCCGACGCGTTGCAGGCCGACAACGAACGGTTCCTGGTGGCGCAGGCGCGTGAACGGATCCGCGTGCTGCTGGTCGAGGGCTCGTCCGAGACCGAGCCGCGCCTGCAGGACAGCGGCCACCTGCGCGACGTCCTGGATCCCACCAAGGGCCAGGGCAACGCCGGGGTCACGCTCTTCGCCCCGCGCACGATCGACACGATCGCGTTCCTGGCCGGGCGCGAGGCGCTCACCGAGGTGGACGTGATCGTGCTGGCGAACGTCGAGCGCGTCAACGAGCCGGTGGCCGCGCAGATCCGTGCCGCCATGGAGGCGGGAGTCGGCCTCTTCGTGATGCTCGGCGAGCGGGTCCAGCCCGAGAGCTACAACCTGACGCTGCACGCCCTGGGCCAGGGCCCCATGCCGATGCTGCTCGGCCAGGCCGCAGGGTTCCGTCCGGGGGGCGACAACTTCTACGGCTGCACCATCGAGACGCCGCGCCACCCGGTGTTCGCAGACCTCGACCCCGAGGTCTACCGCGAGATCTTCCAGCAGACGCCGATCTACCGGTTCTTCGCCGCCGAGCTGCCCGCGGCGGTGCGCAGCCCGCAGGCCGCGCAACCCGACGAGACGCGCCGGCTGCGCGATGTGCAGGTGCTGGCCAGGGTGCGCGACCCCGGGCTGAGCCCGCTCCTGGTCGCCGCACGCTACGGCAACGCGAAGGCGCTGTTCCTGACCAGCGCGGTGTCGCAGCGACCCGACCGCTGGAACCGGCTCGACGAGCCGTGGATCGCGTTCCCCTTCCTGCACCCGGCGCTGCTCTGGCTCACCGTGCCGGCGATCGATCCGTTCCAGGCACAGGTGGGATCGATCCTGACCACCGGCCTCGCAACCCGCCCCGGCAACGTGGCGGTGGTCCTTCCCGAGCGTGCGGGCGGCGGCAAGGTGCCGGTGGCCGAGGAGAGCCGCGCGCTGCCGGGCGGCCGCTTCGCGCTGCCGCCGTTCCGCCGCACCGACCACGCCGGCTTCTACGTGTTCGACCTCCTCGAGGAGCGGGCAGGCGAGTCCCGGGCCCGCACCCTGCCGTTCGCGGTGAACGTCGACCCTGCCGACGGCGACCTCGTGCATCTCCCGCACTCCCTCGTGAAGGAGCGGCTCGGCGTCGCACGGGTGCTGCGCGCCCTGCCCAGCGAGGGGCCGGCGCAGCTCGCCGCGGGCGCGAGCGACCTGGGCCCGGTCCTGCTGCTGGCCCTGCTGCTCTTCCTGGTCTCCGAGGCGGTCCTGGCCCGCCACGTCTCGGTGCGGAGGGCCGGCTGATGCTGCACCGCCTCGTGCAGGATCCGCAGGCCGCCCCCGCCGGGGACGCCGCCGTGGTGCAGGAGGAAGCCTTCCGCTTCCTGGCCCTGCCGGAGCTCTGGGTCGTGGCCCTGATCCTGGTCCCGGCCGTCGTGGTCTTCGCCTGGTGGTCGTACGGCGGGCTCAAGCGGCTCGAGCCGCGCACGCGCGCGGTCCTCGCCACGCTGCGCGGGCTGGCCATCGCGGTGTGCCTCCTGGCGCTCTTCCAGCCGGCCTGGGAGACCGTGCGCTACACGAAGGTGCGCACGCAGGTGCACATCCTGGTGGACGACAGCGCCAGCATGCGGCGCAAGGACGCCTACCCCGACGCGACCGAGCGCGACCAGCTCGCCGCTGCGGGCGTGACCGGCGCCCCGGATCAGTACACCCGCGCCGAGATCGTGGCACGCGTGCTGGAGCGCCCGGGCGGACTCATCGAGAGCCTGCGCAAGGACCACGAGGTCCGCCTGTTCCGCTTCGAGCGCCAGCCGCTGCCGGTCGGCACGCTGGGCGAGCTGCAGACCAAGGGCCCGCGCACGCCCCTGGGCGACGCGCTCGACCTGCACCTGGCCACGGTGGGCACCGCCAACGTGGACGCGGTGATGCTGGTCTCCGACGGGCGCAGCAACAGCGGCGGCAACCCGGTGGAGGTGGCCGCGCGCTACCAGGCCGCCGACGTGCCGATCTTCACCCTGGGGGTCGGCGACCCCAACCCGCCGCGCAACGTGCGCCTCACCGGACCGCCCGGCCCGAAGGAGGCGCTCAAGCGCGAGGAGGTGGCCTTCGACGTGACCGTGAGCGGCGAGGGCGTCAAGGGCCGCAGCGTCACCGTGACGCTGCAGGGCGGCCTGGCCGGCGGCGGGATGCTCACGCTGGCCAGCGCCCCGGCCACGCTGGGCGACGACGGCGCGCCGGTGAAGGTCCGGCTCTACCATGCGTTCGAGGAGGCCGGCGACTGGACGCTGCGCTTCGAGGCCAGCGGGCTCGAGGGCGAGACCACCCTGGACGACAACGCCGACACGCGCTTCCTGCGCGTGCTCGACGAACGCATCCGCGTGCTCTACATCGACGACCTGCCGCGCTGGGAGTACCGCTACTTGCAGTACGCGCTGCGCCGCGTCGATCCGAGCATCGAGATGCAGGCGTACCTCTTCGACGCCAGCCGTGACTTCCTGCAGGAAGCCAGCGACCAGCTCGAACCCCTGCGCGACCTGCCGCGCACCAAGGAGCAGCTCTTCGCCTACCACGTGATCCTGCTCGGCGACGTGCCGCCCGAGCGCCTCGGCACCACGGAGGAGAAGGTGACCGAGTGGCTGCAGTGGCTGCTGGAGTTCGCCGAGTTCGGCGGCGGCGTGGGCTTCGTCTACGGCGAGGGCGCGATGCCCGAGCGCTACCGCGGCACCCCGCTGGAGGACCTGCTGCCGGTGGTGCTCGAGGACCCGGCAGAGGTGCAGCGGCTGGCGCAGCCGCGCACGCAGATGTTCGTGCCCAGGCTCGACAACCCGGTGCGCCCGCACGACATCGCCCTCCTGCGCCGCGATCCGGAGGCCAACACCCGGCTCTGGCACGATGGCTTCGAGGGACTCTTCGTCTACCACCCGGTACAGCAGCCCAAGGCCGGCGCCGAGGTGATCCTGCGCCACCCGAGCGACGAGAACCGCTTCGGCAAGCGCGTGCTGATGGCCGCCGGCTACTACCCGCGCGGGCGCACCTTCTTCTCCGCGACCGACGAGACCTGGCGCTGGCGCAAGCCGTACGGCGAGCGCTACCACGACATGTTCTGGCGCAACGTGGTGCGCTGGCTGGCCGGCGGGCGCCTGCAGCGCCGCGACGATCTGGTCGAGCTGCGTCTCGACAAGGTGATCGTGGAGACCGGCGAGGCGGTCAAGGCGAATCTCGTGCTGCGCACCAAGGACTTCAAGCCGAGCCAGGCCACCGAGGCGACCGTGTTCCTGCGCCGGGCCGACGGCAAGCCGCAGCGCCGCACGCTGCGCGCCGTCCCGGGGGAGGAAGGCGCCTACCAGGGCGCGTTCACCATGGACGAGCCGGGCACGGTGAGCTGGCTGGTGTTCGCCAACGACAACCCCGCCGACAAGGTCCTGGCCCGGGAGGACGTGCTGGTGAAGGTCCCCGACCGGGAGATGGCGCAGTCCAGCCAGGACCGGGCCATGCTGGAACAGATCGCGGCGGCGTCCAAGGGCGGCCGTCACCTCTTCGTGGGGCGCGCCGACGAGCTGGCCGCCGAACTGAAGGGCCGCAAGGCCTTCGAGCACGAAGTCGACCGGGTGACCCGACCGGTCTGGGACACGATCTGGACACTCCTGGTGGTCTTGAGCCTGCTGGCGGCGGAGTGGCTCCTCCGCAAGGGAGCCCGGCTGGTTTAGAACCTGGGTTACCCGGGCCGCTTCCGCCGCTGGAAGCACCCGGGCCAAGGGCCGCAAAGGGCTCCGGGGCGGCCCCGACCGCAGCCGATCAACACTTGGACATCCGCTGACATGGGCATGGCGAAGCGCGGGAACACGAGCGCAGGCAGGTGCGTGAGGTTGGTGCGGGCCACCTGGCTCTCGCTGGGCCTGCTCGCCGCCGCGCCGCCGGCCGTCGCGCAGCAGGAGGCCGCGCCCGCGCGCGGTCGCGAGCCGCTGGCCGACGACGGCTTCGGCCAGGGCGGTTTCTTCAGCCTGCCCCGCTCCCAGGACGACAACGCCGAGCTGCGCAACGCGCGCGAGGAGATCGCGGCGGGCCGCCACGCCGAGGCGGTCGAGCGGCTGCACCGGCTTCTGCAGCGCGACGGCGCCGGCATGGTGGGCGTGCCGCTCGCCCCCGGCGTGCCGCCGCGCTTCCGCCAGTACCTGGGGCTGCGCGCCGCGGTCCTGGAGGCGCTGCGCGACCTGCCGCCGGAGGGGCAGGCGGCCTACGAGAAGCTGGCGCTGCGCGAGGCGGGCCCCCTGCTCCGGGACGCCGCGGCCGGCCGCACGGAGGCGTTGCGCCTCGTGGCGGAGTGGTTCCCGACCTCGGCCGCGGGCCGCCTCGCGCGCACGCGCTTGGGCGACATGGCCTTGGAGCGGGGGGCCGCCTTCGCAGCCCTCAACGAGTACCGCGCCGCGCGCGACGCCCTGCCGGCCGCGGCCGCCGACGACCCGGTGCTGGCGGCACGCATCGCCGCCGCCTCCCTCCTCGCCGAGGGCGCGGTGCGGGGCGCCGACCTGCCGGTCGTGCGCGAGCTGGCGCCGGTGCGGGGCGCACGCCTCGCCGCGGCCGAGCCCGAGGGCTGGCCGGCGTTCGGCGGCGGCAGCCCGTACCGGGCCATGATCCCGCCCGCGGGGCAGGCGCAGCTCCAGCACCGCCACGAGCAGGTGCGCGCGCTCGGGTTCGAATCGACCCGCAACCCCATGCACGCGATCGGCGGCCTGGGCGGGATCTACGTCAACGACGGACAGAGCCTGTGGGCGTTCGAGCCCATGAGCGGGCGGGTGCTGTGGCGCGGCGAAGGCCCGATGGTGGGCGACCCCGAGCTGCAGGGCGACTTCGAGAACTCGATCAACCAGGACTGTCTGCTGGCGGCGGCCGCCGGACCGGACGTCGTCGTCGCCGCGCTGCAGGTGCCCCAGGAAGTCGAGGGCGCCGGCCAGAACATCGTGTTCCGCCAGCAGGTCGATGTCGTGCGCCGGATGCCGGTGCGGCGGCTCTTCGGTTTCGACCGCACCACCGGCAAGCTGCTCTGGGCGCACTGGGACACGAAGGACGGTCCGGTCACGCGCCGCTTCGACGGCCACGACACGGCCGGCCCTCCGCTGGTGCACGGCGACGTGGTGTACGTGGCCTCGCACGACCAGAGCGGCGCCGTGGCGTTCTACCTGTGCGCCTACGACCTGCACACCGGCGAGAACCTGTGGCGGCGCCTGCTCTGCACCAGCCAGGGCGAGGTGAACATGTTCGGCAACGCCCGGCAGGAGTTCGCGGGTGGGGCTCTGACCCTGGACGGGGGCGTGCTCTACGGCACCACCAACCTCGGCCTCTGCTTCGCGGTCGAGGCGCGCGACGGAAGGGTGCGCTGGTTGAGTTCGTACGACCCGATCCCGATGCCCCCCACCCAGCTCGTGCACCAGCGCTCGCGCGACGTGGTGTTCGGCAACAGCCCGCCGGTCGTGGCGCACGGCCTCCTGGTGACCACGCCGCTCGACTCGGCGTACGCCCTGGCGATGGACGTGCAGACCGGCCGGCTGGTGTGGCGCCTGCCGTACCGCGGCGCCACGCGCAGCGGCGACGACGTGTACTGGCTCCTCGGCGCGCTCGGCGACGAGTTCGTGTTCGCCGGGCTGAGCGTGGTGGCGGCCAAGGCCGGGCCCGGACAGGGTCGCGGGCTGGTGCCCGAGACGCGGCTGGTGCGCAGTGCCGAGCAGCTCGGCACCGCCGACCGCAACGCCGCCATGATCCCGCGCGGCGCCATCGCCGGCGGCCGGATCCACTTCCCCTCGCCCGAGGGCCTGCGCATCTTCGACGCCCGCGGGGAGAGCCTCGGCGCCGGCAGCGAGGCCGAGGGGATCGCGTTCGGCAATCTCCTCCTGGTCGACGGCCTGCTCGTGGCGCTGCGCCAGGGCATGCTCCAGGTGTTCTACGACCGCGCGGGCCTGATCACGCGCGCCGAGGAGGCGGTGCGCACCGCGCCCGAGGATCCGGCGGCGATCCTGCACCTCGCAGGGCTGCTGCGCGCCGGACTCGACGCCGAGCTGAGCGGCCCCGCGGTCCAGCGCCTCGAGGCGCTGCTGCGCCAGGGACTCGCCGCGGCCACGCGCCAGGGGCTCCCGCCCGAGTCCGGCGTCTACCGTCGCCTGGGCGAGGAGCTGTTCCGGCTGTCCCTGGATCGCGCCCTGCGCCGGGGCGAGCGCGCGCCGCGCGAGGCGATCGCCGCCCTGCGCGAGGCCCGCGCCAGCGCCCCCGGCGCCACGCAGTGGCTGACCGCCCAGGTGGCGCTGCTGCGCTTCCTGGCCGAGGATCCGAAGGAACTGAGCGCCGAGCTTCGGCACATGGCCGACGTGCACGGCGAGGTGATGTTCGCGTTCCAAGGGGTCGGCCGCATGCCCGTGGCCGCCTACGCCCTGTTCCGCGCCGCGCAGATCGAGCCCGATCCGCGGCTCGCCATCGAGCGCGCCCACGAGCTGCGCGAGCGGTTCCCGGAGGTGCGGGCGGGTGGCGAGGCGATGCGCGAGTGGGCCGAGCGATGGATCGCCGCACGGATCGCCGCCCATGGCCCGGAGGTCTACGCGGCCCTGGAAGCCAGGGCCGCAGCCGAGCTGGCGGCGGCCGGCGGCGACCCCGTCCGGTTGCGGCGCGTGGCCGGCCACTTCCCCAATTCCGCCGCCGCAGGCAAGGCGCGCCTCGCGCTGCTCGACGTCCTGCTGCAGCGCAGCGAGCACGCGGCGATGCTCGACGCCTTGCGCGATGGCGGCGTCGACGCCCCGGGGGTCCTGCGCCGCAGCATGGCGGCGGCGGAGCGCCTGGGCAACCCGGCCCTCGCTCGCGCCCTCGCCGCCCGGTTGCTGCGCACCCACGGCAAGCTCCCCTCCGACTACGCCCCCGACCAGGGCAGCACCTTCGACGCCGTGGTGCGCCTGCCTGCGCGGCCGGCCCCGGCCGTGGCCGCGCCCGAGATCCCGGCCAGCGTCCTGGCCACCCTGCCCGGCGGCAGGGGGGAGTCCTCGCTGCAGATCCTGGACGTGGTGATCGCCGCCGGCTTCGCCCCCCCGCCGCATCCGCCGCTGCTGGTGCTCGTGGAGGGCGAACGGCTCCTGGCCTTCGATCCGTCCCGGCGCGAGCAGGCGTTCGCGCGGCCGCTCTTCGCGATCACGCCGTACTCCCTGGCCGAGCAGCTGCCGCCCCTGCTCTGCGGCGATACCCTCGTCCTGCCCGAGATCGAGCGGATCCGTGCCCTCGCCGTGCAGGATGGCCACGAGCGCTGGCGCTTCGACGCGCCGGAAGGTCTCGTGCTCGGCGTCCTGGGAGTGGTGCAGGGCGTCGTGCAGGTGCTGGGCGAACCGCGGGACCGCAGCGACGGCCGCACCCTCTTCGGCCTCGAACCGCTCAGCGGCAGGCTGCTCTACCGGCGTTCCCTGCCGGGTTCGGACGAGGCCGGGGTGCCGTTCCCTGGCGCCGACCAGCTCTGGATGCTCGACGTGCCGATCGGGGACACCACGCTCGCGATCCAGTCCCTGGATCCCCTCACCGGCGCGGTCTCCGCGCGGATGCAGGTCGCCGGCGAGGTCCTCGACGCCCTCGGCCTGCGGCGCGGCGCCCCCCTGCGCGGCCGGCTGGGGGAATTGCAGCGCCACTCGTTCGCCACGCCCGCCTCGTTCCTGCTGGTGGTCGACGCCCAGGACCAGGACGAGGCGCCGCAGATCGTGGCGCTCGATCCCGCCGGCCAGGCCCGGTGGCAGTGGTCCGGGGTGCGCGGCGGCTCGCTGCGCATGGCCGCCCCCCACCAGGAGCGCGTCGTGGTGGTCGAGGCGGCGGGCAACGTGGGCGGCCGGCTCGTGGTGCTGGACCAGAAGGACGGGACCATGCGGTTGGAGCAGCCGTTGCGCAGCCAGTCGCGGGTGCTCAACTGGCAGCGCTCGTCGCAGCGCAACCCCGCACCCGACACGATCCTGATCGCCGACTATGCGCCGCGCCTGCGCGTGACCTGCTTCAGCCTCGACGGCAGCGTGCCCTCCTTCCAACTCGAGGTCGGCAGCAACGGCGACCTCGCGATCGACGCGCCGCTGCTGGCCCGCGAGTGGCTGGCGGTGCCGGTGCGCAGCCGGGGCGAGCGGCTCTTCCTGCACGTCCTGGACCTGAAGACCCGCCAGAACGTCCTGCCCGGCACCAGCGGGCCATGGCGCCGCCAGCTGCGGCCGCCGCTGGCGATGCGCTCGGTCGGCAACCTCGTGGCCCTGCAATCCGCCGACGGAATCGAACTCCTGGGAGGCAACGGAACCCGATGAACCACCCGCTCCGCGCCCTTGCGCTGCTGCTTGCGATCGGCTGCGCCCCTCTGGCCGCGCAGCGCCAGCTGGAGCCGTCGACGCCCAGCGGCGGCAACGACTGGGCGATCACCCCCGAACTGCAGGCCGCGGTGGCCAAGGCCCACCGCTGGCTCGCGGGCCAGCAGCACGAGGCCGGATACTGGACCCAGCACATCGGCTTCAAGCTGAACACCGACTACCGGATCACCAAGGAGAACGCTCCGCACGTCGGGGTGACCGCCCTGGCACTGATCTCGTTCCTGGCCGGCGGGCACGTGCCCGGGCGGGGCGAGTTCGGCGCGGTGACCAGCCGCGGCCTCGACTACGTGCTGCGCACGGTGCAGGAGAACGGCTACGTCACCGAGAACGGCACCCGCATGTACAGCCACGCCTTCGCCACGCTCTTCCTGGCGGAGGTGTACGGGATGACCCGCCGCCAGGACGTGAAGCGGGCCCTGCAGAAGGCGGTGAACCTGATCGTGGACTCGCAGAACAACGAGGGCGGCTGGCGCTACAAGCCGTTCGCGCGCGAGTCGGACATGTCGGTCACCGTCTGCCAGGTGCTCGCGTTGCGCTCGGCGCGCAACGTCGGCATCGCGGTGCCGGCCAGCACCATCCGCGCGGCCGAGACCTACGTGCGGCGCAGCGCCGTGCGCGAACGCGGGTTCAACCGCAACCCGTACTCCTGGGGCGGCGACCTGCTCGGCGACGGCGGCGCGTTCCGCTACCAGCTCACCTCGAACAGCCGCGCCACGTTCCCACTCACCGCGGCGGGGGTGACCACGCTCTACGCGGCCGGCATCTACGACGACGAACTCGTGCGGCGTGCGCTCGACTACCTGGACTCGCAGATGGCGATCTTCAACGAGTCCTACCGGCACCACTACTTCTTCTACTACGGCCACTACTACGCGGTGCAGGCCTACTACATCACCGGCGGCAACCGCTGGAACGTGTACTTCCGCAACATGCGCGACCACCAGCTCCTGCCGTTCCAGCGCGCAGACGGATCGTGGCCGAACGATGTGGGGCCCGGCGACGCCTTCGCCACCGCGATCGCGACGCTGATCCTCCAGATCCCCTACCAGTACCTGCCCATCTTCCAGCGCTGACCGGGCCCCCACCGCGTGACCGACTCCCAAGGAATCCCGAACCTCTCCTCGCTGGAACCGCTGCTGCGCGGCCAGCGCGAGCGGCTGCGCCACCGCTTCTTCGTGCATGGTTCGGCGTGGGTGCTCTCGGCCCTCGCCGCCTCCGCGGCGCTCTACTTCCTGGCCGACCGATTGCTGCACCTGCCGCAGGCGGTGCGGCTCCTGGTGAGCGCGGGTCTGGGCGTGTACCTGGCCGTCGGGCTGCAGCGCCGCGTGCTCTACCCGCTGCGCAAGGCCATCGCACTGCGCGACATGGCGATCGCCTACGAGCGCCGCTTCCCCGAACTGCGCGAGCGGCTGGTCTCGGCCCTGGAGTTCCAGGACCTGCTGCGCCGCGACGATCCCGGGCTGCGCAACCAGTCCCGGGCCATGTTGGAGGCGGTGCTGCACGAGGCCCAGGACGCGGCCGTGCAGCTGCCGCACGAACGCCTGCTGGATCCGAGCCGCACGCGGCGGGTCTGGGGCTTCGCCGCCCTCTTCCTGGCGGTGTTCGCCGTGCAGGCGGCGCTCGATCCGGAGGCCACCGCGGTGTTCCTGCGCCGGGCCCTGGGCGCCGAGGTCGCCTATCCGCGCGAGACCACGCTCGTGGTCGAACTGCCACCGAGCGGACCCGACCTCCAGGTGGCGCAGGCGGAGGGCCGGGCCACGGTCACCGTGGCGCAGGGCGCGGACCTGCCCGTGGTGGTGCGCGCCGTGGGCATCGTGCCGCGCGAGGTCTACCTGGTGGTGGCCGGGACCCGCGGCCAGCCGCCGCAGATCGCCATGGCGGCACGCGGCCAGGGCCGCTTCCGTCACGTGTTCCGGCGCGTCAGCGGCGCGTTCCGGTTCCACGCCCGCGGCGGCGACGACGACCAGGGCGACCTGCTGGTGAACGTCGAGACCGT
>JADLFX010000056.1 GCA_020849665.1 Planctomycetota bacterium | reverse complement strand
TCAGCACGGTCTTGTGCACCAGCGGCTGCGGCGCGGCGGCCCGTCCCGTCCCGTGGGTCGCCGGCGACCTGGCCGGCGGCGCGAGGGTGGGGGACTCAGGCATGGCGCGCGGCCTCCAGCGGCGCGGAGGCCGGCGGCGCGGCCGGCGGGAGGTCGGGCAGCGGCAGGATCGGGGCGGCGCGCAGGCCGCGGTAGTGGCCGCGCACGGCGCCGGCGCACAGGCCGGCCAGGCAGCGCGGCAGCGCCCGCAGCGGCAGCGCCCCGCGCAGCGCCAGCCCGAGCAGGCGCAGGCCCTTCCAGGCCTGGTGCAGCGCGGGGACCAGGGCGAGCCGCCAGCGCGCCGTGCGCACATGGCGGAAGGCGAAGTACACCTGATTGCTCGCGATGGTGCGGTAGTCGCGGTCGTGGAGCGAACGGCGGTGCGGCCCCGGCGCGCGCTGGTGGTGGATGCGCGCCCGCTGCGCGTAGCGCAGCTCGTGCCCGGCGGCCGCGAGGCGGCGGGCGAGATCGCCGTCCTCGAGGTGGTACGCGAAGTTCTCGTCGTGCCCGCCGACGGCGAAGAGCGCGGCGCGCCGCACCGCCACGTTGCCGCCGGTCAGGTGCAGGACCTCGCCGGCGACGAGCGCATGCTCGGCGGCGATGGGACGGGTGTTGCCGAATGCGTCGATGGCGATGCGGCCGAGCTGCAGCGAGCCGTCGGGGTTCAGGACCTCGCCCGCGACCGCCGCCACGCGCGGGTTGCCGAGCGCGTCGAGCAGGGCGCCGAGCCAGCCCTGCGCCGGCCACGCGTCGTCGTCCAGGTACACGACCACGTCGTGGCGCGCGTGGCGGGCGCCGAGGTTCTTCTGCAGGGCGAGATTGCGCAGCGGCGCGACGACGATGCGCACCTGCGGGAACTCGTCGCGCACCCGGGCCATCGCCTCGTCGTCGCCCGGTGCGTGGACCGTGAGCACCTCGAGGGCCAGCCCCGGCGCGTCGCCGTGCGTGAACACGGCATCCAGGCAGCGCGCCAGCTCCGCGGGCCTGCCGGAGGTGCAGACCACCACCGAGACCTCGCGCCGTTCCGCGGGCCAGACCGCGTCGTCCTGGACCTGCATGGTTCGAGCATCGGCACCGAGCCAAGGCCGGCTTGAGGCCGGGTGTGCAGATTCACGACAGCGCGGCGCGGGCGTCCTGCTTCGCGACGCCGAGCAGGATGTACAGCAGGGCGCGCGCGCTGGCCGCGGCCGCGAAGTGCGCCAGCCGCGCGCGGCCGCGCGCCACGAGCCCGGCGCGCAGTCCGGCGTCCTGCTCCAGGCGCAGGAGCGCGTCGCGCAGCGCGGCGGCGTCGCCGGTGTCGGCGAGCAGCGCCGCGTCACCGGCCACCTCGGGCATCGCCGAGGTGGTGCCGGTGAGCACCGGCAGGCCGGCCGCGAAGCCCTCCAGGATCGGCAGCCCGAAGCCCTCCTCGCGCGAGGGCAGCACCAGGGCGAACGACGCGCCGTAGAGGCGGTGCAGCGTTGCCTCGTCGACCGCGCCGAGCACGCGCACGTGCTCGCGCAGGTCCGGGGCGCCGGCGCGCGCCAGGATCGCCTCGGCGCCGAATCCGGGCCGGCCGGCCAGCACCAGCGGCCGGCGCAGGCCGCGTACGCGGGCCTGCGCGTACGCCTCCAGGAGCGTGAGCAGGTTCTTTCGCACCTCGAGGGTCCCGACGAAGAGCACGCCGTCGCCGCCGCCCACGCGCGCCTCCGCCGCACTCGCGAGAGCGCCCTGGAGGTCGGGATCCAGGCAGCCGGGTACGACGTGCACGCGATCCGGCGCGAGCCGCGGCACGGCGCGCAGCAGCTCGGTGCGCGTGCTCGCCGACACGCAGGCCAGCGCCGCGGCGCGGCGCAGCGCGCGCGGATAGAACGCCTGGAACCAGCGCCGCTTGCCCGGCCGGTAGGTGCCCTTGCGCAGCATGCTCAGGTCGTGGACCAGGAGCACGCTCCGCGCGGCGGGGCCGAATGCGTCCGGGTAGCCGCTAGGGTCGAAGAGCACGTCGTGGGGGATCCGCGCCGCCGCGATCCGGCGCGCCAGGGTGAGGTGGAAGAGCGCGGTGGTGCCGAACGGCAGCCGCTGCGGCAGGATGTGCAGCGGCACGCCCGTCTCCTCGACCAGCGGGTTGGGCCGCCAGTCGACGGCGGCCAGCGTCGTGCCCTGCGCGGCGAGGGCGCGGAGCAGCGCGAGCGCCAGCCGTCCGACGCCGGTGAGCGGTGGCTGGATCGCGTCGACGACGAAGAGGATGCGGATGGCTGGCCCCGGGGAATGCCTGGTGCCCATGGAACCCCGGCCGCGCGGCGGGGGCAACCTCGCGCTTCGGCCCGGCCCCTGCCGATAGGTAGCGCATGCACGTGGCACTCGGCGCGCTCTGCGGCACCACGGGCGGACCCGCCACCTACGCGGGCCGCCTCGCGGAGGCCCTGGCCGAGCGGAGCGACCTGCGGGTCACGGTGCTCACCGATCGGCCCGAGCGCTTCGCCGGCCTGCGCGCCGGCGTGGTCGAGGTGCCGTGCGCGGGCGGCGCGGACCGGCTGCTCTGGCAGCATCTGCGGCTGCCACGCGCCCTGCGCGCCCTGCGCCCCGACCTCTATCACGACACCAAGAACGCCCTGCCCTGGCGCTGCGCGATCCCCGCCGTGGTCACCGTGCACGACCTGGCGTACTGGCGCTGCCCGGCGACGTTCACCCTGGCCGCGCGCACCTTCCTGCGCTCCGCCACGGCGCATGCCGTGCGCCGGGCGCAGGCCGTCGTCGTGCCGAGCGCGTGGACCGCGCGCGACCTCGTCGCGATCCACCCAAGGTGCGCGCCCCGGGTGCATGTCGTGCCGCACGGCATCGCCGGGCCCGCGGCGCCGGAACCCGCCGTCCTGGCGCGGCTGGGCGCGCAGCTGGCCGGCGCACTGCCCTTCGTCCTGCACGTGGGCACCATCCAGGCGCGCAAGCACGTGGATCTGCTGGTGCGCGCGGTGCGGCTGCTGCGCGCCCGCGGCCTGCCGCACCGCCTGGTGCTGGCCGGACGGCGCGGCTGGCGTGCGGAACAGGCGTTCGCCGAGATCCGGCGCGACGACACCGCGCTCTGGCTGGGCGAGGTGGATGCCGCCGAGCTGGCCGCGCTCTACCAGCTCGCCGACGCGTTCGGCGCGCCCAGCGGGTACGAGGGCTTCGGGTTCACCGTGGCGGAGGCCATGGCCGCGGGCCTGCCGGTGGTGGTCGCCGACAACTCCTCCCTGCCGGAGGTGGTGGGCGACGCAGGCGTGCGCGTGGCCGAGCCCGGAGCGGAGGCGTTCGCCGCCGCGCTCGAGGGCGTGCTGCGCGACCGCGCGTGCGCCACGGCGCTGGGTGCCGCGGCCCGCGCCCGGGCGGCCGGGTTCCCGTGGGCGCGCTGTGCGGACGGCACGGTGGCCGCGTACCGAGCGGCCCTGGCGGGGAGCAGCGCCGCGCCGGCGCTCTCGCTCGCCCGCGGCGTCTAGGGCGAGACCGCGAGCGGCCAGGCCGGCCCGGGCCGGTAGTGGCGGCCCCGGGCATACGGGCCGGGCACGCGCAGCAGCATCTCGATGCGCTCGACCAGCCCGCGCACCCCGTTGTGGTCGGGCAGGCGCGCCGAGCACCACACGTGGTCGTTCTGCAGGACGCGGGTGAGGAAGCGCTCGCGCAACGTGCCCGGGTCCAGGTGCAGCGCGGCGCGCAGGTCCGCTTCCAGCCCGACGAGCGCGGTCTGCGTCGCGACGCCCCGGATCCCGTACGCCGAGCGCCCGAGATGCAGGAGGGGTGTGCCCATGAGCAGCGCGCCGATCCCCAGCGGGTGGTTCACGGTGACCGCGGCCAGGGCGGTGGCGAGCAGGGCCGGCGCCGCGTCCAGCGGGAGGAAGAGCACGCCCTCCGACTCGGGGAGCTCGGTGGCGGGTGCGCCGAGGACCACGACGCGGCACGCGGGGTCCAGGGCCGAAGCCGCGCCGCGGACGCCCCGCAGCAGCGTGGTCTGCGCGGGAGCCTGCGGCGCATCGAGGAGGAGGCGCGGATCGCGCGGGTCCTGCGCCAGCAGGACCACGTACGGGCCGTCTGGCGGCTGCACCGGGGCCGGCGCGGCCGGCGCGGTCTGCGGGTGCCATTCGCGCGCCGCGGACCAGGAGTGCAGGGCCTCGCGCCCCAGACCCTGGCGCCAGGCCTCGGCCAGCGCCACGAGGCCGCGCGCTGCGGGCACGGGCGAGGCGGGATCCTGGGGCAGGGCGAAGGGCTGGATGCCCGCGGTCCACGCGGCGAGCGCCGCGGCCAGGAACACCTCGTCCCGCGCATGGTCGCGGTAGTCGTACGCGATGCGGCGGCACAGCGAGGAGTCGCCGTCGAGGCCGGACTCGTCCCACTGCATGGTGTGTGGCAGGAGTCCCGTGCCCGTGTGCAGCACGGGAACGCCGTGCTCGCGCGCCAGGAAGTGCACGAGGCGGTGGATGCCGCCGCGTTCCTGGTGCAGGAAGACGCACTCCGGCCGCTCGCGCTCGAACACCTCGCGCAGGCCGGACGCCAGCCGGCCGAGCGTGCGCACGCGCGCCGCGAAGGCGTCGCCGCGCGTGGTGGAGCGGCCCCACAGCGTCAGGTCGGTGGCGGCGAAGTCCTCCAGCGGGAGCAGCGTGGTCTCCACGCCGCGCGCCCGCCAGGGCAGGACCGCCAGCCCCTGCCGGGCATGGAACTCGTAGCTCACGGGATCGCCCGCCAGGACGGTCGCGCGATGGCCGCGCGCCAGCAGCGCCTTGGCGAGGCGCTGGTGCAGGGCGAAGCGGGTGACCGGGGGAGCGGCCAGTAGGACGTGTCCCATGCGGGGGATGGGTCGCGCGTGGGAAGGTACGCGCCGGGCAAGGCTACCCCGGCCCCGGGCGCGCCGGGCGGCAGCGGCGCCGTGTGGATCAGGGTGAGACACGGCGGGTCGAGCGCGGCGCGCCGGCCGGTGGCGTCGGTCCCGCGCGCTTGCCTGGCGGGAGGGTGTTCCCGACGATGCCGCGCTTTCCCCGCCAGCCCACGCCCAGCCCATGGACTTCACGTTTCGCGACGAGCACGAGATGTTGCGGCAGACGGTCAAGGAGTTCGTCGACGCCGAACTCCGGCCGATCGCCGCCCGGATCGATCGGGAGCACCGGATCCCCAGGGAGATCCTCTTCAAGCTCCGCGACATGGGCTGCCTGGGGATCCCGTTCCCCGAGGAATACGGTGGCGCCGGCCTCGGCGAGACCGGGCTCTGCGTGTTCATGGAGGAGATCACGCGAGGCTGCTTCTCGACCGCGGTGGTGTGCGGCGGCCACACCTCCATCGGGGCCACCGCGATCTACCTCGCGGGCAGCGACGAGCAGAAGCGCCGCTACCTGCCGGATCTCTGCGAGGGGAAGAAGTGGGCCGCGTATGCGCTCACCGAGCCGCAGTCCGGTTCCGACGCCGGCAACATGCAGGTCACCGCGGTGCGCGACGGCGACGCCTGGCTGCTGAACGGCAGCAAGATCTGGATCACGAACGGCGACTTCGCCGACGTGATCGTCACCTTTTGCGCCACCGACAGGAGCCAGGGCACCAGGGGCATCACGGCGTTCATCGTCGACACGGCCACGCCCGGATTCTCGGTGGGCAAGCCCGAGGAGAAGATGGGCCAGTGTGGTTCCACGACCGTGGAGATCCACTTCGCCAACGTGCGCGTGCCCGAGCGCAATCTGCTCGGCAAGGTCGGCGAGGGATTCAAGGTCGCGATGATGACCCTCGACCGCGGCCGCCTCACCCTGGGGGCCAACTGCCTCGGTGCGGCCAAGGAGGCCCTCGACGTGTCGATCCGCTACGCCAACGAGCGGATCGCGTTCGGCAAGCCGATCGCCGAGCAGCCGGCGATCCAGCAGATGCTGGCCGACTGCGCCACCGAGATCTTCGCCATGGAGAGCCTGCTCTACCGCACCGCGTGGATGTGCGACCAGGGCCTGCCGATCAGCCGCGAGAGCGCGATCGTGAAGCTGTTCTGCAGCGAGGCGCTCGACCGGGTCGTGGACCGCGCCGTGCAGATCCACGGCGGATACGGGTACTCCAAGGAATACGCGGTGGAGCGGATGTATCGGGACAGCCGCGTGAACCGGCTCTACGAGGGCACCAGCGAGATCCAGCGCCTGGTGATCGCGCGCTCGCTGATCAAGAAGGGTGGCTACTGAGCCAGCGGCGCCGCCGCGGGGGAGTCCCAGCCCCGGCGTTCCTCCCTGCCTGCGGTCCGCGCCAGGGCTTGCCGGGTCCGGGACCCGGCTTACTCTGCCGCGGAGGAGGACAGGATCTCAGACCATGCCACGGCTCTCTCTCGGACTCGTCGCGTTCCTCGCCGCAATCCCGCCGCTCGCCGCCCAGGGGCAATGGTCCCTGCGCTCGACGCCCACCGCGCCGGACCTGTTCAGTCCGCGCATGACCTTCGACAGCGCGCGCAATGTCACGGTGGCGATGGGATTCTCGAAGTCGGTCGGCAACTTCCAGACTTGGGAATGGAACGGCACCGCATGGAGTCAGCGCCATGCCATGACCTCGCCACTGGCGTTCTTCGGCTTTGGCACGCTCGCGTTCGATGCGGTGCGCGGCGTGTCCACGTGGGTCGGCGGCGGAAGCTTCAGCCAGAACAGCATGATCGGCAGCCAGGTGTTCCATGAGTGGGATGGGGCGAACCTGATCCTGCCCAACCCACCCCAGCTCCCCGGGCGCCGCACGCGTGCCGCCACTGCCTTCGACACCGTGCGGGGCCGCCTCGTCGTGTTCGGCGGGGGCGAAGAGTCCGGCACCCCGATCCTCGGCACGACCGTCCTGCGCGACACCTGGGAGTGGGACGGGAGCGCGTGGATCCAGCGCAATCCCCTCGCGGCTCCGATGCCACGCTGGGGACATGCCATGTCGTTCGACGCGGTGCGGCGGCGCGTGGTGCTCTTCGGCGGGACCACCCGGACGCTGGTCGGCAATGGGACCTACGGGACGACCCTGCAGGACCTGTGGGAGTACGACGGCACGATCTGGGTGGAGCGTACGACGCTCGTGGCACCGCCCGCGCGTCACGGCCACGGCATGGCGACCGATCCCGCGCGCGGCATCACGTACGTCTACGGCGGTCTCGACGATCGCGGCATGCCCCTCGCGGACCTGTGGGCCTGGGACGGCACGCGCTGGCGCGAGCTGTTCACGCCGCAGATGCCGGGTCGCCGGTGGGACTTCGCCCTGGCGTTCGACGCCCAGCGCGGGCGCCTGATCCTGCACGGCGGGACGGGCGTGACGCGCGAATCGCTCTATCCGATCCCCTCCCCCGCAGTTGCCACCTACCAACGCGACCTCTGGGAGTACACCCCCGGCACCTCCGGCTCGTACACACCGTTCGGCAGCGGATGCGCCGGCGTCCAGGGCGTGCCCGCGATCTCCGCGCGGGGCGGCGAAGTGCCTACGGCGGGCGCGACCTTCACCGTGCAGGTGAACCACCTGCCTCTCACCGGTGCGGCCTGGATCTTCCTGGGCAACTCGAAGACCCAGTACGGCGCGCTCACCCTGCCCTTCGACCTGGGCGTCATCGGGATGCAGGGCTGCGCCCTGCGCGTGAGCGGCGACTTCCTCTACCCGGTGACGAACGTCCTCGGCGCGGGACTGTGGACGATCCCGATCCCCGCGGATGCCGCGGGCCTGCGCTTCTTCAACCAGGCCATCGTGCTCGACCCCTCGGCGAACAGCCTGGGGCTCACGGTGAGCAACGGCGCCGAGGCGGTGATCGGCGGCTGATCGCTCAGCGCCCGGCCAGCGCCTGCGCGTCGTGCGGGTCCTCGTGCCCGAGGTACTCGGCGAGGCCGAACGAGTCGACCTGGATGGCGTCCCAGCGCGCCGCCTCGGCGCGCTGCAGCAGCTCCGCCTCTTCGGGGCCGATCACCTGGGCGGCCAGCGCCTCGGCCACCAGCGACTCGGGGCGGCCCTTCGGCAGGCGGCGGCCCCGGACCGCGTCCTTGATCTTCGCCACCACGGCCTCGGCCTGGTGCACCAGCTCCAGGGTGCGGTCCAGGCGGGCCATCGCCTCGCCCTCCTCGCTGGCGACGTGGATGCCGCGCGTGAGGTGGTCGCGGTGCGGTCCCGGCACCTGCAGGGCCCGGGCCACCTTGCCGCCGAGGCGATCGCTCGGACCGAGCGAGAGCGGGTTCATCCGCGACCACAGGCCGATCGGCCCGCGCAGCAGCCAGCCGAGCACCGGCACGTCGAAGTTCGCGTAGATGCCGTCGAAGGCCTGCTGGATCTGCGCCAGCGCGTGTTCCAGCGACCAGCGCAGGAACGGCAGGTCGTCCTTGCGCCGGCCCTCGGCCTCGAAGCGGCGCAGCGCCGCGGTGCCGAGGTAGAGCCAGGAGAACACGTCGGCGAAGCGGCCGGTCAGCTTCTCCTTGCGCTTGAGGTCGCCGGCCAGCGTGCCCATCGCCAGATCGGCGAGGAGCGCGAAGCTGGCCGCGGCCCAGCTCAGCTTGCCCTGGTAGCGCGCGGCCGGGCCGCGGCCCCATGGCGTGGCGAGCCAGCCGCGCGTCAGGCTGAGCAGGAACGCGCGGCAGCCGTTGCGTACCACGTGTCCGATGTGGCCGAAGAGCGCCCGGTCGAAGGCCCCGAGGTCGCCCCTGCCAACCGCCGCGATCTCCGCGTAGGTGTACGGGTGACAGCGGATCGCGCCCTGGCCGAACACCATCAGGGTGCGGGTGAGGATGTTGGCGCCCTCGACCGTGATGCTGATCGGGCAGCCCATGTAGCCGTGCGCGAGCAGGTTGCGCGGCCCGCGGGAGATGCCTGCGCCGCCGCACACGTCCATCGCGTCGTTGATGATCCGGCGGTAGATCTCGGTGCTGTTGTACTTGGCGATCGCCGTCGCCACGGCCGGCTTGGCGCCGCTCTGCAGGCCGCCCACGGTGAACCGGCGCGCGGCTTCCAGCAGCCAGGTGAGCCCGCCGATCCGCGCCAGGGGTTCCTCGATCCCCTCGAAGCGGCCGATCGGCAGGCCGAACTGGCGGCGCACCGCCGCGTATGCGCCGGCCACCCTCGCCGCGAGCTTGGCGCCACCGGTGGCGGTGGCGGGCAGCGAGATGCCGCGCCCGGCCGCGAGGCACTCCATCAGCATGCGCCAGCCCTGGCCCACGCCGTCGGCGCCGCCGATCACCGCGTCGAGCGGCACGACCACGCCGTGGCCCTCGGTGGGGCAGTTGTAGAACGGGATCGCCAGCGGGTCGTGGCGCTTGCCCAGCACCACGCCGGGCATGGACGTCGGGATCAGCGCGCACGTGATGCCGAGGTCCTCGCCCCGGCCGAGCAGGATGTGCGGGTCGCGCAGCTTGAACGCCAACCCCAGCACGGTGCTGATCGCCGCCAGCGTGATGTAGCGCTTGTTCCACTCCAGGCGCAGCTGGAGCCTGCCGTCGTCGCCACGGAACACCTCGCCGCGCGCCTGGATCGAGCCCGCGTCGGAGCCGGCCGCGGGCTCGGTGAGCGCGAAGCAGGGGATCTCCTCGCCGCGCGCCAGGCGCGGCAGCCAGTACTGCTTCTGCGCCTCGGTGCCGTAGTGGATCAGGAGCTCGGCGGGGCCGAGCGAGTTCGGCACCATCACGGTGATGCCCAGCGGCAGCGAACGCGAGGCGAGCTTCTGCACCACCGCGCTGTTGGCGGCCGGGCCGAAGCCGAGCCCGCCGTACTCCTTGGGGATGATCATCCCGAAGAAGCGCTCGCGCTTGAGCATCTCCCACGCCTGCTCGGGCAGGTCGCGGTCCTGGAACACCCGCCAGTCGTCGGTGAGCGCGCACACGCGCGCCGCTGGACCGTCGAGGAAGGTCCGCTCCTCGTCGCTCAACTCGGGATACGACTCCTTGAGGATCCGCCCCCAGCGCGGGCGGCCGGAGAAGAGCTCGCCCTCCACCCACACCGTGCCGGCCTCGATCGCGGTGCGCTCGGTCTCCGAGATCTGCGGCAGCACGTTCAGGGACTTCATCAGCCGCAGCACGTGCCGGGTCAGCAGCTGCTCGCGCCACGCCGGCACCAGGAGGGGTACGGCGGGGGCGGCCACCAGGAACAGCACCCACCACGGGGCGCCGAAGCCGGCCAGGAGCACCAGCAGGGTCCCGGTCCACAGCCAGAGCGGAGCGCCGAGGTAGCCGAGCGCGCCTGCCGCGACCAGACCGAGGAGGATGTCCGCGTAGATGCAGGGGCCGGCCAGGAATGCGGGAAACGAGCCCAGGGGAGCCATGGTGCGTAGATCGGCAGCGCGCCACGTCGAGGACAACGAAGATCGCCCCTGCGCCGCGGCCGCGTGCCTTCGCTTCCGAACCCACCTGGCTCCGGTGGCCGCGCAGGGCAGCGCGAGGTCCATGCAGCTCACGCAAGACCCTGCGGGAGAGCAGCCCAGGGCCGCGAGCGCCGGGGCACTCGTCTCTAGGCGGGACGCGTGTCGGGGTTTCCCGCAGGGTCGATCTTCGCGGGATCCGCCGCCGCTTCCGCGACGAGGGCGCGCACCGCGGCGAGAGCCTCCTCGGCGTGGCGGGCGAAGTGGAACTGGGACTCGAACACGTGACGGACCACGCCCTGCTTGTCGATCACGAAGGTGACGCGCCCGGGCAGCACGAACCAGGAGCGGCCCACGCCGTAGCGGCGCCGGACCTCGCCGCCGGCGTCGCTCAGGAGGCGGTAGGGCAGGCGCTTCGCCCGGACGAACGCGGCGTGGCTCTGCTGGCCGTCCGGGCTGACGCCGAGGACCTCGGCGCCGGCGTCCGTGAACGCCGCATGGGCATCCCGGAACGCGCAGGCCTGCCGGCTTCAACCCGGCGTGTCGTCCCTGGCGTAGAAGTAGAGCACGACCACCGCGCGACCGCGGAAGTGCGCCAACGCCACGCTGCTGCCGTCGTGCGCAGGCAGCGTGAATTCCGGCGCGGGTTCGCCAACCTGGATCATGTCGGTTCCTCGGTCCCTGGCCGATCGCGCGGTGCACCGGCCGGCGCCCTCATGGTCCGGCCCGGACGGCAGGGCAAGCCGGGGGCCCTGGCGCTCAGGCGAACGGCGTGCGCCCCGGCTGCGCCACCGGGTCCACGGCCAGCGTTCCGAACGCCAGCTCCTTGGGACCCAGCTCCAGCTTGGACTCGAGCGCCTGCTGCCAGCCCAGTTCCTGTCCGGTGTAGGCGGACATCCTGCCCAGGATCGCGGTCATCGTGCTGTTCGCGACGGTGCGCAGCTCGTTCACCGGCTTGCCAGAACGGATCGCCTCGATCAGGTCGCGGTGCTCCTGCACGTAGGGATTGGCCTTCTTGCCCTGGAAGCGCCAGGGCCGCTCGCCGTCGATCGCGTACGAGCCGGAGGCCAGCCGGCAGATGCCCTTGGTGCCCACCAGGGTCTCGGCCACCTCGTTGGTGCAGCCGTCGATCTGCCGGCAGGTCGAGAGCATGCGTGCTCCGTTCGAGTACTCGTAGCGCACGGTGAAGTGGTCGTAGACGTGGCCGAAGTCGGGCGCCGTGCGCACCTGCCGGCCGCCGATGCCGAGCGCGCGCACCGGCGTGGCGTCGAAGGCCCAGTTCACCACGTCGAGGTTGTGCACGTGCTGCTCGACGATGTGGTCGCCCGAGAGCCAGGTGAAGTAGAGCCAGTTGCGCAGCTGCCACTCCATGTCGTCCCAGGCGGGTTCGCGCTTGTTCACCCAGAGGCTGCCCTGGTTCCACGCCGCGGTGGCCACCATCACCTCTCCGATCTGGCCGTCGCGCACGCGCTGGATCGCCTCGATGTAGCCCGCCTCGTGGCGGCGCTGCGTGCCGGCCACCACGCTGAGGCCCTGCTTGTCGGCACCTTCGGCCGCGGCCAGCACCCTGCGCACGCCGGGCGCGTCGACCGCCACCGGCTTCTCCGCGAACACGTGCTTGCCGGCGGCGATCGCCGCATGGATGTGTCCGGGCCGGAACCCGGGCGGCGTGGCCAGGATCACGATGTCGACCTCGGTGGCGAGCAGCTTCTGGTAGGCGTCGAAGCCGGTGAAGCAGCGCTCGTCGCTCACCTGCAGCGCCTCGCCCAGGCCCTGCAGGTCCTTGCGCGCCTGCGCCACCCGGTGCGGGAACACGTCGGCCAGGGCCCAGATCACGATCCCCGGCGCGGCCTTCGCGATGTTGTCGGCCGCCCCCGTGCCGCGGCCGCCGCAGCCGATCACGCCCACCTTGAGCGTGTCGGAGCCGGAAACGTGCACACCGCGCAGCGGGAGAGGGGCGAGCGCGGACGCGCCGAGCACGGCACTGGTGCGCAGGAAGCGACGCCGGGAGAGGTCGTGGTCCATGGGCGGGAGGGAGGAGAGCTGCCGTGGGCCGATGCCGCACGCCAGGGGAGGGTCCGGAGCGCGCGAACATACCCCGGCGGCAGAGTCCCGGCAGCACCCGCGCAGCCGGGCGCCGCAACATCCGTGCGAGCGCTACTCCCGCCGCTCCAGGTCCAGGCTGATCCGTGCCAGGCCCCGCGCGGCCAGGGCGCGGATCGTCGATTCGGCCACGCCCTTCTGTGCAGCGATCTCGGCATACGAGAGACCGGCGACGCGCGACAACAGGACCGCCTCGCGTTGCGCGTCAGGCAGCGACTGGAGGCAGGCTTCGACGCGGGCCAGGTGCTCGCGCGCCGACGCGACCTGGGTGCCCGTCACGAGGTGCGAGTAGATCCCCTGCTCCGCGGCGCTCCGGGTGTCCGGCAGGCATCGTTCGCGCCGCTGATCGCGGCACTCCATCCTGTGGAAGCGCGCGCGATCCACGACCTTGCGCACGGCCTGCAGGAACAGGTAGGCGCGGAACTTGTCCTCGCTCTCGAAACGCAGCTTCGGCATGTCCTGCAGGATCTCGCGGCACACCGACTGGGCGAGATCCTCGACGGTCTCGCGCGCCGCCAGCGCGTTGCCCGTGCGGTGGCGCAGGAACACGAGCAGTGCGGGCAGCTGCGACTCGAGCAGGCGGTCGAGTGCAAGCCGGCCTTCGTCGGCGGGAGGAGGTGGGGTGTGGGAGGCCATGGGCTGCCGGTTGCATCGTAGAGCGAGCGCGATCGGGCATTCGCTGCCGGAAGGTCCGGCGTGGTGGCGGCGGGCCGGATCCAGGCGCGCCGGCACGCCGTGGCTTCCTTGGCACGGCGCTCGGCAGGGGTTCCCCGAGGTTCCCGGCAGCACTGCGTGGCACGTCTCGCTTCACCCCCGGGGGACCTCGTGCCCTCCGTTCTCGATTCCCCGTCCATCGACCCACGCCGTCCATGAAGACCACGACCCTCGCCCTCGTTCCCATGCTTCTCGCCTGCGCCGCAGCCGCCCAGACCGGTCAGAACGTCAATCACGCTCGCACCGGTGCCGCCACCCAGAGCGCGGACCACCCCACGTACCCGACCGGCGTCGCCAGCAGGCTCATCGACGGCAACCGAAGCGGCGTCTGGGCCGACAACTCGGCGAACATCACGGCGTCGATGGCCGCACCCTGGTGGCAGGTGGTGCTGGCCGGGCCACGGCTGGTGCACGAGGTGGTCCTCTACACCCGTTCGGACACCGACAACGCCAGCTGCCGCGACCTGCTCGTCGAACTCAAGACCGGCAGCACCCTGCTGTGGAGCCAGACCGTCTGCACGGGCGGCGCGTATCCTCGCCGGGGCGTGGCGGTGCGGCTCTTGATGCCGCCAGGCGGGATCACCTGCGACACGGTGCGTCTCAGCCGGCCCGGCGTCGCCTCGGGCGTCATCTCCCTCGGCGAGGTCGAGGTGCTCCAGATCGCGCAGATCACGCCCGTCAACTGGGCGGTCTACGGCACGGCGGCGCACTTCCCGGGCGGGACCAACTACGGCGCCGCCAACGCCATCGACGGGAACACGGACTGCAACATGGCCAACAACTCCTGCGTGTTGACCAGCGTCAACGGGGCCGGCGGCGGCGACTGGTGGGAGGTCCAGCTGCCGCGCAAGCGCTACAACGAGGTCCGCGTCTGGCCCTCGAACTTCCAGAGCCTGTACACGTTCTACGTGCGTGCCTTCGATGGGACGACGACGGTGGCCACGCACCTGGTGAGCAACCCGACGGGGCCTGGGCCCGTCGTGATACCCCTGACGGGATCTCCGGCGCCACAGATCGACCGCGTGCGCCTCTTCCGCAACTCCTTCCAAAGCCCCCTGGCCTTCGCCGAGGTCGAGGTGATCCACTACTCCGCCCTCGACTCGGCGGTCACGACCTTCGGCATCGGCTGTCCGGGCACGGCCGGCACCCCGGTCCTGCGCCCGCTGACTCCGCCCGCCATCGCCGGCAACTTCGACGTCGAGGTGCGGAACGTGCCGGCTACCCCCGGCGGCGTCTTCTTGCTGACCGGGTTCTCGCGCTCCACCTACGGTGCCCTGCCGCTGCCCTTCGACCTCGGCCTGATCGGCGCGGGAGGGTGCCTGGTCCACTGCAGCGTCGAACTGACGCAGGCGGCGACGGCGACGGCCGGCGTGGCGACGTCGAGACTGCCGATCCCCAACCTGTCCGGGCTCTATGGCGCCGAGGTGCATCAGCAGGCGCTGGTTCCGGACCCGGGCGCGAACGCCTTCGGTCTCACCGCCAGCAACCCCCTGCGGGTGCGCGTCGGCGGCGGCTGAGCCGACGGCACCGACCGGAGGGCGTCGGCGCGCGCCGCGGACGTTCCAGCCCCGGCAGTCCCGGGCACGGTCTGCGCGCCGTGAGGCTGGCCGGGAGTCGCTAGCATGCCGCTCCGCAACCTCGCCATGGCCGCCTCGCCCGAGCCCTCGCCCGAGCTCTACGACCTCGTCGTGCGCTGCGTCGTCGCCTACGAGCAGGGCGGCGAGGCGGCGTTGGAGCGGGAACTGGACGGCGCGGCCGCGCTGGCCCCACGCGTGCGAGAGCACGTGGACTCGCTGCTGCGCTCCGGGCTGCTGCAGACCCCGGAGCAGCCCGAGAGCATCGGTCCCTATCGCGTGTTGCAGCGGCTCGGCACGGGCGGCATGGGCGCCGTGTTCCTGTGCGAGCAGCACGAACCGGTCCGGCGCCAGGTCGCCGTGAAGGTGCTGCGCGCCGGCATGGACTCGCGGGAGATCCTGGCCCGCTTCGCGCTCGAGCGGCAGGCGTTGGCCCTGCTGGCCCATCCGGGCATCGCCAAGGTCCTCGACGCCGGGGCAACGCCCGCCGGCCGGCCGTACCTGGTGATGGAGTACGTGCCGGGGCTGCCGTTGCAGCGCTACTGCGACGAGCACCGGCTTGGCCCGCGCGCGCGGCTCGAGCTCTTCGCGCGTGTCTGCGATGCGGTGCAGCACGCACACCACAAGGGGATCGTGCACCGCGACCTCAAGCCATCGAACGTGTTGGTGGTCGAGCGCGACGCGCTGCCCTGCCCGGTCGTGATCGACTTCGGAGTCGCCAAGTCGATGGCCGCCGCCCTGGGCGGCGGAGCGACGCGCTTCACGCTGCCGGGAGCGATGCTCGGCACGCCTGAGTACATGAGCCCGGAGCAGGCGGCGCACGAGACAGACGTCGACACGCGCACCGACGTGTACAGCCTGGGGGTGATCCTCTACGAGCTGCTCACCGGCACGCTGCCCATCGGACGCGAGGAGTTCCGCGGCGGCGATGTGGCCAGGGTCGTGGGCACGCTCGATCCGCCCACGCCGAGCACGAGGATCACCGCGCTCGGTGCCGCTGCGGCGCCGATCGCCGAGCGTCGGAACCTGGAGGTGTCTGCCCTGCGGCGCCTCCTGCGCGGCGACCTCGACTGGATCACGATCAAGGCCCTGGAGAAGGACCGCAACCGCCGCTACGGCACCCCGGCCGAAGTGGCCGCAGACGTGCGCCGCCACATCGCCAGCGAGCCGGTCAGCGCCGGTCCGCCGGGCGCGTGGTACCGCCTGCGCAAGCTCTGCGTCCGCCACCGCCTCGAGGCCACCGCAGCGATGGTCGTGCTCCTCGCAGTCGCCGCCGGCCTGGGCGCGAGCCTCCTCTTCTGGCGCGAAGCGGCGGCGAGCTCGCGCAGTGCCCAGGCCAACCTCGACAGCGCGCTCGAGGCGGTGGGGGAGCTCGTGCAGGTCGGTGACTCCGATCTCGTCGACGTGCCGCACCTCGTCGACGTGCGCCGGGGGCTCCTCGCGCGCGCGGTCGCGTTCTACGAGCACTTCCTGGAGAGCGCCGCGGGTCCGGACGCGGCGCTCCTGCCCCGCGTGGTCGATGCACGGCTGCGCCTGGGTCGCATGCAAGCCCTCCTCGGCGAGCACCAGACCGCGCGGAACATCCTGTCCGCGGCCCTCGCGCAGGCCGGGACCCTGCCGGGAGATCGCCTGCCCCCTGAGTCGTTGGCGCGCGCACTGCTCGCGCTCGCGGCCCTGCACGAGCGGCGCGGTGATGCGCTCGCTGCCGAGCAGTCGCTCGCGCAGGCCGAACCGCTCCTGTCGGCCGCCCACGCCGCGGCGCCGGCGGACCCAGGGCCCCGGGCGCTTCTGGTGGAGATCCTGCGTGGCCAGGGGAGGCTGCTGGCGCCGCGGGCGGGCCCCGCGGCGCTGGCCGCGCTGCAGCGCGCCGTAGCGCTGGCAGAGCCGGGGGTTGGCGATACGCCGGAGGCGGGCCGCCTGTCGCTCGCGATCCAGGCCGGGACCGACCACGCGCGCCAGCTCCTCGAACTCGGCCACCGTGACGCGGCCATGCGGGAGTTGCTGCGCGTGCGCGACCTCTGGCAGCGGGCGGAACGCGGCCAGCCCGACGCCGCCCGCGACTGGCGCCTCGCGACCTCCGCCGGCGACCTGGCAGGACTCTTCGCGCGCTGTGACGACTACCCCAGGGTGCTCGGCATGCTTGCGGCGGCGGAGGCGGCCTACGAGCGGCTGGCGCGCGATCACCAGCGCGTGCTCGCGTACCGCGTCGGCCTCGCCACCACGCGCTCGAACAAGGCCCTCGCACAGCTGCGCAACTGGCAGATGGCCGAGGGCGTGGCCAGCACGGCCCAGGCCGAGCAGGACCACCGGGCCGCGCTCGCCCTCGCGAGCCGGGATCCCACGCTGCTCCACAACGCGGCGCATGCCGCGGTCGCGGTCGCGCAGGCCCACCTCGAGGCAAGGAGCCAGCGTGCGCCCTTCGACATGCAGCTGGCGCGCGCCGCGCGCGAGCGGGCCGCGGAGCTCGTCACGCAGCTGGTTGCGCTGCAGGGGGGCGCCGCGATGGCGCGCCGCGTGCAGCTCGAGGAGCGGCGCCTCTTCGCCCTGCTGCACGAGCCGCCGGGCGCGCCGGCGGCGGTCGCGGCGCTCGTGAGTGCGCTCGCGACCGCCGATGCGTTGCTCGCGGAGGAACCCGGCTCGGTGTCGATCCGCGAGCGGCGGCTCGAGCTGCAGACCCGCCTCGGGCAGGCACACCGCCTGGCGGGAGACGCGGCGCTGGCCAGGGACGTGCTGCAGTCGGCCCTCGCAGAGCAGGCGGCGTTGCGTGCCGCGTCGCCCTCCGCAGATCTCTGGCAGCAGCGCCGGCGCAATCTCCTCGCGGAGCTGGCGCGCGCGGAGGCGATGCTCGGCCAGGTCGCTGCCCTGCTGGCGCGTGCGCAGGAGTACCTGGACCTCGCGCGCAACGAGGACTGGAACGGCCGCCTCGAGGTGGCGCGCATGCTCGTGGAGTGCGCGAAGGGTCCGCTTGCGGCGCACGCCGAGCGGCCGGGGGTTCTGGCGCGCGCACGCGAGGTCGTGCAGATGGCCCTGGCGGCTGGCGCAGCGTTCGAGGCCTCCGGGCGCGAGGGCGCGGACGCGACGATGATCGCGGCGATGCGCGCGCGTACCTACGGCCTCCTGGTCGAGATCGAGACGACCGCCGGGGACCTTGTCGCGCGCGCTGCGGCGCTGGGCTCGGTCGCGGCGTGCCGAGCCGCCGCGCGCGGCGACGGACACGACGCCCGCCGTGAGGAGTCCCTCCTCGAGGCGTGCCGCGCGTGGGTCGAAGCCCTTCTGCCGCTGCGCGATGCCGTGGCGATGGCGGCTGCGTGCACCCGCATGAGCGAGTGGTTCGCCGGCAGCCCGGGCGGGATCGAGTTCGTGGCGCACAGCGCCGGCCGCTTCGTGGGGCAGGTGCCGGGCTCGGCCGCGCAGCTGCGGCGCTTCCTGCCGCGTTGAGACGCTGTGCTTGCTCTCCGCCGTAGACCGCGGAGTCGGGCCTGCCGGGACCCGTTAGACTCCGCGTCTCTCTCAAGGTCCCGCCCGATGCGCGCTCCCTTCCTGCCGGCGTTCGTCCTCGCGTCCATCCTCGCGTCGCTGGCCGCACAGGAGGCGGTCCTCCACCTTGGGCCCCTGCCGGGCGCTCGCGCGGGCACCGAGCGCTGGCTGGTCACGTTCCGCGGGCGCTCGTTCGACCTCGCGGAGTACCGCGCCGCGATCGCGCGCCGCGCTCCGGCTCCCGAGGTCGACGCCGTGGTGGCCGGACTGGAGCGCAGGGCCCGGACCGAGCGCGCCGGATTCCTGACGTTCGTGGCGGGGCTGGGCGGGTGCGTGACACGCCTTTGGTGGCTGATCGACGCCTGCGCGGTGGAGATCGCGCCCGAGCAGCTCGGGGCCCTGCGCGGCCATCCGGATGTCCTGCGCCTGGATCCCGATGCGCCTGCGGTGCCGCAGATCCGCACCTCGATCGACACCGCGAACCACGCGGCCGCCCCGCTGCACGCTCAGGGGATCCTCGGTGCCGGAGCCACGCTGGCGGTGATGGACAGCGGCATGGACGCCGACATGAACGGCACCGGCCGACCGCACGCCGCGTTCTACGTGGACGGCGACGTGAACAACCGGACCGGCGGCGGGATCGCCGGCTCGCGGCTGCTGGCCAACCTGCAGGTGGGGGCGTGGACCGCGGAGGACCCCAACGGCCACGGCACGGGCGTGGGCGGCGTGGCCGCGGGCGAGCGCTGGAACGCCTCGCCGAGCGCGAGCCGCGGGCACGCACCACGTGCGTCCCTCCTCGGCGTGGGCATCGCGGACGCCGCCAACGGCAACTCCTCGTTCAGCACGATCATCAGCGGCTGGCAGCGGATCGCCGCCGAGCGCGCCCGCTACAACGTCCTGGTCGTCAACAACTCCTACAGCGGCTCGCCCGATCCCACCGACCCGAGCCAGCAGGCGCTCGACGCCCTCGCCCTCGCGGGGGACGTCCTCCCGGTGTGCGCCGCGGGCAACTTCGGAGCCTCGTCCACCGCCAGCCAGTCGGTGGCCAATGGTCTCGCGGTCGGGGCGGTCACGCCGAACTCGCGCGTCGTGACCGAGTTCTCGAGCCGCGGGCCGCTCAGCGGCGACACGTTGCGCGGCTATCCCGACCTGTGCGCCAACGGCATCGGCATCGTGATGCCCCTGCGCGACCGGGAGGCGGCGGGCCGCGACTATGTGCTCTGGGGGACGTCGTTCGCCTCGCCGCAGGTGGCGGGCGCCGCCACGCTGTACCGCTCGGTGCGGCCGCAGGCGAGCGCGCTGGAGACCAAGGCCGCGCTCCTGGTCACCACCGAGGACGTCTCGGCCCACAACCCAAACCCGCCGTACAACACGCGCAACGCGTACGGCCTCGGCTATCTGCGCGACGATCGCCTCATCGATCTGGCACGCGGCAACGGGCTCCTGGCCGGCGCGAGCCTCACCGCGCAGGTCAACAGCCAGACGTTCCGATTCGGTGTGCGATCGGGCCGGAGCTACGCGGTGGCCCTGGCCTGGCACCGCCACGTGCTCACCGCGGGCGCGTGGAGCAATCTGGACCTCAGCGTGAGCCTGGGCAGCACCGTGCTCGGCAGCTCCACGTCGCCGCGCAATCTCTACGAGAAGGTCGTGTTCACCGCGCCCGCGGACGGCGTGGTCGACCTCGTGGTGCAGGCCGTGTCCCTGGAGATCGCGACGGTGCCGTTCGCCCTGGCCGCCTGCGAGCAGCAGCCGGCCTTCGTGCCCGGGACCATGGCCGCGTTCGGCACGGGCTGTGCGGGCAGCGGGATCGACAGCGCGGTGGCCCTGGTGGTGCCGAACGCCCTCGCCACGGCCATGGGCAACTCGGCGTCGAACATCCCCTTCGGCCAGGGCGAGGCGCGTCACCAGCAGATCGTCGCCGGGTCCCAGCTGGCCGGCGCGCTCACCGTGCACGGGCTCGCGTTCCGCCAGGACAACGGCAACCCGCCCGACCCGCACCTGCGCGAGTTCTGGAACGAGCTGGAGATCGTCCTGGCCCCGACCACCGTGGCGCAGGGCCAGATGACGGCGACCTTCGCCAACAACGTCACGGGCGCGCCGACCAGGGTCCTGGCCCGGCAGGCGGTGAGCCTGCCCACGCTCTCCGGCACCAACGCGGTGCCCGGGACCTTCGCGGTGCGCGTGCTCTTCGACCAGCCCTTCGCCTGGCAGGCCGTGGCCGGCGAGAACCTGTGCGTCGACATCGCGAAGAGCGATTCCGCGGCCAGCGGCTACGCGCCCGAGTACCCGGTGGATTCGGTGCTCTTCAACCCGCTCATGGGCACCGTCCAGGCGCCCACCGCCACCGCCACCGCGGGCACGGTCCTGCCCAGCCGCGGGCTCGTGCTCGGGCTCCTGGCGCGCGGCGGGGGAGCGGTGCCCGAGCTCATCGCGCAGGGCGCGCCCGCCATGGGCAACACGTATGCGTTGCGGCTCGCACGCGGCCGGCCGTCGGCGAGCGCGGCCATGGTGCTGGGGGCCTCGGACTCCCTGTTCGGGGGCGTGGCGCTGCCCATCGACCTCGGCGGGATCGGCGCACCGGGCTGCTTCCTGCGCGCGTCGCCGGAGCTCCTCGCGCCGTTCGGCCTGGATGCCAAGGGCGCGGGCGAGCTGCGCGTTGCGGTGCCCGCGGTGCCGGCGCTCCTGGGCGGACCGATCGTGCACCAGGGCCTGGTCCTCGACCCCGCGGCCAACCCCCTCGGCCTCGCCGTCAGCAACGGGACGCGCGGCACGATCGGCGGGCAGCGCTGAACGGAGCATCCCTCGGGGGGTTCTGCCCCGCGCGGTGGCCGCGCGGGCGCAGCAGCGTCCACAGCAGGGCGCACGAGTGAACCCCCAGCCACGCCCACGCCACAGGCGCCGCCTCGTGGATGTCGGACCAGGGCGACCAGGGCAGGAGCACGACCAGACATGGCGGTGCCAGAGCCGAGAGCAAGGGCACCAGCCGCACCTCCACGATCGCCAGCAGCAGGTGCAGGAACACCAGGGCCATCAGGGCGGCGCCCGCTGCCGGGATCATCGAGTCGTCCACATTGCTCGGATCGTCCGATGAGAGGAGCGATGCCAGCATGAACATGGCGAGCACCTGCAGGGCCTGGCTCGCCCAGAACGCCACCTCGTAGGCGAGGCGCAGCCAGGTCGGCCGTGCGGCCTCGCGCTCGTAGCGCCTGAGCAGGTCCGTGGCGCGCATGCCAGCTTCCTCGTGCGGGTGGGTGCCGCTCCGGTCCGGTGGGGCCGGTGTGGGGGTCAGGAACCTGACGTGGCCCGCCGTCCCGCGGAATTGTCGCCGCTGCCGGGCATTCCCCTCGGGTCCCGCCCATGACCCCCGACCCCGCCCTCCCCCCCGCGGTGGTGGCGGCTCCGCCTGCCGGCCGGCCGCACTTCGCCAGCCTGGGCTGGCGGCTGACCGTGCTCCTGGGCTCCTGCCTGATCCTGGCCAGCGCGGTCGCGGCGTGGCTCTCCGCGCGCCACCTCGGCAACCGCCTGCTGGACCAGTCGCGCAGCTCGGTGCTGCGCATCGCCGACGTGGTCAAGCGCAGCACGCGGTACACGATGCTGCACAACCGCTCGGAGGACACCAACCAGACGGTCCAGAACATCGGCCAGCAGCCGGGCATGGAGCACGTCCGGAT
The DNA here is from genome assembly GCA_020849665.1 of Planctomycetota bacterium. Lineage (GTDB taxonomy): Bacteria > Planctomycetota > UBA1135 > UBA1135 > UBA2386 > JADLFX01. Next base: position 25,431 of record JADLFX010000056.1, on the reverse strand, counting down.
CTTCAGCAAGGACGGGCGGATCGCCTACAGCAGCAAGCCGGACGAGGTGGGGAGGAAGGTCGACCTGAGCGCCGAGGCCTGCTACCAGTGCCACGCGGTCGCGCAGCCGCTGACGCACCTGGACTCGCCGCAGCGCGCCCGCATCTTCCGCGGCGATTCCGACGCGCGGGTCATGGCGGCGATCGACGTGGTCTACAACGAGCCGGGCTGCTCCGCCGCCGGCTGCCACCGGCCACCCGCCGAGCAGAAGGTGCTGGGCGTGGTCGACGTCGGCGTCTCGCTGAAGGAGATCGACCAGCGGATCGCCGTGGCCGGTACCGGCAATCTCCTCTTCGCGCTCGCCGGCACGGTGTTCGCCTGCGGGCTGCTGGGCCTCCTGGTCTTCACCTTCGTGACGCGCCCGGTGCGTTCGCTGCTGGCAGGGATCCGCCGGGTCTCGGCGGGACATCTCGATCAGTCGCTCCCGGTCACGAGCGCCGACGAGGTCGGACAGCTCGCGGTGGCCTTCAACCAGATGACCGTCGACCTGCGCGCGGCGCGCAACGAGCTGAACGCCTGGGCGCGCACGCTCGAGCAGCAGGTGGAGGAGAAGACCAAGGACCTCCAGGTCGCGCAGGCGCAGGTGATCCGCGCCGAGAAGCTCTCCTCGCTGGGCATCCTCGCGGCGGGCGTCGCCCACGAGCTGAACAGCCCGCTGACCGGCATCCTGACCTTCGCCACGCTGCTGCTGCAGGACACGCCGAAGGACTCGCGCCAGCGCGAGGACCTGCAGCTGATCGTCAACGAGACCAATCGCTGCGCGGCGATCATCCGCCAGCTCCTGGAGTTCTCGCGCGACAGCGGGCCGCAGAAGCGCTCGCATGACCTGGCCCAGGTGCTGGAGCGCACGGTGGCGCTGGTGGAGCGCCAGGCCAAGTTCCACAACGTGAAGATCGCGGTCACCGTGGCTCCCGACCTGCCGAGCGTGTCGTGCGACGGCAGCGAGATGGAGCAGGTGTTCCTGAACCTGCTCATCAACGCCGCCGAGGCGATGCCGGAGGGCGGCAGCATCGCCGTGCGCGCGGTCACGGCCCCGGGCCCGCGCGTGCTCGTCGAGTTCGCGGACACGGGCGTGGGCATCCCGCCCGAGAACCTGGGCCGGATCTTCGACCCGTTCTTCACGACCAAGCCGGTCGGCAAGGGCACGGGGCTCGGACTTTCGGTGTCGCACGGCATCGTGCGCCGGCACGGCGGCACGATCGCCGTGCAGAGCACGGTGGGCAAGGGCACCACGTTCACGATCGAGCTGCCGGCCGCGGTGGCGCAGGAGGCCCTGCGATGAGGCCCGGGGAGCTGCGCGAGGTCGCGGACGTGCTGGTGGTCGACGACGAACGCGTCGTCTGCGCCAGCTGCGCGCGCATCCTCGGCGACGAGGGCCACCGCGTGACCACCACGCAGGATCCACACGAGGGCCTGCGGCTCGCCGCCGCCAACAAGCCCGACGTCGCCATCGTCGACCTCAAGATGCCGGGCATGGACGGCATCCAGTTCCTGCGCCGCATCAAGGAGATCTCTCCGTCGACCGAGGTGATGATCATCACCGGCTTCGCGGAGATCCAGACGGCGGTGCAGGCCATGAAGCTGGGCGCGTTCGACTACGTGCCCAAGCCGTTCTCACCCGACCAGCTGCTGATCGCCGTGGCCAAGATGCAGCAGCGCCTGCGGCTGGAGTCGGAGAACGCCCGGCTGCGCGGCGAGCTGCAGCAGCGCTACCGCTTCGACAACCTCGTCGGCCGCAGCCCGAGGATGCAGGCGGTCTACGCCCTGCTGGAGCGCGTGGCGCCCACCGACAGCACGGTGCTGATCCGCGGCGCCAGCGGCACCGGCAAGGAGCTGGTCGCGCGCGCGATCCACTTCAACAGCGCGCGGCGCGCGGCGCGCTTCCTGCCCGTCGACTGCGGTGCGCTCAGCGAGTCGGTGATGGAGAGCGAGATGTTCGGCCACGCCAGGGGGGCGTTCACCGGCGCGGTCTCGGCGCGCCGCGGGTTCTTCGAGGTGGCGGACGGGGGCACGCTCTTCCTCGACGAGATCGGCAACATCCCCCTGGCCGTGCAGTCGCGCCTGCTGCGCGTGCTGCAGGAGCGCGAGTTCAAGCCGGTGGGCGCCACGGAGACGGTGAAGACCGACATCCGGCTGATCGCGGCGACCAATCGCGACCTCGAGGGCATGGTGGGCAGGGGCGAGTTCCGCGAGGACCTCTACTACCGCATCCACATCGTGCCCGTGCAGCTGCCGGCGCTGCGCGAGCGGAAGGAGGACATCCCCGAGCTGGCGATGCACTTCCTGGCCAAGCACCGCGAGGCAACCGGTTGCCGGGCGACCACGATCTCGGCCGAGGCGATGGACCTGCTCCTGAAGCACCAGTGGCCCGGCAACGTGCGCGAGCTCGAGAACACGATCCAGCGCGCGATGGTGCTCTGCACCGGCGAGGTCATCACCCCCGAGCAGCTGCCGGTCGAAGTGCGCCACGTGGCCCCGGCGGCGATCGGTCCGGTCGCGCAGACCTGGGAGGAGCTGAAGGCCATCAAGCACCGGCTGCAGGAGGAGCTGGTGATGGAGGCCGAGCGGCGCTTCGTGATCGCCGCGCTCGAGCGCAGCGGCGGCAACGCCACGCATGCGGCCGAGGCCGTGGGCATGCTGCGGCCGAATTTCCAGGCGCTGATGAAGCGCCACGGCGTGCGGCGCGAAGAGGTCTGAGGCGCCGCGCCATCCCGCCGCCGCCGCACCTCGCGTGTGCGGCAGGTGTACGAGGCATGTGTATGGCGCCTTCGTACACCTGGCTCCTGGAGGCCCGGCGCGCGGGCGGCGGACCGGATCCGCCGCTTCGTCCAAATCGCCGATTCCCGGTCATGCGCGGCATCTGCGCGGCAATCGGGTGCGCGGCGCGGCCGCCTGGCACCGCGCTTGCGACCGGAGTGCGCGGGCGATGGTCGCCCCGAACGAATCACGAGGGCAGAACATGACCGATGCCGCGCGGATCCTGGTGGTCGACGACGACAGGGTCGTCCGCCAGAGCGTCGCGCGGGTCCTGGCGCAGGAAGGTCACCAGGTCGATCAGGCCGGTTCCGGCGCCGAGGCCGTGCAGGTGCTCGAGGCGGGCCGCTACGCGCTGGTCATCCTCGACCTGCGCATGCCGCGGCTGGGCGGGCTCACGGTGCTCCAGCACGTGCGCCACCGCCACCCGGAGATCCCCGTCCTGGTGATGACGGGCTTCCCGACGCTGGAGAACGCGAAGGAGACCATCCAACTGGGCGCCTTCGAGTTCCTGCAGAAGCCCCTCGACGCGGCGCAGATCAGGACGGTCGTGGCGCGGGCCCTCGACAGCGGTTCCTTGACCAACGGACAGAGGTGCTGACATGGTCGCTACCCAGAGAGTGCTGGTCGTGGACGACGAGGACGTCGTCTGCAAGAGCTACGAGCGCGTGTTGAAGAACGCGGGCTACGAGGTCGAGAAGGCGCACGACGGCAGGCAGGCGCTCGCCAGCGTCGCCGCGCGCGACTTCGACGTGATGCTGGCGGACCTGCGCATGCCGGGCATGGACGGCCTGGAACTGGTGCGCGAGGTGAAGGCCACGCACCCGAAGATGCCGGTCATCGTGATCACCGGCTATCCGTCGCAGGACACCCTGCAGGAGGCCGCGCGGCTCGGGGTCACCGACTACCTGACCAAGCCGGTCGCGCCCGACGTCCTGACTCACGCCACCGAGGCTGCCTTGTCGATGCCGACGTGGCGCGAGGTGGCGCCGCACATGGCCACCGCCACGCTGCCGGCGCCCACGACCCTGCCGCGCGTCGCAGAGGTCCCGGTGCCGGGCGACCTGGCGGCCCAGCCGGCGGTCCCGCCGCCGATCCCGGCCCCCGCGCCGGTCGTGCCCGCGGCCGCCCCGGCCCTGGCGCCCGCCAGGCGGCGGCCCGGAGTGATCCGCAGCCTGCTGGCGCTCGCCGGCGGGCTGGTCGTCAGCCTCGTGTACGTGCTCTTCCTGCCGCTGGCGGGCTTCGCGGTCCTGCTCGGCCTCTACGGCAAGGCTCTGGTCCGCAAGCTGGCGACCAGGAGAGCGTGACGTGGGCACCCCAGCGATCCGCGCGACCGCCGTCCTGCTGCTGGCCCTCGGGCTGGCGGCAGGCGCTTCGTCGCTCGCCGCCCAGGAACCTGGCGCGGCCGGCAGCCAGGGCTGTTTCGAGTGCCACGCGACCGCCGAGGACCCGATGGAGTTCCTGGGCGGCACGAAGGTGCAGATCCGTGTCGACAAGGCCGCATTCCTGGCCTCGGCCCACGGCAAGCTCGAGTGCGTCGCCTGCCACGTGGGGCTCGACGCGCTGCAGCACACCGAGGCGGATCGCCCCACGCGCGCCGCATACCGGCGCGGCCTGGTCAAGCGCTGCGTGGAGTGCCACGGCGACGCGCCCGAACACGCGAACACCGCCGGCCGTTCCCAACGCAGGATCGGCGCCCTGCTGCACCCCAGCGAGGGTGAGAACGCGCCCCTGTGCACCGATTGCCACGCGCCACACTCGGTCCTGCGCGGCGAGCAGGGTCGCGCGGGCGCGACCCGCGGCTGCGCCGCCTGCCACGACAAGGTCTACGCGACCTACGCGGCCAGCGTGCACGGCCGTGGCGTCACCGCCGTGGATTCCGATGCGCCCGGCTGCGTCGACTGCCACCGCGGACACGCCGACGTCGGCAAGGCCGAGGCGGGACGCAACGTGCGGCTAGGGCAGCCGTGCATGGGCTGCCACGGCGACCGGGAGATGATGGATCGGTACGGGATCTCGACCAACGTGGTGTCGACCTACCTCAACGACTTCCACGGCACGAGCGTGCGCTTCTACCGCGAGGAGGGCAAGGAGGCCGGGATGCCGACGCTGGTCTGCGCCGACTGCCACGGCATCCACGACGTGGCCAAGGCGGACGCCGGCAACACGCGCCTGATGAAGGACAACCTCCTGCAGGTGTGCCAGAAGTGCCATGCCGACGCGTCGGAGAACTTCCCCGACGCCTGGCTCTCCCACTACGAGCCCGACCTCGCCAACGCGCCGCTCGTGTTCGCGGTGAAGGTCGGCTACTGGGTGTTCATCCCGTTCGTGATCCTCGGCCTCTCGCTGCAGATCTTCGCCCACCTGGTGCTCTTCCCGCGCGTGCAGCGGCGCAATCGGGCCAAGGGCGTGCCCGCCGCTCCCCCGCCGCCCCATGGCGACGGCGACCGGCTGGTGCAGCGCTTCGGCCGCCGCGCGCGCGTCGAGCACCTGCTGGTGATGATCACGTTCGTGCTGCTGCTGCTGACCGGCCTGCCGCAGAAGTTCAGCGACAGCGGCTGGGCCATCTGGGTCACGCAGCTCTTCGGCGGCATCGACTGGATGCGCGCGATCCACCGCGCGACCGGCATCGCGTTCACCACGCTCTGCGTCGTGCACTTCGCCGTCGTCCTCTTCGGCGTGCTCTCCGGCCGGATGGCGATGAACATCGTGCCGAACAAGCAGGACTTCACCGGGGCGATCCAGAACCTGCGCTACTACGTGGGCGCTGCCCCGGAGGCGCCGAAGTTCGACCGCTACGACTACCGCCAGAAGTTCGAGTACTGGGGCATGGTGGTCGGCAGCCTGGTGATGATCGTCTCGGGCTTCGTCCTCTACTTCCCGATCGCCTTCGCGGAGTACCTGCCGGGCCAGTTCATCCCGGCGGCCAAGGCGGCCCATACCTACGAGGCGATGATGGCGCTGCTGACGATCATCATCTGGCACATGTATGGTGCCCACCTGAACCCCGAATGCTTCCCGATCGACAAGAGCATCTTCACGGGCCAGATCTCGCTGGCGCGGATGCGGCACGAGCACGCGCTCGAGTACGAACGCGAGCAGGCCAGGCTCGGCCACGCGGCCGCGCCGGCACCGGTCGGACCTGGCGCGGAGGCGGTTGCGCCGGCGCCGTGAGGCGCCCGGCGCGGGCCGCGACACCCGCGGGCCGGCGGGAGGCGAGGCGGTCATGATGCGGCGGATCGTGGCTCCCTCCGTGGGCATCGTGCTGGCGGCGGCGGCCCTTGGCCTGGCGGTCAACGCGTTGCGCGAGCGCGACGCCATCGAGATCGGCCGCGCGTACTTCCTCGCGGCGCCAGGGGTGCCCGCCGTGCCTCCGGCGAGCGCTCCCACGCCCGCACGGGGCCCGGCCACCCAGGCCGTGGCCCCGGGGTTCTGGACGCGAGCCGCCGAGGAGTTCGCGCTGATCGACGGCGCGCGCGCGCGCCAGCTGCTGGAGGCGGCGCGGCTGGATCCGACCCACGTGCTCTTCCTCGACGCGCGCAGCGACGGGCACTACCGCGAGGACCGGATCCCCGGCGCGCTGCAGCTCGACTACTACAACCTGCCGCAGGACGTCGCGCCGGCGTTGCCCTTCCTGCGCGAGGTGCCCTGGCTGGTGGTGTACTGCGAATCGGCGGAGTGCATGGACGGCTACCTGCTCTGCCGGGCGCTGGTCGATCGCTACGGCATCGCGCGCGAGCGCCTGCTGCTCTACACGGGCGGGATGCGCGACTGGCGCGAGCGCCGCCTGCCGGTGGCCAGAGGCACGGGGCCATGGTGACTCCGCGCGGGTTCCGGGGCTGGTTGCGCGACGCGGCGCTGCCGCTGCTCGTGGCGCGGCTGGTCGTGGGCGGCGTGTACGTGTGGTACGGCGTCAACAAGGTGCGCGAGCCGGTGGCGTTCCTGAAGGCGCTGCACGGCTACGGCATCCTGCCGGTCGAGCCGCCGCACCCGCTGAACCTGACCGTCGTCGTGCTGCCGTGGATCGAGATCCTCTGCGGCGCGCTGCTGCTGGCCGGCGCCTGGCTGCGCGCCGCGGGCGTGCTGCTCTGCGCCATGACCGTCGTGTTCACCGTGGCCGTGGCGCTGCACGCGTCCGGCCTGGCAGCCGCCCAGGGGCTCTCCCTGTGCGCCGTGCGCTTCGACTGCGGCTGCGGGATCGGCGAGGTGTGGGTCTGCCCGAAGCTGGCCGAGAACCTCGCGCTGATCGCGCTGGCCGGGGTGGCGGCGGGTTCGCGCTCGCGGCGTTGGACCCTGGAGGGCCTGCGCACCGCCGCCCCGTCCGGGTCCGCGGGACGCTAGGATCGCCGCTGCACCGCGCCGCCGATGACCCCCGAGCACTTCCGCCGCCTCGCCCTCGCGCTGCCCGACGCCGTCGAGGGCGCGCACCACGACCACCCCGACTTCCGCGTGCGGGGCCGGATCTTCGCGTCGCTCCACCCCGGCGGGACGGCCGGCATGGTGAAGGTGCCGCCGGCCGAGCAGGCCCGGCTGGTGCGTGCGCACGGCGCGGCGTTCGCTCCGGCGAACGGCGCCTGGGGCCGTCAGGGCTGCACCACGGTGCACCTCGCGGCTGTCGATGCCGCGGTGCTCCGCGCGGCGCTCGCCGCGGCGTGGCAGTGGGCGATGGAGGCCCTGCCGGCGAAGCCGGCCCGGGTTCGCAAGGGCCGCACGCGCGGGAAGTAGCCTCGCAGAGCGCGCAGCCCGGTCCAGGACGGCTCGCGTGGTTCGAGATGCGCAGCGCGGAGGCTCGCCTGCCAGACCGCCCCGGCGAGCAGCAACGGGAGGTCGGCCAGGATGGTCCAACGAGCGATCGGCATCCTCGAGCTCCGGGGCGCGATCGCCGTGCGCATGGATCCGGGTGACGGCGGCTCGGGTGTCCCGGGCCGCTGGCGGAGCGGTGGCAGGGGGTGGCTGGCCCTCCTACTCAACCCAGCGCGGCTCGCAGCCGCTCGCGCACGTCCTCCAGCGTGAACGGCTTCTGCAGGAAGCCGGCCGGCCCGAGCCCGGTGCAGCGCTCCAGGGCCTCCTGCTGCGAATAGCCGCTCATCAGCACCACCTTGGCGGCGGGATCCAGCTCCTTGAGGCGGCGCAGGGTCTCCTCGCCGGGCAGCCCGGGCATGGTGAGATCCAGCAGCACCGCGCGGATCGCCCGAGGCCGCGCGGCGTAGCAGGTCAGCGCCTCCTCGCCGCCGCGCGCCTCGAGGGTCTGGAGGCCCAGGGCTCGTGCCATCCGCGCCAGCACCACGCGCACCGCGTCCTCGTCGTCCACGATCAGGATCGTGCCTTCGCCACGCCAGCCGTTGCCGTCTGCGGGGCGCGGGGGCTCCGGCACCGGCTCGGCGGGCGTGGCGACGGCCGGCAGGTAGATCCGGATCGTGGCGCCGCGCCCCTCGTTGGACCGCACACGGATCGCGCCCCGGTGGCCGCGCACGATGCCCAGCGCCGCGGCGAGGCCGAGGCCGCGGCCCGTGAACTTGGTGGTGAAGAACGGCTCGAAGATCCGCGGCAGGACGTCCTCCTGGATGCCGGGTCCGTCGTCCTCCACCTCGAACCACACATAGGGTCCTGGCGGCCGCTCCGCGCCCAGGACCAGTTCGTGCAGGTCCTCGGCCCTGAGGGTCTCGGCGCCGGTGCGGAGGTGGATGGTGCCCGGACGCTCGCCGAGGGCATCGGCGGAGTTGTGCAGGAGGTTCATCACCACCTGGCGGATCTGCGTGGGGTCGGCCTCGACCGCGGGGAGGTTCCTGGTCAGTTCGACGCGCACTGCGGGCCGATGGCCCGCCGTGAGCACGAGGAGGTCGCGGCTGGCCTCGATCAGGGCGCTGAGGTCCAGTCGCTGCACCTGGAACCGGCCCTTGCCCGAGTAGGCCAGCATCTGCCGGCACAGGTCCGCCGCCCGGTGCGCGGCCGAGACGATCTGATCCACGGACGTGCGCGCGGGGTGGTCCGGGGCGAGGTCGGCGCGGGCCAGCGTGGCGCTGCCCAGGATGCCCGTGAGCAGGTTGTTGAAGTCGTGCGCGACGCCCCCCGCGAGCACGCCCAGGCTCTCGATCTTCTGGACCTCCTGCAGGCGGCGGTCGAGGACCTGCTGGCGCGCCTCGGCCTCGCGCCGGTCGGACACGTCGCGCAGGAACGCCAGCACGAACCGCTGTGCGCCGATCCGCAACACGCGCCCGTTGGCCTCCACCGGGAACAGGTGCCCGTCGCGGTGGCGGTGCTCGATGATCTCGTGCATCCCACCGCTGCCCAGGGTCCTGGCAAGCCGTTCACCGACGTGCAGCGCCTCCTCCGGTGCATCCAGGTCGGCGATGTTCATGCGCAGGAGGTCCCGCGTCTCGTAGCCGTGCATGCGCGCCGCGGCCGCATTGGCGGCCAGCAGCCGGCCGCGGTCCTCGCCGTCGACGCCCATGACCACGATGCCGTCGGGAGCCTGCTCGAAGAGCACCGCATAGCGCGCCTCGTTGGCGCGCGAGAGCTCCAGCGCGGTCTCGCGTTCGTCGGCGATCACCGCGAAGAGCAGGGACGTGCTGGCGACCACCAGGAGGAAGGTGTGTTGGAGCACCAGGACGTCGGACGTCGGGAGGGAGCCGAAGGGCCCGCGCGCCTGGGTCGTGCCCCACACGGCCGCGATGGCGACCACGACGGTGGCGAGGGTGGATCCGGGGGCACGGAAGCGCAGGGCGATCCAGGCCACCACCAGGATGGGCAGGTAGCTGAGGGGCAGGTTGCGGTCGTGACCCAGGTCGAAGAAGGTCACCCCGCACAGGACCAGCAGGAGCAGCACCGAGCCGACCGCCTCCAGCCTGCGCGGCACGGTCGCGCGCCCCGGCGGGCGGGCCCACTCCAGGAGCACGGGGCCCACGATCATGGCGCCGAGCACGTTGCCCAGGAGCCAGACGCGCACCGCGGTGCCGATGCCCGGGCCGGTGAGCGCTCCCGCGAGGTGCAGGCCGAGCACGCCCAGACCCATGCTCACGAGCGGGCCGGCGACGCAGGCCGCGAGCCCGTAGGAGTAGAGGTCGCGCAGCGTCCGGAAGCGGTTGGCGAATCCCATGCGTGCGAGGAGCCGCGCGGCCACGACCGCCTCCGCCGAGTTCGCGACGGCGAACACCAGGGCGACCATCCACGGGATGCCGTACCAGGCGGAGCTCAGCACCGTGCCCGCGGCCACGGCCGGCCACAGCCGGACTCCCCCGAGCAGGAGTCCCGCGAGCGCGACGCCGGTCGCCGGCCAGACCGGGGAGACGTACGGCCCGACCCTGGCGAAGGCCAGTCCGAGCGCGCAGGCGGCGAGGTGGCAGCCGAAGAACCCGGCGAGACGGAGCAGGGATCCGGCGGCTGGAGACACGCGGACGGGACTCTAATGGCCAGCGCCGCAACGGTCGCATCCGGCCCGGCGCCGCCCCGGCCTTGACCCTGCCCTTTGCGCCCACAACAATCCCCGCCCCCATTTCGCGGGCGTGCTGCCCGCCCCCTCCCCGTACCGATGCCCGCTCCCGCTCCGTCCGTGCCCTTGGCCGTGGTCGTGCTCGCCGCCGGCCTGGGCAAGCGCACCAAGGTCAGCACGCCCAAGGTGTTGCTCCCCCTGTGCGGGCGCACGCTCCTGGGCACCGTGCTCGACACGGTGCGGGAGCTCCAGCCGGAGCGGACGGTCGTGGTCCTGCACCACGGCAAGGCGGAGGTCGAGAAGGCCCTGGCCGGGCGCACCGACCTGACCCTGGTCGACCAGGGCGAGCCGCGCGGCACCGGGCACGCGGTCCGGGTGGCGGCCGAGGCGCTGGGGGGATTCCACGGCGAGGTGCTGGTGGTGTACGGCGACTGTCCGCTGATCACCGCGACCACCCTCGGCGAGTTGCGCAAGGCGCGCCGCGCCGCCGGCGGGAAGCGGCCGGCGGCCGCCGCGGTGGTCACGGCGTTCCCGGACGATCCTTCGGGCCTGGGCCGCATCCTGCGCGACGCGGAGGGCGAGTTCACCGGCATCCGCGAGGAGAAGGACTGCTCCCCCGAGGAGCGGGAGCTCGACGAGATCAACGCGGGGTTCTACTGCTTCGCCTCCGAGGCGCTGTTCGCGGCCCTGCCGCGGCTCAGCGACCAGAACGCCCAGCGCGAGTACTACCTCACCGATGTGCTCGGCATCCTGGCGCGGGAGCGCGCGGGGATCGCCACCCTGGTGGTTCCCGACGCGCGCGAGGTGCAGGGCGTCAACTCCCTGCGCGAGCTGGCGCTCGCGCGGGAGCTGATGCAGGAGCGCATCCTGGTCGGCCACCTCGCCAATGGCGTCCTGATCGAGGATCCGAACACCACCTACATCGACCACGGCGTACGGATCGGCCGCGACACGCGGATCCTCCCGTGCACCGTGATCCGTGCCGGCTGCGCGATCGGCGCGCACTGCGAGGTCGGCCCGTTCGCCCACCTGCGGGCCGGCACGGTGCTGGAGGACGGCGCGGAGATCGGCAACTTCGTAGAGGTGAAGAAGAGCGTGGTGGGGGCCGGCACCAAGGCCAAGCACCTCACCTACCTGGGCGACGCCGTGATCGGGGCCAGGGCCAACATCGGCGCCGGCACGATCACCGCCAACTACGACGGCCGGGCCAAGCACGAGACCCGCATCGGCGACGGCGCGTTCGTGGGCAGCGGCACGGTGCTGGTGGCGCCCAGCGAGATGGGACCGCAGAGCATGACCGGTGCCGGTGCGGTGGTGACCCGCAACACCAGGATCGAGGCCGGTGAGGTGTACGTGGGAGTGCCCGCGCGCGCCCTGCCCGGCCGCAAGCGCCGCGGCGACGAAGCGGCCAAGGGAGGCTCGTGATGCTCGACCGTCTGAGAGTCTTCTCCGGCAACGCCCATCCCGAGCTGGCTCGCGACATCTGCGCGCACCTGGGCATCCCCCAGGGCAACGTGGTCCTGCGCCGCTTCCCGGACGGCGAGATCGACCTCAAGATCGAGACCGACGTGCGCGGCGCGGACGTGTTCATCATGCAGCCGACCTGCCCGCCGGTGCACGAGAACCTGTTCGAGCTCCTGACCCTGATCGACTGCGTCAAGCGCGCGTCCGCGGACCGGATCACCGCGGTGATCCCGTACTTCGGCTACGCGCGCAAGGACCGCAAGGACGAGGGGCGCACGCCGATCACCGCCAAGCTGGTGGCCAACCTGATCACCACCGCGGGCGCCGACCGGGTCCTGGCCGTGGACCTGCACGCGGCGCAGATCCAGGGCTTCTTCGACATCCCGGTCGACCACCTCTACGCCCGCCCGGTGATCATGGAGCAGCTGCGCAAGGTCGTGCGCAAGGGCACCATGGTCGTGTCGCCGGACGTCGGCGGGGTCAAGCTGGCCCGCGCCTACGCCAAGGACCTCGGCAGCGAGACCGAGCTGGCGATCGTCGACAAGCGTCGGATCAGCGGCGACAAGACCGTGATCGAGAACGTGGTCGGCGACGTGCGCGGCCGCGAAGTGGTGATCGTGGACGACATGGTCAGCACCGGCGGCTCGATCGCCGACGCGGCGCGCATCGTGCGCGAGCGCGGCGCCACCAGGGTGCACATCGCCGCGACCCACGCGGTGCTCTGCGGCAGCGCGATCGAGAAGCTGCAGAACGCCCCGGTCGAGAAGATCTTCTTCACCGACACGATCCCGATCCCGGCCAAGGGCCTGATGGACCGGTTGGTCGTGTGCTCGGTGGCCTCGCTGCTGGCGCGGGCCATCGATCGCATCCACCGCAGCGAGAGCGTCAGCGTCCTCTTCGACAGCCAACCCACGCCGCCCAGCCGCTGATGGGCCGCCCCGGTACCAGTTCCGCTTCCCGAGTCTAGCCATGGACATCTCCGTCATTCCCGCCAAGAAGCGCGCCGCCCGCGGCCGCAACCAGGTCCGCGCGCTCCGCGCCGAGGGGTACGTCCCCGCCGTGATCTACGGCGAGGGCAAGGACCCCGAGGCCGTGGCCATCCCCGGCGGCGAGGTGATCCGCCACCTGCGCCAGCACCATCGGGTGTTCCACGTCGACGTGGAGGGCCGCAAGGAGTCCGCCTACCTGCAGGTGGTGCAGTTCGACCCGATCGACGACACCCCCCTGCACATCGACTTCAAGCGCATCGACCTGACCAAGCAGATCGAGGTGGACGTGGCCATCCACTTCGTCGGCCACCCGGTGGGCACCGCGAAGGGCGGTCGCCTGATCAAGGACCACCCGACCCTGCGCGTGCGCTGCCTGCCGGCCGCGATCCCCGACAGCCTGGAGCTGGACATCGCGGGCCTGGACCTGGACATGCGCATCACCGCCAAGGAGGTGAAGCTGCCCGCGGGCGTCGCCCTGGCGATCGATCCGGACGCGATGGTGGCCCACCTCGTGCTGCACGTGGAGAAGGTCGAGGCCCCGGCCCCCGCGGCCGAAGGTGCGGTCCCGGCCGAGGGCGCGGCTCCGGCCGCCGGCGCGGCGCCGGCGGCGGGCGCTGCGGCTCCTGCCGGCGACAAGAAGGCCGCCCCGGCGGCCCCCGAGGCCAAGAAGGGCGGCGAAGGCAAGAAATAGCGGCGTCCGGCGGCGCCAGCCCTTGGCTGGGCGACGCCGGCTCGCTAGCCTTCCTCGCCCTCTCCGACCGGACCGGCCATGGACTGGCAGCGGGTGGTGTTGGGCATCGGCAATCCCGGCGCCCAGTACGAGCACACCCGTCACAACCTCGGCTTCGAGGTCGTGGACCGTGCGGCGGGGATCCTGGGACTTCGCTTCAGCAGGCTGGAGCGGCGTGATGCCGACGGCGCGCGCCACTTCCCCGGCAGGGTGAAGGCCGAGGTGGCCGCCGGCCGGGCGCCCTCAGGCGAGGGCTTCCTGCTGGTCAAGCCGAAGACCTACGTGAATCTCTCCGGCGATGCCGCCGGCCCGCTGCTGCGGGCCGCGGGGCTCGGACCGGGGTCGCTCTTTGTGATCGTCGACGACCTGAACCTGCCGCTGGGCCGGATCCGTCTCCGGCCGGCGGGGAGTCCCGGGGGGCACAACGGCCTGCGCTCGATCGAGCAGGTCCTTGGCTCTGCCGACTATCCCCGTCTCCGTCTCGGTATCGGTGCGCCCGTGGGATCCACGCAGGTGGATCACGTGCTTGCACGGTTTCTCCCGGAGGAACGGGAGGTTCTGGGTCCGGTGTTGGAGCGTGCCGCGCAGGTGGTCGTGGACTGGCTGCACGGAACGCCCCTCTCGACCTTGATGGACCGTGTGAACGGCCCCGCGGAACGGGGCCAGGACTGACCATGGAACGCAACCGACTCTACGAATGCATGCTCCTCCTGGACAACCGGGAGGTGAAGAAGGACTGGGAAGGGCTCAAGAAGGACGTCACCGCCAAGTTCACCAAGCACGGCGTCGAGATCCTGAGCGCGCGTCGCTGGGAGGAGCGCCGGCTGGCCTACCCGATCCAGCGGCAGAAGCGCGGCACCTACGTGCTCGTCTACTTCAAGGGTGCGACCAAGTCCGCCAACTCGATCCGGCGCGAACTGGAGCTGCACGAGCCCGTGCTGCGCTACCTGATGCTCAGCGCCGAGGAGGTGCCGGCGTCGGCCTACGAGCCCGAGGCCGCGTTCGATCCCAACAAGATCCCGGCCGACGACTACGTCGAGTCGCCGTCGCGCGAGCCGCGTGTGCCGGAGCCCGCCGTGGTTCCGGACGCGGGCGAGGCGACGCGCGCCGCCGGCAACGGCGAGGCCCAGGGCTGAGCGAGGCACCAGGAGGACACCATGAGCGATTTCCAGGACACGATGGGCGATCGGGGCGGCCGCGGGCCGCGCCGTCCCAGCAAGTTCAGCAAGTTCGGTGCGCGCGGCCGCGCGCCGGTCATTCCCGAGGAGCCCCTCGACTACAAGAATCTGGGCTACCTCGCGCGGTTCCTGACCGCGCAGGGCAAGATCTACTCGCGCAAGCGCACCGGCTTCTCCGGTCAGGACCAGCGCAAGCTGGCACTGGCGGTGAAGAACGCGCGCTTCCTGGGGCTCCTGCCCTTCGTGGGGAGGGTGTGACATGCAGGTCATCCTCAAGAAGAGCGTCGAGCTCCTGGGCCGCGCCGGCGACCTCGTGAACGTCAAGCCCGGCTACGCGCGCAACTACCTGCTGCCCTTCGGCTTCGCCGCCCTGGCGACCAAGGGCAACCTCGCCCAGGTCGAGGCCTACAAGGCCAAGGCCGCGGCCGAGGAGGCGGCGCGGGTCAAGGACCTCCGGGACCTGGCCGAGCGACTCAAGGATGCGTCGGTCACGATCGAGGGGCGCGCCAACGAAGAGGGCCACCTCTTCGGTTCGGTGACGGCGTCGATGATCGCGCGCTCGCTCAAGGAGAAGGGCTTCCCGGTGAGCGGCGAGATGGTGCGCCTCGACAACCCGATCAAGGAGATCGGCGTGTTCGACGTGAAGGTGCACCTCCACGCCGACATCGAGGTGCTCACCAAGGTCTGGGTGGTCCAGGCCAAGCCGTGAGGCGGGGCGCGGCCCCTGCGCGGGCCGCTGCCTCACGCGCCCGGGGCGCCGGCCGTGGCGTGGGCCGCAGCGGCGCGCGGAGCGGCGCCGCCGCGCCGGGCGCAGGGGTGTGCGCTGCGCGGAGTCCGCGCGTAGCATGCTCCGCCCCGATTCCGCGATGAACGAAGCGATCAAGGTCTCGATGGTGTCCCTGGGCTGCGCCCGCAACCTGGTGGACTCCGAAGTGCTCCTCGGCCACGCCGTCGCCGAGGGCCTCCAGGTGACCCGCGAGCCCAGGGACGCCGACGTGGTCGTGGTCAACACCTGCGGCTTCATCGAGGCCGCCAAGCAGGAGTCGATCGACACGATCCTCTCGCTGTGCAAGCTCAAGGAGGAGGGCTCGCTCAAGGGCGTGGTCGCCGTGGGCTGCCTGGTGCAGCGCTACGCCGAGGAGCTGCAGAAGGAGCTGCCGGAGGTCGACGCGCTCTTCCAGATCAGCGACTACTCGGGGGTGCCCAAGGCGATCCGCAGGATCGTGAACGGCTCGGAGGCACGCTTCGTACCGGCGGTCGACGGCGGCCGGCCGAAGGACGCGCGCACCGACGTGCGACGCCACCTGACCACGCCCAAGAGCTACGCCTACCTGCGCATCAGCGAGGGCTGCGACCACACCTGCACCTTCTGCGCGATCCCCTCGATGCGGGGCCGCAACCGCTCCAAGCCCAGGGAGGTCCTGGTGGAGGAGGCACGCAACCTCGCGGCCGCCGGTGTGCAGGAGCTGGTGATCGTGGCCGAGGACTCGACCGCCTGGGGCCTGGACCTCTACCGGCACCACGCGCTGCACGAACTCGTGGCGGCGCTGGCCGAGGTCGAAGGGATCCGCTGGATCCGCCTGCTCTACGCCTACCCGCACACGGTCAGGAAGGAGCTCACCTCGGTGATGCGGGACAACCCGAAGGTCGTGCCCTACCTGGACATCCCGATCCAGCACATCAGCGGCCGGATGCTCAAGGCGATGAAGCGCGGCGTGCACAGCCAGCAGGTGAAGGACATCCTGTGGCGCCTGCGCGACGAGGTGCCCGGCATCGCGGTGCGCTCGACCTACATCGTGGGGTTCCCGGGGGAGACCGAGCAGGACTTCGCCGAGCTGCTCGAATGGACCCGCGAGTACCGCTTCGAGCGCCTCGGCGTGTTCCGCTACTCGGCGGAGGAGGGCACGCCGGCGGCGGAGCTCCCCGACCCGGTGGATCCGGACCTCGCCGAGACGCGCCGCGCCACGATCATGGCGGTGCAGAAGGACATCCTGGACGCGCGCAACGCGGCGCTGGTCGGCACGCGCATGCAGGTCCTGATCGACGGCTTCGGACCGGCCGGCGACGCGATCGGGCGCACCCACGCCGACGCGCCCGAGATCGACTGCGTGGTGAAGGTGGTGTCGGGCGAGGCGCAGGCGGGCGCGTTCGTGACGGCCGAGATCACCGGGGTCGACGGCTACGACCTCGTGGGCCGCGCGGTCTGAGGCAGGTGCCGTCCGCACGGCCGCGCCCGCGGCGGCCCGCGGGCGCGAACGAGGCGCGCGCCCGCCGCCGTGAACCCGGCGGCGGCGCAGCCATTCCCCGCGCGGGCCGGTGCCGCCCTTGAATCACGCACCAGCCCCGCCCAGGATGCCCCGGACCGCCTCGGCCTCCGTCCGTCGTCCCTGACCCGCGCCGCCGCGCGGACCCTGGGTCTCGGGTCCGCAGGGATCTCCCGGGCGGTTCGCAGGCGGGCCTGCGACGATCACCGCCGTTTCCGCGCCACACGACGTGTCGCGGCACCAGCCGCCCATCGTGAATCTCCCCAACGCCGTCACGCTCGCGCGCCTCCTCCTGGCGTTCGCCTGCATCGCGCTCCTGGAAATCGTGACCGATCCCGGGACGGGCGGTGCCCTGGTGTGGGCGGCGTTCGCGCTCTTCGTGCTGGCCGCCGGCACCGACTTCCTCGACGGCTATCTGGCCCGCAGCCGCAACCAGGTCACGGCGCTGGGCCGCGTGGCGGATCCGTTCGTCGACAAGGTCCTGGTCTGCGGCGTGATGATCTCGCTCCTGCACCACCCCGAGGCCGCGCGCTGCATGCCCAGCTGGGTCGTCGTCGTGGTCGTGACCCGGGAGTTCCTGGTGACGACCCTGCGCGGGCTCGTAGAGGCGAAGGGGCACAAGTTCCCCGCCGATCGCCTAGGCAAGCTCAAGATGGTGGCGCAGTGCATCACCGTGGGGGCACTCCTGACGCTCGCCGCGGGCACCGCCACCTTCGAGACCGTCGCCGCCCTCGGCGTGTGGATCACGCTCCTGCTGACCGTGGTCTCGATGTTCACCTACCTGGCCAAGGCCTG
This sequence comes from Planctomycetota bacterium, assembly GCA_020849665.1. Taxonomy (GTDB): domain Bacteria; phylum Planctomycetota; class UBA1135; order UBA1135; family UBA2386; genus JADLFX01. Next base: position 7,789 of record JADLFX010000056.1, on the reverse strand, counting down.
GCCGCACCTGCGGGAGTCCTGAGCCGCCATGGCCCTCGGCGACCGGATCGCCTGGCTCCTGGCCACGGCCGGCGGCCTGGGTCTGGCGCCCGCCGCGCCAGGGACCTTCGGCACCCTGGGGGGCGTGGTCCTGGCGGTCGTGGCGCAGGTCCTGGTCCAGGGACCGGCCCTGGCCGTGACCCTCGCGCTGCTGGCCCTGGTGCTCCTGGCGATCGGCTGCCGCCTGGGACCGTTCGCACGCCGGGTCCTGGGCGGCGAGGACCCGCGCTCCTTCGTCCTGGACGAGGTGGTCGGCTACCTGGTCACGCTGACCCTGGCTGCCGCGGTGCGCGGCGATCCGACTCCGCTCACGCATGCCGTCGCGTTCGCGTGGTTCCGCGCCTTCGACGTCGTCAAGCCGCCGCCCATCCGCCGCCTGGAGCATCTGCCGGGGGGCTGCGGCATCATGATGGACGACGTGATGGCGGGCCTCTACGCGGGTGTCGGTGTGCTGATCCTCGGTCGGGTGGGGTGGGCGTGAGCTCCGTCGCGAGTCCGGCCGCCGCCGCGCCGCGCGGCGCACGGGGGGCCCGGCGATGAGTGCGCGCGGACGCGGCGGACGCCGCGGGCGCATCGCGCGCCGCTTCGCCCTCCTCCTCGGCCTCGCCGGATGCGTGGCCGCCGCGCTGGCCCTCTTGCTCTTGAGCAACCACTTCCAGCCGCCCGCCGAGGGCGAGGCGCGCCGGAAGGCGTGGGCGCTGGCCCTGGTGGTCGCGGTCCTCGCAGGGAGCGTGGTGGCGGGCGTGGCGTGGTTCCTGGCCAACGACCTCGGCCAGAAGCTCACCGACCTCGTGCTCGCGATCCAGCGCGTCGGCAGCAAGAACAGCGATCTCCGGATCCGCTTCGGCGGCAACGACGAGGTCGGCGCCCTGGCGCGCGGCCTCCAGTACCTCAACGAGGACATGAACGCCCTGCAGGCGCGCGCCGAGGTGCCCAGCGCGGGCCGCGACCCCCAGGTGCGGGAGATGCGCGACCGTGCCCTGCCGCAGCACCTGGACGAGGCCGAGGGCTTCGAGGTGGACGGGTCGATGGCGGCCGGCGAGCGCGGCGGCCTCGACTACTACGGCAGCGGCAAGGGGGCGGGAGGCACGATCCTCTTCGTGGTGCGCGGGGAGGGCGACGGCACGCTGGGGGTGCTGGCCGGGCGCATGGCCCGCGACGAGCTGATGCGTGCCCTGCGCCAGGGCGTGACCGCGCGCAAGGCGCTCGCCCACACCAACAAGGTCCTGCACGACGCGCTGCCGCGCGGCGCCTGCGCCCTGGCGAGCCTGCTGGAGCTGGGCGCGGAAGGGGTGAAGCTCTATCAGTGCGGCGCGCGCACGCCGCTGTGGCTGTGCGCGCGCGGCCAGGTGCAGGAACTCGCCGCGGAGGGGATCGCGCTCGGCCTCGACGACGGCCCGGTGTTCGAGAAGGCCCTGCGCTCGGCGCGCATCGAGGCCGCCCCCGGGGTGCGCCTGGTCCTGGTGAACGAGGCGGTGGGGCGCGATCAGGCCCTGCGCGAGCTGGTGCGCGAGCACGCCCCCAAGCACACGTCCGCATTCCTGAACCTGGTGCTCGGCTCGCTCGGCCCCGGCGACGAGCCGCCGCACGAGGACGTGGTGCTGCTCACCGCCAAGAGGATGGCATGAACTTCCAGAAGCGCATCGAGGAGATCTACTTCGCTCGCGATCAGGCGCGGGGAGTGCAGGGCACGCTGCTCTGGTTCGTGGAGGAGGTGGGCGAGCTGGTGCGCGCGATCCGCAGGGGCGAGCGCCACAACCTGGCCGAGGAGTTCGCGGACGTCTACGCGTGGCTGGCCACGCTGGCCAGCCTGCACGGCCTCGACCTGGAGGCGCTCGGGCAGCAGAAGTACGGGCCCGGCTGTCCGCGTTGCCACGCCACGCCGTGCGCGTGCCCGTGAGCGGGTCGGGCCCGCGCCGCCGCGGGCTTCCCTTCCTGCGCGGCGGCGGCAAGCTGGGATCCACGCCGTGTCCGCTCCCGTCTACCTCGACGTCGCCCTGAACCTGCCGCTGCGCCGGGAGTTCACCTACGCGCTGCCCGCGGGGCTCCGCGCCGAGGTGGGCAACCGCGTGCTCGTGCCGTTCCGCGGCCGGCGCATGCCGGGCGTGGTGACCGCGGTGGGGGTGGCGTGCACCCTGGCGCCCGGCAAGGTGCGGCCGATCGAGCGGATCGTGGATGCCGGCACCGTGCTGCCGCCGGCGCTCCTGGTCCTGGCCCGCCGGATCGCGGAGGAGTACGGCTGCAGCCTGGGCGAGGCGCTCGACGCCACCCTGCCGGCCGCCGCCAAGGCGCGGGGCGAACGGCGCATCCCCCACCTGGAGCTGGCGGTGACCTTCGCCGAGGCCGAGCGGAGCTGGCTCGACCTGGAGGAGAAGGCGCAGGAGCGCTCGCGCGTGCTGCGCGCGGTGGCAGAGTTCGGCGCGCCGATGCCGGTCCTGGACGTGCGCCGGCGCACCGGCACGAGCGACAGCCCCTGGCAGACCCTGGTCAAGCACGGCCTGCTGCGCCGCGTGCTGGTGGCGCAGCGCGGCGAGGATCTGGCCCTGGGCACCGGCGAGACCGTCGTGCGCCACGAGCTCAACGCCGAGCAGCTGGCCGCGGCGGATGCGGTGCGCGCCGCGGTGGCGGCGCGCCGTCACGAGGTGTTCCTGCTGCACGGCGTGACCGGCAGCGGCAAGACCGAGGTGTACCTGCACGTGCTGGAGGCCGTGCGCGCGCAGGGCCGCGGCGCGATCGTGCTCGTGCCGGAGATCTCGCTCACGCCGCAGACCGTGGGGCGCTTCCGCGCCCGCTTCCCCGACGTGGCGGTGCTGCACTCCGGCCTGACCGAGGCGCAACGCGGGCAGCAGTGGCGGCAGATCCTGAGCGGCCGCGCGCAGGTCGTGGTGGGGGCGCGCTCGGCGCTCTTCGCGCCGCTGCGCGACCTGGGCCTGATCGTGGTGGACGAGGAGCACGAGGGCACCTTCAAGCAGGAGAACACGCCGCGCTATCACGCGCGCGAGATGGCGGTGGCGCGCGGGGAGATCGAGTCGGCGCCGGTGATCCTGGGCTCGGCCACGCCCAGCCTCGAGAGCTACGGTCGCGCGCGGCGCGGCGCCTACCGGCTGCTCGAGCTGCGCCAGCGGGCCGGGGCCGGGCAGCTGCCGCGCATCGTGATCGAGGACCTGCGCGTCGCCGAGAAGCCCGACTGGGTGAACGGCGTGCCGATCAGCCGCACGCTGCGCCGGCTGATGGAGGAGCGCATGCGCGCGCGCGATCAGGTGATCCTGTTCCTGAACCGCCGAGGCTTCGCGCCGGTGCTGATCTGCGGCAAGTGCGGCTCGACCCTGCGCTGCGAGCGCTGCGCCGTCACCATGACCTACCACCTGCGGCGCGGGCGGCTGGTCTGCCACTACTGCTGCGCCGAGCGGCGGCGGCCGGAGATGTGCCCGACCTGCAGCCATCCGCGGCTGCACGAGCTGGGCACCGGCACCGAGCGCGTGACCGAGGCGGTGAAGGGGCTCTTCCCGGACCGGATCGTGGTGCGCATGGACGCCGACACGACGGCGGCGCGCGGGAGTCACGAGCAGATCCTCACCGCGTTCCGCAAGAAGCAGATCGACATCCTGGTGGGCACCCAGATGCTGGCCAAGGGCCACGACTTCCCCGACGTCACCCTCGTGGGGGTGATCAGCGCGGACACCGGACTCTTCGTCCCCGACTACCGCGCCGCCGAGCGCACGTTCCAGCTGCTCTCCCAGGTCGCCGGCCGCGCCGGCCGCGGCGACAAGCCGGGGATCGTCGTGTTCCAGACGCTGAACCCAGACAACTACGCCATCCAGGCGGCGGCGCGCCTCGACTACGACGCGTTCGTGCGGACCGAACTCGGCTTCCGGCGCGACACGGGCTACCCGCCGTACAGCCGCCTGGTGCGCGTGCTCTTCGAGGGGCTCGCGCTGCCCACCGTGCAGGCGCAGAGCGCCGAGGTTGCGGGGACGCTGCGCGACCTGCCCGGGGTGGTGCCGCTCGGTCCGGCGCCGGCGATCCAGGAGCGGCTCAAGGACCGCCACCGCATGCACGTGCTGGTGAAGTGCGCCACCCGCGAGGCGTTCCTCGCGGCGATGGCGCGGCTGGCCACCGTCGAGGACCGCACCACGCAGACCCTGCGCGTGACGCTCGACGTGGACCCCGGCTCGCTGCTCTGAGCGGCGCGGCCGCCATGCGGATCGCGCCCGGCGGCGCGGAGTGCGGCGGTCGTCCCGCCGGTCCCGGGCGAGCGTGGTGGGAAAAACGCCACACGTGCGCGGGCTGCGCGGCGGGTGGGGCTGGGCACGGCCCGGCGAGCCGCAGAAGATCCCGCCCGCCAGATCCTCGCTCCGCCCCTGCACCCGATCCGCGCATGCGCACCGCCTCCTGCCGGAGGGCTCGCACCCTCCTGGTTCTCGCCTGCACCCTCGCGCCCCTGGGAGCCCAGGTCCTGGTCAAGGACATCAACACCCGGCCCCCGGTCCGCGACCAGGGGTCGTTCCCGGCGCGCTTCTTCGGCGCGCTCGGCCGCACGTTCTTCCAGGGCATGGACCATTCCCGCGGCACCCAGCTCTGGTCGACGGACGGCACCGCGGCCGGCACCGCGATCGTCCGCGGGATGGACTTCATGGAGGGCATGCAGGCGCAGAACTTCGTGCTCTGGAACGGGGTCGTGTACTTCCTGGCGAACACCGCGTCGTCCGGCCAGGAACTCTGGCGCACGGATGGCACCCCCGCCGGCACGTACATGGTGCACGACATCGTCCCGGGTCCGGGCACGGCGTCGCCGCGCCACCTGTTCGCAGCGAGCGGCATGCTGCTCTTCGCCGCGACCGACCCCAACACGGGGGAGGAACTCTGGCGCTCGGACGGCACGGCGGCGGGGACGGTGATGGTGGCGGACCTCGACAACTCTCCCGCGAGCTCGATTCCCCTCGGCTTCGCCGAGCTGCAGGGCGTGGTGTACTTCAGCGCGACCAAGGGCTCCGACCGCGAGTTGTGGCGCACCGATGGCACGGCCGCGGGGACGGCGCGCGTGGCGGACCTGGTTCCCGGCGCCGCGGGCTCGTACCCGGGGTATCTCACGGCCGTCGGTGGCGTCCTGCTCTTCACCGCCACGCATCCCACGCTCGGGACCGAGCTGTGGCGCAGCGACGGTTCGGTGGTGGGCACCTTCGTCTTGAAGGACATCCAGCCGGGCGCCGGTTCCGGCGCGCCCTTCCCGCTCGTCCGGGTGCAGAACCATGTCTACTTCGCGGCCGACGACGGCACGCACGGACGGGAGCTGTGGCGCAGCGACGGCACGGTGGCGGGCACGGTCCTGGTGGCGGATGCCGCACCGGGCGCAGCCTCGAGCGACCCGAAGGAGATCTCCGCCGCCGGCGCCAACGTCCTGTTCAGCGCGACCGAGGTCGCGACCGGCCGCGAGCCATGGGTGTCGGGGGGCACGGCGGCGACGACCTTGCGACTCGGCGACCTGAATGCCGGCCCCGGCGACTCGACCCCCGAGCGGTTCACACCGGTGGGTGGACTCGTGTTCTTCCAGGCCGCGACTCCCGGATCCGGCCGCGAGCTGTGGTGTACCGACGCCAGCCCGGCGGGCACGCGCCTCGTGCTCGACATCCAAGCCGGCGCGAACGGCAGCTTCCCGCTGATCAAAGACATGATCGCGCATGGCGGCGCGCTGCTCTTCGCCGCGGATGACGGGCTGCACGGCTCCGAACTCTGGCGCAGCGACGGGACGGCCGCCGGCACGCGGATGCTGGTCGACATCAGCCTCATCGCTAGCGGCTCCGCGCCGCAGGACATCGCCGCGATCGGGGACCGGGTGGTGTTTCGCGCCAGCGACGGGGTCACCGGCACCGAGCCCTGGGTGAGCGACGGCACCGCCGCGGGCACCTACCAGCTGGTCGACGTCTGGCCGGGGGAATACAGCTCGTTCCCGGGGCCGTTCGTGCACTTCCAGGGGCGCCTCTTCTTCGCGGCCAACGAGCCCAGCACCGGCGTGGAGCTCTGGGTCAGCGACGGTTCGAGCGCGGGCACGCGACTCTTCGCCGACCTGACGGCAGGAGTCATCTCGAGCAGCCCGGCCTCCATGACGGTCGTCCGGCGGCAGCTCTTCTTCGTGACCTCGGCGACGTCCAGCGCCTCCTTGTACGTCACCGACGGGACGCCTGCGGGCACGAGTGCCTTGCGCACGTTCCCGGTCCAGTTCCTGTTCGGATCGCCGCCCGGGGACCTCGTCGCGTTCGCGGGCGCCCTGTGGTTCCGGGCCGACGACGGCGTCACGGGCGCGGAGCCGTGGCGGAGCGACGGGACGGCCGCGGGCACGGCGCTCTTCCTCGACCTCGTGCCGGGGGCCAGCTCCTCGCCCAGCGGGCTGTGCGTGGCCGGCCAACGACTCTTCTGGTCCGCGGGCCATCCGCAGAACGGCGTCGAGCTCTGGGCCACGGACGGGACCACCGTGGGCACCGTCTGCCTCGACCTGGTGGCGGGGGGCAGCGGCTCGTTCCCCAAGCACCTGGTGGAGCTGGGTGGCGTGCTCTACTTCACCGCGCTCACCGGCGGCAACAATGTGCGCGAGCTCTGGCGCAGCGACGGGACGGCCGGCGGCACGTACCGCGTGAGCGCGGCGGCACAGGACCCGCTCGCGCTGACCAAGGCCGGCGGGCGCCTGTTCTTCTCCGCCACCGATGCCGCTGCCGGGCGCGAACCCTGGACCAGCGACGGCACGCCGGCGGGCACCTTCCGCCTCCGCGATCTCCGGCCGGGCAGCAAGGACGGCATGGGCGTCGCGGCCGCGATCTCTGCCGCGGGTTCGGGGGCGCGTGTGCTCTTCGCCGCCGCCGACGGCGCGACGGGGACCGAACTGTGGACCAGCGACGGAACTCCGCAGGGGACGGTGCTGGTGGCCGACATCGGCCCGGGGGTCGCGCCGAGCACGCCGGCGCGGTTCGCGCGCTGCGGCGCCCGCGTGTTCTTCGCGGCCGACGACTACTACCGGGGCATGGAACTCTGGGCCATGCCGCTCGCCCGGATCGAGGCCCCCCTGGCCGAGCCCTACGGCAGCGGCTGCCCCGGCACCGGTGGGCGAATCCCGGCGAGCCTCCCGGACGGTCTGCCCGTGCTCGGCAACCTCGGCTTCGGACTCCTCTTGCGCGATGCACGGCCATCCGCGCCTCTCGGCCTGCTCTTCGGCGCCGGCGGAGGCACGGTGCCGCTCGCGGGCGGATGCAGCCTCCTGGTGCCGGCGCCGCTGCTCGTGGTCAACGGCAGCAGCGACGCCGGCGGCGCCGCGCGCCTGGCGCTGCCCGTGCCGAACTCCCCGGGGTTGCTGGGCGTCGAGCTCTTCCATCAGGCGGTGGTCCTGGATCCCGCCGGGGCCTATCTCGCCGCGCTGAGCTTCGGCAACGGCGTGCACATGCTGGTCGGCCGGTAGTCCCCGCGTCGATCCTGCCGGGGCCCGGGCCGGGGAACCACGGCAGGTCAGGTGCGTTCCCGGCCACTCGGTCCATCCTCACCGCGCTGCTTCCTGGAACCGCCATGCTGCACGTAGCCCCGCTCGCACTCCTGTCCCTGCTGCCCCTCCCCGAGGACGAACGCGTCCACCTGAAGGACGGCAAGGTGCTGGTCGGTCAGGTCACGGACCGCAAGCCGACGGTGATCGAGATCGTGGTCGACGGCAAGAAGCGCAAGGTGGCGCGGGCGCTGATCGACCGGATCACCGACGCCGCGGGCAACATCC
>JADLFX010000055.1 GCA_020849665.1 Planctomycetota bacterium | reverse complement strand
GTGCGGTGGCGGCAGGACTTCGGGGAGGTGAGCGCCCTGCCCAACAGCAGGGACGGCAGGGAGAGCTGGGCCGCGATGCGGGCGGGATGAGCACGCGCCGGTGAGCACGGTCGAAGTGCCTGGCCCGCGCGGGGCGTCCACGCAGAGACCCAGAAATTTCAGTGGCCAGGATCCTAGCGAACCGAGTCGAAGTCCAGGAGCTCGATCCTCGGCGCGAGATACTCGTCGCGCACCGGCTCCTCGCGGCAGAGGTCCGTGGACAGGTACTTCTTGTTGGAGTCGCAGAACACGGTGATCACCGCGCCTGCGGCATCGAGCTCCTCAACGAGCTGGACCGCGCCGAGGAAGTTCGCGCCGGAGCTGATGCCGACGGCGAGGCCGAGGCCGCGTGCCAGCTTCTGGGCCATCAGGATCGCATCGCCGTCCCAGACGTCGATCACCGCGTCGAGCTCCTCGAGGTCCACCACCGGCGGGACGAATTCGTCGGAGATCCCCTGGATGCGGTGCTTGCCGACCTTGTGCCCGGTGCGCAGGGTGGGGGAGTTGGCGGGTTCGAGCGGGTGCACGCGCACCTTGGGGAACGCCGCGCGCAGGGCGCGACCCACGCCCATCACCGTTCCGCCGGTGCCCACGCCGGCGACGAACGCGGCGGGACGGCGGCCGAAGGCCTCGATCTGGAGCAGGATCTCGGGCCCGGTGGCGCCGGCATGGGCGCGGACGTTGGCCTGGTTCTCGAACTGGCGTGGCAGGAAGACCTGCTCGTGTTCGCGCGCGTAGTTCTCTGCCATCTGCACGGCGCCGACGAAGCCGCCCTGGGCGGCGGTCACCGGCACCACCTCGGCGCCGAACGAAGCGATCAGGAGCTTGCGCTCCTGGCTCATCCAGTCCGGCATGTAGATCCGCACCGGATGCCCGAGGGCGCGGCCCAGCGCCGAGAACGAGATGCCGGTGTTGCCGCTGCTGGCCTCCACGATGGTGTCGCCGGGATGCAGCAGGTCGTGTGCGTAGGCCTCGCCGAGGATGTGGCAGGCCATCCGGTCCTTCACGCTGCCGGTCATGTTCATCGACTCGTACTTCGCGTAGAGCCGTCGCTCGTGGCGGCCGAGGCGGTAGCGGATCTCCAGCAGGGGCGTGTTGCCCACGAGGTGGCGGAGCGCGGCAAGGGGTCGATGCAGCATGGTCCTCTGGTCGTGCCTGCCCTCCCGGGCGGCGAGGGGTCCGTGGGCGGTCGGCACCATGGCCCCAGGAACCCGCGCCGAGGCGCGGTCTTTCTACCTCGGGACGGGTGGCTGCCCCAGCTCCGACCGGTCTGACGCACGCGGCAGGGAGGCCCGGCGCCGGCCCATTCCGTGTGCCCGGCGCGACCGGTTCTCCGCTCTGGATGGTGGCGGGCGCAGTGTGCGCCCCACTACCTCACCACTTGCCATACTCATGAACGACTCCTTCTCCCGTTGCCGTCTCCCCGCCGCCGCGGCGGCCGTGACGGCACTCCTCGCCACGTTCGCGTCCGCGCAGCGCGTGGTCTCCCCGTCGCACTTCGCTGCCACCGAGGGCAACTCCTCCGGCACCTATGGCCTCGGCGACAGCAATCCGTTCGTCCGCTACCTGCAGATCCACGACGACCTGCAGGGCCAGGCCCGCACGATCCAGGGACTCTCGCTGCGTGCCGAGGGTCTCTCGCAGGGCGCAGTGGCCGCATTCTCGGTCCAGTACTCCCTCACGATGTCCACGGCCACCACGCGCGCCGCCAACCCCGCGCCGGCGTTCGATGTCAACCACGGCACGGACAAGGCCACGGTGGCCGCCGGCCAGATCGTGAATCTGCCGATGCGCCCCGTGGGCAACATGCCCCGCGAGTTCGAGTTCCGCCTGCCGCTGCAGACTCCGTTCGTGTTCGCTGGCTCGGGCCCGCTCTGCTTCGACCTGACGATCATGACCCGCTCGAACACGAGCACGGTCAGCTTCGATGGCGTGCGTGATTCCAACACCCGCCCCTCGCTCCTCACCCGCACCATCGGCACGGGTTGCCGCCCTTCGGGCCGGACCAGCAACGTGACGTTGAGCGGCTCGAGCACGGCCGACTGGACGAAGGGTTCCCTCACGCTCTCCTACACGGCGACCGCGATGAACGCGGGTTCGCCCGCGGTGCTGAGCCTCGGCCTGAGCAACACGTCGATCGGCGGGCTGCCCCTGCCGCTGGAGCTGCCAGGAACGACGGGCTTCCCGTCGCGCACCTGCTACCTCTACCAGGATGCGCTCGTGCTCCTGCCGCTCTTCGTGACCGGCACCGGCACCGCCAACCTCGGCATCGGGCTCGGCCTGAATCCCGGGATGAACGGCGACGATGTCTTCGCCCAGGTGTTCGTGGCAGACGCGGCGGCGAACGCGCTCGGCGCGGTCACCAGCAACCTCTACCAGCACCACGTCGTGGCGCCGTTCGGTCCGGTGCCGGTCGGTCACGTCGTGCAGCAGGGCGCCGGCGGTACGCCGAAGGCCGTCGCCAACCAGGGCGCGGTCGTGGCGTTCGACTGATCAGCGGTCGACACTCCGCGCGAGCCGGACGCCGATGGTGGCGAACCGCGCCAGCGGCGGCTCCCACGCCCGGTAGGCGCTGCGCTGGCGGACCGCGGTGTCGGCGTAGCTGCCGCCCCGCACCACCTTGAACCGCTGCTCGCGCGGGTCGTTGCGCAGGCCGTCGCCGGAGCGCGGCGGGATCAGATAGACCTGCGCCCAGTCCTCGCACCACTCGCGCACATTGCCGTGCATGTCATGCAGACCGAACGGGTTCGCCGTGTAGCTGCCGGCGGGGGCGTGGATCGAGCGACCGTCGTCGATCGCCTCCTCGAACGGCTCGAACTCGCGCAGGGCCTTGCGCCGGGCACGGTCGGCGATGTTCGCCGCGCCCTGCAGGGAGAGCACCGAGTCGCCGGTCCAGTACGGCGAGGTGGTGCCGGCGCGGCAGGCGTACTCCCACTGTGCCTCGGTGGGCAGCGCCAGCCCGGCGCGGCGCGCCGCCTCCTTGGCCTGGTGCCAGTCGACGAACTCCACGGGGTTGTGCGGCAGCACGGGGTCGTTGGGCCGGTCCTTGGGGCCCGAAGACACGGAGTTGAAGTACGCGATCTGAGTGCCGAAGAGGCGCAGCCACTGGGACTGGGTCACTTCGTGCTTGGCCAGGAAGAACGGCTGCAGCTCGACCTCGTAGGGCATCTCGAACTCGCCGGTGGCCGGGTCGGTGAACGGCGTGCCGGGAGGGTCGTCCTCGGTCGGCTTGCGGCAGCCCAGGGTCGTCTTCCCGCCTGGCAGGAGCACCAGCACCATGCCCGCGTCGGGGCCGGCCTGGATCCGGCCGTCGGCGCCGCGCTCGGGACGCTCGCCGCTCTGGACGTGCCAGAACTCCCACAGGCCGCTGACCGGATCCTTGCCGAGCGGCAGGAGACCGAGATGCGGGCGCAGCTGGAGGCCGGCGAAGCGGGGGTCGTGCGCGACGTCCTTGGCGGCATCCACCCAGGATCTCGCGGCCTCGCCACCGATCAGGGTGTTGGTCTCGATCGTCGTGGCCATGGCGCGTCGCTCGGCGACGCTGCGGCGCAGTCCGGCCAGGACCGTCAGCTCGTCGAGCAGGTGCTTCTGGGTCTGGCGCTGCCACGCGACCTCCGCCGACGTGTCGCCGGAGGTCTCGAGGATGCGCAGCGCCTGCTCGTGCGCGGGGCGGCGTCCCGCGAGCTCGTCTGCGCGCGACAGCCAGCCGTCGAGTGCGGGGAGCAGCTCCGGGATGGGGGGCCACAGGCGCTGCTCCTCGCTGCGCAGGTCGGCGACCCGCTGCACGTCGGCGAATCGCAGCAGGTGCGCCAGTGCCTCGTTGGCCCGGTCGGCGGCGGCGTCGGCGCGGCCGGCGAACACCAGCGAGGCGCCGATGCCGAGGAGCAGGGCCAGGACCAGACCACCCGTGAGCAGGGCGAGGGCCGGCTCGCGTCGCAGCCAGCGCAGCAGGCGATCCGTCGGGCCGGCGAGCCGCGCGGTCACGGGCCGGCCGGTGAGCCACGCGCGCAGGTCGTCGGCCAGGGCCGCGGCGCTCGGGTAGCGGTGCTCGCGCTCCTTGGCCATCGTCTTGCCGAGGATCGCCGCGAGGTCGCGGGGGATCGTGGGGTTGGCGCGCCGTGCATCCGGCACGTCGCGCTCCAGGACCTGGCGCAGCACCTCGTGTGCGGTGTCGCCGTCGAACGCCTTGCGCAGGGTGAGCAGCTCGTAGAGCGTGGCGCCGAGCCCGTACACGTCGGCGCGTTCGTCGATCTGACCGCGACTGCCGCCGGTCTGCTCGGGCGCCATGTAGCAGGGCGTGCCCGCGACCTGGCCGGAGAGCGTGACCGAGGGCAGCGCCTCCTCGCGCGCCAGGCCGAAGTCGGTGAGCACGGCGCGGTCGTCGCGGCACAGGATCACATTCGATGGCTTCACGTCGCGGTGCAGCACGCCGGCGCAGTGGGCGTAGTGCAGCGCGTCCGCGACCTGGACCGCGATCCCCACCATGCGCACGAGGTGCTCGCGGCTGCGACTCGCGGCCCGCGTGGTGCGCGCGACCAGCTTGTCGAGCGACTCGCCGTCCAGGAGCTCCATCGCGAACCAGTAGCCCTGGTCCGGATCGCCGCCCACCGCGTGCACCTTGACGATGCCGGGGTGATGCAGCCTGGCCACGGTCTGCGCCTCCCGCTTGAAGCGGGTCAGCGCCGCCGGATGCAGGTGCAACCCGCCGGGCAGGACCTTCAGGGCCACATGGCGGTCGAGCGAGATCTGGGCGGCCTCGTACACGACGCCCATCCCCCCGCGGCCGATCTCGCGCACGACCTCGAAGTCGCCGATCCGGCGGCGTGACGGCTCCGCCGGCAGGGACTCGGGTTCCGCCGTGCCGGCCTCGAGGACCAGCTCGAGGAGTTCGCGCAGATCCGGATGTCTGGCCAGGAACGCCTCGCGCGGCTCGCGCGCCGGATCCTCGTTCCAGGCCAGGAAGAGCTCCAGCGCGTGCTGCAGGCGGTCCATGCGGGGCGTCAGGCGTCGGCGTCCGTCAACGCGTCGCGGACCTTGCCGGCACGGAGCTGCCGCAGGCGTTCCGCGAGCTTCGGGACGGCGCGTGTATAGCGCATCCGCGCCCCAGTCTCGCCGATGCCCAGGCGCTCGCCGATCTCCGCGAAGTTCAGCCCCTCCTGCTCGCGCAGCAGGAGCACCTTGCGGTCCGTCGCATCGAGGAGCTCGAGCGCCAGTGCCATCCACTGGCGCATCTCCGAAGCCGCCGCGGCCTGGCTCGGACGCGTCTGGGACGCCGGCACGGCGGCGTCGAGGTCCATGATGGTCTCGGCCTTCGCGTCGCCGCCGCGGCGCTGGGCGGCGTAGCGATCGTGCTGGTCGCGCAGGACGTTCTCGACGATGCGTGCGAGCAGCCGGCGGAAGTGATCGGGATCCGAGACCACGAAGCGCGGGCCGTAGCGCAGCGCCGCGAGCATGGCGTCCTGGACGTAGTCGACGGTCTCGCCCTTGCTGCGCAGGAGCGGGCCGAGCCGGCGCGACACCCGCTGGCGCACCCAGTCGAGGGAATGGGCCAGAAGGTCTTCCAGGGCCTTGCCATCGCCTTCGTGGCAGCGCCGGAGCAGGATGCCGGTCCGGTCGGGGTCGGGCATGGGAGTTGCCATTGCAGGCGCAATAGCGGAGCGCGTCAACGGAGCGGCACGCGCGCCGTCCGCCTTGTCGGGGTGGTGCCCGGCGGGCATCCTGGCCGGCGATGGCCAAGGACGCGGGCAGGCCGATCGAGGCCGCGGGCGGCGTGCTGATCCGCAGGGAGCGCGGAGCGGAGCGGATCGCGGTGCTGCACCGCAACCGCTACCGTGACCGCTCCGGCGCCAAGGGCGACTGGGTCCTGCCCAAGGGCAAGGCCGAGCATGGGGAGGACCTCGTCGCCACCGCCGTGCGGGAGGTCTGGGAGGAGACCGGGTGCGAGGCACGGGTGAGCGGGCCGGCGCTGTGGGTCGAATACCTGGTGCAGGGGCGGCCGAAACGGGTGGCGTACTACCCCATGGAACTGGTCGCCGAGGGTGAGATCCAGGACGCGGTGGAGGTGGCCGAGCTGCTCTGGCTGGCCCCCGGCGAGGCGGTCGAGCGGCTCACCTACCCCAACGAACGGGACGTGGTGCGGAGGCTCTTCGGCCTCAGCCGAGCAGGAGGGTCGCCACGCCCAGGTACACCAGGAGGCTGAGCAGGTCCTGCAGGATCGTCGCGAGCGGGCCGCTGCCGAACGCGGGGTCGACGCCGAGGCGGGCCAGCAGGCAGGGCAGGGCGAGCCCGATCGAGGCGGCCAGGCCACCCGCCAGGAGGATGGACGAAGACACCGCCAGCGCCAGTCGCAGGTCGCCGCAAGCGAGCGACACGCAGGGCAGGGCGAGCAGCCCCAGGACCAGGCCGATCCACAGGCCGGTTCGCAGTTCTCCAGAGGCGAGCGCGGCAGGGTTGGACCGCGCGAGGGAGAGCGCGCGCACGGCGATCGCCTCGGTCTGGGTGCCGATGGCGTCCGCCAGGTAGACGATCGCGGGCACGAAGTAGGCGACGTCGACGCGCCGGCGCAGGAGTCCCGCGAAGCCCGCCACGACCAGCGCGGCGAGCAGGCTCCCGGCGAGTCCCACGAGGAGCCACGGGAGCCTGCGCCGAGCCCTGCAGCCGGGCGCGGCCTCGAGCGCGTCGCGTGCCTGCCGGGACTCGCGCGCGATGCCCGCCAGCCGGTGCAGGTCCTCGACGTGCTCGCGCCGCAGGATCGCGACGATCGCCTGGGTGGGGACCGCGCCGAGGAGCAGGCCATCCGTGTCGACCACGGGAACCGAGTTCAGGTCGTGGCGCACGGCCAGGCTCGCCACGTGCTCCTGGTCCAGCGCCGGGGCGACCACCTCGGGATCGGCGTCCATGAGCGAGGCGACGCGTGCGGCCGGCGCGGCCGGCAACAGGCTGCGCAGCGGCACCACCCCGGCGAGCCGGCCCTGCACGTCGACCACGTGCAGAGGATCGACGGCCTGGTAGGGGCGCGAGCGGAGGAGGGCGAGCGCGTCCGCTGCGCTTGCCTCGGGTGGGCAGCAAGGCACGTCGCGGAGCAGATGCCAGGCGGCGGTTTCCGCGCTGCGCGAGTGGGCCAGCGCCTGGCCGCCAGGCGGAGTGGATGCGGCGACCATGGGACGCGCATGGTAGGGCGGTCCGCGCGCGGACCGTCTGGCCCTACCATCGTCAGGATGGTGGACCGCGAGCGGCGCCCGGACCCGGTGGAGCCCATGGCTCGGGCCGTCGTTCGGATCGATCGTCTGGGCCGGGCCGGCATGGGCATCGGCACCCTGGGCGACGGGCGCACGGTGGCGGTGCCGAAGACCCTCCCCGGGGAGGAGATCGAAGCCGACACCTGGGTCGACCGCCGCGGGCGCGTGCGGGGCAGGCTGGTCCGCGTGCTGCGCGCCGCGGCCGGGCGCGTGCCGGCGCCCTGCGAGCACTTCGCGGCGTGCGGCGGCTGCCAGCTGCAACATCTCGCGTATCCCGAGCAGCTGGCCCACAAGCGCGCGGTCCTCGTGCGCCACCTGGCCCGTACCCTCGGACCCGAGGCCGAAGCCCTGGTCGCGGCGGTCGAGCCCGCGCCCCGCGTCCTGGGCTACCGCAACCGCAACCTCTTCCGGCTGGCGGAAGGACGACTCGGGCTCGGCGCGGCCACGGGCCAGGGGATGGTCGGACTCGAGGAGTGCCCGCTCGCCGTGGCCGGCACCGGAGACCTCACCGCCGCGGTGACGGAGTGGCTCGCTGCCGAGGGACGCTCCTGGCGTCCGCGGCTGCGGGGCGTGCTGGTGCGCGTGCAGGAACGGGCGCGGATGGTGACGTTGTTGGCGCGGGTCGCGGGGGGGAGCCCGCGCTGGGGAGAGCTCGTGGCGGAGTGCGGTTCGGAGCCGGAGCGCGGCAGGCTCGCCGCACTCGCGGCGCGCCTGCCAGAGGTCTCGCTCCACCTCGCGGCCGGGGGCGACGGAACCGTGCTGGTCGCCGGCGGCGACTCGGCGCACCTCGCGGGCCCGGAGCGGATCTCCGCGCAGCTCGGGCTCGCGCGTCTGTCGCTGGGGCCGCGCAGCTTCGTGCAGGTGAACACCGAGGTGAGCGACCGCCTCTACACCGCCGTGGCCGAAGCGCTCGCCCCCATGCCGCAGGACGTCGTGCTGGATCTCTTCTGCGGTTCGGGCGCGCTCGCGCAGCACCTTGCAGCGCGCGGCGCGGGCGTCTACGCGGTGGACATGGACCATCGCGCCCTCGCCGACGCCCGTGCCGGGGCGGTGCTGGCCGGGACGGACAGGATCGAGTGGCGGGCCGGGCGCGCCGAGACCATCGCGCGGCGGCTGTGGCAGGCGGGCCGGCGCCATCGCCTGGCCACGGTGAACCCGCCCCGCTCGGGGATGCCGCGGGATCTGCCGCCCTGGTTGCCCCGCCTCGGCGTCGCCAGGCTGGTCTACGTGTCGTGTTCGCCGCCGACGCTGGCACGCGACCTGGCGGTGCTGAGGGAGCTCGGCTACCGGCTCGAGCGCTGCGTGCCCTTCGACCAGTTCGCGCAGACCTACCACCTCGAGGTGGTGGCCGTGCTCGCGCACGAGCAGCCCGCCGCGCGCATGCGTTCCGTGGTAATGCCCTGGAGAGCAAATGTGCCGCAGGAGAGCGGTGCGTCCGCTCGGGGCTAGGCCCCTGGGGACGCGGTCCTAGAATCGCCACGCGTCGGACCCGGACGCCGTTCGTGGTCCGCATCTCCTCTTCTCATCACGTCTCCCTTCTCCCTGCGAGGAAGAACCATGCAGCGAACGATGATCGCGTTCGTGCCGGCCGCACTCTCTCTGTGGCTGGTCACCGGCGGCGCACTGGCGCAGCACCAGACGAACTTCGAGAGTCTCACCGCCTCGGCGGCAGGCACCTCTCTCCACGGCCAGGACGGGTACTACAACCCGGTCACGGGCAGCGCCGACCACAAGGTCTTCACCTACGCCGGCAACGCGCTCGGCTTCTCCACCAATCCCAACGGCGGCGCCAACTTCGTGGGTGGCACCGGACCCGCGGGCAGCCCCGTGGTCCTGCTGCGCAGCCAGCGTGACTTCGCCTACGGCAACGGCAAGGGCACCTGGACCATGGGCTTCGACGTGGCCGTGAAGTTCGCCGGAACACTGCCCGCGGCGGACAACATCGGCAGCGTGTCGCTGCAGCCGTCCACGACGGCCAGATTCTTCATCGCGCTCGCCCGCTGGCAGGACCCCGCCACGGCCCTGGCCTGGAAGGCGGACTACCAGTACTTCAACGCCGCCGGCACGGCGGTGACGGCGTCGGTGCCGAACACCGCGTTCCAGAACCTCGCGCTGGACAAGTGGTACCGCTGGGAGACGGACTTCAACCTCTCCACCAACCAGATCGTCGAGATCCGGCTCACCGACATCGCCGCGGCCACCACGGTGTCGCACACTCCGAGCGGCTGGTACATGAACGGCGGCAACGGCGCGGTCAATCCTGCTCCCACCGCCTACCGCCTGTTCACCGGCACGTCCGTGGCGGGGAACACGATGGGCTTCGACAACGTGAAGATCGAGACCACCGGGTACTCGAGCACGTTCGAGACATTCACCGCCTCGGCCGCCGGCACCGCGGCCACCGGGCAGGACAGCTTCTACAACCCGGTCCCCGCGAGCAGCGTCGACTTCAAGGCCTACACCTACGCAGGCAACGCCCTGAACGTCCCCGTCAACCCGGGCGGCGGGAACAACTTCGTGGCCGCCGTCGGCCCCGGCCCGGTGGGCACGCCGCCGGTGACCTACTTCGGCCGCGCCCAGCGCGACGTGGGCTTCGGCTTCGCCAAGGGCAAGTGGACCATGGGCTACGACGTCCTGGCGCAGTTCAACGGCACGCTGCCGACGGCGCAGAACCTGGGCAGCGTCTCCCTGCAGCCCTCGGTCGGCACGCCGGTCCCGCGCTACTTCATCTCGCTGGCGACCTGGGTGGACGTCAACACCGCGGCGTTGTGGAACGCGAGCTTCATCTACTTCAGCGCCACCAACGTCCAGACCCAGGTGGTGATCCCCGATCCGGCGTTCCAGAACCTGCCGACCAACAAGTGGTATCGCCTCGAGATCGATTTCGACATGACCAGCAACGCGATCACGCAGCTGCGGATCACCGACATCGCGGCGACCACGACCACCAAGTACAACCCGACCGGCTGGTACCTGCAGGGTGGCCCGAATGCCACGAATCCGGCACCCACGGGGTTCCGGTTCTTCGCGGGCGGCTCGCTCGCGGGCAACACGCTGGCGTTCGACAACGCCGTCCTCCTGCCCGACCTCGCGAGTGCGCCGGTGTACGGCTGCAGCAACCCGGTGGGCAGCCTGAAGGTCCTGAGCGGGGCTCCGACCGTGGGCCAGACCACGGTGCTCGCGCTCGACAACCCGCTGGCCACCCAGGCCAACGGCTCGTCCACGGCGCTCTTCTTCGCGCCCTCGGCCGACCCGGCCTATCCGTGCGGCACCCTGCTGCCCGGGTTCGGCATGGCGGGCAGCGGCGCGAATGGTGAGTTCCTGCTCAACCTCGCCCAGCTCTTCCCGGTGGTGCTCGCCGGCCCGAGCTGGAGCGCAGGGACGCCGGCCCAGGTGCCGATCACGATCCCCAAGCTGGCCGACTTCGTGGGCGTGTCCCTCTTCCTGCAGGGCGCGATCATCGACTTCTCGCCGGGCGCGCTCGCCCCGATCGGCCTCACCCAGGCCGTCGAGCTGAAGATGGGTCAGTGAGCCCTGCCTGATCCGGCTCGCGAGAGCCTGCGCCAAGGTGGCGCGGCGGCACGAAGGCCGCCGCGGCCACCTTGTCCGCGTACGGGGAGGGCGGGCCGCGCTCAGCGCCTGGTGTAGCTGCCGTCGAAGAACGGCGTCCAGGACCTCCCGTCCTGCGAGACCTCCATCCGCGAGCGCGGCCGATTGGGGTCACGGAAGTCGTAGGTCATCCGGTGCTGTCCCATCGGACTCGAGCTGACCAACGAGCACAGGTTGCCGTCGAAGCGGCCGCGGAACACGTTGCACTTCCCGCCCATCGAGTCGAACCAGTGCAGCACGTACTCCTGGGTCTCCTGGTCGTACGTGTAGACGGCATGACCCCGGAACGTGCACGTGCCGCCCATCGACTGCTCGTACTCGCCGATCGCCGCGAAGCCGTCCAGGGCGATGCGGCCGCGGATGATGGCCGTGGCGGTCATCTGCGTGGGGCTCCACGGAGAGGGATGCATGACTTCCTCGCCCTGCCACTCGCCGGCGAAGAGTTGGAGTCGGGAATGGGCCTCGGTCGGTCTGGGCATCTGCATGGTCGGAGTAGGGCGCGCGCGCCGCGTAGGGCCGGGAAGGCGAGGTGGTGAGCGTAGCGGCGGCCGCATGCGCTGGCAGTCCCGGCCGGGCGAGCGCAGCCCCTGCCCCGGCTACCATCGCCGTATGCCAGGCTTCCTCGAACTCGACGGCTCGATGGGCGAGGGCGGCGGGCAGGTCCTGCGGACCGCGCTGGCGCTCGCCCTGGTGACGGGCCGGCCGCTGGCCCTGAGCCGGATCCGTGCAGGGCGGTCCAGGCCGGGCCTGCTGCGCCAGCACCTGACCGCGGTCCAGGCCGCCGCCACCATCGGCGACGCGCAGGTCGAGGGTGCCGAGCCGGGCTCGCAACACCTCGTGTTCCAGCCGCGCCGCCGGCGCCAGGGCTCGTTCCGGTTCGACGTCGGTTCCGCGGGCAGCGCGCTGCTCGTCGTGCAGACCGTGCTGCCTGCGCTGCTGGTCGGCGCGGGCGAGGTCGAACTCGTCGTCGCGGGCGGGACCCACAACCCGAGCGCGCCGCCGTACGAGTTCTTCGCGCGCGCGTACGTGCCCGTGCTGCAGGAGATGGGGGCCCGGGTCGAGTGCGAGCTGGTGCGGCACGGCTCCCACCCCGCGGGTGGCGGCTGCGTGCGGATCTCCGTCCGGGCCGTGCCGGCGCTTGCGCCGCCGAGCCTGCGGACCCGCGGGCCCTGCTCCGCGCGCCGCGGGACGATCCTGCTGGCCAACCTGCCACGGCACATCGCTCTGCGCGAGAGCGCGGTGGTGCAGGCCCGCCTCGGCTGGCAGGAGGCCGAGATCGAGGTCCGCGACGTCGTCGCCCACGGCCCCGGCAATGCCGTCCTGCTCGAGGTGCAGCACGCCACCGCCCGCGAGGTGGCCTGCGCGTTCGGCCGCCGGGGCGTGCGCGCCGAGGAGGTCGCCGGGGAGGCGGTGCACGCGCTCGAGGCCTACCTGCACAGCGATGCACCCGTCGGCGAGCACCTCGCCGATCAGCTCCTCCTGCCGATGGCGATCGCCGGGGGCGGGACGCTGCGCGCCGTGGCGTGGTCGTCGCACGCCCGCACCAACGCCGAGGTCATCGCCCGCTTCCTGCCCCTGGGATTCACCGCCGAGGCGGAAGCCGGAGGCACGGTGACGGTGACCTGCCGGCCGGGAGCCGGGTGAGATTCCGCTGTCGCTCGGGGGCGGCCACCCGCCGCTGGCTTACCTACGACACTTGTAGTAAATGCTACGACACTTGTCGTAGACGGCGACATGCCGGAGGAGCCGCCGGCCACGATGCCCGCGCCGCCCCAGCGAACCAGGACCGGACCATGAAGCTCAGCGACACCGAGTGGATCGTGATGCGCGCCCTGTGGGCGCATGCGCCTGCCACCGCCCGCGAGGTCCTGGACCGCGTGACCGACTCGACCGAGTGGGCCTACACCACGGTGAAGACCATCCTGGCGCGGCTGGTGGAGAAGGGCGCCGTGGCGAGCGAGCGGCGGGCCAACACCGACTGGTTCCGCCCGGCCATCACCCGCAGACAGGCGACCCGCACCGCGTTGCGGGCCCTCCTCGACCGGGCATTCGACGGCACGCTGGGAGCGCTGGTGCACCATCTCGCCCGGGAGGAGAGGCTGACGCGCAAGGACCGCGAGCAGCTGCGTCTGGCACTGAAGGAACTGGACGACGAGGATCGGCGGTGAGCGACGCGGGGATGGCGGTGTTGCACTTCTGGTGGGCGTGGTGCACGGCCGCGGGGGGGCAGGTCTGCGTGCTTGCCGTCGTGGTCCTGCTCGCCGACTGGTTCCTGACCGGCCGCGGCTGGACGGGCCTGCGCAGCACCCTGTGGCTGCTGGTGCTCGCCAAGCTGGTGCTGCCACCCACGCTCACGTCGCCGGTGAGTCTGGCCCGCCTCCTGCCGGACGCGGGCGGCGCGGTCCCGGCCGTGGCGGCGGCCGCGGAGCCGGCAGGGCCCGGCTGGCCCGTAGCGCTCTTCGCACTCTGGTCGGCGGGTGTCGTGACGTTGGCCGGCGCGGGCGGCATCCGCCTGGTTCGCGTGCGGCGGCGGCTCCTGGCGGGGGCGCTGCCCGCCGCACCGGAAGTGCGGGAGGAGGCGCAGCGCGCCGCCGCCCTGCTCGGTCTGCGGACCCTGCCGCGAGTCGTGGTGAGCGCCGCCGTGCGCACGCCGTGCGTCCTCGGCGGTTGGCGCCCGTTCGTGGTCCTGGATCCGGCCCTGGCCGCCGCGCCCGGCACCGCGCGCCTGCGCCACGCCCTCCTGCACGAACTCGGCCACGTGCGGCGCGGGGATCCCTGGTGGGCGCTGGTGGTGGCGGCGGTGCACTGCGTGTGGTGGTTCCACCCGGTCGCATGGCTGGCGGCCCGGCGGCTCGGCCTGCTGCGCGAACTCGGCTGCGATGCGCTCGTCGCAAGGCTCCTGGGACCGGAGCGGGACGCGTATCGGCGGACCCTCCTCACGACGGCACGCCCGTGGATCGAGGGGCATCCTGCGGCCGGACACGGCCTGGTGCACCAGCACGCCGATCTGCTGCAGCGCCTCACGGCGCTGGCCAGGCCACCCTCGGTCCGATCGCGGGCGCAACGCCTGGCTGCGGCGCTGGGAGTGCTGGCCCTCCTGTTCTGCTGCGTGCCGCTCGCCCGGCCCGCGGCACCCCGGATTCCGCCCCTGGCCGACCTTCAGGGCTGCCTGCAGGTCCGCTACGCGGTGTTGGCGCAGCTCGCCGCGAGCGCGCCCGATTCCCCTGTCCGAGGCGTCACTCGAGAACCCCGATGAAGCACACCATCCTCGCCGGCGCGCTCGCCGGCTCGTTGTTCGTTCCGCTCGCCCTACCGGACGCGTCCGGCGGCGCGCCGCAGGATCCCAAGAAGGAGGCGCCGGCCCACGGGCAGGGCGGCGGCGACATGGCCGCGATGATGGCCAAGGCCGCGAAGTTCATCCAGCCCGGTCCCCAGCACAAAGCGCTGGAGCGGTTCCTGGGGCGCTGGAACACCGAGACGCGCGTGTTCATGGCCGGGCAGGCCACGCCGCCCGACAAGGGCACCGCCGAGGTGACCTGGCAGATCGAAGGGCGCTGGCTGCTCTCGAAGGCGCAGGGCCGGATGATGGGCATGCCCATCAGCAGTTGCGCGTGGATCGGCTACGACAACTTCAAGATGAGCTACGTGGTCACCATGGTGTCCAGCATGGACACCGCCATGACCCGGTCCGAGGGGGACATGACCCAGGACGGCAAGTCGCTGATCACCTACGGCACCCTCGACGAGTACCTCACCGGGGAGCACGACAAGATGGTGAAGTACGTCTGGCGATTCCTGTCCGACGACGAGATCGTCCTGGAGGTGCACGACCTGCCGATCGGCGAGGTCAACACGAAGGTCGTCGAGATGCGCTACGTGCGCGCGAAGTGAGATGCCATGGTGGGCGTCACGATCGAGAAGGTGATCCAGGCCCCGCGCGAGCGCGTGTTCGCGGTGGCCGCCGACTTCGCCAACGCCGCCAGGACGATCCGCGCGATCCTCCGGGTGGAGATGCTGAGCACGGGCCCCGTCGGCAAGGGCACGAGGTTCCGCGAGACCCGCAAGGTGTTCGGCCGCGAGGCGACCGAAGAGATGACCGTGGTCGAATTCGTGCCGCCCGAGCGGTACGTGCTGGGCGCCGAGAGCCACGGCTGCCGGTACCGCAGCACGCTGACGTTCGCTCCGGCTGCCGGAGGCACGTGCGTGACCATGTCCTTCGCGGCAGAGCCTCTCACCCTGGTGGCCAAGGTCCTCGGCTTCCTGATGCGGCCGATGTTCAAGTCGATGGCCAAGGAGTGCGCCAAGGACCTGGACGACCTGGAAGCGGCCGTGACGACGCGGGTTGCCGGGGCGCCGCCCGGTGACCCAGCGCGGGGAGCCGGCTAGGAGCGGTACGCCGGGCTTCGGGCCGAACCCCCAGGTGGGTAGAACCCGGCACTGCTCCCATGCCGAAGCTCCTCTCCACCGGGTCTTGGGTAGTCGTCCTGGCGTTGTCCGTGGGTGCGCAAGCGCGCGTCGCGCCGCGCTCCCAGGCCGCGACCCAGGCGTTGGTGCAGGCCTTCCGGGACGCCGACACCTTCGCCCTGAAGGCGATCGTGCTGCTCGCCCTCGGCGAGCGCTGGCATCCGGCGGGCACCGAGCCGGTGCTGCAGGCGCTGCGCGACCGCGACGTGCGGCTGCGCGCGTTCGCGCTCGAGACGCTGGTGCGCACGGGCGAGGAGGGGCCCGCCATGGTGGCGTCGCGCGATCTGGTCGGCGAGCTGATCCAGAAGCAGCTCACCGCCAAGGAGCCCTACTACCAGGAGCGGGTGCGCGAGGTGCTGGGGCGGATCTTCCCGGACGGCAAGGCGCGTAGCCGGACCGAGTGGTCGACCTGGTGGTTCAGCGCCGCGAAGACCTACGAGCCGGTGCCATGGAGCGAGCCTGCGGCGGAGGAGGCGGGGGTGCGGGGCAAGGGTGGCACCGTGGCGCAGACGCTGGTCGAGCGCGCGTTCGACCTGAACGCCGCGGGGCTGGAGGTGGCGATCTGCATCGACTCCACGGGCAGCATGCAGGTGGCCATCGACCAGGCGCGCGACGCCGTCGAGGACCTGGTGTCGCTGCTCCGGGGGATTGCGCCGAAGTTCCGCCTCGGGCTGGTGCACTACCGGGATGTCACCGACTTCTCGGCCGGGGCGGAGATCCGCGTGCAGCTCACCCAGAACGTCGCCGCGGTGCACGCCAGCCTCGCCGACCTGCGGGCCGGGGGCGGCGGGGACACGCCGGAGGCGGTGGAGAAGGGACTGGAGCAGGCCCTCCTGCCGGCCATGGGCTGGCAGAAGACCACCAACAAGCTGGTGGTGATCGTGGGCGATGCGCCGCCGCACCCCGAGAACATCCCGATCGCCGTGGAGCTGGCGCGCACCGCCCACGAGCGCCCATTCCAGCGCAAGAACGCGCCCACCACCGGGAAGGAGAAGAGCAATGTGCGGCCGTTCGTGATCTCGGCCCTGGCACTCAACAACGGGTCCCTGGCGGCGTTCCGCGAGATCACGGACGCGGGCGGGGGAATGTGCGTCTCGCTCGCGCCCCAGGGCGCGCGGCGCGGTCCGGCGGAGGAGCGTGCCTCCGCGGCGTCGCGGGGCACCAAGGCGTTCGTGAAGCAGGTGCTCGTGCTCTCGTTCGGCAGCCAGTGGCGCGAGTCGATGGACGAGTTCGTGGAGATCTACTTCGCCTACCGCGACGCCGGCGTGTTCCGCTGAACGGGTCCGGCCCCGGCGGCCGCCCTGGACCTCAACGGCGCCTGCGCCCTGCAGGACGCGCGGCGCGCCGGCGCGGTGGCGTGGCGGCCTTCGCGCGCCGGGCGGTGCGCACCGGTCGCGTCCGCCTCGGCGCGCGCGCGGTCCGCGGCGTGGGGCCGCTGCCCCGGACGAGGGTACCGCCCAGGCGGCACAGGGCCTGCACGCGCTGGCGCAGGTCCTGGTCGGTGTCGAGGGAGAACGAGCGCCCGTGGCCCACTTCCTCGCGCAGGAAGCGGCCGGTGTCGCTGGCCAGCGCGGCGAGACGCTTGTGCGTCCCGGCACCGACCGGCTCGAAGAGCACGACCTGCACGTCCGATGCATCGGGGTCGTACTCCCAGAAGCCGGCCACCCGCCCCTCTGCCACGACGGTCCGGAACGACATGTGTTTCGCCGCGCCGAGCGGCACGGTGGCATCCCGGCCCCAGGTGGGGACGCGCAGGCCGTGATGCCGTACGTCGACGAAGAACTCGGGGCCACCCTGCAGGGCCAGGAGGTTGTCCTCGAAGGGCAGGAGGGCGATGGCGTCGCTCGCGTCGGCGCAGGCCTGGAGCGTGGCTGCCGCCTCTGCGAGGGCCATGCACGGTTCGGTCACGCCGCCGACCTGCACGGTCACGAGATCCAGGGCGTCGAAGGCCGCCTTGGCGTCCCGCAGGGCGATGCCGCACCAGGCCGCGAAGTCCCGGGCAGACGCCACCCCGGCGGCACGCAGGAACACGCGTGCCAGGCGGGTCGCCAGACCCGACAGGTCGTCCGGCAGGGGCGTTCCGCCGTGCGGATCCGTCGTGCTCGGAGTCCAGACGTAGCGCTCGGAGTCGAGACGGCCCGACTCGGTGCGCCGCTCGATGGCGCCGGCGAACTCCAGGCGGCGCAGGGCGGGGGGCAGGGTCGAGGAGATGCCCACCTTCCTGCCGGCATCGCCCAGGCTGCGCACCGCGTTCGCGGGCAGCACCCTGCGCAGGGCATCCGTGGTGAGTGGTCCGTGCCTGCGCAGCGCGGCCAGGACGGCCTGGGCGGCGGCTTCCACTTCGGTTGCCCCGAGCCCGACGATCCTGTGCTCCCGGGCGGAGCGCGCGGCGCTCAGGTGTTCGGCGATCCGCAGGCAGAGTGGCGCATCGGCACGCGGCACGAGGTAGATGCAGCCGCGCGCGCTCGGCACCACGCGCACGGCGCCCGCCGCGGCCTGCGCGTCGACGTCCTCCCGGCGCAGGCCGGGGACCCGCGCCCGGAGCGCGAGGTACACGTCGACTCCGGCGAGCGTGCGCACGAAGCCGCTCGTGCGGAGTGCCGCCGTGGGCGAGTCCGCCGGCGCGGCGAGCTGCTGCGTGGCGATCCGGGCGAGCCGGGCCTGGGCGAGCGTGAGTGCGAGGGGCGCGTGCGCGGCGGGCATGGTTCGGCTCTGCGGTGCCCGAGTGTAGCGATGCAGCGGCGGGCGCCGCGTCCTAGAGCGTCACGACCTTCGAGGCCCGGTCGATCTCGCGCAGGATCGTGTCCATGTCGGAGATCCGCCCGGCTGCCAGCTCGATCCCGAAGTGGTTCACGCACGTACCGCATGGCACCAGGTCCACGCCGTGCGCCTCCAGCGCGGTGAGTTCGGCCAACACCGGCGAGCCCTTGGCCAGGAGCTTGACGCCCGAGTTGTACAGGAGGATCGCGGTGAGCCCCCGCAGGGCCCCGGCCTTGCGGAGGAAGCTGGCCAGGATGCGGCGCCCCAGTTCAGGATCGCCGTGGCCCATCTGGTCCTGGTCGAGGACGACGACGGTGTGCATGCGGGGATGGGAACCAACCGATCCCTCCGCGTCACCCCGCAGGTCCGGTTTCCGTCACGACCGCATCCCGCTGGCCGCGCGCCCGTGGTGGAGGATTCGCGTCCGGGACGCACGTGGACGCGCCACGCGATGGGCGCTTGTGACGGCCGGGCCCGAGGAGCGAGCTGTACGGCGGGCGTGAGCGGTTTGACCGTTCGTCCGCAGCGCGCTGCAATCCCGGCATGGGCAACGGCCACACGGACACCGCTGCGCTGCTGATGCGCTGGCACGGTGGGGACCGTGCGGCGCTCGCCGACCTCGTGGAGCAGAACCTGCCCTGGATCCGCGCCCAGGTGGAGCGCCGGCTGGGGCCGTTGCTGCGCGCCGTGCAGGATCCGCAGGACTACGTGCACGACGCGGTCGTGGAGGTCCTGAGCGACGGCCCGCGGTTCCTGCTGGCGGACGGCACGCAGTTGCGCTGGCTCCTGGCGCGCATGGTCGAGAACCTGTTGCGCGACCGGGTCGAGTTCCATCAGGCGCACAAGCGCGACGTGCGGCGTCAGGAGGCCCTGCAGTCGCAGAGCGCATTGGCGCTCGACCCCTCCCTGGCGAGCGCGACGCGGCCCAGCGAGGCGGCGGCGCGCAACGAGATGCAGGCCTGGATCCAGCTGGGCCTGCAGATGCTCGCGCCCGTCGACCGACGCGTCGTGCTCCTGCGCCTCTACGAGGACCTTCCCTTCGCCGAGGTGGGGGAAGCGCTCGGTCTCAACGCCAACGCCGCGCGCATGCGCTTCGAGCGCGCCCTGCAGAAGCTGGCCGATCGGATCCGCGAACTGCAGGCCGGCCGCCTCGCGCGCGTCCTGGAGCAGGGCGAGCAGGAGTCCCTCGATCCATGAGCGCGCCGCGTGGCGAGGGCATGCGCCGGCTCGAACAGGCGATGGAGCTCTACCTCGCCGCCGGGGACTCGCCGGATCCGGACCGACTCCTGCGCGAGCATGGCGAGCTCTCGGAGGTGCTGGCACCGCTGCTGGCGCCGCGCCTGGGCGAGCCGGAGGCGCCGGCACGACAGCTGGGCGACTTCGAGCTCCTGCGGGAGATCGGCCGGGGCGGGATGGGGATCGTGTACGAAGCGCGACAGGTCTCCCTCGATCGCCGCGTGGCCGTGAAGGTGCTGGCCGAGGCGGCCCAGCTCGATCCGGTGCGCCTGGCGCGCTTCCAGCGCGAGGCGCTGCTCGCCGCACAACTGCGCCATCCGCACCTGCTCGAGATCCATGCGGTCGGGAACGCGGACGGCGTCCCGTACCTCGCCATGGAGCTGGTCGATGGCGCGCCGCTCGGCAGCCTCACGCTGGATCGACGCGCAGCCGTGACGGTGACGGCACAGGTCGCCGAGGCTCTCGAGTGCGTGCACCGGGCCGGCATCGTGCACCGCGACGTGAAGCCCTCGAACATCCTGGTGCGACGGGACGGCCGCGCCGTGCTCACCGATTTCGGGCTGGCCCGGGACCTGAACGCGCCCTCCCTGACCCACAGCGGCGCCTTCGCCGGCACGCCCGGCTACGCGTCGCCCGAACAGGCCCTGGGCCGCCCGGTCGACGCCCGCAGCGACGTGTTCGCCCTCGGCGCCACGCTCTACGAGCTGCTGGCGCAGCGGCGCCCGTTCGTGGCGGAGAGCACGCCCGCGCTCCTGCAGGCGATCGCCACACACGAACCCACGCCGCTGCGCCAGCTCGTGCCGGAAGTCGACGCGGACCTGGCCGCGATCGTGGCCCGGGCGCTGGAGAAGGAGCCGGTGCATCGCTATCCCAGCGCCGGAGCCATGGCCGCGGATCTGCGAGCCTGGCTGGCGGGGCTGCCGGTTCGTGCCCGCCTGCCCGGTCCGTTGGGGCGGCTGCGGCGCTTCGTGCGCCGCGAGCCCGTGAAGGCTGCGCTGATCGGCGTGCTCGCGCTCGGCGTGCCGGTGGTGACGGGACTCGTGGGCTTCCTGGTCGCCCGCGCGCCGGAGGTCGCCCGGGCACACGAGTTGATGGTCCAGGACGAGGTCGAACACCTGCTGGCCGATGGCTTCCTGGAGTTCCAGGAGGGTTCGGCGCAGCGCGCACAGGAGCTGTTCACGCGGGCGCTCGCGCTGGCACCGGAGAGTCGCGAGGCGGTCCTCGGCGCCAGACTGGTGCGCGAGCGCATCGCCGGGCGGAAGCTCCCGGACGAGCCGGGCGAGCCCGCTCCCACGCCCGAGGCTGGCGCGCTGGAGCATGCGCTCGCCGTGCTGCGATTGGCCGGCAAGTGCGATTCAGCAGGGTCGGGGGATCCGCGGTTCCGGCAGGCGTTGCAGTGGATCAGCGTCGCGGTGCAACGCGCCGCCAAGCCGAGGCTCCTGTATCACACGCAGTGGGCGCACATGGCCGGGCATCTCGGGGACCCGGCGGCCTGCGAGGCGGCGGCCCGGGCACTCCTCGGCCTGTGGCCCGACTCGCTCCTCGCCTGGCGCTGGGGTGCGTTTGCCTTGGGCAGGGCTGGCAAGCCGGCCGAGGCCCTGCCCTGGGCGCGGCGGGTCCTGGCCGCGCGGCCCGAGGATCCGGTTGCCGCCGCCAACCTCGTCATCCTCCTGGCCGCCGCCGGCGAGACGTCCGAGGCGGTGCAACTCGGCCGCCGCACCGTGGCTGCCCACCCAGGACTCGCGCGTGGCCATGCCGTCCTCGGGGACGCGCTCGCGCTCTCCGGGGATCTGAGCGGGGCCATGGAGGTCTATCGGCGGGCAATGGCTCTCGACCCGGACGATCGGGACCTGCACTACAACCTGGGGTGGGTGCACTTCCAGCGCGACGAGTGGCCGGAGGCGATCCGCGCGTTCCGCGGCGCCTTG
This sequence comes from Planctomycetota bacterium, assembly GCA_020849665.1. Classification (GTDB taxonomy): domain Bacteria; phylum Planctomycetota; class UBA1135; order UBA1135; family UBA2386; genus JADLFX01. The sequence continues at coordinate 155 of JADLFX010000055.1, read as the reverse complement.
GCGTTGCGGCCGAACGACCCCAGCGCGCTCTTCAACCTCGCCTCGTCCCTGGAACAGACCGGCGACCTCCGGGGTTCGCTGGCGGAGTGGCTGCGCATCCACGCACTCGCGCCCGCGCGCGCGGACGTGGTCGACCACGCGGAGCGCGTGGCCCG
>JADLFX010000054.1 GCA_020849665.1 Planctomycetota bacterium | reverse complement strand
CGCAGCATCGTCGCGTGCGCCTCCTCCTCGACCGCCGAGCACCAGTCGCGGATCGCCTGCACGCGGGAGAGGTAGTAGCCCAGCTTCGAGCGATCAGGCCGCGCGGGGATCTCGTCGAGGTTCTCCAACCCCTGAACCATCGAGCCGGCCACGAACTTGGCGCGGGTTTCGCAGACGGCACGCGCCGGGCAGAACTTGCACCAGTCGCCTGCCACCCGCAGACCGTCGGCGGGCGTGGTCAGCGCCACCTTGGCGGCCTTGCTGATCTTGGCGATGCGCTCGCGCAGGTCGGCCACGGTGATCGCCCACGTGTCGTGGTGGGCGCGCCGGGGCTGGTCGATCTCCATGTGGACGACCGATGATGCGGTGAACGTGTAGGCCAGTTCGGCCACCGCGAGGGCGGCCGCTGCGTAGATCAGCAGTTGGCTGTTATCACGGGCGACGACCTGCACGCCGCGCCCGTACTTGAGGTCGCGCACGACGATGTCGCAGGAGTCTTCGAGGCGGGGGATGACGATCACAGAGTCGCTGGTGCCGGTCGCCCCCGGCTCGCCGGTAATCGCATCGATCGGCAGTTGCTGCTCGACGAAGAGCCTCGCGCCGTCGAACTGCAGCCACTCGCGGGTTGCGTCCACGTACTCCTGCACGTAGCCGGCCATCTCCTCGTCGACCTCGAAGCGGCGCGGCTGGCCGCCTTCGCGCGATGGCACTTCGATGAGTCGGCCGAGGTAGGCGAGCGCATCGCGCCCCTCTTCGAGGCACCACGCCGCCAACTGGTGCGCGGCCGTGCCCTCGTCGGCGAACTCCGAGGAGGTCGGCGGGTAGGTGGCGGCCACCGCCGCCGAGGCCGGGCAGTGGATCCAGCGGTCGCTCGACGAGGGCGACAGCAGCGCGTGTGTGCTCACGCCGCCACCCCAGCAGCGGCCAGCACCTCTTCGAGTTCCAGCTTCAGGTCCGGCAGACGCTCGGCCGACACCTCGCTGCCCTTGGCCTGCGCGCCGTAGCTCTTGATGATCGAGAGCACCTTGGAGGGGCCCACGCCCGGGTCGTTGGCGGCGCGCAGGATCAACGGCGCCACATCCCTCTGGTAGTCGATCGCCGCCGGCTGCGCGGGCGCGGCTGCGGGGATCTCGACGCGTGCGGCGGCGTGCATGGCGGCGCCCGCGGCGGCCTTCTGCTCCTCGGTGCGCGGCTCCTCGGCGGCCTCACTGTGCGTGACCTGCGGCTCGTCCTTGCGGGCGCGGCTGCGGGTGCGCTTGGGCTCCTGCGCGGGTGCGCTGGCGACCTGCGGCTCACTGGCGGGCGCGCTCACCGGCTCGGCCGGCGCGTCCAGCAGGGCGAGCGCGGCGGCGGCCGCCGTGTAGCTGGGGAAGTTGAGGGTGATCTGGATCATGGGTAGCTCCTGCTACTTCAGGGGTGGTAAAAAACACGGGCAGTGCCCGTTATCTTTGGGTCAGCTTCCGTAGGCCATCTGCTCCAGCACCTTGGCGCTGGCCCGGATCAAAACCTCTTCGGCCTCGGGGTCTCCGTCTGCGGCCCGCTCCAACAACTCGGTCAGCCGCTCGTCGTCCAACTCGTCGTTCTCGGTCATCGGTCCCTCTCGATGGGGTTCACGGATACTGCGCGGTAAAGTGTAGCAGGTGCTATTTCTCGCCGCAAGTGATTTTCGACACAGACGCGCGGCCGTTCATCAGACGAGGTCCGCCGCCGATAACTTCCGGCCGCCCGGCCGCGCCCACAACCAGCGCGTGGCGCCGCTCGAATCGCGCCCGCGGAAGCGGACCGCGCCGATGCGCCGCAGCGCGGCCGCGATCCTCTTCACGACCCGCTGGTCGACCTGCCGCAGTTCGAGGGCCAGTACCTGCGCGGCGATCTCGCGGGCGCTCACGCGCGCGCCCGACTCGGCGAGGAACTGGCGGATCGGCTCGTCCCACTCGTCACCGACGATGTAGTAGGCGTGCTCGGAGACCGCCAGCCGCTCCGCTTCGCGCCACTGGATGCCCTCCTCGCGGTAGATCGCGAGAGCCTCGGCATACAACTGCTCGCGGTCGGCGCAGATCGCCGGCACATCGCAGGCGCCCACGCGCACCGGCAACCAGCGGCGGTTGCCGGTGGGGTCGGTCAGGAACTCGTTGTCGTTGGTGGTGCCGATGAAGATGCACCGGCGGGCGAACCGCGTCGGGTGCTCCTTGTACTTCGGGGTCCACTCCTCGTGGGTGCGCACGATCCACGCCTTGATCGACTCCGCGTCGCGTGTGGCCAGCCCGCGCAACTCGGCGATCTCACCGATCAGCTTGCCGCGCAGCAGTCGCGCCTGATCCGCGTCCCTCGTGTTGCCGAGGTCCACCTCAACGAAGAACTCGTGCGAGGGCAGCAGCGCCGTAATGCTGGTCGACTTGCCGATCCCTTGCGCGCCCACCAGCACCGGGACCATGTCCACCTTGCACCCGGGGGACATGATGCGGCCGACCAGTGCGGTGAGCAGGTAGCGCGAGACGGCACGCGTGTAGTCGCGGTCCTCCGCGCCGAGGTAGCGGACGAGGAACCTGTCCACACGCGGCACCCCATCCCACGCGGGCATCCTTGAGAGCCATTCCTTGGCGGAGTCGAACCGGTTCTGCTGGGCAACGTGGTCGATCACCGCGCGGACCTTCTCCAGCGCCACATCGTGGAACCCGAGCCGCTCCAACTCTATGCGGATCGTGGTCACATCGTTGTCGTCGATCGGCCGCCACTGCCCGTCGTTGCCGGGGCTGACCATCACGGTGGCGAGGAACTCGTCGTAGGCGAGCGCGTGCTGGATCTGG
>JADLFX010000053.1 GCA_020849665.1 Planctomycetota bacterium | reverse complement strand
GTGACCAACCGTCGACGCGTCCGCTTCGATCGCGGCCTTCGTTCCTCTGCGATCTCGCTGCAGGAAGACCAGTTCCAGAAACGAAGACCGCCTACTTGACGGGCCGCTTCATCCTAGCGCAGGAGCGCGGCGATGGCCGGCGCCTCGGCCCTGGCCAGCGCCTCGTGTCCGGCCGGCGAGAGGAGCGTGGAGTCGGCGAGGAAGAGGCTGCCCGGATCGGGATGGCCGGCGAATGCCGGCGTGAGGTCGAGGCAGGCGATGTCGAGCACCCGGCAGAGATCGGCGCACCGGGCGGCGGCGTGGCCGCGGCGGTGCGCGGCGGGATCCCGGCCGGCCCGCGCCAGGGCCTGCTCGTACTCCCGCTGCCCGAGCTGGGCCGGCGCAGGCAGCACCACGAGCAGGAGGCGACGGGGCGGCGCGAGGTCGCGCGCCCTGGCCAGCGCCTTGGACCAGCGCAGGAACACCGCGTCGATCTCCGCGTCGGCGTCGGTCGTGTCCAGCGCGAGGCCCCCGGCGAGCCGTGCCAGCTGCGGCGGGGACGTGTCGGCCGCGGCGCCGTCTGGCGCCGCGAAGATCCCGAGACCGAGAGGCGGGCACGCACGGTCGAGGAAGTGCTCGAGGAGCCCGAGCGTGCGCAGGCGCAGGGCCCCGCGCACGCGCCACGAGGCACGCGCCCGTCCCGCCAGCGGCTCGGCGAGGAGGTGGCCGGCCACGACCGCGCGGGCGACGGCGCCGTCGTCCGTGCCGTCGTCCGCCAGCGCGAGGTGCAGGACCACGACGTCGGGGGCGACGCGCGTGCGCACGCGGGCGAGTGCCCCGACCTGCATCTCGAGGCCGGCCAGGGGCAGGCCGCCGTTGGCCACGGACACCCGCTCGCTGCCGGCGGGCGCGGGCAGCAGGGCCGCGAGCCTCGCGGCCACGGTCTCGTCCTCGCCCACGCCCTGGCCGAACACGCGTTCGTCGCCGAGCAGGAGGACGCGTGCGGTCCCCGCGGCCAGGGCGGCGACGCCGGGCGGGCGCAGGCCCAGCTCGTCGGTGCGATAGGCGAGGCGCCGGCCCTGCCGGACCTCGACGTTCCGCCAGCCGGGGACCGGGACGATCGATGCGTCGTCCAGCTGGGCGTAGAAGCCCTGCCACACGCCGGGCAGCACCGCGGGCGACCAGCCCTGGCCGCGCAGGAGCAGCTCGCTCGCGAACAGGCCGATGCCGGCACCCAGGCCGAGGATCCCCAGAAGGGCGAGGGCGAAGACCCAGCGCGGCGTGCGCCGGCGGGTCGCGGGACTGTGCTCGGCGCCGCTCATCCAGCCGTGCCGAGGACGATCTGGTCCAAGGTGCGCACGGTCACGGCGTGGTAGCGGGGCCGGGCCCGTGCGTAGATGGCCCGTGCCCGGACGCGTCCGGCTTCGGTGGCGGCCATGGCTTCGTAGATCGGCTTGAGGAACTTGCGCCGGCCCACGTGCAGCAGGAAGTCCTCCAGCCGGGCGTCCGCGCCGGCATAGCCGCGGCGCACGGCCAGCTCGAGCCACTTCGCCAGGATCTCGCTGTTGCCGCTGCCCGTGAACCCGAACACGCCGTCGAGGCGTGCCATCCCAGCGGCGTCCACGCCGGGCGGCAAGTGCTCGAGGAAGTGCAGCCACTGGTGCGTCACCCAGCCGTGCGCATCGCCGGCCACCGGGTCCTCCCCCTGGGCGAGCTTCGCCACCACGGCGTCGACCTGGGCGAAGGCGCGGCTGCGCGGCCGCACGGTGTCCGCAGGCAGCCCGGGGCGGCGCACCCAGGCGTCCACGTCGATCGCGCGCGCCCTGGTCGGATCCCGGTCGAGGAGCTCGTGCCGCAACCACGCCAGGAACTCGTCCGTGGTGATGCTCCGGAACGCGTGTGCGTCGAAGTAGCGGGTCAGGAAGGCGTCGAACGTGGCGCGCCCGAACACCTGCTCGAGGCGATGCAGGAACGCGGCGCCCTTGTCGTAGGCCACCGCGGTCATGGCGTCGTCGGGATTGCGCCCGGCCAGGTCGATGTGCAGGACCTGGTCCTCGGGCTTCAGCGTGCGCAGCTCCTCCTCCAGGTGGGTCAGGCCGATGCTCTGTTCCATGGCCGCGCGCTCCTCCCCGTAGACCCTGGCCATGATCCGGTGCTCGAAGTAGACGGTGAAGCCCTCGTTGAGCCAGAAGTCGCGCCACGTCGCGTTGGTCACCAGGTTCCCCGACCAGGAGTGCGCGAGCTCATGCGCGACCAGCGCGACGAGCGACTTGTCGCCGGCCAGGATGGTGGGGGTGGCGAAGGTCAGGCAGGGGTTCTCCATGCCGCCGAACGGGAACGACGGGGGCAGCACGAGCAGGTCGTAGCGGCCCCAGCGGTACGGCCCGAAGAGCGCCTCCGCCGCCTGCACCATGGCCTCGGTGTCGGAGAGCTCCGCCGCGGCCCGGTCCACGGTCCCGGGCTCGGCGTACACGCCGCAGCGTGCCGAGAGGGCGCGGAACTCGAGGTCGCCGCACGCGATCGCGATGAGGTAGGGCGGGATCGGATGCGGCATCCGGAACCGCCACTCGCGCGTCGCGGCGTCCCGGGCCGGACCCTCGTCGGCGTGGACCGCGCTCATGACCACGCGCAAGGCGCTCGGGGCGCGCACCCGAGCGCTGTAGGTGATGCGCACCCCGGGGGAGTCCTGCACCGGGATCCAGGTGCGGGTGAGGATCGCCTGCCCCTGGCTGAAGAGGAACGGGTGGCGCCCGCCCCCGGTCTGGGCCGGAGCGAGCCACTGCAACGCCTCTGCCCCCGGGCCGGTGCGGTAGTGGATCGTCACGTCGGTGTCGCCCGGAGCGAGGGTCACCGCGAGGGGAGACCCGAGGATCGGGTCGGCGGCGCCGAGGCGATGCGCCCGCGGCGCGCCGTCGGCGCCGGCCACGCGCTCGATCGTGAGGCCCTTGGTGTCGAGCACCAGTCCGGCCCCGGGCACGGTGCGCTCCAGGGCGAGCGTGGCGGAGCCGCGGACGATCTGCGCGGCGAAGTCGAGTTCCAGGTCCAGATCGACGTGGCGGACCCGCACTTCGTGCGGGCGCGCGTGGCTGTGGACGTCCATGCGGGGGTCCTGGGCGGGGATGGGTCGACCGGGCGCCGCGCAGGCGGCGCAGAGCAGGGCGCCGCCGGTCAGGAGCAGTGCGGATCGCATGCGGCAAGGATAGGTGGCGGGCGCGGCCGAGCCCATTTCCACGTGGCTTGCCCATCGCGCGCCGGCTTTGGTCTAATCCGGGGCCTTTCATGGCCGGCTCCATCCAGATCACCCTCCCCGACGGCAGCGTTCGCACCTACCCCTCGGGCACCACGGGCGAGCAGGTGGCGGAGTCGATCGGCAAGCGCCTGGCCAAGGCCGCCGTGGCGGTCCGGATCGACGATGAGATCCGCGGCCTGCGCGAGCCCCTGACGCGCGACTGCAGGCTGGCCGTGATCACCCGCGAGTCCGAGGACGGGCTCGAGGTGCTCCGGCATTCGGCCGCGCACGTCCTGGCGGACGCGGTGAAGCGGATGCGGCCCAAGGCCAAGCTGTGGAAGGGGCCGGCGCTCAAGGACCCGCGCTACGGGTTCTACTACGACATCGACCTCGGGGACCGGCCGCTCGCCCAGGAGGACCTGCCCGAGCTGGAACGCCTGATGGGGGAGATCATCGCCGCGGACGTGCCGTTCGTGCGGCGCGAGCTGCCGCGCCAGGAGGCGATCGACCTCATGACGCGGCACGGCGAGGACTACAAGCTCGCCACGATCCGCAAGATCCCCCCGGACGAGCCGATCTCGTTCTTCCAGAGCGGGGACTTCGTGGACCTCTGCCGCGGGCCGCACGTGGCCAGCACCGGGCAGATCGGCCAGGGCTACGCCGTGCTCTCCCTCGCGGGCGCGTACTTCGAGAGCGATGCCAGCCGGCAGATGCTCACCCGGATCTACGGCCATGCCTTCGCCGACAAGAAGGCGATGGACGAGCACCGGCACAACCTCGAGGAGGCCGGCAAGCGCGACCACCGGCGCCTGGGCAAGGACCTGGACCTCTTCTCCACGCTGGAGGACCTGGGCGCCGGGTTGGTGCTCTGGCATCCCAAGGGCGGATTCGTGCGCCACAAGATCGAGGAGTTCTGGCGCAACGAGCACCTGCGCGGCGGCTACGACATCGTCTACACGCCGCACATCGCGAAGAGCGACCTGTGGCGCACCAGCGGCCACCTCGACTTCTACCGCGAGAGCATGTACTCGCCGATCGACATCGACGGCCAGGAGTACCGGCTCAAGCCGATGAACTGCCCGTTCCACATCCAGATCTACAAGAGCAAGCGCCGCTCGTACCGCGACCTGCCGTTCCGCTGGGCGGAGCTGGGCACTGTGTACCGCTACGAGAGCGCGGGCACCATGCACGGCCTCCTGCGCGTGCGCGGCTTCACCCAGGACGACGCGCACCTGTTCCTGCGCCCCGACCAGCTCGAAGACGAGATCGAGCGCTGCCTGCACTTCGTCATCGACATGCTGCGCGCGTTCGGCTTCGACGAGTACGACGTGATGCTCTCGACCCGGCCGCCGAAGTCGGTGGGAACCGATGCCATGTGGGATGCCGCGACCAAGGCGCTGGAGCGGGCCATCCAGAGGGTCGGCCTGAAGTACGGCATCGACCAGGGCGGCGGCGCGTTCTACGGCCCCAAGATCGACGTCAAGATCAAGGACACCCTGGGACGCTTCTGGCAGTGCTCCACGATCCAGGCCGACTTCAACCTGCCCGAGCGCTTCGACCTGAACTACATCGACCAGGCCGGCGGACGCACCCGCCCGGTCATGGTGCATCGCGCGCTGCTCGGCTCCCTGGAGCGTTTCTTCGGGGTCCTGGTCGAGCACCATGGCGGGGCCTTCCCGGTGTGGCTGGCGCCCGTGCAGGCGACGATCCTCTCGGTCGGCGAGCGGCACGTGGAGGCGGCGCGGCGCGTCGCCAAGGAGCTGTGCGACGCCGGCCTCCGCGTCACCTGCGACGACTCCCCGGAGAAGATCGGACACAAGGTGCGGCTGCACCTGTTCGAGGAAAAGACCCCCTTCGCCTGCGTCCTGGGCGACAAGGAACTCGAGTCCGGGGGGCTGGCCGTGCGCCACCGCAGCGAGGGCGATCTGGGTACGCTCCGGGTGGAGGCGTTCCGCGCCCTGCTGGACCAGCGGGTCCGGGAACGTCGATGAGTCCCTGGCGGTCGCCGCGGTGGTCGCAGAGGGTCATCCACCGACCGCATTCGGCCGAGGGCGGGGTCCGGCGTGTGCCGGCCGCACGACCCCCGGCGCTACTCCAACCAAGAAAGGAAGCAACCAACCGATGAGGCGGAACCGCTGATGGCGAGACCTGAAATGGGCCGTGGCCGGGCGCCTGCGCAGCAGGGCCCACGCATCAATCACCAGATCCGGATCCGGCAGATCCGCGTGATCGACGACGAGGGCAACCAGCTCGGCGTCCTCGACACCGCCGATGCCCTGGCGCTCGCCGTGCAGAAGGGCCTGGATCTCGTGGAGATCGCTCCGACGCAGCGGCCGCCGGTGTGCCGCATCATGGACTTCGGCAAGTACAAGTACGAGCTGAAGAAGAAGGAGCAGGCCAGCCGCAAGCACCAGCACCAGGCGACCGTGAAAGAGGTGCGGGTGCGGCCACGGATCGCCGAGCACGACATCCAGGTGAAGGTGAAGCAGGCGCGCCAGTTCCTCCTGGACGGCGACCGCGTGCAGCTCAACTGCGTGATGCGTGGCCGCGAGATGATGCACCGCCACGTGGCCGAGGGCGTGCTCATGCACGTGTTCGACCTGCTCAAGGACGTGGCCAAGGTCGAGCGCGCGCCGATCCTCGAGGGCAAGCGCCTGATCATGATGCTGATGAAGAAGTGAGCCGCGCCGGACCCCGACCGGGCATGACCGAACCCCATCCCACGATCGACTTCGCGGCGCTCTTCGGCGTGAACGCCGGCTACGTGGAGAAGGTCTACCAGGACTTCCTCTCGGCGCCGGAGTCGGTGAGCGAGGAGTGGCGGCGCTTCTTCGCCACGCGCCTGCCCGAGGCGCCTCCCGTGCGCGGCAACGGCCGCACGGGCGCAACCCCGGCGCCGGCGCCCGGCGGCGCGCCGCCGGCGGGGGTGGAGCCGCTCGGAGGCGTCGCCGCCAAGATCGCCGCGAACATGGCCGCCAGCCTGGGCGTGCCCACCGCCACGTCCACGCGGGTGATCCCGGTCAAGGTCCTGGAGGAGAACCGGCTGATCATCAACCAGCACCTCGCGGCGGCGTTCCGCGGCAAGGCCTCGTTCACGCACCTGATCGCATGGGCGATGGTGCAGGCGCTGAAGCGCATGCCGGCGATGGTCGCGAGCTTCCTCGAGATCGACGGGCGCCCGCACCGCCGGATGGCGTCGCAGATCAACCTCGGGATCGCGATCGACGTGGCCCGGGCGGGTGGCGCGCGCCAGCTCCTGGTCCCCAACCTCAAGGACTGCGGGGCGATGGACTTCGCCCGCTTCCTGCAGGCGTACGACGAGACCCTGCGGCGCGCCCGCGCCAACCAGCTCGCCCCGGTGGACTTCCAGGACACCACCTGCACGCTGACCAATCCGGGCACGGTGGGGACGGCCAGCAGCCTGCCCCGGTTGATGGCCGGTCAGAGCTTCATCCTGGCCACCGGCGCGATCGACGTGCCGGCCGAGTTCCAGGGCGCCGCGCCGAGCACGCTCTCCGAGCTCGGCGTGTCGAAGGTGATGACGGTGACCAGCACCTACGACCACCGGGTGATCCAGGGCGCGGACTCGGGCGAGTTCCTGGCGCTCCTGCACCAGCTCCTGACCGGCGACCAGGATTTCTACGAGGACGTGTTCCGCTCCCTTGCGATCCCGCACACGCCGCTGCGCTTCACGCGCGACCGGCGCCCGGCGTTCGGCTCGGGGCTGCGGACGCTGGAGAACGTGGAACGGGCGGCGCGGGTGATGCAGTTCATCCGCTCGTACCGCGTGCGCGGCTACCTGTACAGCAACCTGGATCCTCTGCAGTACGTGCCGACGCGGTTCCCCGAGCTGGAGATGGCCAGCTACGGACTGACCATCTGGGACCTCGACCGGGAGTTCATGACCGGCGGCGTGACCGGCAAGCCGATGGCCACGCTGCGCGAGATCGTGGCGGTCCTGCGCGAGACCTACTGCCGGACGATCGGCGTCGAGTACATGCACATCGCGGACCCGGAGCAGAAGGAGTGGCTCCAGGAGCAGATGGAGAGCTCGCGCAACGAGGAGCCGCTGGCCAAGGATCGGATGCTGGCGGTGCTCGACGGGCTGGTGGAGGCGGAAGCATTCGAACGCTTCCTGCACACCCGGTTCGTCGGCCACAAGCGCTTCTCGCTCGAAGGCGGCGAGACCCTCATCCCCGCGCTCGACGCTCTGCTGGACAAGGCGGCCGAATCCGGCCTGGGGCACGCGGTCCTGGGGATGGCCCACCGCGGGCGCCTGAACGTGCTGGCGCACATCCTGGGCAAGCCGCTCACGAAGATCTTCTCCGAGTTCGAGGGCTACCTGGATCCGGACTCCACCCAGGGATCCGGGGACGTGAAGTACCACCTGGGCGCGCGCGGCACCTATCGCACGTTCTCGGGCGGGGTCGTGGACCTCGAACTGGCGTGCAATCCGAGCCACCTCGAGGCCGTGAATCCGGTGGTGGAGGGGATCGCGCGCGCGCGCCAGGAGCAGATGCCGCCCGGGGCAGGTCGCTACGCGGTGCTGCCGATCCTGGTGCACGGCGACGCCGCCTTCGCCGGCCAGGGAGTGGTGCCCGAGACCCTGAACCTCTCGCAGCTGCGTGGCTACCGCACCGGCGGGACGATCCACGTGATCGTCAACAACCAGATCGGCTACACGACGCTGCCCAGCGACGCGCGCTCCACGCCGTACTGCACCGACGTGGCCAAGGCCATCCAGGCGCCGATCTTCCACGTCAACGGCGACGACCCGCTCTCCGCGGTACGGATGGTGCGGCTGGCCGTCGAGTACCGGCAGCGCTTCCATCGCGACGTGGTGGTCGACATCGTCTGCTACCGCCGGCACGGCCACAACGAGGGCGACGAGCCGAGCTTCACCCAGCCGCTCCTCTACCAGCGGATCGAGTCGCATCGCAGCGTGCGCGAGACCTACCAGGACTTCCTGGTGCGCGCGGGCGTGCTGGCGCCGCAGGACGTGGAGAAGAGCAACCAGGCCCTGCAGGAGCGGCTGCGGCAGTCGCTGCACCAGGTCCGGCAGAGCACTCCGCCCGCGCCGCAGGCCGAGCCGGCGGCGGTCCCGGAGGCCTGGGAGCACGCCGGCGCGACCCGGGTGGCGCGCGAGCGCCTGCTCGACGTGAGCGGGCGGCTGTGCACGGTGCCCGCGGGATTCACGCCGCACCCCAAGGTGAAGATGCTGCTGGAGCGGCGCATGGAGATGAGCCGGGGCGGCCAGCCGGTGGACTTCGCCTGGGCGGAGACGCTGGCGTTCGCCACGCTGGTGGCGGACGGCACGTTCGTGCGGCTGGCAGGCCAGGACTCGGGGCGAGGCACGTTTTCGCAGCGCCACTCGGTGCTGCAGGACGTGGTCACCGGCGCCACCTACGTGCCGCTCAACCACCTGGAGCTGAGCCAGGCCCGCTTCGTGGTCGTGGACAGCCCGCTCTCCGAGGAGGCCGCTCTCGGCTTCGAGTACGGCTACAGCGTGGCGCGCCCCGAGGTGCTCACGCTGTGGGAGGCGCAGTTCGGGGACTTCAACAACGGCGCGCAGATCCAGATCGACCAGTTCCTGGCTCCCGGCGAGGCCAAGTGGGGACAGGCCAGCGGGCTGGTCCTGCTGCTGCCGCACGGCTACGACGGTCAGGGCCCGGAGCACAGCTCGGCGCGCATGGAGCGCTTCCTGCAGCTCTGCGCGGAGAACAACCTGCGCGTGGCGAACGCCAGCACCGCGGCGCAGTACTTCCACCTCCTGCGCCGGCAGGCCCTGGACCCGGTGCGCAAGCCGTTGGTGCTCTTCACCCACAAGAGCCTGCTGCGCATGCGCGTGGCCGGGTCGGAGATCGGCGAGTTGGCGGAGGGCGCGTGGCGGCCCGTGCTGGACGATCCGGCGGGCGCGGGCGCCCGAAGGGTCGTGTTCTGCCAGGGCAAGGTCTACTACGACCTGCTGGAGGCGCGCGGCCAGGCGAAGCTCGAGGACGTGGCCCTCGTGCGCGTCGAGCAGCTCTATCCATGGCCGGAGCGCGAGGTCGCGGCCGTCGTCGCGGCCCATGCCGCGGCGCGGGAGTGGATCTGGTGCCAGGAGGAGCCCTGGAACATGGGCGCCTGGCAGCACGTCCGCCACCACCTCCCGCTCACGCCGCTGCCGCAGCTGCCGTCCGGCTACGCGGGGCGCCCGGCGGCGGCCAGCCCCGCGACGGGTTCGCTCCAGGCGCACAAGGCGCAGCAGGAAGCCCTCGTGCGGCGCGCGCTCGGCATCGCCTGAGGGGCGCGCCGGCGGCCGCGACGCCTCAGCCGCCCTTGGCCGCGACCTTCGCCCAGGTGTCGCGCAGGGTCACGGTGCGATTGAACACCAGCGCCTCCTTCCGCGAGTCGCGGCTGTCCACGCAGAAATACCCCAGGCGCTCGAACTGCAGCGGCGTGCCCGGCGCGACCGAGGCCAGCGAGGGCTCCAGCTTGCACCCGCGCAGGACCTCCAGGGAGCGCGGATTCAGGTGGCGGCGGAAGTCGCCGCCGGCGGCGTCGCTCGCGGGCTCGGGGTGGGTGAAGAGCTGGTCGTAGAGCCGGACCTCGGCGTCCAGCGCGTGCCGCGCGGAGACCCAGTGGATCGTGGCCTTCACCTTGCGGTTGGCGCCCGGCAATCCGCTGCGCGACTCCGGGTCGTAGGTGCAGTGCACCTCGACCAGGTTGCCCTGGGCGTCCTTCACCACACCCGTGCAGCGCACGATGTAGGCGGCACGCAGGCGCACCTCGGTGCCGGGCGAGAGGCGGTGGAAGCCCTTGGGCGGCACCTCGGCGAAGTCGTCGCGTTCGATCCACAGCTCGCGGGCGAACGGCATCTGCCGCGAGCCGGCCGCCGGATCCTCGGGGTTGTTGATCGCGGTCATCTCCTCTACCTGATCCGCGGCGTAGTTGGTGATCACCACCTTCAGCGGCCGGAGCACCGCCAGGAAGCGCAGGGCCACGCGGTTCAGGTCGTCGCGCAGGACGTGCTCGAGGAGCGCGATCTCGTGCAGGCTGTTGAACTTGGCCACGCCGACCTCCGCACAGAAGTTGCGGATCGCGCGGGGCGTGTAGCCGCGCCGGCGCATCGCCGAGAGCGTGGGCATGCGGGGGTCGTCCCAGCCGGTGACGTGCCCCTCGTTCACCAGCTCGAGGAGCCGGCGCTTGCTCATCAGGGTGTAGGCGAGGTTGAGGCGCGCGAACTCGATCTGCTGGGGATGGCCGATGTCGAGGTTGTCGAGGAACCAGTCGTAGAGCGGGCGATGGTGCTCGAACTCCAGCGTGCAGAGCGAGTGGGTGATCCCCTCGAACGCGTCCGAGAGCGGATGCGCGTAGTCGTACATCGGGTAGATGCACCACTCGCTGCCGGTGCGGTAGTGCGGCGCGAAGCGGATCCGGTAGAGCACCGGATCGCGCAGGTTCATGTTCGGGTGCGCCATGTCGATCCGGGCGCGCAGCGTGCGCGACCCCTCGGGGAACTCCCCCTTGCGCATCCGGCGGAGCAGGTCGAGGTTTTCCGCTGGGGACCGGCCGCGGAACGGGCTCTCGGTGCCCGGGGTGACCAGGGTGCCGCGGGCCCTGCTCACCTCCTCGGCGCTCAGGTCGCAGACGTAGGCCTTGCCCTTGCGGACCAGCTGCTCCGCGCACTCGTAGATCCGCTCGAAGTACTCGGAGGCGTAGTAGGTCCTGCCGGCCCACTGGAAGCCCAGCCACCGGACGTCCTCCTCGATCGCGTGCACGTACTCGGGGTCCTCGGTGGTCGGGTTGGTGTCGTCCATCCGGAGGTTGCAGACCCCACCGAACTCCTGGGCGATGCCGAAGTTCAGGCAGATCGCCTTGGCGTGCCCGATGTGCAGGTAGCCGTTGGGCTCGGGCGGGAAGCGGGTCACGACCCGGCCGCCGTGCTTGCCGGCGGCGCGGTCGCGGGTCACCAGCTCGCGCAGGAAGTCGCTGGGGGGGGTGGGGGCTGGAGGGGTGGACATCGTCCCGGTGGGCCGCCTCGGGCGGCGGCAAGGGCGCGAGGGAAGCAGGTGGACGGGGAGGAGTCAACGATGCCGGCGGAGTGCGGACGTCCGGGACCGTCCCGGGGCCCGCCGGGTGGATTGCCCTTCGCCGGCACGGCGGTGCGCACGTATGGAACGGCACGGGAACCACCCAACCATGAACCGACTCCTCATCCTCCCCTTCCTCCTCCCCGCGTTCGCCCTGGCCATGCCGGCTGCGGCCCAGGACGACAACCCCAAGGCCGTCTTCGAGACGCTGCAGAAGTCGCTGCCGACCGGCCGGCCGAAGAACGCCGCCGAGATGCAGCAGATGCGCGCGTCGGTCCAGGAACTGGCCAAGACCGCACTCACGGAGCACGCCCAGGTCCTCTCCTCGGGTGACGGCCTCTTCTACCGCGCCAAGATCGAGCAGATGGCCGGCGACAACGAGGCCGCGCTGGCGTCGTTCCAGAAGCACCTCGGCGAGAAGGCCGACGGCGAGCTCGCCAACGAGGCCCGCGTGCATGCCGCGAGCCTCGTGCTCTCGATCAAGAAGGACGTCAAGGCGGCAGCGGATCTGGTGGCGAAGGTCGACACGAGCAAGGTCTCCAAGCAGCTCCAGCCGCTGCTGGACCGCGCCAACGCAGACATCCTGCGCGAGAACCTCGCCGGCCAGGCCCTGCCCAAGGTGCCGGTGACGAAGGTGATCAACGGTGCCCCGGAGTTCACGCTCGAAGGCCAGAAGGGCAAGGTCCTGGTGGTCGACTTCTGGGCCACCTGGTGCGGTCCGTGCCGCATGGTGATCCCCGACCTCGTGAAGATGCAGGAGGCGCACGGCAAGGACGGCCTCCAGGTGGTGGGCGTGACCAATCTCTACGGGTACGGCATGCGCTTCGCCGAGGGCGACAAGCTGCCGCACGGCGGGAAGAGCGTGAAGGACCTCTCCGAGGCCGACGAGTACGCGGTCAACGAGGACTTCGTGAAGGCCTTCTCGCTCAACTACCCGATCGTGTTCACGCAGAAGGGCGTGAGCAAGGAAGGGTTCGGCGTGCTCGGAATCCCGACCGTGTTCGTGATCGGCCGGGACGGCAAGGTCGTCGGGCACGTGGTCGGCGCCGGCAAGGAGTCGCACGACAAGCTGGTGAAGCTGGTCGAGCAGGCGCTGGGCAAGGGCGCCCACGCGCACGAGGCCGGCCACGAGAAGAAGGACGGCTGATCCACGCCGGGGCCGCTCCGCGGCCCGCCAGAGGGGACGGCGCGCGCGCCGTCGTGCGGCCACCGGGGCCTTGGCGTCCCGGTGGCCGCGTGCGTCTCAGCCCTTCTTGGCCGGGGCAGGGTCGCCGGACTTGGGGGCCTCCTTGGCCGGCTTGGCGTCCTTCTCGGTTCCGCCCAGGGCCTTGGTCACCAGCTTCTCGACCGACTTGTGGTCTGCACCGACCACGCTCCCCACCAGCTTGCCGTCCTTGCCGATCACGAAGATCGTCGGGATGCCCTGCACGCCGTACTTCTCGTCGCCGAAGCCGGCCTTGGTGAACACGATCGGGTAGTTGACGGCGAACGCCTTGATGAACGCCTCGTTGACGGCGACCTCGTCGTCGGGCGCGAGGTCCTTGACGCTCTTGCCGCCGTGCGGGAGCTCGTTGCCCTCCTCGAAGCGCATGCCGTGCCCGTAGAGCTGCGTGATGCCGAGCACCTGCACGTCCTTGTCGTGCGCGGCCTGCATCTTCACGAGGTCGGGGATCACCATGCGGCAGGGCGGGCACCAGGTGGCCCAGAAGTCGAGGACCACGACCTTGCCGCGGTACTGGGCCAGGGTCACCTCCTTGGGGCCGTTGAGGACCTGCTCGACCTCGAGGGCCGGAGGCTCCTTGCCGATCATCTCGCCGCGCTTGGCCTCCTCCTGGATCTGTGCGTTCAGCATCTGCACGAGGCCCTTCGTGCGTCCCTCGACCAGCTTCTCGTCGATCTTCGCGAGCATGGCCCGGGCGGCCTCCACGTCCTGCCTGGCCTGCAGGAGCAGCATCGCGCTGTAGGCGATCGACTCCTGCTGCAGCGCGGGGGTGGCCTTCGCCGCGGCGTGGGACTGGTACGCGGCCAGCGCGGCATCCACGTCGCGCGTCATCAGGTGGATCATGCCCCGGTAATGGAGCCCGTCGCCGGAGCCGAGCACCTTCTCGTGCTCCTTGAGGGTCTGTTCGGCGAGTTCCTTGGCGCTCTTCAGGAAGGCGTCGGCCTCGGCCTGGGACTTGGGCCGGCCCTTCGGGAGCGACTTCTGGAAGGTCTCGAACACCGTCTTGGCGTCGGAGTCCTGCGCGTAGATGGGCGCGGCGAGCGCCAGGAGGGGGACGAGCGTGAACGTGGCGTAGGGATTCATGGATGGAGGTCCGATGCCGCGTGTCTACGCAGGGTTGCGCGCCGCGGCCACGGGAAAGGCCGGGATCTCAGGTCCGGGCCGGAGCCGGATGCCGATGGAACATCATCACCGCGAAGCCGATGCCGCTGGCGCTCAGGAACCCCATCCACGGCAGGGTGAGGAGGTGGGGGATCCAGACCAGGAAGGTCAGCTGCTGGGTGCTGCCGGGCTCGAGCTCCACCGGCCGTCCGATCAGGACGTTGGCGATGTAGTCGACCGTGTGCAGGTCCAGGCGGGTGCCCCACTTGCCGACCGTGGCCAGGGTGGCGAACGCCGCCAGCGGCAGGTGCACCAGGTACTGGAAGAGCAGGTTGCCGAGGAAGAAGTCCCGCTTGCGCGGTGCGGTCAAGCCGAAGAGGCACCCCGCCACGACCGAGCCGAGCCACGGGATCGTGTCCACGAGGTCCAGGTTCAGGACCGCCCCCAGCAGGTTGAGGGGCAGGAGTCCGACCAGGGCCTCGGGGGCGGCGGCCGCCTCGAGGGCCAGGACGGTGGCCACGCCGCCCAGGGCCAGGGCCAGGGGGGCGCCCAGGGGCCGGCTGCGCCGGTCGCGGCTCAGGAACGCCCAGGCGGCCCAGAGCCCGCAGAAGAGCGCGCCGATCGCGCCCCAGCGCCACCCCGGTGCCGAGACCGGGGGGCGGCTGAACACCTTGTTGCGGATCTCGCTCTCCTCGAACGCGGCGGTGGCCGAACGCACCACCAGGGTGCGCGGCGTCTGCCCCTCCCGGACCGACTGGAACGCCGCCAGGGCCGCGAGCAGGACCAGGATGCCGCCCACGGCCAGACGGAAGCGGGTGCCGAGGATGGCCATCCCGATCAGGATGGGGAGCGCGAGGCCGAGAGCAGGGAGCCATGCCGCCATGCGGCCGGAGTGTAGGCCGGGCGGGAGGCGGAGCCGTGCGGGAATCCCGCGCTCTCGTGCCCGGGCCCGGGCGGACTCTTGCCCGCCCTGCGGCACGCCGCTACCCTTCCGCCCCTTCGATTCCGGAACCGCAATGCCCAAGCAGAAGACCAAGAAGGCCGTGGTGAAGCGGATGAAGCTCACCAAGTCCGGCAAGGTGAAGCGCCATCAGGCCTTCCATTCGCACCTCCTCTCGCGGCGGAGCACCAAGCGCAAGCGCCATCTGCGCAGCCCCGTCATCGTGGAGGGCAAGTTCGCCAAGACCTATCGCAAGCTCCTGGGAGAAGGCTGAGCCATGGTCCGCGTCACCAACGGTCCCGCCACGCGTCGCCGCCGCAAGCGGATCATCAAGCGCGCGAAGGGCTTCTACCTCGGACGCAACAACCTCTACCGGCAGGCGAAGGTCACGGTGCTGCGCGCCGAGCGCTTCGCCTACTTCGGCCGGCAGCAGAAGAAGCGCCTGTTCCGCTCGCTGTGGATCACCCGGATCACCGCCGCGGTGCGCGCCCAGGGCGTGAGCTACAGCCGGTTCATCCACGGACTGCAGAAGGCGGGCATCCAGGTGAATCGCAAGGAGCTCTCCGAGCTCGCGATCCACGATCCGAAGCTCTTCGCCGAGGTCGTCGCGAAGGCCAAGGCCGCGCTGGCCTGATCCATTCCGCTCCCGCGATCGATGGACGGCCTGCGTGAGCAGAGTCTGGCCGCGATCGCCGCGGCCACGGACCTGGCCGCCCTCGACGCGGTCGACGCCGCGCTGTTCGGCAAGAACGGCAGCGTGCTGCAGCTGGTGAAGGGCGTGAGCTCCCTGCCCAAGGAGCAGCGCCCCGCCGCGGGCAAGGCCGCCAACGAGTTGAAGGTCGCCCTGCAGGCCGCGCTCGAGGCCCGGCGCACGGCGCTGCGCGAGCAGGTGCTCGCCGCCGATCTGCTGGCACCGGACTTCGATCCCACGGAGCCCGGCCCCGCGCTGCCCCGCGGCACGCTGCATCCGATCACCATCGTGCAGGACGAGCTGGTGGACCTCTTCTCGGCCATGGGGTTCTCCTGGCAGGACGGCCCGGAGATCGAGACCGAGTTCTTCAACTTCGACGCGCTCAACATCCCGCCCGAGCACCCGGCGCGCGACTCGATGGACACCTTCTGGCTGCAGGGGGGGCACCTGCTCCGCACCCACACCTCGCCGGTGCAGGTGCGCACGATGCTGCGCTTCCCGCCGCCGCTGAAGGTGATCGTGCCGGGCCGCGTGTTCCGCCAGGAGACGGTCGATGCGAGCCACGAGCACACCTTCTACCAGATGGAAGGACTGGTCGTGGACCGCGGCGTGTCGGTGGCGAACCTGATCCACACGATGAAGACCTGTCTGCAGCAGATCCTGCGGCGCGAGCTGCAGGTGCGCCTGCGTCCGGGCTTCTTCCCGTTCGTCGAGCCGGGCTTCGAGCTGGACGTGAACTGCCCGTTCTGCAGCGGCAAGGGCTGTTCGGTGTGCAAGCACTCCGGATGGATCGAGATCCTGCCCTGCGGCATGGTGCACCCGAACGTGCTGCGCGCCGGCGGACTCGATCCCGAGGAGTGGACCGGCTTCGCGTTCGGCATGGGCCTGCAGCGGGTGGTCATGCTCCGCTACGGCATCCACGACATCCGCCTCTTCATGGGCGGCGACCTGCGCTTCCTGCGCCAGTTCGACACGCTCTAGGCCGATGAAGCTCTCGTATCGCTGGCTGGCGCGCCACGTCGATCTCTCGGGCCTCACGCCCGAGCAGATCCGCAACGACCTCACCCTGAGCACCGCGGAGATCGAGGCGGTGGAGCCCTTCGGCCAGGGGCTCGACGAGATCGTGGTCGGCCACGTCCTGGAGCGGCGCAAGCATCCCGAAGCCGACAAGCTCTCGGTGACGCGCGTGGACGCGGGCCAGGGCGAGGCCCTGCAGATCGTGTGCGGCGCGCCCAACGTCGCCGCGGGACAGAGCGTGGCCGTGGTCCTGCCTGGCCGCCGGCTTCCCGACGGCACGCGGATCGGCAAGGCGAAGCTGCGCGGCATCGAGTCGTTCGGGATGATCTGCTCGGAGCGCGAGCTCGGGCTCTCCGACGAGCACGAGGGCATCCTGGTGCTGGAGCCGGGCGCGCGGCCGGGTACGCGCTTCGTGGACGCGGTGCCGGTGGCGGACCACGTCCTGGAGATCGACAACAAGTCGATCAACCATCGCCCCGATCTCTGGGGCCACCACGGATTCGCGCGCGAGCTCGCGGCCATCTACGGGCGCGAGCTGCACGCGCCGGTCCGGCGCCAGGCGCTGCCCGCGGACGGGACGCGCGTGGTGCTCAGCGTCGAGGATCCGGCCGACTGCCCGCGCTACCTGGGCCTCGTGCTCGCGGGCCTGAAGGTGCAGCGCTCGCCGGCGTGGCTGCGCTACCTGCTGCGCGCGGTCGGTCAGCGGCCGATCAACAACCTGGTCGACGCCACCAACTTCGTGATGCTCGATCTCGGCCAGCCCTTGCACGCGTTCGACCTGCGCATGCTGAGTCCGCAGGGGGTGCACGTGCGCCGCGCGCGGCCGGGCGAGACCATGCACACGCTGGACGGGCAGGAACGCAGGCTGGAGCCGGTCGATCTGCTCATCACCTCGGGCGGCGAGGCGGTCGCGCTGGCCGGCGTGATGGGCGGGGCGCGCTCGGCGGTGGCGGACGACACCTCGACCATCTTCCTGGAGAGCGCGACCTTCCACCCCACGCGCATCCGGCGCACGAGCACGCGCCTGGGCCTGCGCACCGAGGCCAGCTCGCGCTACGAGAAGGCGCTCGACCCGGCGCTGGCCGAGGACGCCGTGCATCGCATGGCCGAGCTCCTGGCCGAGGTCTCGCCCGGCGCGCACGCCGCGGGTCCCATGGGTGACGCCACGGGCTGGCGCTTCGCGCCGCGCACGATCCGCCTGCGCAAGGCGCGCCTCGACCACAAGCTCGGCGTGACGCTGCCGGTCGAGAGGGTGGAGTCGATCTTCCGCGGGCTGCGGTTCGGCGTGCAGCGCTGCACGGAGGGACTCGACGTCGGCATCCCGTCCTGGCGGGCCACCAAGGACCTCACGATCGAGGACGACCTCATCGAGGAGGTCGGCCGGATGCACCGCTTCGACAACATCCCGCCGGTGCCGCTGACCGGCACGGTGGCGCTGGCGCCGCGCGAGCCCGAGCTCTTCCTGGCGCAGCGGGCGCTGCGCGTGGCCGCGGCCGAGCTCGGCTGCCACGAGGTGTACCACTACAGCTTCGTGCCCGACGCCCTGCTGGCCGCGTGCCGTGCCGACGGCCAGGAGTACCTGCGGGTCGCCAACCCGGTGGCCCCCGAGATCACCCGCATGCGCCGGCACGTGCTGCCGAGCACCCTGGGTGCGGTGGCGCAGAACCTGCGCGTGCAGCCTGAGGTCCGCCTCATGGAGCACGGCAAGGGCTACCAACCCGAGCGCCGCGACGCGCACGGCCTGCCGCACGAGGTGCGCGAGCTGGGCATCGTGTGGGCGCGCAACGCCGGCGCGGAGCCGTACCCCGAGCTGCGCAGCCGCGTCCTCGGCCTGTGCGCCCGCCTGGGCGCGCCCGCCACGGCCGCGGACCTGCATCCCGGCGGAGACCTCGCCTGGATCCATCCCGGTCGGACCGTCGCCCTGCGGCGCGGCGAGCGCGCGTTCGGCTACGTCGGCGTGCTGCATCCCCACGTGGCCGCCAACCTCGGCATACCGCCGACCACCGCGATCGCCACGCTCGACCTGCGTGCCCTCCTGGCCGCCGGCGTGGCCGAGCCGCGCTTCGTCCCGATCCCGCGCTTCCCGAGCCAGCCCGTGGACGTGGCGCTCCTGGCCCCGTCCGGCGCGCGCGCCGGCGACCTGGCGCGCTTCCTGCGCGAGGTCGGCGACGGGATGGTGCGCGACGTCGTGCTCTTCGAGGCGTACCGCGGCGCGGGGCTGCCGCCGGGCACGAAGAGCCTCAACTTCACGGTCACCCTTGGCGCAGAGGATCGCACGCTCACGGCCGCCGACGAAGAGGCGTACCTGATGCGCGTGCGCCAGCGCTGCGCCGGGCTCGGCGTGACCCTGCGGGGCTAGCGCACCTCGAGGGCCACCACCTTCAGGTAGCGCGTCTCCGGACACTCGAGTGCCACCGGATGGTCCGGGCCGGCGCCGCGCACGGCGAGGATCCGGGCGTCGCGGCCGGCCTCGGCTGCGGCCCCGCGCAGCATGCGCAGGAAGGCGTCCTCGGAGACGGCGCCCGAACACGAGCAGGTGACCAGGATGCCGCCCGCGGAGAGTGCGGCGAGCGCGAGGCGGTTGGCGTCGGCGTAGCGGCGCAGCCCCTGCTCCACTTCGCCGCGCCCGGCCGCCCACTTGGGCGGATCCAGGACGATCAGGTCGTGCGCGCCCGGTCGCACGCCGCGCAGCACCTCGAACGCGTCGTCGTGGCGCACGTCGTAGCGCAGCCCGTTGCGGGCCGCGTTGCCACGCGCCTGCGCCACCGCGGCCTCGTCGAGGTCCACGGCGAGCACCGTGCGGGCGCCGCCGCGCGCCGCCGCGAGTGCGAAGCCGCCGGCATGGCAGCAGAGGTCGAGCACGCGGCGGCCGCGGGCGAGCTCGCGGACCAGGAGACGGTTGTCGCGCTGGTCGGCGAAGAACCCGGTCTTGTGGCCGTGCCCGGGCTGCACCTCGTAGCGCACTCCGTGCTCCACGACCTCGGTGGTGTGCGGACGCGACCGCGGCGGTCGCTCGATCCCCTCGCGCTCCGCGGCCTGCTCATCGACGGTCAGCACCAGCCGCGTGCCGGGTGCCCGGCGCAGCAGGTGCTCGCCCAGCGCCTCCATGTGGTCCATCAGGCAGAGGGCGAAGACCTGCGCGACCACGGTGTCGCCGAGCCGGTCGAGGACCAGTCCGGGGAAGCCGTCGCCCTCCGCGTGCACGAGGCGATAGGCGTTGGTGACCTCGGGCAGGCGGAGGATCTGCTCGCGCAGGTCGAGGGCCCGGTCCAACGCGGCGACCAGGTAGGCGCCCGGATCCTCGACCGGTTCGCGCGCGAGCATGCGCAGGGCCAGCTCGGTGCGCGGGTTGTAGAACCCGACGCCCACGAAGCGCCGCTCCCG
Organism: Planctomycetota bacterium; assembly: GCA_020849665.1. Lineage (GTDB taxonomy): Bacteria > Planctomycetota > UBA1135 > UBA1135 > UBA2386 > JADLFX01. The sequence goes on along the minus strand of JADLFX010000053.1, from coordinate 95,215 downwards.
GTCGACGACCTGGACCGCCCCGCCGGAGCGCAGCGGACGCTCGGGCTTGCGGATCATCTTGCGATAGAACCAAGGGTGCCGGCCCTGCACGCGCACCTTGAGCACCAGCTCGGGGAGACCCACGGGGCGCTTTTCCCGCCACGCGGCTCCGCGAGCAAGGGATTGTCGCCACGGACCCGGGCGGCCAAGCTGCTCCCGATGCGTGCACCGACTCCGTTGCTGGTCCTGCTCGGACTGCTCGCGGCCTGTTCCCGGCCGCCCCGGACCCTCGCCCAGGAACCCAGCTTCCAGGGCGAGGTGCGTGCGACCGTGCGGACCGCCGCGGGAACGCAGGCGCTGGTGGAGTGCGAGCTGGCCTTCCACAGGGCGGAGCGCCACCTGCAGGCCGTGTGGCGGGGCGCGTCCACGGTGGCGACCAGCCGCCTCCCCGACGGCCGCGTCGTGCACTTCGTCGACGGCAGCCCTGCGGAACCCGGCGCGGCAGACCGGGAGCGCTTCGCGCGGGTGGTCGAGCTGGTCGACGCGCCGCCGGCCCAAGGCGCCCGGGTCGTGGCCATCCCCGACGGGTACCGGGTGGAGGAGGGCGACCGGGTCCTCGAGGTCCGGCTGCGCCCGCTCGGGGATGCCCACGGCCGCTGACACGGGACCTTCGGTCCCGCTCCGGGACGCGTCCGGCGCGCGCCCGTCGCAGGTGCACGGCGTGTTCTAGACTCCTGGCATGCAAGCGGTGCCGCCAGCCGGCATGGTCCTCCCGCCTGCGCCAGAGGCGCAGGCACCTGCAGGCGATGAGCGCAGGCGCGTCGATCGCAGGCGTCCCCAGGGGATCTGGAACCGGCACACGTGGTTCGGCGGTCGCCGGCGCGGTGGCCGCCGGCGCGAGGACGCGCTCTTCGTCGACCAGCACGGGGCCGGCCTCTTCTTCGTGGCGTGCGGCATCGTGACCCTGAACGTCCTCGACGCGTTCTTCACCGTGCTCTTCCTGAGCCACGGCGGCCGGGAGATGAACCCGCTGGTGGACCAGCTGCTGCGGCACGGCCTCTGGCCCTTCCTGGCCGTGAAATCGGTCGGGATCGGCCTCTGCATCCTGCTCCTCTGCCTGGCCAAGAACTTCCCCATGGCCAGGCTGGGCCTCGGCTTCCTCTTCGTGGCCTACGCGGCCCTCCTGGCCTGGCACGTCTACCTCCTGGAGCACGTGCCGCTCTCCTTCCCGTAGGCCACCGCCGCCGGACCAAGCGTGCCGCGCGCGCGGGGTCGCGAGGCTATCCTCGCGTGCCGTGTGCGGCATCCTCGGAGTGCGGCGTTCGTGGCGCGATGACCCGGCGGCGTTCCGCCGCGCCGTGGACGCCATGGCGTGGCGCGGGCCGGACGGATCCCGCGTCCTCGAGGTGGACGACTGGCGGCTGGCCGTGGCGCGCCTCGCGATCTCCGACCCCGGGAACGACCAGCCGATCGCGGACCCGGACGGCCGCAGGGTGGCGCTCTTCAACGGCGCCGTGACCTCCGCCGCCGAGGAATGGCGCCGCCACGGCGCGAGCGCCCGCACCCGCAACGACGCCGAGCTGGCCCTGCTCCGCCTCCGCGAGGCGGGCGAGACCGGGTTCGTGCGCACCAGCGGCCCGTGCGCCGCGGCCGTCCTCGACCTCGGCGGCGATCGGCTCTGGCTGCTGCGCGACCGCGCCGGCGAGAAGCCCTTCTATGCGGTGCGCGCCGGCGGCCGCATCGTGGCGTTCGCGTCCACCCCCGCGAGCCTGCGCGCCCTGGGCCTGGCGTGCCGCCTGACGCCGCAGTCCCAGGGCCGGCTCCTGCGCTTCGGCTTCGCGCCCCCCGAGTTCGAACCCGAGCCGGCGGGCGCGGTGTTCGCGGTCGAGGGCGCCCTGCGCGGCGATCGCGACGGCGTCACGGCGCTGCCGGTGCCCGAACAGCCGGGGGCCCCGCGCGAGTTCCGCGGCCGCGTCGTCGATGCCGCGGGCCGCGCCGCCGCCGCGGACGTGCCGCTGGGGCTCTGCCTCTCGGGCGGCCTGGACAGCTCGTGCCTTGCCGTGGCAGTGGCGGAGGGCGGCCGGAGCCTGCCTGCCTACCAGTTCCGGGCCGCGGGCGAGCCCGAGGACGAACGCCGGAACGCGGCCCGGGTCGCCGAGCGCACCGGCCACCGGCTGCGCCCGGTGGATGCGGGCCCCGAGATCCTGGACCGCCTCCCGGCGCTCACCCGCGCCTGCGGCCTGCCACTGGGCGATCCCTCGGTCCTGGCGGTGCACGCGCTGGCGCAGGCCGCGCGCGCCGATGGCGTGAAGGTGCTGCTCTCGGGCGAGGGTGCGGACGACCTCTGGCTGGGCTACCGGCGCCATCGCCTGGCGCGGTGGCTGCCGCGCACCGGGGTTCCGGGACTGCCGCGGCCGGGTTTCGCCACGGGTCTGGCGGCGCGGGCGTGGCGGGCCCTGACCGGCGCACGGCCCTACGACGAGCTGCTCGCCGTGGCGCCGCCGGGGTTCCTGGCCGCGGTGCTGGCCGAGGGAGGGTCAGGGCAGGCCGAGCTGCCCGCCAGCCACCCGCGCGCCACGGCCCTCGCACGGGCGCGCTACGTCGACCGCCACCTCTACCTGCGCCACGACCTGCTGCCCAAGCTCGACACCGCGACGATGGCCGCGGGCGTGGAGGGGCGCTGCCCGTACCTGGACCCCGTGCTCCTCGACGCCCCGGAGACCCACGCGCCGGACGCGCGCGCCCTCCTGGGCAAGCGACCGCTGCGGCGGGCCTTCGCGCGCGATCTGCCCCGCGAGGTCGTGCGCGCGGGGAAGCGCGGGTTCCTCGTGCCGCTGGATCGCTGGCTGCGCGAGGATTCCTGGCTCGCGGCGCTGCTGCGCGAGCCGCGCACCTTGGAGCGACCCCACCTGCGCGGCGCGGGCGTGCGCGCGATGCTGGAGCTGCACCTGCGCGGGCGCGCCCGCCTGGGGCATCCGCTCTACCTGCTCGCGGCGTGGGAGGTGTACCTGCGCACCCTGGAGGAGCCCGCGTGAGGCGCATCCTGCGCGTCCTGACCCGGCCCAACGTGGGCGGGCCGACCCGCCAGGCACTGGCGTTGCACGCGCCGCTGCGCGTCCTGGGCTGGCAGACCCTGCTGGTCGTGGGGCGTTGCGAGGGCGAGGCCGCACTGGACCCGGCCGACCAGGGTCTCGAACGTCTGAGCTACGCCGAGGTGCTGCGCCGCGGCCCGGAGGCCGAGGGCTACGTGGAGGTGGCGGAGCTGCGGCGCTCGCTGCATCCGCTCCGCGACCTGCGTGCGGCGTGGGCGCTGCGCGGCCTGACCCGCGCGTTCCGGCCCGACGTCGTGCACACGCACCAGAGCAAGGCCGGGGTCCTCGCGCGCCGCGCGGCCTGGCGCGAGCGGGTGGGCACGGTGGCGCACACCTTCCACGGGCACGTGCTGCAGGACTACTTCGTGCGGCCGTTCGCGCGCTGGATCCGCCGCATCGAGCGCCAGCTGGCCGGCCGCACCACGCTGCTCTGTGCCGTGTCGCCCTCGTGCCGGTCGGAGCTGGCCGCGCTGGGCGTGGCTGCGGCCGAGCGGATCCATGTCGTGGCGCCGGCGATCGAACTGGCGCCGTTTGCGGCGATCCCACGCGCCGCGGCCCGCGCCGCCCTCGGCATCCCGGAACCCGCCCTCGTGCTCGGGTTCGTGGGCCGGCTGGTGCCGATCAAGCGCCCGGACCTCTTCGCGGAGGTGGTCCGGCGGATCCCGCAGGCCGTGGCCCTGGTGCTGGGCGAGGGCAGCGAACGCGCCGTGCTCACGCCCTTGGGCCCGCGCCTGCACGCGCTGGGCGCCGTGCCCGAGCCGTGGCGGCACCTGTCGGCCTGCGACGTGCTGGTCCTCGCCAGCGAACGCGAGGGCTGTCCCCTGGTCGCGATCGAGGCGTTCGCCGCCGGCGTACCCGTGGTGGGGTTCGATGTGCCCGGGATCCGCGACGCGCTGGACACCTGGGGCGCGGGGCTCCTCGTGCCGCGTGCCGCGGGCGTCGAGGGGCTGGTGGCCGCGGTGCGACGGCTGCGGGAGGAGCCCGCCCTGGCGGCAGGCCTCGTCGCGCGGGCGCGCCGGGGTCTCGACCGCTTCGCCCCTGCGGCGGTGGCCCAGGAGCTGGCCCGGCTCTATGGGCTGGCGGAAGGGGTCAGGCCTGGGGCTGGTCGGCGGGCACGCGGATCGCCATGAGCGAGTAGCCGACGACGCCCAGGGCGTACACCGCCGCTGCGACCAGGAAGGCGGTGAGGAAGCCGAAGCCGATCGAGAGGACCACCGCGAGGACCGAGCCCAGCACCGAGGTGTAGCCGTTCACGCCCCAGGCCCAGGGGATCAGCTCGGGGCGCACGCGCGCCAGCACCCGGATGCCCGCGGGGAACGGGATGCCCATCGCCAGCCCCATCGGCGCCAGCAGGCCCACCGCGATCGCGATCCGCCACGGCAGCTCGAGATGCAGCAACTCGGCGAAGAGCGTGGGGAAGAGGAACGCGGGCACGAGTGCCAGTCCGGCCGCGAGCCACGTCGCGAAGCGCGGCAGCGGGAAGCGCGCCGACACCGCCGCGCCGATGCCCGAGAAGAGCAGGATGGAGAACAGGATCACCGCCAGGGCTTGGAACGGATGGCCGAGGAAGAGCACGAAGCGCTGGGCCAGCGCGATCTCCATCACGATGAAGCCGAAGCCGATGGCGGTGAAGTACACGAGCACGCCCAGGCGCACGCGGGCGCTGCCCGGGAACGGCGCCGCCGCGCCGAGGCGGCGCATGGGGACCACGACGAAGAGCCAGCCCAGGACGCAGACGATCGCAAGCAGCACCGCGAGGAGCCCGTGCGCGGTCAGTCCGCCCAGCGGGTTCAGGTAGTGATCGACCCGGTCGACATGTGCGAAGCGCGAGGTCTCGAAGTAGAAGGGCCGGTCGTCGCTCGGCGGAGTGACGTCGAAGTACTGGGCCGCGAGGTGCGCGGCCGGATCCTTGGCCGCGAAGAACTCCGCGTACGGGTTGGGGAACGACTTGCCGAGCGCGGTGATCGCCGCCGGCGCCTGATCGTGCGGGGCCCACAGGATCTGGTAGCCGTAGTGCGCGCAGTATTCGCGCAGCGTCGCCACTTCGGCCGCGGTGAAGCCCTCCGGCTTCATCAACATCACCGTGAAGCCCGCGGACTCCAGGAAGAACATGCAGCGTGCGGGCTCCGCGACGCCGATCTCGCGCAGCGCCGCGTCGCCCATGCCGATCAGGCGCAGGTCGTAGCGGGGCAGGAGGCGGCCATCCCGCTCGCCCGGCACGAACCAGCGCGTGAGCGTGACCACGCCGCCCGGCTGGAGGTGGGCGAAGTAGGTGCGGAACGCCTCGACCGTGTAGAGGAAGTTCTCCGAGAGGGCGAATGCGCCCGCCTGCGACGTCGAGAACGTGTCCACGCCCGAGAGCTGGATCACGTCGTAGCGATCGCGGGAACGCTCGAGGAAGTGCCGCCCCTCGGCGACGTGCACCTCGATCTCGGGGTGCCGGGCCTCGTCGTAGAGATGCCCGGCGAACTCCGCGAATGGCCCACGCACGGCGTCGACCACGCCCGGATTGATCTCCACCCCGGTGATCCGGTGGGCGCCGAAGTACTTCGCGGTGAGCAGGTCGAGCCCGCCGCCGGCGCCGATGCACACGATGTGGCCGGCGCGGGGCCGGATGCGGTGCACGGCACCCGCGGGCAGGTACTCCAGCACGCGCAGGCGCGCGCGCTCGGGGTCGACCAGCGGGGCACCCTCGGGCTGCAGCGGCTGGCCCGAGTAGCGCTGGATCGAGGTCATGGCCCACGCGTCGATCGTGATGCCCTTCTGCCGCGGCATCTGGTCCGGCGTGAGTTCGGTCCTGGCCCGCGGGGAGAGGCCCCACCAGCCCCATGCGCCGTGCACCTTGGGCCAGTGGAAGGCATCGACGCGCGAGAGGCTGCTCCAGGCCCGGTACGGACTCCACGGCGTGACGCGGAAGTCGAGCCCCGGGCCATCGGAGCGCGGGCGGATGGTCTCCAGGGGCAGGGTGCGCGGGCCGTCGTCGGTCTCCACCTGGACCGCGCGGCCGTCTGCGGTGAGCGCCGGAGGCATCGGCGTCTCCACCTCGAGCGTGGTGCCGTCGGTGAGCGCGAGCTGGCCGCGCCGCCACGTCGGCTGCGAGCGCGCCTGCATCTCGGCGTCGAAGTGCTCCACCCGGTAGTAGGGCTTGCTCTTGGGTGATTGCAGCGGGAATGCGCTCTCGACGTCCAGCAGCGCGAGGCACGCCGCGGGCGCCGCCGCCCCGGCGAGCGCGACGACCTGCGAGCGCAGGCGCGGGCCCGCGAAGCACACGCCCGCCACGCCGACGAGGCCCGCGCCAGCCAGGATCGCGCCGGGGCCGGGGACGCCCGCCTCGAGCAGGAGCACGGCCAGGCCGCAGCCCAGGGCGCTGCCGATCAGGTCGGCGCCGTAGAGCGAACCGACGCGCTCGGGGTACGCCGAGAGGGTGCGGGAGATCAGCAGCCCCAGGAAGAAGAAGGGCAGGGCCACCCAGAGCACGAACGCCAGGAGCACGCCGATCGTGCGGTCCTGCACGATGGTGTAGACGTCGAACGTGGTCTGCGTGGTGAGCCAGAGGCTGGCGACCGCCGCCACGGCCGCGAGCGCGGCGCTCTTGGCGATCTGGTGGTCGACCTCCGCCGGAGTCAGGCGGCGGCCGAAGAGGGCCAGGAACACGCCGGAGGAGGCGAAGCCCAGGAGCGCGCAGCTCACCGCCAGGAAGCCGAAGTGATACCAGAGGACGATGCTGAAGATCTTGGTCAGGCAGATCTCCATCGAGAGGAGACCGGCACAGGCCAGGGCGATGCCGAGCTCGCGGCGGGGAAGGAGCATCCGTGGATCCTGGGGCGGAGGGGGAACGCGGATCGTGCCGCAACGACCCTTGCACGGGGAGTGGTCGGATGCGAAACGAGTGGCATGAGTGATCCGGGCGACTTCCGCGCGCCGCATCTGCGCGGCGCCGACTTCCTCGGCGTGTTCGCGGTCCTCCGGCGCCATGGGGCGTTCCTGATGGTGCAGAACCGGCGCGTGGTGGGAGGCCGGGAGACCCTCACCTGGGACCTGCCCGGCGGACAGCTCGAACCGGGGGAGCTGCTCGGCGAGGCCCTGGCCCGTGAGCTGCGGGAGGAGACCGGACTCGAGATCCTCGGGCGGCCGGACTTCCTCTTTTACCAGGAGGGCGAGAAGGTCCTCGGCGGCCGGCGCGCGTACGCCTGGCGGTCGTTCTTCTTCGCCGTGCACGAGGTGCGCGGCAGGCTCGCGGCCGCGGGCGAGGTGCTGGACGTGCGCTGGGTGCCTGGCGACGAGCTGCTGCAAGACCCGGCGATCCCCTACCACACCAGCTTCCGCGAGTGGCTCGCGCACGGCGGCACCAGCTTCCACTGCCGGTGGGTGGAGTGAGCGCGGCCGCACTCCTGCGGCGCGCGTGACCGCGGGGCTGCGGCGATGCACAGGAGGGCATGTGGTCGCTGCTCCTGCTGCAGGGTGTCCTGGCATTCACGGTCGAGGGCGAGGGTCCGGTGCGCTTCGGCTTCCCGCTGCGGCCGGACGACGTGGCGCGCGGCCTCTGCGTCGCCGGCGTGCCCGGCGCGCGCGTGGCCTGCCGCGTCCTGCAGGCCGAGCCCGATCCGCGCACCGGACGGATCTGGGTGGAGCTGGCGATCGAGGGCGTGCGGGGTGCGGCGCGGCTGGTACGGGCCGGACGGGAACCGGCCTCCGCCCCGGTCGAGGTGCGGCGGACCACCGAGAGCGTGCCCGAGGGGCTGCTCGTCACCACCCGCTGGCGCTGGCGCGGCGGGGCCGAAGACGTGCGCCGGCGGTGGACCTTCCACGAGGCGACCGTGTGGCAGGGCGAGGCGGTGGAGCCCGGGGAGTGCGCGACGCGGCACGGCGAGGGACTGCCCGGCCGGTTCCTGCGCGTGCGCGTGCCGGCGGGGGAGTGGCAGCGGGCCGGCGTCCTGCCTCCGGACCAGGGGTTGGCAGGGGAGCTGCGCCAGCGTCTCGCCGCGGCGGCGCGCACCCTGCCCGAACTCCCTGGCTGGCGCGGCGCGGGCGACTACCTGCGCGCCGGGGGCGTCGTCACCAACCTGGAGTTCGACACCGCCCTGGCGTTCGCGCGCCTCGCGCTGCGCGAGGAGGATCCCGAGCTCCTGGCCAAGGCGTGGCGTTCGGCGTGGCACCTCGTGGATCGCGACCTGGACCGGCGCACGGGGCTGCCCTTCGTGCACGGCAGCGACCATCGCCGGGTGCGTCCCGAGCCCGGCCACGTCTGGCTGCAGGGCGTGTTCCTCGTCGGCCTGCTCAGCGCCGACGACGAACTCGTCGAGCAGGCGCGCGCCCTGGCCCAGGCCCTCGCCCGCCATCCGCGGCTGCGCCCGGAACGGGCGCGGGACGAGCGGGCCCGCGACCTCGGCTGGCCGCTCCTGGAGCTCGAATCGTGGCTGCGCTTCCAGGCCGACGAGGGCGTGCAGCGCACCGCGGACCAGCTCGCGCAGCAGGTGCTGGCCCGCTTCGACCCCACGCAGCGCGTGCTGCGCTTCGGCGAGGGGGAGCGCGAGCGGGGTCTCTACGAGGACCGCGTCTGGATCAGCGGTGGCATCCTCCTGCCCGCACTGCGGGCGCACGTGGCCCGTTCCCGGGCACCGGCCGCGGCGCGCGTCGTGCAGGTCCTGGAGGAGGCCCTGGAGGAACGCATCCGCCGGGGTGGCGCCGGTCTGCCGGTGCGCGTCCTCCTGCACGGGGGCGACGTGGTCGACGCATTCCGTGCCGAGGGTCTGCCGGAGCTGGTCCTCGCCCTCGAGGGCCTGGCCCCGGCCGCCCTCGCCCGGCTGGTGCCGCGCGCGGGGCCGCGGCGCGCCCTGGCGGGAATTCCCGCCGACGGCGATCCGCAGCTCGCCACGTCGCTGACGATGGCGGGGCGCTGCACCTGGATCCTGCGCTGAGGACGCTGGCGCGCGAGCCTCAGCTCGCGGGAACCTGGAGGCGACCCTCCAAGACGTCCTCGCCGCGCAGGATCTCGACGGGCATCGCTTCGCCGGCGTGCGCACGGACGAAGTCGAGGAGCACCTGCTGGTTGTGGAAGGTGCGCACGCGCAGGCCGAACGGCGAGTGCACCGCCTGGGGCAGGACGATGTCGCCGGCGCGCAGGCGCAGCTGGTCGGCGGGAGAGTCGGGGGCCACACGGCGGATCCGGAGGACGCCGGGCAGCTCGCGATACCGGGTCACGCCCTGGAACTCGTAGAACTTGCGGGTCACCTGCCGCAGCCGCGCGCGGTCGTTCTCGGGCGTGACCTCCTCCAGCTCCATGCCGGTGCGTTGCAGCAGCTCCCCGGCCACGCGGCTCATCGGCGCAGTCTCGACCTCCAGGACCTTGCCGTTGCGCAGCACGCGCAGCGGCAGCCGTTCCTCGACCCTGGCGCTGGCCAGGAGTCGGGCATAGTCGAGCTGGGTCGCGACCGGCTGGCCGCGCAGCGCCGCGATGCGGTCGCCGCGCCGCAGGCCCGCCGCCGCCGCGGGGCCGTGCGGATGCACCTCGGCCACCACGGGGCCGCCCTCCTGGTCCTGGACCTTCATCCCGACCCAGAGGCCGGAGAGGTTCTCGGAGGCGAGGAGCACGTCGCGGAACACCTGCCGCATCGTGTTCACGGGGATCGCGAAGCCGATGTTCTCGGCGCCGACGGCCATCGCGTTGTTGACCCCGACCAGCTTGCCGGTGAGGTCCAGGAGCGCGCCGCCGCTGTTGCCCTGGTTGATCGCGGCGTCGGTCTGGAGCAGGCCCGAGTAGCGGCGTACCTGACCGTCGGGCGTGCGCACCGCGATCGAGCGCGACGTGCTGCTGAGGACGCCGACCGTGACGGTGTTGGCGTGGCCCTGCGGGTTGCCGATCGCGATCAGGGTCTCGCCGTCCATCAGGGTGTCCGAATTGCCGAGGGTGACCGGCTTCACCTTCTCGCCCGCCGGCAGGCGCAGGAGCAGCAGCGCGAGGTCATCCTTGGGCGAAGTGCTCAGCACCTGGCCCTCGTAGGTCTTGCCGCTCTTCAGGCGCACCTGCACGCGCGCGTCGGCGCCGAGCGCCTCGACCGGCGCGACGACGTGCCAGTTGGTGATCACCATCCCGGTCTCGTCCAGGATCACGCCCGAGCCCTGGCCGTCGATCTCGGTGCCGCCGTTGCGGGCGATCCGGTTGGCATGGCCGACATAGATGCTCACCACCGAGTCCGCGGCGCGCTGCACCGCGCGCACGACCGGGGTCATGCGGAGGTTCTGCTCCCCGGGCTCCGGTTCCATCCCGGCCACCGGGGCGGAACGCGAGCGCAGCTGGCCTTCCTGGGGGGTGTCCTGGGCGAGCCAGAGCGGACCGGCGGCCGCCGGGCTGCCGAGGCCCAGGAGCAGCGTGAGGAGGAGGGGGCTCGGGAACTTCGGGGCGGTCATGGCAGGGTCTGGACGGTCGAGGTCGCCGGATGCTCCTGCCCCCGATTACCGCGCCCGGCCCCCGGGCTCCAGCCCCCGGTGCCCCGCGGCCTCCGCAGGATCGGACGGACGCCGCGACCGGGGACCTCGTGCATCCTGGACGTCGGGCGGCGTCGGGGAACCCCTGCAGGAGAGCCGCACCGCCCGCCTCCGCCGGGTTCACGCCCGCGGGCTTCGCGGCGGCCTGGGGCGCGGGCTATGGTCCCCGCGTCCATGGTCCATCCCGACCCAGGCCCGGCCGGCGCAGGCCGCGCCTTGCGCGCCGATCTCGCGCTGCTGGCGGTCGTGGCGGTGTGGGGGCTCACCTTCGTGGCCGTGGACGGCGCGGTGCGCCTCTGGCCGCCCTTCGTGTTCCTCGCGGCGCGCTTCGCGCTGGCGGTCCTGACCCTCGTGCCCTTCGCTCTGCGCCGGGCGCGGGTCGGGTGGCGACCGCATCTGCTGCCCGGGTGCGCCACGGGGGCGGTCCTCTTCGCGGGCTACGCGCTGCAGACCTGGGGACAGGTCCACACCACCCCGGCCAAGGCGGCGTTCGTGACGGGGCTCTCGGTGGTGCTCGTGCCGGCGTGCGCAGGCCCGGTCCTGGGCCAGAGGATCGGCCGCGCCACCGTGGCAGGCGTGATCCTCGCCACGGCGGGTCTCTTCCTGCTCTGCCTGCGCGAGGACCTGCGCATGGGCGTGGGCGACCTGCTGGTGCTGGGCTGCGCGTTCGCGTTCGCCGCGCACATCCTGCTGGTCGGGCGCTTCAGCCCCCGCCTCGATCCTCTGCGCTTCACCGCCGTGCAGCTGGGCACGGCCGCCGGAGCGGCCGCCCTGGCCGCGGTGGTCCTCGATCTGCCGAAGGGCCTGCCCGCCCTCCACGCGGGAGTCCTGGCCGCGGTGGCGTTCACCGGCATCCTCGCCACGAGCGTCGCCTTCGCGGTGCAGAGCTGGGCGCAGCGCCACACGAGCGCGACGCACGTCGCGATGCTCTTCGGCGCCGAGCCCGTGTTCGGCGCGCTGGCCAGCTGGCTCCTGGTGGGGGAGTCGTTCACGCTGCGGATGCTGGCCGGCTGCGCCTGTATCCTCCTCGGCATGCTGGCGGCGGAGCTCGGCGACCAGTGGCTGGCACGCCGCAGGAGCCGGCTCGCGGCTGCCGCGCGCGTGGAGAACGCATGAGCCATCGGTTCCACACCCGGCAGGTCGTGCGCTGGAAGGACATCGACTCCTGGGGGGTCCTCAACAACGCCGTCTATCTCACCTTGCTCGAGCAGGCCCGCTACGAGTACTGCCGCGAGCTGGGGATCCTGGTGGACGGGCAGATCCGCTTCGTGCTGGCCGAGGTGCGGGTGCGCTTCGCAGCGCCCGGGCGCATGGGCACGACCCTGGACGTGGCGGCCCGCACCACGAGCCTGCGCGGCTCCAGCTTCACGATGGTCTACGTAGTGCGCGACGGCGCGCGCCTCCTGGCCGAGGCGGAGGCCGTCCTGGTGTGGGTGGACGACGACCTTCGCCCCGCGCAGATCCCCGACCCGGTGCGCGCCGCGATCGCGGCCTACGAGGGGATCCCCGCGCGGACGGAGTCTCGGGCCGGCCGAGCGGCGCCTACTTCGCGGGGCGGGAGAGGACCCACTTCCGCCAGGCCTCGTCGAAGCCGGGCGGGTCGAAGCCGTACGCGTCGCGCAGCGCGATGAGCTGCCGGGCCTGCACCTGGGCGGGCTCCACGAGCTTGCCGGGCTCCGGACGCAGGACCTTCATGCTGCGCACGAAGCGGGCCAGCTTCTCGTCGCCGAGTCCGAGCAGGAAGTCCACGCGGGACCACGTGCACATGTGGTCGGCGAAGTCCAGGGCCTCCGGACCCGGCAGCGTGAGCAGCTCGGCAGCGGGCCGGAAGGCGCCGACGCCGGCCCGGGCCCGCACCTTGGGCGCCCAGTCCCACTCGGTGCGCTGGAGCACCTCGGAGTCCCTGGCCGCGCTGTAGTAGTTCCAGCGCGGGTCGATCCGGCGGTTGTACCAGTGGGCCAGGCCTTCCTCGAACCAGGCGGGCAGGTCGTAGAAGTAGCCGGCGAAGGCGTCGAGGAGGTTGTGGGCCATGTTGAAGGCCACGTGCGCGTGCATGGCGTCGTCGTTGCGCAGCGTGCCCTCGGCGTACTCGGCGGCGGTGCCGAAGAAGAGGGTGCGGTCGGTGAAGTTCCACCGGCGCGGCGAGTCCTCGGCCTTGCCGAGGTAGCGGTCCTGGTAGCGCCCGAACGCGCTGGCCTTGTCGGTGAGCAGGACCACCTGCTTGGTGTGCAGCCCCAGGTAGGGTCCCGGCGCCAGGTTCTGTGGCGTGGCCGCGGCCCCGGGCTTGGGGAAGTCGGTCTCCTTGACCTGCAGGCGCTGGGCGAACTCCTCGTACTGCTCCTCCAGGCGCTGGGCGAAGAGGTGCAGCCGGAGCCACGGGTCCAGGGTGCGCGGCTGCGCCGGCACGCCGGGGATCCGCAGACGCAGGCGCTTCAGCTCGTCCAGGATCCGCTGCCGGTCTTCCTTGTCCTTGGGGAGGGGGTGGCCGCGCAGCGACGAGCCCAGCTTGAAATGCGCGGTCTCGACCCAGAGCGTCTTGACGTCGCCCAGGATGCGGTCGACGTCCTCGCTGGTGTGTCCGTCGGCAAGGGTGAAGGGGCCGTACGAGACGTAGCCGGCCCGGGCCAGCGCCGCAGGCTCGTTGCGCGTGTAGGGGTCCAGGCGCCAGCTGGAGGCGTCCTTGGGGTCCTGGGCGGCGAGCGCGCCGCCCAGGAGAGCTAGGCCGAGAGAGGCGGCGATCCCGAGGGCGCTCACCCCGACCCCGGAGTCCGCTCAGCGGCGCGGCGCGTCGGGACCCAGGGCGACCCGCGGGCGCAGCTTGAGATCGAGGAGTTCGTCGCGCCGCCGCTCGGCCTTGGTCTTCTGCTCGCGCAGGTCACGCAGGTCCTGCTCGAGTTCCTTCACCTTGGGCGAGTCCGGGCCGCGCTTCTCGATCTCCAGATCGAGTCGCTCGCGCACCTCGGAGATCCGGCTCTCGACGTGGTCGAAGACCGAGAGCAGCTTGACCAGCTCCTTCACCGCGCTCTTGGCGTCCAGCTCGTATTCCCTGCCGAGCAGGTCGTACATCGCCTTCCAGAGCTCCGTCTGGGTCTGATCGCCGTTGAGCGCCAGGTAGTTGCTGCCGTCGGCACTGCTCAGGAAGAGATGCGCGGGCCGCTCGGTGAACAGGTTGCGGAACGCGTGATTGCCCTCGATGACGTGGGTGGGCAGCTTCACGCAGTGGAAGAAGCGCGTGAGCAGCAGGGTCACGTCGTTGTTCATCTGCCGGTGGATCAACGCGTGGTCCGTGCCCTTGCAGGCGGAGCACTCGCGCAGCACCAGCAGCGGCCGCCGGTCGTCACCGGCGAGCTGGGCGAACGCGTCCTCGCGCGGCAGCGCCGCTTCGGCCGAGCGCGCGACGGTCTGCCCTTCCCGCGGCTGCGTCACGGGCGCCTTGTAGACCGGGAAGGTCCACTGGATCGTGAGCAGACGCTTGGTGGAGGGCTGGCGCTGGAAGCTGATCGGCGCCCCACGCCCGCCGGGCGTCGCCGGGCGGGCCGAGACGCCCACTCCCCCGACTCCCGACATGCCACCGCCCGAGCTGCCTCCGCCCATCGCCGGAGTTCCGCCGCCCGTATCGCCTGGGGCCCAACTGGGCCCGCTGGAACCACCGCATCACTGGGGTGCTGCGCCGGCGGGAACGACCAGCAGGGTCGTCGCCAGCAGGAACATCGCTCCGAATGCGCGCATCACGATCACCTCGGGGTTTCCCGGGAGTGTCCGGGTAGGGGGTGTCTGGGTAGGCAAGCCCAGAGATACCGCGCGGTGGACTGCTGGGGAAGGGGGGCGCGCACAGCCGGGCGCGCCGCGCCCTCGTCAGGCCGGCGGAGTGGTGGGCGATACTGGGCTCGAACCAGTGACCCCCAGCTTGTCGAGCTGGTGCTCTAGCCAACTGAGCTAATCGCCCGCGGGAGGGCGGAGGTTCTAGAGCGGGGCAGGCGATGGGGCAAGCCCGTTTCCCGGCCTCAGCCGGGGTCCCCGCCCTCGGCTGCGGCCTGTGGGTCCTGCGCGTCGGTGCGGTGGCGGGCGATGCCGCGATAGACCACGGGCACGAGGACCAGGGTGAAGAGGCTGGACACCACGAGGCCGAAGATGAGGGCCCAGGCCAGGCCGCTGAAGATGGGGTCGAGGGTGATGGGGATGGCGGCCAGGATCGCCGCCCCTGCGGTGAGGACGATGGGCCGCAGGCGCACGGCGCCGCTGCGCAGGATGGCCTCTTCGAGCGGCATCCCCTGGCGCAGGGCACCCTCGATGAAGTCGATCAGGAGGATCGAGTTGCGGACGGCGATCCCGGCCAGGGCGATCATGCCGATCATCGCGGTGGCGGTGAAGAACACGGGGTTGGCCACGCCCGCCACGGGCGCATCGAGCAGCAGGTTGAGGAGCCAGAATCCTGGGAGGATGCCGAGGATGGTGAACGGGATCGCGAGCATCAGCACGAGGGGCATCGTGTAGCTGCGGGTCTCGTGCACGAGCAGGACGTAGATGCCCGCGCACGCGGCCAGGAAGGCGAGTCCGAGGTCGCGGAACGCATCCAGCGTGATCTGCCATTCGCCCTCGCCGGTCCAGGTGGCGTGGAACCCATCGGGCAGCGACCACGGCATGCCGGCGCCGGGCGCGAGCAGCGTGCGGCGCTCGAGCGGCACGAGGCCGGGCGGTTGCGCGGGGGAAGCACCCCGGGAGCGCAGGTCCGCCTGGACGTCCAGGACGATCTCCGCCGGAGGACGGCCGGCGGCCTCGGCGAGGACGTACGCGACGCGCTCGAGGTCCTTGCGATGGATGGTGGTCTCGCGCGGTCGGGCCACGAACCTGCCGATCTCCGCGAGGGGCACGAGGGTGCCGTCGGCGCCGCGGACGCAGAGTTCGCCGAGGGCCTGGGCGTCGGCCCGCTGCCACACCGGCACGCGCACCTCGACCGCGAGGGTGCGCACCTCGCGCGGCGCGTGCAGGACCGTCGCGACCGTCCCGGCCACGGCGGTGCGCAGGACCGCGGCGGTGTCGGCCGCGCTGACGCCGTGGAGGGCAGCCTTCTCGTGGTCGAGGACGTAGTGCAGCTCGTCGGGCCGTGCCTCGACGCTCGTGTCGAGGTCGGTCACGCCCGGCTCCTCGCGCAGGCGTGCCGCCAGGAGCAGGGCCGCCGCGTCGAGGTCGGCGGGCGTGGCGGTGGGCGGCCCGCGCACCTCGGCGACCAGCGTGGCGAGCACGGGCGGGCCCGGCGGCAGCTCGACCACCTGCAGGACCGCCCCGGCGGCCGCGGCGAGGGGCGCCAGGATCGCGCGGATCCGCAGCGCGACCTCGTGGCTCTGGTGCTGGCGGTCGTGCTTCGCCACGAGTTGGACGCGCAGCTCGCCCTGGTGGGTCGCAGAGCGCAGGTAGTACTTGCGCACCATGCCGTTGAAGTCCATCGGCGACGGCGTGCCGGCATACGCGGTCACGTCCACGACCTCGGGCAGGACGCGCACCTGCTCGGCCAGCTCGCTCACCACTGCCTGGGTCCGCTCCAGGGTCGCGCCCTCGGGCAGGTCCGCGAGCACCTGCAGCTCGGTCTTGTTGTCGAAGGGCAGCATCTTCAGCGGCACGGCGCGCAGCGCGCCCAGCGCGAGGGCGCCGGCGAAGAGCAGCACGGTCGCGCCGAACACCGCCCAGCGCGTGCGCGCCGAGCGGAGGAGGGGACCGACGGCCGCGCGGTAGAGACGCTGCACCACGGGATGCGCCTCGGAGTGCGCTTCGGCATGCGCCGCGGCAGGGTCCGACGGGGCCGGGGGCGCGGCGCGCCGCAGGGCCAGGTAGGACATCCACGGCGTGAGCGTGAACGCGACCACCATGCTCATCAGCATCGCCATGGGCACGTTCAGGGCCATGGGGGCCATGTAGGGCCCCATCATCCCGGTGATGAAGAAGAGCGGCAGGAAGCTGAGGATCACCGCGAGCGTCGCCACGATGACCGGCGGGCGCACTTCGTTGACCGCATCGAGCACGGCCCGCAGCGGGTCGCGCGGCCGGCGCTGCAGGTGCCGGTGGATGTTCTCGACGTCGACGATCGGGTCGTCGACGACCAGACCCAGGGCGAGGATGAGCGCGAAGAGGGTGACGCGGTTGATCGAGTAGCCGGCCAGCAGGTTCACCAGGAGCGTCAGGCCGAAGGTGATCGGTACGGCCAGGGCGACCACGATCGCCTCGCGCCACCCGAGCATCAGCGTGATCAGCACCACCACGATCGCGATCGCGACGGCGAGACTCTCGACCAGCTCGTCCACCTTGGCGTCCGCGGTACGCCCGGAGTCGCGGGTGACGGTCCAATCGACGTCGCTCGGCAGGACCTCGGCACGCAGCCGCATGAGCCGTTCCCGCAGGGTCTCGGCCACCGTCACGGCGTTGGCGCCGCGGCGCTTGGCCACGGCCAGGGTCACCGCCGCGCGCGGTGGCTCCGCGGCCCGCGCCTGGGCCGCACCCGGCGCGTACCGCACGTGGCTGGCGACCTCGGCCGGGCCGTCGCGCACCGTGGCCACGTCGCGCAGGTGCACGGGTTGTCCGTCCTGGACGCCGATCACCAGCTGCCCCAGGGCAAGGGCGTCCGGGGCCACGGGCGTCGCCTCCACCGCGATCTCGCGGTCGCCGCGTGGGCCGGATCCCGCGGAGGCGCCCACGGACGCCGCCGCCAGGGCGCGCTCGACCGCGGCGAAGCCGAGGCCGCGGCTGGCGAGGGCCGTGCCGTCCACCTGCACCTGGAGGCGGCGCGGGCGACCGCCCAGGATCTGGATCTGGCCGCTCTCTGGGACCTGCTGCAGCCGCGCGCCGATCTCCTCGGCCACGCGCCGCAACGCGTGGTCGTCGAGGGTCGCGCTGTGGAGGGTCACGGCGAGGATCGGCACGTCGTCGATCGACACCGGCTTCACGACCCACGAACCGACCTGGGGCGGGATCTCGTCGGCGTGGCGCTGCAGGGTGCTGTGCAGCTTGACCAGGCTGTCCTCGCGGTCCTCGCCCACGTAGAAGCGGGCGGTCACCACGGCCTGGTTGCGGCGGCTCATCGAGTACACGTGCTCGATCCCGTCGATCCGCCGCACGACCTGCTCCAGCGGGATCGTGACCTGGCGTTCGACCTCGGCCGCGGAGCAGCCGGGGGCGTCGACGACCAGGTCGGCCACCGGCACGACGATCTGCGGGTCCTCCTCGCGTGGCGTGGCCAGGAGCGCCACGGCCCCCGCGGCCAGCGAGAGGAGGAGCAGCAGGGGCGAGAGGTTCCCCGTGAGGAACACTTCGACGATCCGCTGGGTGAGGCTCCCGCCCGGCGGAGGGTGGCGCGGCTCCTCGCGCTGGCTCATCGTGCGCGCACCGCGGCGGCCTCGGCCACGACGACCTCGCCTGGCGCCAGACCGCTGAGCACCTCCACCGTTCCGGTCGCCGCCTCCACGGGGCCCAGGCGGACGTAGCGGCGCCGCACGCCGCCGTCGGCGCCGACCACGTACGCGAAGTCGAGCTGGCCGACGCTGGCCAGCGCGGCCTTCGGAACACGCACCTCCTCGCGCTCGCCCACGGGGATGTGCAGACGGCCGAACATGCCGGTCACGATGCCCGGCTGGCAGGGGCCGACGACCTTCACCTCGAAGCTGCGGGTGCGCGCCTGTGCCTCGGGGACGATCTCGGCGACGGTGCCGGCGCATTCCTTGCCGAGGGCGTCCAGGGTGACGCGCACCGGGTCGCCGACGCGCAGGCTGCCCGCGAGCTCCTCGCGCACCACGGCCACCAGCTGCAGGCGCGTGGGGTCGTAGAGGCTGAAGAGCACCTGACCGGGCTGGGCGATGTCGCCCAGGTTCACCTTCTTGTCGACGACGATGCCGGTGATCGGCGCGCGGATGGTTGCGAACCCCACCGCGCTCTCGGCTCCTGCGACGGCCTGACGTGCGCGCTCCACCTCGGCCTCCGCGGCGCGGAACGCCGCGCGGTCGGCGTCGAGCCGGTCCTCGGGCGCCACGCCGCCGCGCACCAGCTCCTCGGTGCGCTGCAGGTCGATCCGTGCCTTGTCGCGCCGGGTTTCCGCGGCGGCCAGCGAGGCGCGGCCCTGTTCGACCACCGCCTGCAGGTCGGCGGCCTCCAGCTCCACGAGAACCTCACCCTGGGTGACGGGCTGGCCGGCTCGGTCGACCCGCAGCGTGCGGATGCGGCCGAGGATGCGCGCGGCGACTGCGGTCTCGTGGACCGCGCGCACGGTGCCGACCGCGCTCTCGTGGCGCGCGACCTTGAGGCTCTGCACCGTGTGGCGCGCCGCGTCGGGTGCCGCGTGCAACACGGGCGCCGGCTCCGCCGGCGGGATGCGCGCATGGAATCCGCCCATCAGCCACGCCAGGAGCGCGACCACCAGCACCAGGCCGAGGAGCACGGCGAGCGGACGCCGCCAGCGGAGGTAGCGGGAAGCGGACATGGCCCGTGCGGGGCAACGTCGGCAGAGACCCGCGAATTGCCGGACGTGCGCGCGGGTCCGCCGCGCACAAACCGTGGCGTGGCGCCCGAACCCGCGCGGCTATACTCCCGCCCTTTTCCCCACCAGACCCCTTCCCTCGCACCCCATGCTCATCGGCGTCCCCAAGGAGATCAAGCAGCAGGAGAACCGCATCGGTGCCGTGCCCGCGATGGTGCACGAGCTGGTGCAAGGCGGACACAAGGTCCTGGTCCAGACCGGCGGCGGCCTCGGGGCGGGGATCCCGGACGACGCCTACGCCAAGGCCGGCGCCGAACTGGTGGCCGACGCCGCGACGATCTACGCGCGCGCCGACATGATCGTGAAGGTGAAGGAGCCGCTGCAGCAGGAGTGGCCGCTGATCCGCAAGGGCCAGCTCCTGTTCACCTACTTCCACTTCGCCGCCGACCGGGCGCTGACCGAGGCCATGGTGAAGAGCGGGGCGCACTGCTTCGCATACGAGACCCTGACCGTGCATCGCACGCTGCCCCTGCTCACGCCGATGAGCGAGGTGGCCGGGCGCATGGCGATCCAGGTGGGGGCGTACTACCTGGAGCGGCACAACGGCGGGCGCGGCGTGCTGCTGGGCGGCGTGCCAGGCGTGGAGCCGGGCAACGTGCTGATCCTCGGGGGCGGCGTGGTCGGCTCCAACGCCGCACGCATGGCCGCGGGGCTCGGGGCGCGGGTGTGCCTCATGGACATCAGCCTGGACCGCCTGCGCTACCTCTCCGACGTGATGCCGCCGAACGTGGTCACCCTGCACAGTTCGCCGCTGGCGATCCGCGAGCGCCTGCACGAGGCCGACCTGGTGGTCGGCGCGGTGCTGGTGAGCGGCGCGCGGGCCCCGCTGCTGGTGCGCCGCGAGGACCTCAAGCACATGAAGGACGGCGCGGTGATCGTGGACGTCGCCGTGGACCAGGGCGGGTGCATCGAGACCTGCAAGCCCACGACGCATGCCGATCCGACGTACGTGATCGACGGCGTCGTGCACTACTGCGTGGCCAACATGCCGGGGGCGGTGGCGCGCACGTCGACCTTCGCCCTGACGAGCGCGACGGGACCATACGCGCGGCGTCTGGCCGACCTCGGCGCGGCCAAGGCCCTGCACGATCCCGTCCTCGCCACGGCGGCCAACGTCGTGGCCGGCAAGGTGACCCACGAGGGTGTGGCGCAGGCGTTCGGGATGCCGCTCGTGCCGGTCGACAAGGTGCTGTGAGCGGCCCCGAGGGGGGCGCCGCCGACCTCTTCAAGGCGGTCGTGCTCGGCGTGGTGGAAGGGCTCACCGAGTTCCTGCCGGTGAGCAGCACCGGCCATCTCGTGCTGGTGCACGCGTGGCTGGGTGGCAGCGACCCGACGCTGGAGGTCGCGATCCAGATGGGCGCGATCACGGCGATCGTCCTGCTCTACTGGCGGAGGCTCCTGGACGCCGCGCGGACGGTGGCGCGGCCCGTGCACGAGGGCCGCGCCAACCTGCTCTGGGCGATCCTGGTCGCGGCGTTGCCGGCGGCGCTGCTCGGCCTGCTCGCGGACGACTGGATCGGGGCGCGGCTCTTCAACACGGGCACCGTGGCGGCCACCACGCTGGTGGGCGGAGTGCTGCTGCTGGTGCTCGAGCGCTGGCTGCGCGGCCGCGACGCGCGCGGCGTGGCGGCGCAGCCCCTGGCGGCGATCACCCTGCCCGTGGCACTGGGGATCGGGATCTTCCAGTGTCTCGCGCTGGTGCCCGGGACCAGCCGCTCGGGCGCGACCATCGCCGGCGCGCTGCTGCTCGGGCTCTCGCGCGTCGCGGCGGCGGAGTTCTCGTTCCTCGTGGGCCTGCCGATCCTCTACGGCGCGGGGCTGCTCAAGCTGGCGAAGGACCACGAGCGGTTGCAGGGGACGTTCCTGGTGGAGTTCGCGGTGGCGGCACTGGCCGCCATGGTGACCGCATTCGTGGTGGTGCGGCCGTTCGTGCGATTCCTGCAGCGGCACACGTTCGCGCCGTTCGCGTGGTATCGGATCGCCCTGGGCGGAGTGCTGCTGGCGTACCTGTCTCGCTCGTGAGCGCCGGCCACGGAAGCGTGGCTCGTCGTGTGCGGCCCCGAACCGGGCGCGGTTTCGTTACGACGGCGTAGCACCGACCGTCGAGATTGCTCAGAGTCGCTTCAGGTCCGCTTGTAGCCGAGTTGCTTGAGGACGTAGAGGACTTCGCTCCAGGTGGGGAAGGGGCGGTTGTGCTTCTTGCGGAAGGCGTCGAGGGCGGCGATGAACTCGAGGGCGTCGGGGTCGATCTCGAGGTCGGCGGGCGCCTTGAGGCGGCGGAGGCCGCGGGGCGCGGGCTTGCGTTCCGGTCCCGCGGCGGCTGCAGGCAGCCCGGGGCTCCGTGTCACGGTCTGCGTGGTCTTCTTGCGGGTGCGGGCGTCCTTCGACATGCGAAGGAGATCGGAATCAGGCCAGCGCTTCCTTGATCGCCGCCTCGGAGATCGGGCGGATCAGGCCGCGGTCGGTGATCAGGCCGGTGACAAGGCTGGCAGGAGTCACGTCGAACGCGGGGTTGCGGGCACCCACTCCGGGAGCGGCGATCGGCACGCCCTGGCAGTGCAGCACCTCGTCCGGGGAGCGTTCCTCGATCGGGATCTGCGGGCCGCCGGACAGGCTCAGGTCGAAGGTGCTCGCCGGCGCCGCGACGTAGAAGGGCACTCCGTGGGCGCGTGCGGCCAGGGCGAGTCCGTAGGTGCCGACCTTGTTGGCCACGTCGCCGTTCGCGGCGATGCGGTCGGCGCCGGTGATCACGAGGTCCACCTCGCCGCGGGCGATCAAGCCCGCCGCGGCGGCATCGGGGATCACGGCGACCGGGATGCCCTCCGCGTGCAGTTCGAGGGCGGTGAGGCGCGCTCCCTGCAGGAGCGGACGCGTCTCGTCGGCCAGCACGGTGAAGCGCCGCCCGGCGCGCCACGCGGCGAAGAGCACGGCCAGCGCCGTGCCGTCGCCGGCGGTGGCGAGACGGCCGGCGTTGCAGTGGGTGAGGACACGCATGCCCTCGCGCAGCAGCGGCGCCCCGGCCGCACCGATCCGCCGGCAGAGTTCCCGATCCTCGTCGTGGATGGCGATCGCCTCGTGGAGCAGGGCGGTCAGTGCGGGTTCGCGCGCGGCGCGCACCTGCACCCGGCGCACCGCCCAGGCGAGGTTCACCGCCGTGGGGCGCGCGGCGATCAGGGCCTCGCCCACCGACGCCACGGCCGATGCGAACTCCCGGGGATCGGCCGGACGTGCGGCCCGCACGCCCAGGACCATGCCGTACGCCGCCGCCACCCCGATGGCGGGGGCGCCACGCACCGCCAGCCTGCGGATGGCGTCGATCAACCCGGCCACGGAGCGGATCTCGAGGACGGCCACCTCGCGTGGCAGGCGGGTCTGGTCCAGGAGGTGCAGGGTGCCTTGCACATCGCCGTGCCAGGCCAGGGTGGGGGGGAGTGCCATGCTCGGTGCCGGGCTCTGTGCGTCGGTCGGCGACGGTTCAGGTGGCCGTCAGCCTGCGTTGGATCTCGGCATACGTGGCGGCCAGCTGAAGCACCACGATCTCGGGCAGCGGCGGCGGGGGCGGCTGCTTGTTCCACGGCAGGGTCAGCAGGTAGTTGCGCAGGACCTGCTTGTCGTAGCTCGGCGGCTGTGCGCCTGGCACCACGGCCTCGGCCGGCCAGAAGCGCGAGCTGTCCGGCGTCAGGCACTCGTCGATCAGGAGCAGTTCGCCGTCGCGGATGCCGAACTCGAACTTCGTGTC
Source organism: Planctomycetota bacterium (assembly GCA_020849665.1). Taxonomy (GTDB): domain Bacteria; phylum Planctomycetota; class UBA1135; order UBA1135; family UBA2386; genus JADLFX01. The sequence goes on along the minus strand of JADLFX010000053.1, from coordinate 72,402 downwards.
GGCGATCACGATGCCGCGGCTGCGGGCGTGGTCGCGGCCCGCCTGGTACAGGGCCAGGGCCGCGTCGCGGGCGCGACGCGCGACGGCCGCGCCCACGAGCGCCTCGACGTGGCTGAAGGGGATGGGCTCGTCGTGGCCCTGCGCGGCCTTGGTGGACGGGGTCAGGATCGGCGGTTCCAGCGCGCTCGCGTGCTTCAGTCCCTTGGGCAGGGCCACGCCGCTGACGCTGCCGTCGCGCTGGTAGTCGCTCCAGCCGCTGCCGGTGAGGTAGCCACGCACCACCCACTCCACGGGGAGGGGCTGCGCCCGCCGGCAGAGCATGACGCGCCCGCGCAGGAGATCACGATGGCTGGCGGGGATCTGCGGGATGCGATCCACGTCGGCGGTGATGAGGTGATTGGGCAGCACGGCCCGCAGCCTCCCGAACCAGAACACCGAGAGGGCGGTGAGCACGCGGCCCTTGCCCGGGATGCCCTGGTCCATCACCACGTCGAACGCCGACACGCGGTCCGTGGCCACGAGCAGCAGGTCGTCGCCGAGGCGGTAGAGGTCGCGGACCTTGCCCGTGCCGACCTTGGCGGCGAAGGGCAGGTCCGTGCGCAGCAGGGGTTCGTCTTGCATGGCGGGTCGGGCGGGAGCGGCTATCGTGCCCGCGCCGTGAACCCAGCGCCACGCAGCGTCGCCGTCCGCCCGCGCGTGGGGGGCGTGCCCGCGGATCTCGGCCTGCCCGACCTGCCCGGGTGCAAGAGCCACACCCAGCGTGCGATGGTGCTCGCGGGCTTCCTGCCGGGTCGCCGGCTCCTGCGTGGCGCGCTCCGCTCCGCCGACCCGGAACTCCTCGGCGTGGCGCTGGAACGACTGGGCGCGCGGGTCGAGTGGCAGGCGGAAGGGTGCAGGATCCAGGGCGTCGCGGCCGCACCGCGTCCGGCCGAGCTCTTCCTGGGCGAGAACGCGACGGCATTGCGGATGCTGCTCCTGGTGGTGCCGCTGCTCGGCGGGAGCCTCGTCGTGGACGGCGCGCCGGGCCTGCGCGCGCGCCCCCTCGGCGCGGTGCTCGCGACGCTCCATGCGCTCGGCCTCCGGACGGAGGGCGAGGGCCTGCCGCTGCGCATCGCGGGCCCGGCGCGCTCGATCCCGAGCGTGCTCGACGTGGAAGCCTCCGGGACCTCGCAGGCCGCCAGCGGTGCGGTGCTCGGGATGGCGCTGCGGAGCCTGCGCGCGGGGGGCACGGGGCGGGTTCGCGCGCTGCGACCGGCGGCGCCCGGGTACCTCGCGATGACGGGTTCGGTCCTGCGCGGGTTCGGCTGCGAGGTGCGCTCCCGGTGGGTGGGGCCGGACTTGCAGATCGAGGTGGGACCATGGGGGCCGATCCCGGAGGAGTTCGCGATTCCTCCCGATGCATCCTCGGCCACGTTCGTGCGGGTGCTCGCGGCGTTGCACCGTCGCGCCGCGGTGCCGTTCGTGGGCCCGATCGGCAACCCGCATCCGGAGGCCGCGGTGGGCGAGGACCTCGCGGCACTGCTGGGCGCGGCGCCGCACGCCGGCGTGGTGCTGGATCGGCTGGGCCTGCGCCCCGACGCCTTTCCCGCGCTCGCGGCCCTCGCTGCCACCCGGTCGGGCGAGACGCTCCTCACCGGCGCGGCGTCGCTGCGGGCCAAGGAGAGCGACCGGATCGCGGCGATGGCCATGGCGTTGCAGGCCCTCGGCGTCGAATGCCAGGAACTCACCGACGGCCTCTGGGTGCGCGGCCCCCTGCGGGCGGACGGCAACGAACCCGTGCCCGTGCCCGCTCCGGCGGACCACCGGGTGATCATGGCACTCGCGCTGCTCGGCACGGTGCTGCCGCAGGGCGTCTCGCTGCCGCACCGCGACGCGGTGGCGAAGAGCTGGCCGGGGTTCTGGGAGTGGCTCGCGCGCGTCGCCGAGGTGACGTGATCAGCGTCCGGGCTGGCGCAGACCCGGCGCCGGCAGCCGCAGGTCGGGAGCGTGCTCGCGCAGGACGCGGTCCAGGGCCGCGCGCGCGTCGGCCTCGGCGCGGGCGCGCACCCGCGCCGCGACCTGCGCCGGCGTGATCCCCAGCCCGTTCGCGCTCTCCATGCTCGCGGGTGCGGTGCGGATCGCCTCGCAGATCAGGTCCACGGCTCCCTCGGTCTCGCCCTGGCCCAGCCGGATCCCAGCCTGCGCCGCGAGCAGCAGCGCGCGGTAGTGCCGTACCGACTCGTCGTTGGCGGGATTGCCGGCCGCGCGGCGCGCGAACGCGCGCAGCGCCCGCTCGCAGGCCGCGAACGCCCGTGCCGGGTCGCCGCCGCGCTCGTGCGCCTCGGCGGCCATGAGGGTCGCGTAGCCCTGGAACCACGCGAGGCTCGCGGGATCGGGGTGTCCCTCCGCCAGGGAGGCGTATGCGGCCTCCAACGCGTCCGGGCCGCCGCTGGCCAGCTCCTGCTGGCGCAGCAGATCATGCAGCGCGGGATGCACGGGGAAGCGCGCGAGTCCGGCGCGCAGGGCGCGGCGCGCGTCGGCGCGGGCACCGAAGCGCTCGAGCAGATCGACGTGGCGGCGGACGTCCTCGGCGCCGCCCGACGGGTGTACGGCGAGCACGCGCAGGGCGGCGTGCGCCTGGGCGAGCCACAGCGGGTCCCAGTCCCGTTCGGCGCGCACGGCCGCGTCGACCTGATGGATCCGCCCCTGCGCCAAGGCCCGGAACACCGCCGCCACCTCGGGGCGCCCCGGCTCCTGGCCCTGCACCCAGGGCAGCGCCTGCCACGCCACGGCGGCGGCCTCCAGATCGCCCACGGCCAGCGCCGCGCGTGCCTGTACGGCCGCGGTCGGTGCCCGCGGTGCGCCGAGGTCCAGCGCCTCGCGCGCGAGGCGCAGCGCGTCGGCGAAGAAGAGCTCCGCGGGCCTGCCCGCGGCCGCCCGGAGTTCGGCCAGCTCGAGGGTGAGGGCCGCCTGCTGGGCGCGGAGCGTCGCGTCCTTGGGTCCCGTGGCCAGCGCGCGTTCCACCTTGTCCAGGGCCGCCTCGACGTCCTCCTGGCTCCGAGGCGCCGGCTCGGCAGGCGCGCGCAGCGCGGCCGCGTGCGTCTCCAGCCAGGCGCGAGCATCGAACCCTTCGGGCTCGCCGGCCAGGGCCCGCAGGCTGCGGGCCAGGATCCTGGCCGTGGGGTCGGCGGCTCCCAGGCGCGCGAGGCCGTCGAGCAGCAGGAGTCGTTGCGCGGCAGGCAGATCCTGGTCCAGCGCCTCCAGGATCAGGGGCACCTGCGCCGCGTCCTCGCCCGCGGCCAGGGTGCGCACCGCGGCGGCCCGCACGTCCGCGTCACGATCCCGCAGGGCCAGGCGCAGCAGGTCCGGCTGCGACCCGCGCGCTGCGGCCACGGCGGCGAGGAGCGCGCCGCGCGTCGCGCCGTCGCCCTGGACGTAGCGCCGCTCGAGCTCGCTGCGCGCCCGGGCGTCGCGTGCGGCGGCGAGCGCCTGCGTGTCGAGGGAGGCCGGGTCCCGTTCCGGCGGCGGCGCCGCGGCGTGGGCCTGCAGGGCCTCGTCGACACGCGTCAGGTCGGAGTCGAGGAAGCGGTCGAAGAGCACGCTGCCGTCCGTGCCCACGGCCAGGTGCCGCGGCGCCACGGGGTTGGCCTGGAAGTAGCGGGGGAAGAGCACGGCCTCCGCGGCGATGTGCTCGCCACAGGTGACCGTGCCGAAGCGCGGACACGGGATCCGCGCGCCTTGTTCGTCGTGGTCGCGCGGCGTGTGGCGCTGCAGGGAGGCGATCACGGGCACGTAGCGCGCCACCAGGGCGGCGAAGGCCGGGTCGCGGTAGCGCCCGCCGGCGAACGACTCGGACGCCGGCTCGCCGTCCATGTTCACCACCAGGAGGAGCGGACGTCCCTCGGCCCTGGCCACCGCCAGGGCGTCCGCGTAGCTCCGCTGCCAGGCGATCCGGGGCGGGCGCTGCCAGGCATCCGCATCGAGCTGCCAGCCGCCCGCGCCGCGCGTGGGGCGGGATGCCGGCTGGGACGCGGCCCGGGTCGGAGGGTCCTGGGGGACGAGGAGGACGAGCAGGAGAGCGAGGGTGGCGCTCATGCCCGCCATTGTGGACGAAACGAGCCCGGGACGGTCCGTCCCGGGCGTTCCGCTCAGACCTTCACCTTGCGCAGGGCGACGATGAAGTTCAGCTCCGGCAGGTTGTTCTGCCGCTGCTCGACGAAGTTGTCGATGACGGCGATGGTCTTGTTGTCCTGGTCGACCGCGCCGGTCCAGGTCTCGTTCGTGCCGCTCACGGTGAACACGAGCTTGCCGTCGTTGGCCGCCGTGAACGTCCCGGTGTAGGTGAAGTCCACGCCGCGCGCACCCTCGCACTCGAGGCGGAATCCGCCCTGATCGCTGAGGGTCAGGGTGCCGACCGCGGCGTCCGAGCCGCAGTTGCTGGGGTTGATGAACACCGTGTGCAGGCCGACGTGGTAGTCACCGGCCAGGTCGGCGAGGCTGATCGTGCCGGTGCGCTTCTTGACCAGCATCAGGAGGCCGGTCTCGCCATCGGTCTCGTCCGCATCGAGGGCGATGACGAAGTTCTTGCCTGCGGCGCCCAGGAACGCGCGCTCGTCGCTGCCGGTGGCGTCGCGGTAGCGCAGGGTGAGGTTCAACGCGCCGTCGGCGAACGTGGTCGCCGAGCCGGTGAACGTGAGGTTGGCGCGCGACGACTCGGATCCGGTGCCCGTGATCTGGCGGTTGCTGTCCACCTCGATCAGGCCGTAGGCCGAGCGGGCCACGTTGTTGGGGTCGGGCAGGCTGGAGCCCGCGAAGATCACGTGCTGCGAGCAGAGGTGCCATTCGCCGGCGAGGTCGAACGAGGCCGTGAGGCGGCGCACCCCGAGGAAGAGTCCGACGCGGTTCGCGCTGGTGGTGGTGTAGCGGTCGGCGAAGAAGAGATGGTTGGTGTTGCCCTCCAGGCCGTAGCCGCCCATGTAGCGGGCATCCGGCTGGTTGCTGGCCACGGTCACCAGGACGCTGAACTGGCCGTTCTTGGACAGCGCATAGCTCGCGGACGAGCTCTCGGTGGTGCCGCGCCGGACGAAGTACGTGGAGTCGTCCTTCATCACCAGGATCCCGCGATCGCTGGACGTCTGCGTCGCCACCACCGGGAAGCCCGCGAACTTGGCCTCCGTGGTCAGCGCGAAGAAATGGTGCTCCGCGGCCAGCTTCACCTCGCCCGTGGGGCGCGAAGTGTCCTCCCCCTTGGCGCAGCCGAGGAAGAGGGCGGGCAGGAGGAGGGAGACGGTGGAGAGGGTCTTGCGCATCAGTGGGGGGCTCGGCGACGAGCGGGGGAGTCTACCGGGATCCGATCGACAGCGGCAGGCGTAGCGCTTGAGCGGGACCCGGTCACGAGCCGTGGACGAAGGCCCCGTGCCATGGTCCGATGCGGCCGTGAACGTGCGCGCCGGCCTCCTCCTCCTCCCGCTCGCCGCCTGCGCGACCGACCCGCACTACGAGGGACCCGTACCGGTGCGCAACCAGCATCCGGCCCAGCTCACGGTCCAGCACATGGATCCGGCCGGCGCGACTCCGCTCGGCCGCGCCAACAGCACGCTGCGCATCGACAACGCCTACAGCAGCCTCTTCCTCAGCGGCTCGGGCGGCGGCAACAGCTTCTCGATGGACGGGGAGATCCTGCGCACCAGCTTCCGCCAGGGGATCGGCATCGCCGACGACCTCGACCTGACGGTCGAGATCCCGTTCCTCTACACCACGGGAGGGTTCCTGGACTCGTTCCTGATCGAGTACCACGACCTCTTCAACCTCCCCGACCAGGGGCGCGACACCGCTCCGAAGGACCGCTTCGAGGTCCTCGCCACGCACCAGGGCAGCACGGCGTACCAGGTGAAGGCGCACGACCTCGACCTGCAGGACATCCCGATCACGCTGGCGTGGTATCCGCTGCCGGCGACGCGCGAACGCGGCTTCGGACTCGGCCTGCGGGCCGGCGTCGAGCTGCCGATCGGCGACGAGGAGCAGGGGTTCGGCAACGGGGAATTCGACTTCGCGCTGGGCGCGGTGGGCGAGTGGCGTGGGCCCGGCTTCACGCTGACCGGGCACGCGCAGCACACCTTCGCCGGGTCGCCGAAGAGCGCGGAACGCGCCGGCACCGGATTCCGTGATGTCACTTCGCTGGGCGTGGGCATCGAGTGGCCGTGGAGCAACGGGTTCACGGTGCTCGTGCAGTCGGAGTGGGAGACGTCGACGCTGCGCGACCTCGGGTTCGCGCGCGTCGCGGACCCGCACTGGCTGCTCTGGACCGGATTCCGCGTGCGGGTCTCGGAGCGGGTGAGTCTGGACGCGACCCTCGGCGAGGACCTGAACACCTACGTGTCGCCGGACTTCACCGCGTTCCTCGGCGTGGCCGTCCGCCTTGGTCCTTCTCCTGGAGGCCGCTAGCCTGCGGTCCTACCCGATCCCGCGCGAACCCCGCCATGAGTCACTACTACGATCCCGAGCACCTCGCGGACCTGCCCCGCATCGGCGAGCGGCGGCCCGAGCTGGCCACGAAGTTCTTCGACTACTACGCCTCGGTGCTCGGCGAGGGCGTGCTCACGCGCCGCGAGAAGGCGCTCATCGCCCTGGGCGTCGCGCATGCCGTGCAGTGCCCGTACTCGATCGAGGCCTGCACGCAGGAATCGATGCACCAGGGCGCCGACCTCGACCAGATGACCGAGGTGGTGCACGTGGCCGCGGCGATCCGTGGCGGTGCGGCGTTGATGCACGGCATGCAGATGCGCGCGCACCACGACCGGGAGGCCTCGTGAACGGCCTGCCCGTCTCCGGGAGCGCGCGGCGGTCCGCACGCACCGGCTAGGGCACGGTCCGGACCGCGATGCTGCCGCCCCGCTGGAGCGCACCCCTGCTGGTGGCCGTGCTCGCGGCCGCGGTCGGCGTCCGCGCCTGGGCACCGGTGCGCGACGCCGTGGCCCAGGCGCCGCGCACCGACGAGGTGTCCGCGCTCCTGGGGCGCTACGGCGCGCTGGCGGCGCACCTGCCGCGGGACGGGCCGGTGGGCTACCAGAACGAAGCCTTGCTGGGCCAGGCCGGGGCCACGCCCGACCTGAGCCGCATCGGCCGCCGCGCGATCCTGGCGCAGCTGGCGCTCGCGCCGCGCGTCCTGCGCCTGCGGATCGAGCCAGGGCTCCTGGTGCTGGATCTGCCCGACGCTGCGCATGCGCGCCGCGTGGCGGCCGAGCAACGCCTCGCCATCCGCCATGACCAGGGCGATGGCCTGCTGGTGGTCGAGGTCCCAGCGCGGGTGCCACGATGATCAGCGGGCTCGCGGCGATGGCGGCGGTGGGGGCGTGCGTGCTGCGCACCTGCCGGTTGCGCTTCGGTGGCGGCTTCGCACGGGACGGCGTGTTCGGGCTGCTCGCGCTCCTGGTGGGGGCCGGGCTGTGCAGCATCGGCCACCTGGGCGGCCTGGCGCTCGGTGGCCTGCCCTGGTGGCTGATGCCTGCGGGGCTGGTGGTGGCGGCGCTGGTGGCCGCGGCGATGCGCGCGCCCGACCCCGCGCCGCGGCGTGCCGAGCCGGTGCACGCACGTCATCCCGTGGAGGGGCTCGGCATCGCGGTCGGCTGGCTGGCGTTGCTCGTCCTGGGTGTGCAGGCGTGTGGCTGGATCGCCACGTATGCAGACCTCCTGCCGCATGGCGACTGGGACGCCTGGGCGATCTGGAACGTGAAGGCACGCTTCCTCCACGCCGGGGCCGAAGCGTGGCCGCGGGTGGCCTCGACCGAGATGGTGTGGTCGCATCCGGACTATCCGCTGCTCGTTCCGGGCCTGAGCGCGTTCCTCGCCGCGGCGGGCGACGTCGAGCCGGCGGAGGCGGCGCGCACGGTGGGGCTCGTCCTGCCGATCCTGCTCGTCCTGTTGCCCAGCCTGGCGCTGGGAGCCCTGCGCGGCCCGGCGGCGGGTGCGGCCGCCGGGCTGGTGGTGGTCGCAACGCCTGCATTCCTGCTCTTCGGCCCGCACCAGCTCGCGGACCTGCCGCTCGCGGCGTTCACCTGCGGCGCGTTCGTGGCCGTGGCGCTCGCGGGCCAGGGCAGCCCAGGAGCGCTGCCGGTCGCCGGGCTCTGCACCGGCTTCGCGGCCTGGACCAAGAACGAAGGCCTGCTCGTGGCGCTGGCGGTGGTGGGGGTGTGGGTGGTGACCCGACCCCCCCGCCGGTGGATCCCCACGCTGCGCGCGTGGCTGCCCTTCGTCTGGGGGTGCCTGCCGGGATTGGGCGCGCTCCTGCTCTTCAAGTCCCTGCTGGCTCCGCCGAACGAACTGCGCGCGGCGACGACCCTCGGCGGGTTCGCGGGCCGCCTCTTCGACCCGGCGCGGCACGCTCTGTCGGCACAGGGGCTGTGGACCCATTTCACCGACCAGGTCGGCCTGGCGCTGCCCCTGCTCGCGACCGCGACGCTGCTGCTCCGCCTCCGCCCCCGCGCGGAGTCCGCCGACGCGCTGCGCCTCCTCGCCGCGGTGCTGACCCTGCACCTCGCCGTCTACGCGATCTTCGTGACCACGCCCGCCGAGCCCGCATGGCACGTGTCCACCAGCATGGATCGCCTCCTCTGGCAGCAGTGGCCGGCCCTGGTCGTCGCCACCCTCCTGCTCAGCCGTTCCGAGACCGCGCCGACGGGTCCCGCTGGCACCCTCGGCTAGGCCGCCTCGCCCGGCCAGGGATCTCGGACCGTCGGCCAGGCCGTCTCTCCGCCTCGCCCTCCTTGGCGTTCCACCTCATTCCCTCCACCTCTGGCCGACGTTTTGGGAAGGTCGGCCGGGCCGCCTCCTTCCCCTGCCCGCCTCCCCAACCCCGGCCCGCATCCCCAACCCCAGCCCGCCTCCGTCTCCACCTCTGGCCGACGTTTTGGGAAGGTCGGCCGGGCCGCCTCCTTCCCCTGCCCGCCTCCCCAACCCCGGCCCGCATCCCCCTCCACCCCCGTCCGACCTTCCCATAACGTCCCTTATCAGAAGGTGGGAATGGGCCTGCCTCACCTCCTCGCCGCCGCCTTCTCCCCCTTCCCCTCAGCACTCCCCCGGCTCCCCAGCTTCTGCAGCGAATCCCCCAGGGCCACCTGCAGGCTCGTGAACCCCGCGTAGTGCACGGTCCGCCCCAGCACCCCGGCCTTGCGGGCCAGATCGAGCGCCGGCTCGGTCGCCTCGTGCCGGTTCCAGTGCAGCATGATCAGCAGGTCGGTCTGTGCGACCCGGTCGGCCACCGCGGACACCACCTTCTGCGGCGAGACATAGTTGGCCATCAGCCACTCGCCGGCGAAGCCCCACTCCGCCGCCAGCTGCTCGAAGCGCGGATGGTGCCGTCGCTGGCGTTCGTTGCCACCGACCACGAGGACGCGCGGCTTGTGCCCGAGGGCCTTGCGCGCCGCCTCGACCAGGGCCTGACCCTGGCTCTGCGGCAGCGTCGTGCCGGCCTCCTCGAGCTGCAGGAGCTTCTCCAACGCGGCCAGGTCCTCGCGCACCAGATCCGGGTGCGTGATCCCGACCTCCTGCAGGATGCCGAAGGCCTCCTGCAGTGCCTCCACGTCCTTGCGGGCGCGCAGGGCGCGCGCCACCTGGGTCTGCAGCCCGGCCTTCTCGAAGTCCTTGCCCTCCATCTGTTCGTAGAGGTCGACCAGCTCGGTCTTGATCTCGAGATGGTCGAGGGCCTGCCCGACGAGCTTCTCGTCGTGGAGCAGCTTCTCCAGGTCCGTGAACGCGCCGCGCTGCAGGAGGAGGTCGCGGATCTCCTGGTACATGTCCTGCGCCAGCTGGCGCTGCCCGCGCATGTTGCGAGCCGTCAGCAGGACCTTCATGGCCTCGACGCGCTGGTCGAGATCCACCGAGATCTGCAAGACGCGCTCCGCGGCACGCGAGGCGGGTTCGGCCTCGCCCAGGTCCAGGTACTCGAACGCCAGGAGCAGGAGCTGATCGGGTGCGGTGCCGCGGCCGACGTCCACCGCGTCGAGGAACTTCAGCGCCACCCGCCGATCGAGGCGCTTCAGCTCCTCGTGCACCGGGAAGAAGCTCTCCAGGTCGGGCCGCACGTGGCTGAGCGCCTGGTCGAGCAGGTGCACGGCGCGCACGGCCTCGCTCCGGTCGCCGCCAGCCAGGATCGCGGCGGCCAGGAAGAAGCGCGCCCGCTCCAGGAGCAGGCCGGGTTCGCCCTGGTTCCGGCGGATGGCGTCCACGGCGGCGTCGAACGCGGCCTGGGCGGCGGGGAACCCGCCGGTCTCGTAGAGCAGGATGCCGCGCGCGAAGTGCACCTCCGGCACGGACTTCTCCGGGTCCTTGGGGCCCTGGTCGAGCCATGCGAACGCGCGGGCGCGCGCCGGGCGTTCGGCGCGCGGCTCGAGTTCCGACACGTCGTGCAGGCCGAGCTCGGCCAGCGCCCCCACCAGGCAGATCCGGCTCTGCAGCCAGGGCTGGTCGTGCGGACATTCGAGCGCGAGCCGCACCTGCGCCAGGGCCTCGCTTCCGGCCCGCACCTGCGTGGCGCACTGCGCCAGGGCCAGGTGATAGCGGGCGCGCACGTCGCCCGGCAGCCCGGCGAACGCACGCAGGCCCATGCAGCGTTCGAGGATCGTTGCCGTGGGCTCCTCGCCCTCCCGCGGCTCGCGCCGCTCGAGGCGCGTCAGCAGATCGGTGAGCCCGGCGTCGACCAGGACGTGCGCCTCCGAAGACTCGTCGGGGCCGGCCAGGAACTCGATCGCATGCACCGCCTGCGAGAGGTTGCCGGTCCAGAACATCGTGCGCAGCACCAGGGGCAGGGCCTGCGCCGCCAGCCGGGGCTCGCGCAGCAGGTCCACCAGGACGGCGGAGTCCTTCAGCAGGTCCGCGACCCACGATCGTTCCCCACGGCGGTCGTGCGCGCGCAGGCGGCCGAACGTCTCCCAGCGGCGGGCCGACGGCGAAGGCGCGGGCACCGGCAGGTCCAGCCCGAGCAGCACCCGCGCGTAGCCGCACAGGAACGCCGACTGCGGCCGGTCCGGGCGCAGCTCCAGGAGATCCACGACCAGCTGGCGCACCTCGCTGGCTCTCAGGGCGCCCTTCTCGGCATCGTGGACCTGCTGCAAGAGCAGCCGGTCGAGTGTGGTCTCCCAGGCCATGCGGTTCCCCTGCAGCGGGTATCGGAACCCGCACGTGCGGGGGTCGAACCCGGCCGCAAAGCGCCGGCGGCGCCGGGCGCCTGGCCGCAGGGGTTGCGCAGCACTCCGGGGGGGATGCCGGGCGGGCCTCCGCGCGCGATCCAGGATCCCGGGTCTCAGCCCAGCATCCGCTCGACCGATCCCGGCATGGCGACCACCATGCCGTGCAGGCGCGGAGCCTTGCCGCTGCGGTCGAGGAGGCCGAGCAGCAGGTCTCCCGGGTGCAGGCGCGCCGCGAGGCCCGCCGGGCCGGGCAGGAGCAGGTTCTCCTCGCTCTGGATCAGCAGCACCTCGGTGCCCGTGTCCCCCACGGCGAGCACCCGGAAGAGCTGGGGCCGCTCCCCGGCCCGCGGGCGGACCGTCGACGAGAGCGCGAGGCTCGCGGCGGCCAGACGTTCGACGTGGTCGTAGAACGCGCGGTCGCACTCCTCGAGCGTGGGCTGGAGGCGGAAGTCCTGCGTGGCCTCGCCCCACGCGAAGAAGCGCCGCAGCGTGTCGTGGGCGTCCGCGACGGCGGCGTGCCTCTGCTCCGGCGGAGACTGCAGATAGATCTGCAGGAGGAAGCGCGTGAGGTCCTCGGCCTCCAGGTACTCGAGATTGGTCTTCGGGACCGGTGCCTCGTGCTGCATCTCCACCAGCCGGCGCAGCGCCCGGCCTCCCGCGGTGTCCTCAGTCGCGGTCTCCCACAGGTACTCGTAGACCAGGGGCTCCAGGTCGCCGATGGTGAACGGGTCCAGGGCCGCGGCGTCTTCGTCCTCCTCCTCGCTCGGGTCGACCCCGAGCATGCCCTCCACCTCCGCGAACACGTCCTCGACGTCCTGGCCGCGCGCGAGGCCGCGCTCGATGCGGGCCGCGACATCGGAACCCAGCGTGGGCCCTGCGCCGGCGGTCGGCGGGTCCGGTTCCGGGGGCGCCGGCCTCGGGGCCGGCGCAGGCGCGCGACCCCGGGCGTGGTAGGCATTCCAGGCCTCGAGCAGCAGGCGGCGGGCCAGCTCGAGGTCCACGTTGGTGTCGAAGGCGAGCTCCTCCAGGAGCGGGCCCATGACCACGGCCGGTCGTTCGGCGCCGGCGAGCGCCTCGAGCAGCCTGCGGATGTCCTGCGGCGATCTGCCTGCATGGCGCAGGAACGCGTCGAGGTCTGCCTCCACGCGCTCCAGGGCGCGGAACGGCTGGGCGCGCTGCTGCGCGAGGCTCTGCACCATCACCCGTTCCAGTTCGGCCTGGTTCAGCCGGCGCTGCAACCCGAGCCGGACCAGGTCCTGGCGGAACGCCTCGGCGAGCTCGCGACCCCGGGGCTCCACCACGCAGGCCTGCGACGGCAGGTAGGCGCCGCTGGCCAGCGGGAAGAGCCGGCCGACCAGGACGTCCCCCACCGACACCGTCGCCGCGCGCACGCCCTCGAGGTCATAGGAGCGCTCGTCCTGCAGATCGCGCACCCGCACCTCGCCCCCGGCGACGCGATCCACCACGAACACCCCCGCCACGGAGGCCTCGAGGTCCTCGGCCTCGTCGCCCCGCCCCATCCGCTCGGCCAGGGCGCGGACCGGCACCTCGCCCAGGACGTCGCTCTCGCGCTCCAGGAGGAACCACTCGGCGAAGCGGTTGGCCGCGGCGTCCATGCGGTCGCGATCGGCCTTGCTGGTGCCGCGCGCGAGGTACTCGGCCTGATCGGCGCCGAAGAACTCCCGCCTCGCCCTGGCCAGCTCGGCCGCCAGACCGGGGTCCTCCTCCACCTTGGCCAGGAGGTCGCGGAGGAGGGTGCGCTGCGGCGTGAAGTCGTTCTGCATCGTCTCGCGCCCCGTCCTGCCTCCGGTCTGACCGTGCAGGCGAAGCACCCTGGTCGTGGCCGAAACGGCGCCGCAGGATAATCTGCCCCCGGCGGTTCTGGAATGACGCACATCCCCACGCAGGATCCGACCCCCGCATCCGTTCCCATGGCCGAGGCCGGCGTGCAGGTCCTCGGCAACCTGGGCTGGGTGGACCTGACTGCCCTGGCGCTGCTGGCCGTGTTCTTCGTGCTCGGCCTCTTCCGTGGGTTCGTCTGGCAGGTCAGCCGGATCGTGACCCTGGTCCTGGGGTGCCTGGTCGCCGCACGCCTGGGTCCGGGATTCGCCGGGCGGCTCGCGGGGTGGTTCCAGGAGGCGCGCGCCAATCCGGAGCTGGCCCTCTACATCGCGTACTTCGCGATCTTCCTGGTGGTGCTCCTGCTCGTGTCGTTCGTCGCCTACTTCGTACAGAAGCTGGTCGCGAAGATCGGGCTCTCGTTCTACGACCGGCTCGGCGGCGGCGTGCTCGGCATCGGCACGGGCGCCCTGGTCGTCGTGGTCGGGCTGACCCTCGTGCTCACCCTCTTCGCATCGATGTTCGGCAGCGGGCATCAGGTGGTGCAGGCCGCGCGACGCTCGCAGGCCCTGCACTTCTCGCAGCTGACGCTGCGCGAACTCGGCGACCTCGTGCCGGCTCCGATCCGCACCGCGCTGCAGCTCGAGGGTGCCGGCGCGACGGCGAGCCGGCCCGACTCCAGGTCCGGTTCGCAGAGCCACCCGCAGGCGTCCCCGGACAGCGCGCCGGCCGCACGCCGGCCGACCGGCACGCGGCCGCGGCAGGATCGCGGGACACGGTAGCCCGCGCCGTCCCCGAGTCCTGGCCGGTTGCTTTCCGTCCGGCTCTGGCCCAAGCTGGCCGCGCGTGCTGGGGGCGTCCGCCGGTGCGGACTGAGAAGTACCCCTCGAACCTGATCCGGATCATGCCGGCGTAGGAAAGCAGCATGGAAGCCTCCCTCCCCACACCCCGCATCCCCCCGTTCGAGGAGTGCCTGCCCGGCAGCAGGAAGGTCCTGCGCGGCGAGTTGGGAGTGCCCGAGCGGGTGATCCAGCTCAGCAACGGCGAGCAGGTCGCGGTCTACGACACCACCGGGCCGCAGGGACACGACCCGCGCATGGGCCTGCCCCGGCTGCGCGCGCCCTGGATCGCCGCACGCATCGCCCGTGGCGACCGCAACTTCTCGCAGATGCACTACGCGCGCCGCGGGATGGTCACCGAGGAGATGCGCTTCGTGGCGCTGCGCGAGAACGTGGATCCCGAGTTCGTGCGCGCCGAGATCGCCAGAGGCCGAGCGATCCTGCCCGCGAACCGCAACCACCCGGAACTGGAGCCGATGATCATCGGCCGGAACTTCCTGGTGAAGGTGAACGCCAACATCGGCAACTCGGCCGTGGCGTCGTCCATCGAGGAGGAGGTCGACAAGCTGCAGTGGGCGGTGCGCTGGGGCGCGGACACGGTGATGGACCTGTCCACCGGCCGCAACCTGCGCGAGACGCGCGAGTGGATCCTGCGCAACTCGCCGGTGCCGATCGGCACGGTGCCGATCTACGAGGCCCTCGAACGCGTGCAGGGCCGGGCCGAGGACCTGGATCTCGAGCTCTTCCTGGAGGTCCTCGAGGAGCAGGCCAGCCAGGGCGTCGACTACTTCACGATCCACGCCGGCGTGCGCCTGGCCTACGTGCCGCTCACCGCCGGCCGGGTCACGGGGATCGTGTCGCGCGGCGGATCGATCATGGCCAAGTGGTGCCTCGCCCATCACCGCGAGAACTTCCTCTACACGGGGTTCGAGCGGATCTGCGAGGTGATGAAGAAGTACGACGTGTCGTTCTCGCTGGGCGATGGCCTGCGCCCCGGCTGCACGGCCGACGCCAACGACGCGGCGCAGTTCGCGGAGCTGCGCACGCTCGGCGAACTCACCGAGATCGCGTGGCGCCACGACGTGCAGGTCATGATCGAGGGGCCGGGGCACGTCCCCATGCACCTGATCCGCGAGAACATGGATCAGCAGCTGGCCCTCTGCCACGAGGCGCCGTTCTACACGTTGGGACCGCTCACCACCGACATCGCGCCGGGCTACGACCACATCACCTCCGCAATCGGTGCGGCGATGATCGGCTGGTTCGGCACCGCGATGCTGTGCTACGTGACGCCGAAGGAGCACCTCGGGCTGCCCGACCGCGACGACGTCAAGGCGGGGGTGATCGCGTACAAGATCGCAGCCCACGCCGCGGACCTGGCCAAGAACCACCCGGGCGCCCGCTCCCGGGACGACGCGCTGAGCCGGGCGCGCTTCGAGTTCCGCTGGCAGGACCAGTTCAACCTCTCCCTCGACCCGGTCACGGCGCGTCTCTACCACGACGCCACGCTGCCGCAGGAGGGTGCCAAGACCGCGCACTTCTGTTCCATGTGCGGGCCGCGCTTCTGCTCGATGAAGATCACCGAGGAGGTGCGCGCCTACGCCAAGGAGCACGGCATGTCCGCCGACGCGGCGCTCGCGGCCGGCCTCGGCGAGAAGGCCGCAGAGTTCCGCGAGCAGGGCGCGCGGATCTACCGCTGACGCGGATCGGTCTTCTGCCCCAGGCCGCGGTCCTTGCGGTGGCGCATGATCTCGCCCTCCACCATGAAGAGGACGTCTTCGGCGATGTTGGTGGCGTGGTCGGAGATCCGCTCCAGGGCACGGGACGCCGACAGCGAATGCAGGGCGCGCGGCACGGACTGCGGGTCGCGCATCATCAGCTCCTGCATCTCCGCGAACATCTGACGGTTGGTGGCGTCGACCTCGGAATCGTCGCGCAGCACCTTCCTGGCCAGGTCGACGTCGACGTTGACCAGGGAGTCCAGGGCCTCGCGCACCATGGTGCGCACGTTCTCGACCATCTTGCGGAATGCCGGCGGCAGCTTGATCGGGTCGTGACTGGTGAGGAACGCGGCCCGTTCGGCGATCGCCTCGGCCAGGTCCCCCATGCGCTCGAGGTCGTTGTTGGCCTTCAACACGGTCACGATGAAGCGCAGGTCCGAGGCCACCGGCTGGTGCAGCGCCAGCAGCTTCAGGCACTCCTCCTCCACCGCGACCTCGCGCTCGTCGATCTGGCGCTCGCCGCGCATGGTCTGCTCCACCAGTTCCGGGCGGCGGTCGAGGAGGGCGCCGGTGGCCTTCTGGATGGCCTCTTCGACCATCGCGCCCACGGTGAGGAGCTGCTTCTTCAGGTGCTCGAGGTCGCGGAGGAGATGCTTGGTCACGGCGGGGGCGGCGTAGTGGTGGAAAGGACGGAGCGGGCGGAATGCTAGCTGGCCGGCGGGCGACGCCGGAGGACGCCGTTCATGAAGATTCGGGCCGGAGCGGGATGCGGACGCGGAACGTGCTGCCCTGCCCGGGCGTGCTCTCGACCGCCACCTCGCCGCGGTGGGCAAGCGTGATGTGTTTCACGATCGAGAGGCCGAGGCCGGTGCCGCCGAGTTCGCGGGAGCGAGCCTTGTCGACCCGGTAGAAGCGCTCGAAGATGCGCTCCTGGTCGCGCGGTTCGATGCCGATCCCGGTGTCCTGCACCTCGATGCGCGCGGAGCCTGCGTCCTCGTCCAGGCGCACCCACACGCGCCCGCCTTCGGGGGTGTACTTGATGGCGTTGCCGATCAGGTTGTCCATCACCTGGCGCAGGGCCTCGGCATCCCCGAGCACCACCAGGGGCTGCGCGGGCAGGGCCATCTGCACGTCGAGCCGTCTGGCCAGCGCCTCCTGCATCAGGGAGTGCACCGATTCCCGCACCGGCCCCCGCAGATCCACCGGCGCCTTCTCCAGCGCCTCGCGCCCGGACTCGACGCGGGACAGGGTCAGCAGGTCGGTGACCAGCGCGGCAAGGCGTTGCGTCTGGTTGCGTACCTTGGCCAGGAAGCGCACGCGCGTCTCCTGGGACATCTCGGGATCGTCCAGCAGCGTCTCGACGAGTCCGCGAATCGCCGTGAGCGGGGTCTTCAGCTCGTGCGAGACGTTGGCCACGAAGTCGCGGCGCACGGCCTCCAGGCGGCGCAGCCGGGTCACGTCCTGGAGCACGGCGACCGCACCGGCGGTCCGGCCGTCGCCGTCGAGCAGCGGCTCGGCGAGCACCTGGATCGACTGTTCCTCCCCGTGACCGTCGAACACGAGCTCGTCGGCGATCTCTCCGCCCTCGCGCAGGGCGCGGGCCAGGCACTCGCTCACCTGCAGGCTGCGCGCCACCTCCCAGATCGGCTTGCCGAGCGCCTCGCGGGCACGCGCCTGCAGCAGGCGCGCGGCCATCGCGTTCATGTGCACGACCCGTTCGTCCGCATCCACCGCCACGACACCCTGGGAGAGGCCGCCCAGGATCCCCAGGAGCTGGCTGCGGTCGTCCGCGCTGCGTGCGCTGCGCGTGCTCAAGGACTCGGCCAGCCGGTTCAGCTCGGCGCCCAGCAGCCCGAGTTCGTCGTCACGGTCGATCCGCGCCCGCGCGTCGAGGTCGCCGGCGGCCCAGGCCCGCGCCGCGGTCGCGGCGCGGTGGATCCCGCGGGTGATGCCCCGGGCCAGGATCGCCGCGAGCGCCGCACCGAGGGCGGCGCAGACCAGGGCGATCCACACGATCCGCCAGCGTCCATCGGCGGCTTCGGGCCCGCCGCCCGGCACCGCGCCCTGGCCGAGCAGCACCCAGGTCAGCATCGACCACACCAGGACCAGGGCGACCACGCCCGCGATCAGCCTCCAGGCAAGGCGCACCCGAGGCTGGAGCAGCAGGCCGTGCGGGTCGGTCTCAGGTCGACTGGGCATCCCGGAACCGGTAGCCGACGCCGCGCACGGTCTCGATCAGTTCGCGCTTCTCCCCGAGCTTCTGGCGGATGGAGCGGACGTGGACGTCGATGTTGCGGTCGGTCACGATCGCGTCCTCGCCGATCACGCGGCTGAGGAGATGGGCGCGGTCGAACACCCGACCCGGATGGCTGGCCAGGAAATGCAGCAGGCGGATCTCGGTGGGCGTGAACACGATCGGCTTCCCCCCCGCCAGGACCTCGTGCCGGGCCATGTCGACCACCAGCCCGTCCCGCACGACGCGGTCGCCCGCGCCCCGCTCGACCTTCAGGGGCCCGCGGCGCAGCACGGCCTGGACGCGGGCGATCAGCTCGCGCGGGGAGAAGGGCTTGGTCATGTAGTCGTCTGCGCCGACGCCCAGGCCCAGAACCACGTCGCTCTCCTCGCTCTTGGCCGTGAGGATGATCACCGGTACCGCGCGGGTGACGGGGTCCTGCTTGAGCTGCCGGCACACCTCCACCCCGTCCGTGCCCGGCAGCATCAGGTCGAGGAGGACGAGGTCCGGGTTGTCGCGACGCGCCCGGCGCAGGCCCTCGTCGCCCTCCCGGCAGGCGATCACCCGGTAGCCCTCGCGCGCCAGGTTGTATTCGATGACTTCGAGGATGTCGGCCTCGTCCTCGATCACGAGCAGCTTCTCACGCTTCACGGTCGGCATAGGCAGCTCCGCAGGTCTCGCCTTCGGGGGAGTGCGGGACCGTAGGCCGATCCGTGAACGGGCCGTGAACGGGTCATGAACTTCACTTGGTCCGCATGGCGGTCCGCGGACCATGGTCTGCGGGTGATCTTCACATGTTCTTCATGCGCCCGAAAGGTGGCTCTTCATCCGGCGCCCTAGCGTGCGGCCGTCTCGAACCGCAAGGAATCGCACGATGAACAAGATCCTCTGCACCGCAGCCGCCGCCCTCCTGCCTGGTCTCGGCGTCGCCCAGGCGCGTCTCGACCCGCAGCTGCCGAGCTACGCCAAGGTCTCCGGCATCTCCGGAAACCTCAGTTCGATCGGCTCCGACACCCTGAACAACCTGATGACCCTCTGGGCCGAGGGGTTCAACAAGCTCTATCCGAACGTCAAGATCCAGATCGAGGGCAAGGGCTCGGCGACGGCCCCCCCGGCTCTCATCGAGGGGACGGCGCAGCTCGGCCCGATGAGCCGCGAGATGAAGGGCAGCGAGAACGACGAGTTCGAGAAGAAGTACGGCTACAAGCCCACGGCCGTGCGCGTCGCGGTCGACGCGCTGGCGGTGTACGTGCACAAGGACAACCCGATCCGGTCGCTGACCCTGCAGCAGATCGATGCGATCTTCTCGAAGAGCCGCAAGGGCGGCGCGGCCAAGGACATCACCACCTGGGGCGACCTCGGGCTGACCGGCGAGTGGGCGGACAAGCCGATCCGGCTCTACGGTCGCAACTCCGCCTCGGGTACCTACGGCTACTTCAAGGAGCACGCGCTCTTCAAGGGCGACTTCAAGGACAGCGTGAAGGAGCAGCCGGGGTCCGCGACCGTCGTCCAGTCGGTCGGCGG
Organism: Planctomycetota bacterium; assembly: GCA_020849665.1. Classification (GTDB taxonomy): domain Bacteria; phylum Planctomycetota; class UBA1135; order UBA1135; family UBA2386; genus JADLFX01. Next base: position 53,084 of record JADLFX010000053.1, on the reverse strand, counting down.
CGACCTGCAGGGGATCGGCTACAGCGGCATCGGCTATCGCACCTCGGAGGTGCGCCCGGTGCCGGTGGCCAAGAAGGCCGGCGAGCAGGCCTACGGCATCGAGGAGGACGTGGTCATGGGCGGCAAGTACCCGCTCGGGCGGTTCCTCTACGTCTACGTGAACAAGGCTCCCAACAAGGAGCTGAGCCCGCTCGTCGCGGAGTTCCTCAAGTACGCGATCTCGGCGGAGGGCCAGACCGTCACGATCAAGGACGGCTACCTGCCCCTCACGTTCAAGCTGGCCGCGGCCGAGGCACAAAAGCTCGGACTCCCGTTCGCCAAGGGCGAGAAGACCGGGAAGGCGGACGAGGCGAGCGGCGGCAAGTGAGCACGAGGGGCCGGCGCCGGCACTCCGTCGTGTAGCGCAGCGTCCACCGATCCAAGCCGGCCTGCCGGATGCGCGGGCCCGGTTCCCCGATCGGACGTTGCCCACCCGCCGCAGCGCGCCGCTCCCCGCCTCTCGCCGCAGGATGCCCCAGCCATGTCGATGCCCGCACCGGATCCACAGCCGAACCCCGCGCCGGCCCCGCCTGCGCCGAAGGCAATGCCGCGCACCCGTGCGGCCCGCGTGTGGCAGGACCGGATCGGCCGCCACGTGGTGACCGCAGGCGGACTCGGGATCATCGCGGCGATCCTCGGGATCTTCGCGTTCCTGGTGCTCGAGGTCGTGCCGCTGCTCCTGCCCGCGAGCGTCGCTCCGGTCCGCGCCGTGACGGTGGCCGGCCTGGACGCACGGGCGGTCCTGGTCGACGAACACCAGACCTTCGCCGCGGTCCTGGACGGCATGGGTCGCATCCGCGTGGTGCGGCTCGCGGACGGCACGGTGGTCCAGGAGCGGCCGCTGCTGACGCGGGAAGGAGTCCGACCCACCGGCGTGGGCCAGGACCTGGCCGGGCGCGTACTGGCCATCGCGACCAGCGACGGACGCGTGGTCGGCGCCACCGTCGAGTGGCGGGTGACCTTCGACGCGAGCGTCCGCCGCACCACGGCGGTCGTGTCCGAACCGATCGAGGTCGAGGTCGACGAGAGCCGCGCCCCGGTCGGGATCTTCTCGGTCCGCAAGTCCGCGGAAGGCGTGCTGGACGTCGCGGCCGTGACCGCAAGCGGCAGCGTCGCGTTCGTCCAGACCCTGGTGGAGGAGAACGCGCTCTCCGGCGAGCGCACCATGCAGCGCAGCCGCCGCACGCTCGAGATCCCCGCGGCCGTCGGCCAGCTCCTCCTGGACCACGAGCGGCGCAACCTCTACGCGGGCACGTCCGACGGCAGCCTCGCGTGGTGGCGCCTCGAGCACGAATCGCCCCGGCCGCAGCTCTACCCCGGACCCCGGCCGGTCACGATGCTCGGGCTGGCGTTCGGGGACCGCTCGCTCGTGGTCGGGCGCGAGGACGGCGCCCTGGAGTGCTGGATGCAGGTGCGCAGCGCCCCCGACAGCGCCGAGTTCGATCTGCGGAGGATCCGCGTCTTCCCCTCCCTCGGCGGGGCACCGCGCGGCTTCGCCCCGTCGCTGCGCAACAAGGGCTTCGTGGTGCTCGGGGCCGGACGGGAGCTGGGGATCTACTACGTCACCACCGGGCAGCGTGACTGGAGCGGCACGACCGCCCTGGCCAGCCCCGCCGCGCTCACGTACACGCCCAAGGGCGACGCGCTGCTCGTGGCAGGCGCCGATGCCCTCGAGCTCCGCGCGATCGAGCACCACCACCCGGAGACCTCCCTCGGGACGCTGTTCGGCGCCGTGTGGTACGAGGGTGCCGAGGCGCCCTCGTACACCTGGCAGTCCACGAGCGGCACGGACGACTTCGAGCCGAAGCTGGGCCTGATCCCCCTGCTCAGCGGCACGCTCAAGGCCACGCTCTACTGCCTGTTGCTCGCGGTGCCGTTGGCCGTCCTGGCCGCGATGTACGTGTCGCAGTTCATGCACCCGGACCTGCGCCGGTGGGTCAAGCCGACCATCGAGCTGATGGCCGCGCTGCCGAGCGTCGTGCTCGGCTTCCTGGCGGCGATGTGGCTGGCACCGCAGGTCGAACGACATTTCTCGGCGCTGATCCTGGCCCCGTTCCTGATCCCGGCCCTGGTGCTCGGCTCGGGCTTCCTGGGGATCCGCCTCGTGCCGCGCGCCGTGCGCAACCGGTTCCGAGCCGGGTCGGAGGCGTTCACCTTCGCCCTCGTCGTGGTGGCCGGAGGCTGGATCTGCCTCCAACTGGGCCCAGTGCTGGAGCGCATGGCGTTCGCCGGCGACTTCCCGGTGTGGGTGCGCAGCACGTTCGGCGTGGTCTACGACCAGCGCAACACCGTGGTGATCGCCCTGGCGATGTCGCTCGCGGTGATCCCGATCATCTTCTCCATCGCCGAGGAGGCGTTCACGAACGTCCCCCGCAACCTCGTCTCGGGCTCGCTGGCGCTGGGCGCCACACGCTGGCAGACGGTGACCAGGGTCGTGCTGCCCACCGCGAGCCCCGGCATCTTCTCGGCGATCATGGTGGGCTTCGGCCGCGCGGTCGGGGAGACCATGATCGTGCTGATGGCCACGGGCAACACCGCGATCCTGAGCTGGAGCCCGTTCAACGGACTGCGGACGCTCTCGGCCAACATCGCCGTGGAGATCCCCGAGGCGCCGCACGGCAGCACGCTCTACCGGGTGCTCTTCCTCTCGGGCCTGATCCTCTTCGTGTTCACGTTCCTGGTGAACACGGTCGCGGAGCTCATCCGCCAACGCCTTCGCACACGGTATGCCACGCTCTGAGCCGAATCCCGGTCCCGCCCGGCCGCTCGGCAGGCGCAGGCCGGACCCGCTGGGCACTTCCCTCACCTGGTTGAGCGGTGCCTCGCTCGCCCTCAGCCTGCTGTTGATCGTGGGCCTGCTGGTCCTGCTGGCGGCACAGGGTCTGGGGTTCTTCTGGCAGGGTCCCGTCCATCAGCTCCAGCTCGCGGATGGCACGAGGGTGATCGGCGAGATCACCGCCACCGAGACGGTGCGCGCCCCCGCGAACTCGGAGGCCGAGGCGCGCAGGATCGAAGAGGAGGGGGCGCCGACCCGCACCCAGCTCAAGATCGGCAACCGCGACCTCTACGGGCTGGACTTCCGCTGGATCGACGACTCGGACATCGTCGATTCCACGACGCCGGCCGACCTCGTGATGATCGAAAGGCTGGAATGGGGCGCGTTCTTCGGCCGGCTGCGCGAGCTGCGCGCCGACGGCAGGGTGCTCGCGACCGGCGAGGACGCGTGGCGGGAAGTGCTGCGGCTGCTGCCCGAGAAGGCGAAGCTGCGCCGGCAGGTCCGCGACCTGGAGAAGGGCGAGATCGGCGACATCAACCACGAGCTCGAGGAGCTGCGCCTGGCGGAGGCCCGCATCCAGCGTGCGGAGGCCCAAGGAGCGCCGCCCGACGATGCCGCGCGTGCCCGGATCGCCGCACGCCGGCTGCAGCTGGAATCCCGCTCCGAGGCACTGGCGGTCGAGCGCGCGCGTCTCCAGACGCTCCTGGACCGCGAACGGGCGGTGTTCGTCGCCGGGGACGGCCGGAGCAAGGAGATCGGGGCGGGCCAGATCCTGCGCGCCCTGCGCCCCAACGCCATGACCACGCTGGATCGGCTCGGGGTCTATGCCGGCCGCGTCGCCGAGTTCCTGTTCGACGACCCGCGCGAATCGAACACGGAGGGCGGGATCTTCCCCGCCATCTTCGGCACCGTCCTCATGGTGTTCCTGATGACGTTCGTGGTCACGCCGCTCGGGGTGCTCGCCGCCCTCTACCTGCGCGAGTACGCGGTGCAGGGGACCACCGTGCGGCTGGTGCGCATCGCCGTGAACAACCTGGCCGGGGTGCCCTCGATCGTGTTCGGCATGTTCGGCCTCAGCTTCTTCGTGTACCTGGTCGGCGGCTCGATCGACCGGCTCTTCTATCCGGAGATGGCGCCGACCCCGAAGTTCGGCACGGGTGGCATCCTCTGGGCCGCACTCACGCTCGCCCTGCTGACCGTCCCGGTGGTGATCGTCGCGACCGAGGAAGGCCTGGCCGCGGTGCCGCGGATCATGCGCGAGGGCTCCATGGCCCTGGGCGCCACCAAGCTGGAGACCACCCTGCGGGTCGTCGTGCCCGCCGCGGCCCCGGGGATCCTCACCGGGATGATCCTGGCCATCGCCCGGGCCGCAGGCGAGGTGGCCCCGCTGATGATCGTGGGCATGGTCAAGCTGGCCCCTTCCCTGCCGCTGGACCATCACTTCCCGCACCTGCACCTCGACCGCAAGTTCATGCATCTGGGCTTCCACATCTATGACGTGGGCTTCCAGAGTCCGAATGTCGAGGCCACCCGGCCCTTGGTGTTCGCCACCGCCTTCTTCCTGGTCCTGATCGTGACGGCCATGAACCTGCTGGCCATCTCCATCCGCAACCATCTCAGGCGCAAGTATGCAACCAGCGCGGTCTAATGGAGAACCCGTGACCACCCCTCGACCCGGAGAACGCGAGCGCCTCTTCCAGGGCGGCGGGCGCATGCCGGACCTGCACGCGTCGGGCTCCGGAGTCGGCCTGCCCACCCGTCACGGGGTGGATCCGGCGATCGACTCCGACATCGCCAACCCGCTGCTGCGCGTCGAGGCGCTCGAGCTCTGGTACGGCTCGAACCAGGCGCTGCACGGCATCTCGTTCCTGATCCCGGAGAAGAAGATCACGGCCCTGATCGGACCCTCGGGATGTGGCAAGTCGACGCTCCTGCGCTGCATCAACCGGTTGAACGACCTCGTCGACGGCGTGCGGATCGGCGGCGACATCCTCTTCGAGGGTCGATCGATCTACGACGCCGAGCTGGACGTCAACCAGCTGCGGCGGCGGATCGGCATGGTGTTCCAGAAGTCCAACCCGTTCCCGAAGTCGATCTACGAGAACGTCGCCTACGGCCCGCGCCTGCACGGCACCACCCAGAAGGCCCGCCTCGACGAGCTGGTCGAGAGCAGCCTGCGCGGCGCGGCCCTGTGGGAGGAGGTCAAGGACCGCCTGCACGACAGCGCGCTCGGCCTCTCGGGCGGCCAGCAACAGCGCCTCTGCATCGCGCGGGCGATCGCGATCGAGCCCGAGGTGATCCTCTTCGACGAGCCGTGCTCCGCGCTGGATCCCGTGGCGACGGCCAAGATCGAAGACCTCATGTACGACCTGAAGAGCCGCTTCACGATCGTCATCGTGACGCACAACATGCAGCAGGCGGCGCGCGTGTCGGACTACACGGCGTTCCTCTACCTCGGCCGGCTGGTGGAGTACGGACCGACGACCAGGATCTTCACCAAGCCCGAGAAGCGGGAGACCGAGGACTACGTGATGGGTCGCTTCGGCTGAGCCGGGGCGGTCCGGCACATCCTGGGTGCCTGCCGCGCCCGCACCCGGAACCCCGCCGGAGGCAGGATCGCGTGGGCCACGCGCGTCGCTGACTGCCGCCAACGGGGAGCGTTGCGCCGGGAGTCCGGCGAGTTCGCGCTGGCGGAGACGGGCACGACCCGGGACGCGCTGACCGGGCGCGCCGTGCCGCTGGGTCGGGCAACCCGCCACCGCCAGCCGCGCACCGACCGCAGGGAAGGCATCGCCCGGGCCAGGCCGTGCTAGGTGGCGGCGCCGGCCGCGCCGGTGGCCCCGGGGTCGCCGCCGGGGAGCCGGCAGCTCAGCCCACAGCCGTCCGCGAGGCGCGCGAACCGCACCTCCTCGTCCCCCCAGGTCTGGGCGAGTTCCGCGGCCACGAGTTCGAAGGGGATCGGGAAGGGCAGCTGGCTGGCCTCGGCGCGTACCGCGACGCACACCTCGGCGCATCCGCCGTCCGCCGCCCGCAGCTCGAAGACCGCCGTGCCCTGGTAGCCCTGGGGGACACGCGCAAGCGTGCGCAGCAGGGCGTGGACCAGGACGCCGGCGAAGCGGGCCGCGTCCACGGGTGCCGGCGCAGCGCCGGTCGCGGCGCGGAGCTCGGCGCGCAGCCCGCGCTCGCGCAGCGGGATGCGCAGCACTTCGACCAGGCGTGCCAACAGGGTGGCGGCGGGCTGGCGCTCGGCGCGCGCCGCGGGCTCGCAGCCCAGCAGGCGCAGCACCTCGAGTGTGCCCCGCACCTGCTCCAGGACGCGCTGCGCCTCGGCCCTGCCGCGCGCGAGTTCGGCCGCGTCACCGCCGAGGGTGGCCACGCGTCCGCCCAGGAGGAAGATCTGGTTGCCGAGCCCGTGCAGCGCCCCGGGGAGCGCGAAGTGCACCAGCTCCTGTCGCACTCGGTCGTCGTCGCGCATGGCGTCATGCCCCGCCGCAGCGGCGTCGGTGGGTTCGGGTCTCCGGCAGGCTGTGCGGGGGCTGCGGCACGGGGAACTCAGTCCTTGGCCGGGCGGGCCGGATCCCCGACCTCGCCGATCTTCACGCCGGAGACCTCGGATCCCTGTCCGTTCCGCAGCACGTGCAGGCGGACCTCGCTCCCGGGAGTGGCGCACGTGATCCAGTCGTGGAGTTCGAGCGCATCCACGACCTCGCGGCCGTCGAACCGCGTGATGACGTCGCCAGGCCGAAGCCCGGCGGCCGCGGCGGGCGAGCCCTCCCGGACGTCCCCGACCAGGGCTCCGACCGTGTCGCCCTGCGCGTTCTGGCCGAACTCGATGCCGAGGAACCCGCGCCGTACCCGGCCGCCGTGGCGCTCGAACGAGTCGAGGACCCATTGCAGCACCCGCGACGGCACCGCGAAGGTGATGCCCTGACCCCCTGGCACGGCCAGGGTCGTCACGCCGACCACGTTGCCCTCGAGATCCAGCACGGGTGCCCCCGAGCTGCCCGGATGCGCCGGAGCGCTGAACTGGAGGTAGGCGCGGGTCACACCCGTGCGGCCGTGGGACAGGTGGCGCGCGACGTAGCTCACGATCCCGGCGGCGACCGACATCCGGAACTCATAGGGATTGCCGACGGTGACCACCCAGTCGCCCTGGCGCAGCCGGTGCGAGTCGCCCAGCCGCAGGCAGGGGAGGTCCGCCGGCGCGTCCTTGATTCGCAGGACGGCGATGTCGGTGACGGCGTCCTCGCCCACCACCTCGGCCTCGCGGACCCGGTAGCCGGGGATCGCCACGCGCAACAGCTTGCAGCCGGCGACGAGATGATGGTTGGTCACCACCAGCCCGCGCGGATCGATCAGGAATCCCGTGCCCTGGATGGCCGTGCGCGTGTCGGGGACGTCGTCCTCGACCTTGCCCCCGCCCGGGGTCGCGTTCTTGTCCACCACCGCGCGCACTCCCACCACCGCCCCCCGCGCGCGCTCCACGATCGGCGCGAAGCTCGGGACTCCGGCCACGGCGGGAGAGGCCGCCTCCGAGGCCAACGGCCAGGACGTCGCCTGCGACCCTCGCGGGAGCCAGCGGCCCGCGACCAAGCCGGCGCCCAGACACAGCGGTGCCAGGATCCACCATCGCAGCGCCGGTCGTCCCTGTGTCATCGGCGGGGAGTCTACGCCGCGCCGCGGCGGCGCACAGCGGCCCTGGCCCGTTGCGGCCCGTCCGCGCTCGTCCGACGATCCGTCTCCCCGCATGCGACCTGCCCTCGGCTGGATCCTCCTCGCCCTCGTGGCCCCGCTTCCCGCCCAGGACCGGCTCCTGCTGCGCGCGGGATGGCACTTCGGCCGTGCCCAGGCCGACGGGGCACGCCCGGCCGACGATGGGTGGCGCACCCTCACCCTCCCCGCGACCTTCGAGGACCACGAGGGCCCCGGGTTCGACGGCATCGGTTGGTACCGGCTCCAAGTGCCCCTGGACCCGGCGTGGCGGGGCCGGCGGATCCGCGTGCGCTTCGGCGCCGCCGCGACCGCGGCGACCGTGTTCGTGAACGGCAGGGAGGTGGGCAGCCACCTGGGAGCCTGGACGCCGTTCCGCGTCGAGATCCAGGACGCACTGCGCTACGACGGAGCGGATCTGCTCGAGGTCCGCCTCGACGAGAAGGTGGGCCACAACACCCAGGGCTTCCACCCGATCGTCCAGCCGCACTTCGGCGGCCTCTGGCAGGACGTGACGCTGCACGCGGACGCGGTGCCGCAGCTGGATCCCGACGCCCTCCACACCTTCGCGGACGGCGCCACCGGCACGCTGCACGTCGAGGCGCCGATCCTGCCGGGCCTCGCGCCGGAGCCGCTGCGCCTGCGCGTGCGCGTCCTCGACGGGGCGCGCAGCGTGTCCGAGGTGGAGGTCGAGTGCGCCGCGGGCGCCGCGGTGCGCGCGGACCTGCCCGTGGCGCATCCGCGCCTGTGGTCGCCAGCCGCCCCCCACCGCTACCGCGTCGAGCTCAGCCTCCTCGCCGCCGGGCAGGACCGGATCTACGCCCAGGAGACGCGCCGCGTCGGGTTCCGGTCCCTGCGCCGCGACGGCACCACGCTCCTGTGGAACGGCACCCCCCTGCAGGTGCGCGGCATGCTGCACTGGGGCTACGAGCCGCCGCGCACGGCGCCCCTCCTCCCCGCCGCGCACTGGCGGCGCCAGTTCGAGGACCTGCAGGCGATGGGGTTCAACCTGGTGAAGGCCTGCCTCTGGCTGCCGCCGCGCGAGTTCTACGAGGCGGCGGACGAGGTCGGTCTCCTGGTGTGGCAGGAGTATCCGACGTGGCATCCGAAGATGACGCCGGAGCACCGCGACGACCTCTTGCGCGAGTACCGCGAGTTCCACCTGCACGACCGCAGCCACCCGAGCGTGGCGTTCCGCAGCCTCACGTGCGAGACCGGTCACGGGGCCGATCTCGGAGTGATCCGCGCGCTCTACGAACAGGCGCACGCCCTGGTGCGCAACAGCCTCGTGGTCGACGACTCGTCGTGGATCACGTGGCACCGCGTCCACGACTTCTACGACGACCACCCGTACGGCAACAACCGCCCGTGGCCGGGACGCCTGCGTTCGTTCCGGGAACACATCGCGGCGCGCACGCCGATGCCGCTGCTGCTCGGCGAGGCGATCACCGGCGGGAGCTGGTTCGACCTCGCCGCGTGGGAGCGCGCCCACGGGCAGGACCAGCCGTGGTGGGCACCACGCTGCCTCGCGGCGCAGCGCGCCTACGAGGCGTGGTTCCGGACCCGGTTCGGCGACGAGACCCTGGCCGCTCTGGCTCCCGACTCGCTCGCGTACACGATGCGCAACCGGAAGTACCAGGTCGAGCGCTTCCGCCTCGACCTCCCGGACGCCGGCTATGTCGTGTCCGTGCTGCGCGACGTGCCCCTGGCCCGCATGGGCGTCTTCGACACCTTCGGCCATGCCAAGTGGCAGGCTGCGGACTGGGGCTGGCAGGGCGACACGATGCTCTGCCTCGACACGCCCGGCGACCGGCGCGCGTTCCCGGCCGGAACCATCGACGTGCCCGTGCGCGTGTCCCACTTCGGCGCCGGCGAGGCGCGCGGCCGCCTGATCCTGGAGTCGGTCGCGGCGCGGGCCGAATTTCCGGTGCGCCTGGCTCCGGGCCGGGTGTCGGAGCCATTCGTCCTGCGCCTCCCCGCCCGTGCCAGCGAGGTGCCCGAGCGGATCGCCGTGCGCGCCAGCCTGCAGGGATCGCATCCGGCCGAGAATCGGTGGGAGCTCTGGGTCCTCCCCGCGGACGCCATCCAGGCCGGCGACGTGCGCATGGTCGATCGGATCGACGCCGAGACGCTCGCGTTCCTGGAGAAGGGCGGCCGCGCGCTCCTGCGGGCCGGGGAACGGCGCGGCTCCCTGCGCACCCGCGAGCACATGTACTACCGCGGGGCGCCGTTCACGCCGCCACACCCGATCCACGCCCGCCTGCCGGCCCCGTTCCTCAAGGAACTCCAGACCTTCGACCTGGAAGGGCCCCGCGTCCTGGAGAGCACACACCTCCGCGACGAGGTGGATCCGATCCTGGCCCTCTGGGACACCCACGACCTCGCCGAGGTGCGCACCTGGTTCCTGGCCTGGGAGACCCGGGTCGGTGAGGGCCGCCTGCTCGCGACCACGCTCGATCACGGCACCCCGGCGGGCGCCTTCGTCCTGGCGCGCCTGCTGGCGCACTTGCAGGATGGGCCCGCTCCGCGCAGCGCCCTCTCGCAGGCCACGCTCGGCAAGCTCCAAGCCGACCTGTCCGCCGGCGTCCTCGATCTCGAGGAATGGCAGATGCGCACCGACCCGGACGACCAGGGCAGCGCTGGCGGCTTCGCAGCCGGCACCACGCCCGACGAGGGTTGGCGGCCGATGCGGGCCGGGGCCCACTGGGAGCGGCAGGGCGTGCCGCAGTACGACGGCGTCGCGTGGTACCGCATCGCCGTGACGCCGCCCGCGAGCTGGCAGGGCCGCAAGGTGACCGCCGTCTTCGAAGGCGTCGACGACTCGTACCGCCTCTACGTGAACGGCGTCGAGGTGGCGCGCTTCGGCGACCCGGAGCGCAAGGAGACCGTCTGGCTGCAGCGCACCACCGCCGACGTCACGGCGCACCTCCGCCCCGGGGAGACCAACCGGATCGTCCTGCGGGTGGTCGACCACAACGGCGCCGGGGGGATCTGGCGCCCGGCTTTCCTCACCGACGGACCGGTGGACCAGCCGCGGGAACTCCTGCACTGAGCCCGGGCACCGGAGCCGGTGCCCTGATCCCGGCCTTGCCGCGGGTCGCCGGGCGGCGTACCAGGGCTCCGCGGCTGGCCGTGGCGGCGCCGGCTGCTAGGCTCCTGCGTCCCCCGCTGCCGCGGGGTGCGAACGTCTTCCTTCGCCGAGTTCCCGACATGCGCGTCACGAGCGTCCAGCCCACCCCGAATCCCCAGGCCTTCAAGTTCCTCACCGATCGCACCCTCACCCGGGAGATCCGCAACTACAACAGCGCCAAGGAAGCGGCCGGAGACCTGCTGGCCACCGCCCTCTTCTCGCTGCCCGGCGTGCAGACCCTGTTCTTCTGCGAGAACTTCGTGACGGTGACCTTCGGCGGCCCCGCCGCGGACTGGCGCACCCTGAAGGACCGGATCGTGCAGATGCTGGAGACCATGCACGTCGAGGAGCCCGCGGCCGGCGCGGCGCCCGCGGCCAGCGCCGCAGACACCGACGACGTGGAGATGATGCGCAAGATCAACGAGGTCCTCGACGACCGGGTGCGCCCGGCGCTCGCCGGCGACGGCGGCGGTCTCGAGGTCCTGGAGCTGCGCGGCAAGACCCTCCGGATCCGCTACCAGGGCGCCTGCGGCTCCTGCCCGAGTTCGATCGCCGGCACGCTGTCGGCGATCCAGAGCCTCCTGCAGAGCGAGATCGACGAAGAGCTCAGCGTCGTGTCGGCCTGAGGCATCCGGCCGTCCGCGCCAGGACCTGCCGCTCCCACTCCGCCCGCAACCTCGGGTAGCCTTCCGCCCCCGCATGCAGCTCCCAGCTCTCGATCTCCGTCCCGGGTACCTCGTCTCCTACCAGGGCAGGATGTGCACCGTCGTGTGGTGGAACATCCTGCGCAACGACCGCAGGCTCTTCGTGCAGATGAAGCTGAAGGACCTGCAGACCGGTCGCGTGACCGAACTCAAGGAGCACGGGGACACCAAGTACGAGGTCCTCGACAACGAGGCCGTGGAACTCACCCACTCGTACCGCGACGGACTCGACGAAGTGTTCTTCAACCCCGAGGGTGAAGAGGTCCGCTGCTCGATCGCCGCCGCCGAGGACGCGCTGCAGTGGCCCGCCGAGACCTACCGCGGCTTCTACGTGAGCGGCAAGCTGGTCTCGGTGTCGCCGCCGAAGACGTCGGTCCTCGAGGTGAAGGAGACCGCACCCCCGATCCGCGGCGCCGGCACCGGCATGAAGGAAGCGGTGCTCGCGAACGGGATGAAGGTGAAGGTCAGCCTGCTCACCGACGTGGGCGACAAGGTGCGCATCGACACCGAGACGCTCGAGTTCAAGGAGCGCGTCACCGGCTGACCTCCCGGCCTGCGTCGGGATGGTGCCGAAGGTGGGGGTCGAACCCACATGCCACTCGCGTGGCGCTGGATTTTGAATCCAGTGCGTCTGCCAGTTCCGCCACTCCGGCGCGCGCGGGAGGCTAGCGAGAGGAAGGCTCCGGCGCCACCAGGCGGCGTACGGCCTGCTCGCACACGCGCGCGGCTTCCTCGGCGCGGCCGCAGAGCAGCAGGACCTCGGCGAGCAGCGCCGCGACGCTGGGCGTGAAGCCCGCGTCCCTGGCCGCGCGCTCGGCCGCGCGCAGGGCCTTCCGCACCTCGCCAGCGCGGGCGTACTCGCGCGCCACGAGGAGCAGCGCCCCGGCGCGGGGCACCGCCGCCAGGATCTGGCGCGGCGTGAGCACGCCGGGCCGCTCCTGCAGGAGCTGGGCGAGCGCCAGGAGGCCATCGGGCCCGCCGCTGCGCCCCCATTCGCGCGCGGCCGCTTCGGGATCCCCCTTGGCGAGCAGCACGCGCCCCATGAGGACATGGCCGGCCGGCACCGACTCGTCGACGGCCAGCGCCCGCTTGGCGAAGCCGCGGGCGGCATCGAGCTCGCCCCGGGCCAGCGCCGCGGAGCCCGCCGCGACCAGGGCCAACACCAGCCGGTGTTCCTCTGCGGCGCGCCGGTGCGGCGGGACCGCGCGTGCCACACGCTCCTGGACCCGCGCCACCTCCGCCAGCTCACCGCGCGCCTCCAGCACCCCACGCAGGAGCTCCAGGAGGCGGCGGTCATCGGGGAACGACCGCAGGGCCTCGTCCAGGTCCTTGGCGGCGGTCTCCGGCAGGATCTCGCCCTGGGCGAGGTACACCTCGGCGCGGAGCTGTACCAGGCTGCGGCGCAGTTCCTTGGGCAGCTGGTGCTCGCGCACCCGCGCCAGCCACGCCATGGCCTCGTTGTGGAGCCCTTCCTGCAGCGCCAGCCTCGCCAGCTTCAGGCGCGCATCCTCCACCAGCGCCGGGTACTCCACCGGCGGGGCGCCCCGGCGCTTCGCGACCCGTGTGAAGTACTCGCGCGCCCGTGCCGGCTGGTCGAGGACCAACGCCTGCACTGCCTCCATGTGGCGGCGCAGATGCAGGCCTGCGAACACGCCGCGCACGCGGTTGCGGAGCAGCCGCCACGCGACGAACCCGCCCATGATCAGGAGCAGGTTGAGGAGCACCAGCCGCCCCACGGGGTTGTCGAAGAGCGGGGTGAGGACGCGCGCCCCCAGGTCCGCGCCCTTTGCCAGGAGGTTCACGAACGGCTCCAGGATCGCGAGCACCAGGAGCACGGGCACGAGGAACACCAGGAAGCGCAGCCAGGGGTTCTTCGGCAAGAGCAGGCGGATCGGCGCCCCGGCGGCCCGTTTCAGCCACTCGCCGACCTTGCTCACGACTTCCCTCCCGCGTGCGCGGCGTGCTGCGCCTCGGCGATGCGCATCCGCAGGTTCTGGTCCTCTTCCTCGGCCGCCAGGGCGCGCAGGGCCTCCTGCCCCGCGCCTTCGCCCGCCCGGGCGAGCGCCCGGATCACGCCCACGCGCCGCGGCGTGTAGCGGCTGAGGAGCCCGAGGGAGAAGCGCTCCAGGAGGCTCGTGTCACGGTAGGCCGCGAGCAGCCCGGGGATCGCCCCGGCGCCGAGGGACGCGAGGAGTTCCTCCAGCTCGCCGTCCACCGGCGACGGCTTGGGCCCGAACTGCGCACAGATGCGGCCCACGACCTCCGCGCCGGCGCGCACCAACCGCTCGCGCACCCGTGCACGCACGACCGCCTCCCGTTCCAGATCGGCGAAGGCGGCGGCGAGGTGATCGAGGACCGGCGTCCCGAAGGCGTCGAGGCAGCGTTCGATGGCCCCGCGGATCCGGTCGTCGTCCAGGCGGTCGAGCATCGCCGCGACCAGATCCCCGTCGTAGCCGCGCCGCAGGAGCACCTGCACCAGGGCCTCCTGGTCCTGCGCCTGTGCGAGGGCGGCCACCAGGTCCTCGTCGCGCTGGAACGACGAGTCCACCAGGACGCCTTCGGCGAGGAACGAGCCGGCGCGCACACGCGCCAGGAAGCGGCGCAGGAGCTCGGACGGAGCCGCATTGAGGCGGTGGATCACCTCCACCGGCGGGAAGCGGTCGAGCACCTTGTGGAACTCGTCCGGATCGGCGAGCGCGAGGAAGTAGTCGACCGCCACCTTGCGCAGGTCGCGGTCGGCCGTGTCGAGCAGCGGCTCGAAGTGGGCCAGCGCCTCCCTGCCGAAGCCCTGCGCCACGCGGCCGAGCAGCTGCGTGGCCGCCGCCGCCCGGAAGAGTCCGGGCACGAGCCCGCGGTCGCGCAGCCGCGTGTGCGCGGCGAAGAGCGCCGGCAGGACCGCGGGTCCCATGCGCTGCAGCACCTGTACGAGATCGCCGCCCTCGCTCCCACCGCGCACCGAGGCCAGGAGCACCTCGTCCACCGCCGCGGGTCCCATGCTCACGAGGTCGTCCATCGCGTCACGGTCGCCCTCGCGTGCCGCCTGGATCCTGCGCAGCACGTGGGCCCGGTTCTCCTCCACCTCGTCGAGCACCAGTCCCGGATCGCCCAGTTCGCCCAGGAGCGAGGGCTCGCTCGCGGCCACCGCCCCGGGCACGCCGCAGGCCGCGCACACCGGAACCGGGCTGGCGAACGTCGACCCGCAGCGCGCGCATTGGTAGACGTCGCGCGGCCGCAGCGCCGCGAGGGCCCGGTAGGAGTTCGGCCGCTCCGTGCCCGGGACGGCCGCGGCCGAACTCGCGGCCGGCAGGGAGCCGGTGGCCAAGGCCGGGAGGGAGGCCGGAGGCGGGCCCGGATCGTGCGCCTCCAGGATCCCCAGGGCGGCTTCGATCCCGTGCTCCAAGGTGCGCACCCGGGCGTCGAGCTGCGCGGCCTCGGCGCTGTCGGGGGCGAGGGCCCGCGACGCCGTGAGCAGCTGCTGGGCGCCCGGCAGGTCGTTGGCGCGCAGGCGGATCTGCCCGGCGAGCGCGAGCGAGCGCGCCGTCGAGCCGAGCACCGCCGCGCGCCGCGTGCCACGCGGCAGGAGCTGGAGCAACCGCTGGCCGGTGTGCGCCGCGTCCAAGGCCTTGCCGGCCGCGAGCTGCGCCTGGAAGAGCACCTGCAGGGCATCCGGGTCGCGCGGGTCCAGGGCCACGGCTCCCTCCGCCACCTCCACGGCGTCCCCCGGACGTTGGACGTCGAGGAGGCTGCGGGCCAGGGCCAGCTGGTTGCGCCGGCTGCGCACCCCGAATGCGCTGTGCAGGTGCACGTGATGCTTGTGGGCCTCGCCCGGCTCGCCCAGCGCCGCCCGCGCCTCGCCCAGGAGCAGGCGGGCGCTGTGGTTCTCTGGGTCCTCCGCCAGCACCCGTTCCAGCCGGGCGACCGCGCCCTTGGCCTCTCCGGCCAGCGCCTGTTCGACCCCCAGCAGGAAGTCCTCCACGCGGGCCCGGCTGCGAGCCTCGGCCGCCAGCCGCGCCATGCGGAGGCCCACGAGGCCGAGCACCACGAGGCCGAGCAGGACCAGCGTCGACTGCAGGAGGGCCGGTTCGGAGGCCAGCCCGTGCAGGAAATCCCAGAACGTCCGCCCGCCGACCTGGACCGCCGGACCCGCAGCCTCGGGACCTTGCGCAGCGGCGAAGAGGAACGGCTGGGTCATCCGGTCGGGTTGGTGTCCAGGAGGGGATCGAGGGTGTCGATCAGCCCCCGCCGGCCCAGGATAGCGCGGATCGCCAGGAAGATTCCCGGCAGGTATGCGCGCCGATCGCTGGCGTCGTGGCGCAGGGTGAGCACCTGGCCATCGCCTCCGAACCAGACTTCCTGGTGCGCCAGGAGTCCGGGCAGCCGGACGCTGTGGACCGGCACGCCCTCGACGGAGAGTCCGCGGGCCGGCTGCGCGGAAGGCGCGGCGGCCCGCGGCGCTCCCCCGCGCGCCGCGGCGATCCGGCGCGCGGTGTCGAGCGCCGTCCCCGAGGGTGCGTCCTGCTTGCCCTCGTGGTGCAGCTCCAACACCTCCACGTCCGGGAACCAGCGCGCGGCCTCGCGCGCGAAGCGCTGCAGCAGGACCATCCCCAGGGCGAAGTTCGGGATCAGGGCCAGGCCGACGCCCCGCTCGGCGGCGGCCCGTCCGAGCACGCGCACCTCCTCGGCAGGGATGCCGGTGGTGCCGCTCACCACGGCGATGCCCAGGTCGATCGCCGTACGCAGGTGCGCGGGCGCGGGTCCCGCCAAGGTGAACTCGACGAGCACCTGGGGCCGGCTGGCTCCCAGCGCCGCGCCGAGATCGTCGGAGCGGCCGCTGACCCCCACCAGCGCGAAGCCGGCGTGCCCGCGCAGGCCGTCGACCACCGTGCGTCCCATGCGCCCGTTGGCGCCATGGACGTGTACGCGGATCGGGTTCACGAGAGTGCCGGGAGGGGCAGGCCGTGGCGCTCCATCGCGAAGCCCAGCAGCACGTCGAGGAGCTGCGTGAAGCTCCAGCCATGCGCGTACGCGGCCTTCGGCAGGAGGCTGGCTTCGGTGAGGCCGGGGATCGTGTTCACCTCCAGCACCACCGGGCCCGCCGCGGTCACGATCATGTCGGTCCGCGACATCCCGTCGCAGCACAGGGCTTCGTGGCAGCGCAGCGCCAGCTCCTGGGCCTCCTGGATCTGCGCCGGGCCCAGGTTGCGTGGCGGCACGACCTCCTCGCACTTGCTGGGGTCGTACTTGGCCTGGTTGGTGAAGAACGCCTCGTTGCGCGGATAGATGCCCACCGGGAGCAGAGCGGTGAGCTTCGCGCCCCAGTTGCCGAGCACCGGGACCGTGATCTCCTCGCCCCGCAGCATCGCCTCGGCGATCACCCGGCCTCCCCGGCTGCGCAGGCCCTCGAGGATCGCCTCGGCTTCCTCGGGTCCGCGCGCCTGCTCGACGCCGATGCTCGAGCCGGACAGGTCCACCTTGAGGAAGCACGGGTAGCCGACGGTGTGCCCGATCCGCTCCGCCTCGGCCCGTGCGTCCAGGTGCGCGAGGGGCGCACGCGGCAGGTGGCAGCGCGCCATCGGGATGCCGTGGAAGGACAGGCACTCGCGCGTGCGGATCTTGTCCATCGCCACGGCCGAGGCGGCACAGCCCGAGCCGACGAAGGGCACGCGGTGCAGTTCGAGCATGCCCTGCACCGTGCCGTCCTCGCCGCCGGCGCCGTGCAGCACCGGAAACACCATGTCGACCTGCGCGCGCCCTAGGAGGTCCTCGAGCGCGGCCCCGGGGCGCAGGGCCCGTGCGTGGGCCACGCGGAAGTCCTTCCCCGGCTGGGCTCCCGGCGCCAGCGGGCGCTCGGGCACCCACCACCGGCCGTCCCGGTCGAGGTAGACCGGCCACGGCCGCCAGCGCGCGCGATCGAGATGCTGCAGCACCTGCAGCGCAGAACGGATCGAGACGTCGTGCTCCGCCGAGCACCCGCCCGCCAACACCGCCACGTTCGCCATGTACCCCTCCGCTGGTACCGGAACGCGCGGGATCCTAGCACGGCGCCGGGGCCAGGCCATGGCCTCCTCGCGGGTCCCGGCGCTGGCTCGGCTAGTGGCCGAACACGCCGGTGGCGGCCGCCGCACCCCAGAGGATCGCGTCGGAGCCGCCGCGGCTGCGCACGAACACGAGGCCGCGGCGCACTGGTTCCGAACACCACTGGCGCGTGCCCTCTTCGATGCGCGAGAAGAGCTCCGGCCACGCACCCATGACGCCGCCGCCGAGCACGACCGCCGCGGGGTTCAGCAGGGTGCAGAGCGACGCGACCATCGCCGTCGCCGCCCGCTCCGCGTCGTGCAGGATCCGCGCCGCGGCGGGGTGGTCGCCTGCCGCGCGCAACACGTCGCCGACGCTCCAGCTGCCATCCTCCTTGGGGCCGCGGCCGAGTTCCGCAGCCGCGCGCAGGCCCATCGGCTTGCCGCCGCAATACGCCTCGAAGCAGCCGCGCCGCCCGCACGGGCAGGGGAGGCCGTCGGGGACGTGGATCGTGTGCCCCACCTCGCCGGCGGCGTTCCCCGCGCCCCGGTAGGGCCTGCCGTCCACCACCAGCCCGATGCCGATGCCGGTGCCGAAGAAGAGCACCAGCAGGGGATCCTTGCCGCGCGCTTCGCCACGCACGTACTCGCCCATCGCGCTGGCCCGGCCATCGTTGAGCAGGGTGGCAGGCAGGCCATGGCGGGTCTTCAGGTGCCCGCCCAGGTCGAAGCCACCCACGGGGAGATTCGGGGCGTACTCGATGCGACGGTGGTCGGTGCTGATCACCCCTGCCGTGCCGATGCCGATCGCCGCCGGCGGAGCGACGCCCGCCGGCAACGGCGCGAGCAAGGCCGCGAACGCGTCGTCCATGGCCGCGACGAATGCATCGCGCTGGCGCGGGGTGGCGATCTGCCGCACCCCGTGGACGCTCAGGTCCTCGGCCACCAGTGCGAAGCGGCACTTGGTGCCGCCGAGATCGGCAGCGAGAACGCTCTGCATCGGGAACCGCCCGCCGGCGGCACCGGCTCAGCCGGTTCGCGCCTCGGAGTCGTGGATGTGGCGGTCGTCGGAGAGCACCTCGAGGATGTCCCCGAGCAGCCGCACCATCTCCGTGTGCTGCTTCTCCAGCACCACGAGGCGGCGCACCACCTTCTCCATCACCGGCGGCAGGATCGCCTCCAGGACGAAGTTCTTGATCATGTTGAAGGTCTCCACCCGCTGCGTCTCCGGCAGCTTGTGGAAGTGGTAGTGGTACGCGTTGTTCAGCGCCTCGTCGGTGAAGCGCAGGATCTCCCGCGTGTTCTCGGCCACCTGGTCGGAGCCGTGCGAGATCTTGAAGGCCTCGACCTTGTAGTGGTGCAGGAGCTCCTTGAACCTCTTCTTCATCGCTTCACCTCGGAGTGCGGTTCGGGGACCGGGCTGCGCGCACAGAATGCCGGGCCGAGAGTCGGGCGCAAGACCCTGATCCCTGGCCAGCGCCGGGGCGTGCGGCCGCGCCGTTCCCAGGGCCGCCTGGGTGCCCGCGCCGCGACCGGCGACCCGCCGGAGCCGCGGCGCCCAGGGCAGGGCGCGGGGCGGCCCGCAGCTCCCCCGGGTCCGTCGGCCGCGAAGGCCCTGCGGCCCGGGGAGGCGCGGATCAACCCTCGAACCTGCCCACCACCACGCTGGTGTTGTGGCCGCCGAAGCCCAGGGCATTGCAGATCGCCGCCGCGGAGCGGATGTCGCGCGCCTGGTTGGGGATGTAGTCCAGGTCGCACTCGGGATCGGGATGCTCCAGGTTGATCGTCGGGTGCGCGTGGCCGCGGGTCACGGTCAGGGCCGCCACCATCACCCCCAGCGCGCCGGCCGCCCCGAGCAGATGCCCCGTCATCGACTTGGTCGAGGAGATCTGCAGGCTGCGCGCCTGCTCGCCGAACACCTTCTTGAGCGCCAGGGTCTCGATCTTGTCGTTCAGCGGCGTGCTGGTGCCGTGGGCGTTGACGTAGCGGACCCGCTCGGCCGGGATGCCCGCATCCCGCAGCGCGATCCGCATGGCGCGCACCGCGCCGTCGCCGTCGTCACGCGGCGCGGTGATGTGGAAGGCGTCGTCGGTCGAGCCGAACCCCAGGATCTCGCCATGGATCGTCGCGCCGCGGCGCCGCGCCCGGTCCAGGTCCTCGAGCACGAGGCAGACCGCGCCCTCGCCCATCACGAAGCCGTCACGGTCCAGGTCGAACGGGCGCGAGGCGCGCTTGGGCTCGTCGTTGCGGGTGCTCAGCGCCTTCAGCGCGCAGAACCCGGCCAGCCCCAGTTCCGTGGTCGCGGCCTCGGCGCCGCCGGTCAGGACCACGTCGGCCTCCTCGTACTGGATGGCGCGCAGGGCCGCGCCGATCGCGTGGTTGGAACTCGCGCAGGCGGACACCGTGGCGTAGCAGGTGCCCTGCAGGTTGAACCGCATCGCCGCCTGTCCGGCGAGCGCATTGCTGATCATCTTCGGGATGAAGAACGGGCTCACCCGGTCCGGGCCACGACTCATGTAGAGCTCCTTGGTGGCCTCGAACTCGAAGATGCCACCGATGCCGGTGCCCAGGATGCAGCCGACGCGTGTGGGATCCTCCTTGGTCATGTCCAGACCCGAGTGGCGCATCGCCATCTCGGCCGCGACCAGCCCGTATTGCGAGTAGATGTCGTAGCGGCGCAGCTCAGGCTTGCTGAACCACTTCTCGGGCTCGAAGCCCGTGATCTCGCAGGCGAAGCGCGTGGAGTGCCGCGATGCGTCGAAGCGGGTGATCGGCCCCGCACCGGAACGCCCCGCGAGCAGACCCTCCCAGCTGGTCTCCAGGTCGTGACCCACGGGCGTCAGCGCGCCCATCCCCGTGATCACGACCCTTCGACGACCCACCCCGGATTCCCTCGTCGCTCAGGACAGCTTGCCCTGGATGTACTTGATGGCGTCGCTGACCGTCTGGATCTTCTCGGCGTCCTCGTCCGGGATGTTGACCTCGAACTCGTCCTCGAACTCCATGATCAGCTCGACCTGGTCGAGGCTGTCCGCACCGAGATCGTTGATGAACGAGGTCTGCGGAGTCACCTTGTCCCGGCTGGTGCCGAGCTGCTCGCAGACGATGTTGATGACACGCTCTTCGACGTTGTCGACGTTGGGCACAGTCAGTTCTCCTGAGCCGAGGCTTGCACGCGGTCGGCTCGCGCCAGACGGCCGGAAACGGCCGATGCCGGGCCCGATCGCGTGGTTTGGATCATTCCGAAGGAACGGTGAAAAACAAGGCTTGGCGGCAGCCAGACGGCCGCCGAGGGGCGGGGACATTACCTACATGG
The DNA here is from genome assembly GCA_020849665.1 of Planctomycetota bacterium. Lineage (GTDB taxonomy): Bacteria > Planctomycetota > UBA1135 > UBA1135 > UBA2386 > JADLFX01. Next base: position 32,395 of record JADLFX010000053.1, on the reverse strand, counting down.
CCATCCCGCCGTCCACCACCAACACCTGTCCGGTGATGTACGCGGCGGAGTCCCCCGCCAGGAAGAGCACCGCGCCGGCGACGTCTTCCGGGGTCCCGAGCCGCGCGAGCGGGATCTTCTGCAGGATCTGGCCACGCACCTCTTCCGCGAGTTGCGCGGTCATGTCCGTGGAGATGAAGCCCGGCGCGACCAGGTTCACGGTCACGTTGCGGCTGCCCAGCTCCTGGGCCAGGGACTTGGTGAGCCCGACGAGGCCCGCCTTGCTGGCGGCGTAGTTCGCCTGGCCGGCGTTGCCGGTCAGCCCCACCACCGACCCGACGTTGATCATGCGCCCACCGCGCGCCTTGGCCATGCCGCGTGCGAAGGCCCGGCTCACCAGGAACGCCCCGCGCAGGTTGACGGCCAGCACCCGGTCGAAGTCGGCGGTGCTCATGCGCAGGAAGAGGCCATCCCGGGTGATGCCCGCGTTGTTCACCAGCACGTCGAGACGCGGCGCCTTGGCCTGCACCGCGGCGGCCAGCGCCTCGACGCTCGCCTCCTCGGCGACGTCGCACTGGAGCCCCGTCGCCGCGCCGCCCAGCTCCTGGATCCGCGCCAGGGTGGCGTCGCAGCCGGCGGCGCTGGTCGCGACACAGAACACGTGCGCGCCTGCGCGGGCCAGGGCCACGGCGACCGCCTGGCCGATGCCGCGCGAGGCACCGGTGACCAGGGCCGTGCGGCCCTGCAGGGTTCGATCCGCTGGATGCGTCATGCGTGTGCTCGGGTCCGGCCTCGTCTCACCAACGCACCAGCGAGTGCCCCCAGGCCATGCCCGCGCCGAAGGCGACCATGCACTGGATCTTGCCCTTCTCCAACCGCCCGGCGCGGTAGGCCTCGTCGAGGGCGATGGCCACCGACGCAGACGAAGTGTTGCCGTAGCGGTCGATGTTCACGAAGAACTTCTCGATCGGCAGTCCGACCCGCTCGGCGGCGGCCTCGATGATCCGCTGGTTCACCTGGTGCGGCACCACGAGGCCGAGCTGCTGGTAGCCGTACGGCTTCATGGCCAGCTCGATCTGTTCGGCCATGGTCGCCACCGCGAAGCGGAACACGCGGGTGCCGCCCATGTGCATGTAGTGCATGCGCTTCTCGACGGTCTCGTGCGACGCCGGATGGCGCGACCCGCCACCCGGCACGCCCAGGATGTCCTCGGCACCGCCCTCCATGCCCATGTGCCCGCCCAGGTACTCGCCGCGTCCGGCGCGCTCGAGAGACGTGAGCACCACGGCGCCGGCGCCGTCGCCGAAGAGCACGCAGGTGTTGCGGTCCTTGTAGTCGACGATGGTCGAGAGCTTCTCGGTCCCCACCAGGAGGACGTTGCGCGCGGCACGCGACGCCACGAAGCTCGCGCCGATCTGGATCCCGTACACGAAGCCGCTGCAGGCAGCCTCGATGTCGAAGCCGCCCGCCCGGTTCATGCCCAGGCCGTGGGCGATGGCGCAGCAGGTCGCGGGAAACGGCTGATCCGGCGTGACCGTGGAGCACAGGACCATGTCGATCTCGTCCGGCGCCATGCGCGCGTCCTCGAGCGCGCGGCGCGCGGCCTCGATCCCCATCGTGCTGGCGATCTCGTCCTGCCGGGCGATGCGCCGCTCACGGATCCCCGTGCGCTGGAGGATCCACTCGTCGCTCGTGTCGACCATCTTCTCCAGGTCGGCGTTGGTGAGTCGGCCCTCCGGCACGTAGCTGCCGATGCCTGCGATTCCGACGGGAAGGATGGGCTTCATGCGAGGCGGCGTCGGTACGTGGGGTTCACGTGGGGTTCACGCGGGGTTCACGCGGGATTCGGGCGGGTCGTGAGTCCGCGCACGGCGGCGATGATGTGGTCGTTCACGTCCGCACCGACGGCCTTGCTCGCGAACCGGACCGCGTTGGCGATCGCGCGCGGACCCGAACGTCCGTGGCAGATGGTCACGATGCCTTCGATCCCGAGCAGGAGGGCGCCGCCGTACTCCGAGTAGTCGGCGCGCGCGTGCAGCTTGCCCATCACCGTCTTGCGCAGCTCGGGTGCCACCCTGGCCTCCTCCAGGTAGCCGTGCACGCAGCGCATCAGGTACTCGGCCACGCCCTCGCTCGTCTTGAGCAGGACGTTGCCGGTGAACCCGTCGCAGACCACGACGTCGCAGACGTCGTTGAAGACGTCCGTGCCCTCGACGTTGCCGATGAAGTTGAGCGGCGCGTCCTTGAGCATCTGGCTGGCTTCCTTGACCAGCGGGTTGCCCTTGCCGTCCTCGGAGCCGATGTTCATCAGGCCCACGCGCGGCTTCTCCGTGCCGAAGGTGTCGTGGTGGTATGCCGAGCCCATCAGGCCGTAGTGCAGCAGGTGCTGGGGCTTCGGCTGCGGGTTCGCGCCCACGTCCAGGATGACGATCGGCCCGCCGCCGCCCGCGATGGTCACCGCGATGCCCGGCCGCCGGATCCCCTCCAGGCACTTGAGCCCGAGGGTCGCCGTCGCCACGACGCCTCCGGTGCTGCCCGCGGACACGAACGCGTGCGCCCGCTTCGTCTGCAGCATCTGGATCCCCATCGCGATGCTGTTGCGCGGCTTCTTGCGCATCGCGTCCACCGGCGAGTCCTCGAAGGTGAGCACGTCCGGCGCGTCGACGAGCGGGAATCGATCGACGGGAACCCCACGCTTGCGCAGGCCCTCCTGGACCACGGTCAGGGGTCCCAGGAGGTGCAGGTTCGCCGCCGGCACGAAACCCTGTGCCACCGCCTGCAAGGCGCCGTCCAGGACGGCGTCCGGGGCGTGGTCACCACCCATCACGTCCAGAGCGACTTCGATCAAGGCTCCAGCGCGCCGGCGGTGCGGCGCTCCTCACCAGCTTGGTTGCAATCCGGCGGGCGGGCAGGAGGCGGCATCACCCGCTCGCTCCGTTCCCACCGGCTCGGGACTCATCACGCGCTTGCTCCGACATCCACCTGGCGGCCGCGGTAGTGACCGCAGGCCTGGCACGCGTGGTGCGGCTTGATCGTCGCGCCGCAGTTGCTGCAGCGGACGTACTGCTTGTGGGTGAGCGCCTGGGTGGCGCGGCGCCGATCGCGCCGGCCGCGGCTGTGGCGTCGCTTGGGATTTGGCATGACAGTGGGTGTAGGGCGGCCACGCTCCTCGCGGTGCGCGCTGCGCCGACGGGTATCGGTCTCGCGCCGCCGATACGGGGTGGCGGTTGCCTGGCGCGAGCAAAGCGGAAAACTCTACGTGTGGGTCCGGTGAAGTCAATCCAAGCCTTCTCCGGTCATGGACCTGTGCCGGATCCGCAGGACCGGCACCCGGGTCCGGTTCACGCCCCGGCGCTGCCTCCGGCAGCCCGCAGCAGGGAGCGCGCCGTCGCCACGGCCTCCGGGACCTTGCCGAGGTCGGAACCCTTGCCCTGGGCGAACTCCGGGCGGCCGCCGCCGCCGCCCCCCAGCACCTGCGCGACCGTCTTGGCGACGTCGCCGGCCTTCAGGACCTTCGCCAGATCCGGGCTGAGCGCCGCGCCGACCAGGACCTCGCCGCTGCCCGGGGCGATCACGACGCCCGCGAACGGGGCCAGCGACCTTGCGGCCCGCTGCAAGACCTCCTGGATCTCGGTCATCTTCAGGCCCGCCCGCTCCAGGACCACGGTGCGCACGCGGCCTTGGACCTCCAGCCCACGCTCGAGCTGGGCGAAGACCTGGTCGAGGTCGGCGGCGGTGGCCTTGTCGAGCTGCTTGCGCAGGTCGCGGATCTCGCCCTGCAGCTGCTCCACCCGGCGCAACACCTCCGCGTTGGGACTCTTCAGGGTCCTGGCCACCTCGGCCAGGAGCTGCCGCTCCTCGCGCGCCATCTGCAGGGCGACCGTTCCGGTCACGGCCTCCAGCCGCCGCGTGCCCGCGCTGATCGCGGTCTCGCTGACGATGCGCAGCGTGCCGATCTGGCCGGAGTTGGCCACGTGGGTGCCGCCGCACAGCTCCTTCGAGTAGTTCCCCACCGCCAGCGTGCGCACCTGGTCGCCGTACTTCTCGCCGAAGAGCGCGACGAAGCCGGCTGCCCTCGCCTCTTCCTGGGCACAGACGCGCGCCGTGACCGGCGTGGCCTTCAGGATCTCCCGGTTGACCTCCTCCTCGATCGCCTGCAGCTGCTCGGGGGTCGGCTTCTCGCCGTGGGTGTAGTCGAAGCGCAGGCGGTCGGGAGCGACCTCGGAGCCCGCCTGGCTGACGTGCCCGCCCAGGACGTTCTTGAGCGCCGCATGGAGCAGATGCGTGGCAGTGTGGTTGCGCTCCGTCGCCCGCCGGGCCGCCTCCTCGACGACCAGCTCGATGGCCTGACCGCGCCGCAGCACCCCGGACTCGACCTTGCCGCGGTGCAGGTGATAGCCCTCCATCGCCGTGGTGGTGGTGACCGCGAGCCTGCCCGTGCTGGAATCGGCGCGTCCGCGGTCGCCGACCTGGCCGCCGCCCTGGGCGTAGAACGGGGTGAGGTCGGTCACCAGGACGACGTCCTGTCCCGCCCGCGCCTCGTCGATCGGCTGGTTCTTCGCATCCAGGAGCGCCTCGATCCGGGCCTCGCTGCGCAGCGCCTCGTAGCCCACGAAGCGCGTCCTCGGGACCTTGCGCTCGTGCAGCATGGTCGCGACCGTGGCCACGAACACCGCATCCGCGGTGCCCATCGCGGCCCGCGCCCGCGCCCGCTGCTCTTCCATCGCCCGCGTGAAGCCCTCGTCGTCCAGCACGAATCCCCGCTCGGCGAGGATCTGCCGGCTGATGTCGATCGGGAACCCGTAGGTGTCGTGGAGCTGGAAGGCGAACTCCCCCGAACCGTCGAGCAGGCGCTGCGCCCCCCGACTCGGCGCCGGGGCCCGCGCCAGGAACTCCTCGAGGCGTGCCATGCCCTGCCGGTAGACCTGCGCGAACCCCTCCTCCTCGCTGCGGATCAAGGCGCGGCATTGCCCGGCGTGTTCGCGCACTTCGGGGTAGGCGTCGCCCATGACGGCGCCGACCACGTCCACCATCTCGTGCAGGAACGGCTTCTGGATGCCGAGGTCGTAGCCGTCGCGCACGGCGCGGCGCAGGATCTTGCGCACCACGTAGCCGCGGCCTTCGTTGCTCGGCAGCGCACCGTCGGCGATGCAGAACGTGACCGCACGGACATGGTCGCTGATGCGCCGCATCCGCACGTCGGTGGTGCCGTCCGCGCCGTACCTGCGCCCGCTGCGCCGCTGCAGGTCGTCGAGGTAGGGCCGGAACAGGTCGGTCTCGAAGTTGTTGCGCGCCCCGGCCAGGACCGCAGTGATCCGCTCCAGTCCCAGGCCCACGTCGATGTTCTTCTGCGGCAGCGGCTCCAGCGCCCCGCCGTCGCGGCGGTCGTACTGGGTGAACACGCAGTTGCCGATCTCGGTGAAGCGATCGTCGGGCAGCTCGCTGAGCCCGGCCTGCGCGGGATAGGACTCGCCCGGCCGCGCATCGAAGTAGATCTCCGAACACGGGCCGCAGGGTCCGTTCGGCCCCTTCGACGGCGCCTCCGACGGCCAGAAGTTCTCCTTCTCCCCGAAGCGGAAGATCCTCTCGGCCGGCAGGCCGATGTGCTTGCGCCAGATCTCGAACGCCTCGTCGTCGTCGGCGTAGACCGTCACCACCATGCGCTCGGCCGGGATCCCCAGGACCTTCGCGAAGAACTCCCACTCCCAGGCGATGCACTCCTTCTTGAAGTAGTCCCCGAACGAGAAGTTGCCGAGCATCTCGAAGAACGTGTGATGGCGCGGCGTCTGGCCGACCTGCTCGAGATCGGGGACCCGGAGGCACTTCTGCGCCGTCGTCACCCTGCGCCACGGCAGCGACCCCTTGCCGAGGAACATGTCCTTGAACTGGTTCATCCCTGCGCCGGTGAAGAGCAGGGTGGGATCGTTGGCGGGGACCAGCGAGTCCGAGGGCATCCGCCTGTGGCCGCGCTCCTCGAAGAAGCGCAGATAGCGTTCGCGGATCTCTGCAGCGGTGAGTGGCTTCATCGGCGGCTCGCAACACGAGACAGGGCCCCGCGGCGCTGCCGGCAGCGCCGTCCCGGGAGACGGCCGCCGCCGGGCCCGCATGCGGCGTGGCCGAGGGCGGCTACCGCGTTGCTGCGGTCCCGCGCCCCGGAGCGCGCCTGACGTATCCGCCGGGACCGCCGAGTTCCAGCGCCCGGCGGGGCATCACGCGCGCGGCTTGGGCGGCATCGGCGGGCGCACCGAGGCGGGGCGCGGCCCCGGGCCGTTGGTCGTCGCGGGCGTCCGGACCGGCTCGTCCTCCTCGCCGACCGCCACGGCGCGCGGCCGGTCGGCCACGGCCGCCCCACCGGCCGCCGGCGCGACCGCGGGGGCAGGCACCGGCAGCGGCTTGAGGAGTGCCGTGCGGAGCTCGTTGCGCAGTTCCTGGTTCTCGTCCAGCAGCTCGATCGCCTTCTCGCGACCCTGCCCCAGGCGCGTGTCGCCGAAGCTGATCCACGTGCCGCTGCGCTTGAGGATGCCGCGCTCCACGCCCAGGTCGATCAGCTCGCCGGACTGGTTGATGCCCTTGGTGAAGAGGATGTCGAACTCCACCTTGCGGAACGGGGGCGCGATCTTGTTCTTCACCACCGTGGCCTTGGTGCGTGCCCCGACGGTCTCCTCGCCCTCCTTGATCTGGCCGATGCGCCGGATGTCCACGCGCACCGAGGAGTAGAACTTCAGCGCCCGGCCGCCCGTGGTCGTCTCGGGGGAGCCGAACATCACGCCGATCTTCTCGCGGATCTGGTTGATGAAGATGAGGGTGGTCTTCGCCTTGGACACGAGGCCCGTGAGCTTGCGCAGCGCCTGGCTCATCAGGCGTGCGTGCAGTCCGACGAACGAGTCCCCCATCTCGCCCTCGATCTCGGCCTTGGGCACCAGCGCGGCCACCGAGTCGATGACGATGATGTCGATCGCCCCGGAGCGGACCAGGGTCTCGCAGATGTCGAGCGCCTGCTCGCCGCTGTCGGGCTGCGAGATCAGCAGCGCGTCGAGGTCCACGCCCAGCTTGCGGGCATAGGCCGGGTCGAGCGCGTGCTCGGCATCCAGGAACGCGGCGATGCCGCCCGCGCGCTGCGCGTTGGCGACCGCGTGCAGGGTGAGGGTGGTCTTGCCGGACGACTCCGGGCCGAACACCTCCACGATCCTGCCGCGGGGGAAGCCCTTGCCGCCCAGGGCCAGATCCATGCCGATCGACCCGGTCGAGATCCCTTCGATCGGGACCTGCGACTGGTCGCCCATCCGCATGATCGCGCCCTTGCCGTAGCTCTTCTCGATCGACGAGAGCGCATCCTCGAGCGCCTCGGGCATCTTCTGGCCCTTGCGCCCAACCTCCGAACTCTTCACGTCCATGCGCAGCCCTCCCTGGGTGCTGATTCGTTGGCCGGCGGTTCTACCAGGGGACCTTACGGAAGCCAAACCTGTTCCTGGGGTGGCCGCCACCTCCCAGTGGCCTGCGCGTCCGCCCCGGTGACCCGGGACTCCCCGGATCCGCGACCGGCCGGGCTGGCCCCGCCCCCGCTCCGCCCGGGGTCAGAGGGTCACGAACGCCACCAGGTCCTGGTAGCGGCGCTCGATCTGCTCGCGCGAGGCGGCGGCGATGGCGCGCACCCCGAAGCCCTCCACCGTGAAGCTGGCGGTCACCGTGCCATAGGCCACCGCCCGCTTGAGGTTCCAGACGCTCAGGGTGTCGCACGAGGCCAGGAAGCCCATGAACCCGCCGGCGAAGCTGTCGCCGGCGCCGGTCGGATCCACCACCCGCTCGGTCGGGTAGGCCGGCAGGGCGTGCTGGAAGAAGTTGCTGAACACGAAGCACCCGTGCTCGCCCTTCTTCACGATCACCAGCTTGGGACCCAGCGCGAGCACCTTGCGGCCGGCGCGGATCAGGTTGCTCTCCTTGGCCAGCATCTTCACTTCCTGGTCGTTGACGATCAGGCCGTCGACCCGCCGCAGCAGTTCCAGCAGGGCCTCGGACTCGGTCTCGATCCAGAAGTCCATCGTGTCGGCCACGCTGAAGAGCGGGTTGGCCATCTGCTGCAGGACCGCGAGCTGGGTCTTGGGCGAGGCGTTGGCCAGGAACACGAACGGCGTCTCGCGGAAGGCCTCCGGCACCCGCGGCTGCCAGCCGCCGAACACGTTCAGCGCCAGGTGCAGCGTCTCGCGGCTGTTCATGTCCGCCGAGTAGCGCCCGCTCCAACGGAACGTCTTGCCGTCCTGCACTTCCAGGCCGTCGAGCAGCACCCCGCGATCGGCGAGCAGCTTGCGCGACGCCTGCGGGAAGTCCTTGCCCACCACGCTGACCAGGCGCACCTGCGTGAAGAGGTGCGCGGCAAGGCTGAAGTACGTGGACGATCCACCGAGGCAGTCCACCTCGGTCCCCATCGGGGTCTCCACGGTGTCGAACGCGGTCGAACCAACCACCACCAGCGCCATCGCGTGCTTCCTCGGTCGTGAGCCTGGGCCGGGCCATCCAGCCGTGTCGGCGCAGGCTAGCGCACCGGCGGCGTGGAATCGCGTCCCGCCTCGCCGCCACGCGCCTCGGCCGCCTCGATCTCGGCCTCGGCCGCGAGGTCCTTCGCGCTGACGCGGTCCTTCTCCAGGAGCACGAGGAGCCCGCCCAGGAACGAGAGCAGCGTGACCTGGATGCGGTAGAGCACGGAGAGCGCCACGCCGCGCGTGCCCATGACACGGACCGGATCCACCACCGCGGTCAGGTGCACCGCGCCATAGGTGCCGAAGAGGTAGCGGTACAGGAACTCGCCCACGCCCCAGCCGTTCGGCGCGATCGGCACTGCGGTCACGATGTTGGCGATCGGGATCAGCACGAAGTAGTCGGCGGCCGGCAGGCCCACGTTGAGCGCCTCACCGAGGATCAGCACGCAGGCCACCGAAACCACGTGGTTGCCGATGCCGATCAGGGTCCACAACGCCATGCCGGCCGTGTGCCCGCGGTAGAAGAACACCGCCTGGTCGATGCGCTGCAGGGGGCTCTGCAGCGACGCCGGCAGGCGCGCGAGGAGCCACTTCAGCCCGGTCCAGTCGCGCAGGCGGCGCGAGAACGCGACCACGCCTAGCAGGCAGACACCGAGCACCACCGCCCAGATCGCGATCGCCAGCCGGCCGAACCGGTCCAGGTGGAAGAGCACCACGACCGCCGCGAGCACGGCGAGCGAGCCCAGGCCCATGACGCGATCCACGATCACCGACACCAGGGCCGGCACGCGTCCCCCCGGGCAGTGCTTCATGATGTAGACCGCCTTGATCAGGTCGCCCCCCGTGCCGCCGGGCACGAGGTTGTTGAAGAACATCCCGATCCAGGTGAAGCGCTGCGCCTCCCAGAACCCGACCGCCAGCCGGTTCACGCGCAGGAGCCACCACCAGCGCGTCGCGGCGACGGTCATCGTGAACAGCGTGCAGAGCGCCGCCAGGAGGAAGAGGCCGACGTCGAGGTTGCGCAGGTAGGTCAGGAAGCCCGGCGACACGTACACCTGGGTGCCGTCGGGGCGCGGCCCGGTACGGACGTCGTCCTCCGCGGCCAGGGTGCCGTCCGCCTGGCGGGCCGCGAAGCGCACCGTGTCGCCCTCCCAGGACCCCCGGATCGCGCCCTGCGCCTCGCGCGCCACCGTGCCGTCTGCGCCCCGCACGGTGAGCGTGTCGCGCCACTGCACGTTGCTGGCCACGTACAGGATCAGCGCTGCGACCGCCGCCAGCTTGACCAGGTTCACCAGCCGCTTGTGCGCGGGCTTCATGCCTCGTCCTTCCCGCGCACCTTGGCCCGCGCCACGAGGATCGAGGCCTGCTCCTCCTCGACGCGCTGCAGCAGCGCCCGCGCGAACGCCTCCGGCTCAACGCCGAGGTCGGCCAGGGCCGCGCTGCGCACCGGCACACCGGAGTTGGCGACGTTCACCGCGAAGTGGATCAGGGTCGAGACCAGGCTGCGCGTGGCGATCGAGATCGAGAGCTTGCCCTCGCCCAGGTAGAGGTCGTCGCCGGAGCGCCGCAACGGCGGTCCGGAAGCCGAACGCTGGGTCTCCAGCACCTCCCGTGCCGTCGCCGCGAGCAGGCGCTGCTGCAGGATGGCGCGCAGCAGGTCGCCTTCGCCGAAGCTCTCCCACAGGAAGTGCACCATGTCGTCGCCGGCGATCCCGGGTCCATCCATCAGGTCGGCCAGATCGGCCATCTCGGCCGCGGCCACGCGGCATGGTCCGCGGAACGCCACGACCGCATCCCCCACCAGGCCGGTGCGGCGCAGGATCCAGTGCGCACGCAGCTGGGCTCCGTCGTACGCGATCCGCTCCGCGAGCCACGCGGTCTTCACTGCGGCCTCCTGCGCGCGAGCACGTAGCCGCGCCACCATTCCTCGGCCCACTTCGCGTCGTCGGAGAACGGCACCTGCAGGACGAACGCCAGGGCTTCCAGGGCGGCCAGGCGCAGGTGCGGTTCGGGGTCGCCCACGGCCACCTCGTACAGGTACTCGACCGGGCTCGGCCCCTGACCCTCGCTGCGTTCCGCCGCCTCCCTGCGCACCTGACCGCACAGGCGCAGAAGCGTCAGCCGTACCCACGGGTTGGGGTCGTAGCGCCGCTCGGGGCTGGCGGTGCGGGTCGAAGGCTGCGCGATGCGGTCCAGCACCCAGGGCATGACCGCGGCGCCGCGCAGCCGCGCGTAGGTGCGCAGCGCCGCCTCGCGCACGTCGGGCGCGCGCGAGCGCAGGCCGATCAGGAGTCCCACGCGCAGCCCATGCGCCACCGCGCGGACCAGCGCGGCGCGTGCCTCGGCCGCCAGCTCGTTCTCGGTCTCCAGCTGGTAGGCGTTGATCAGCGCGCGGATCAGGTTGCGCTGCTCGCGGGTGCGCAGCAGCGGCCGCTCGGTCATGGCGCGCAGGGTCGCCGCGTAGCGCTGGCGCTCCGCGGCGCCGAACGGCTTCTCGGCCCGGCGTCCCGGAAACCACGTCTGCACCACGGCCAGCCATTCGGCGAGCTGGGCGTCGGCACGCTGCACGTCGAGCTCCCGCGGCAGTCCCTCGGTGGGATCCAGGCCGATGCCGAGCAGCAGCGTCTCGTACGCCTGCAGCGCCGTGATCTGGTTGAGGGGCGAGGGATCCAGGGCCCCGATCCACAGCGCGCGGTTGGTCGCGATCGCCTGCCGCACCGGATCGCTGCCGGCGGTCGCCGCCAGTTCGAGCAGGCGTTCGCGCGCGAATGCCGGGGGGTTCTCGACGGGCTCGACCTCCGGGGTGACGTCGAAGACCAGGGTCACGGCGTCCGCCAGGGGCGTCCCCTGCACCAGGTTGCGGAACAGCCACGGGTCGCGGCTCGCCTCGTCGGCGTAGGTGACCTGTTCGGGCTCTTCGGCCACCCCCTCGCGCTTGCTCACCGAGTCGAACTCCCGCAACGCCACACCGAAGTCCGCGCATCCGGCGAGGACCAGCGCCGTCATCCCGAGCATCCACCCGGCGCGGATCACGAGGTCTGGCGGTCCTGGTACCCGCCTGGGTGCGCGGCGTGCCAGCGCCACGCCGTGCCCACGATCTCCTCGATGCTCCCGAACCTGGGACGCCAGCCGAGCTGCTCCTGGATCTTGGCGCTGCTGCCGACGAGCACGGGGGGATCGCCCGCGCGGCGGGCACCGACCACGTACGGCACCTTCCTACCAGTCACCTTCTCGGCGGCGTGGATCACCTCCAGGACCGATGTGCCCGACTGGTTGCCCAGGTTGAAGAACTGGAATCCGCCCGCGCGCCCCTGCTCCATCGCCTCCAGCGCCAGGACGTGCGCTTCGGCGAGATCGGTGACGTGGATGTAGTCGCGGATGCAGGTCCCGTCGCGAGTCGGATAGTCGTTGCCGAATACCGTGAGGTGCGGGCGGCGGCCCTGCGCCGCCTGCAGGACCAGCGGAATCAGGTGCGTCTCGGGCTCGTGGTCCTCGCCGAGGCGCCCGCCCGGGTCGGCGCCCGCGGCGTTGAAGTAGCGCAGGGCGACGGAGTCCAGGCCGTGGGCGCGGGCGAAGTCGCGCATCATCCGCTCGCACACCAGCTTGGTCTCGCCGTACGGATTCACCGGCCGCTGCGGCATGGTCTCCACGATCGGCATGGACTCGGGTTCGCCGTACGTGGCGCACGTGGAGCTGAAGACGAAGCGCTTCACGCCGGCCTCGCGCATGCACTCGAGCAGGTTCAGGGTGCCGAGCACGTTGGCGCGGTAGTAGCGGCCCGGGTGCGTCACCGACTCGCCCACGTAGCAGCGCGCCGCGAAGTGCATCACGGCGCCGATCCGATGCCACTGGAACACCGAGCGCACCTGCTCGAGATCGAGGACGTCGGCGCGGGCCAACGGCGCGCCGAGCAGCGCCGCACGATGCCCCTCGCTGAGGTCGTCGAGCACGAGGACGCGCCGGCCCCGCTCGCGCAGCGCGAGCACCGTGTGCGAGCCGATGTAGCCCGCGCCGCCCACCACCAGGATCATCTCTGCCATATGCGTCTCCAGGCCGCCAGGGCACGGGCCCGCTGCGCGGCATCGCGCTCCGCCCCGAAGGGTAGCTCCACCTTCGGTCCGAGCGCACCCACGAGGGCCTCGTGACCGGCGTGGAAGGCCGCCGGATCCTGCTCGCGCTCCAGGGCCGCCAGCAGCAGCGGCACCGCGGCCGCCGCCGATGCGTGGCGTGCGAGCCCCGCGGCGCCGGTGCGCACCGTGGCGTCCGGGTCCTCCAGGCCGGCGCGCAGGGCGGCGACCTTGTCCTCGCTGTGCTCCTGCCACAGGCGCAGGCCCGTGAGCCGCACCACCGGTGTCCCGTCGTCGAGGGCGAGCTCCAGCGCCTCCTGCAGCTCGGCGGCCTCGCGCTCGGCGAGCGTGCGCAGGGCCTCCACGCGGTCCGCGGGGAGGGCCGCGCCCCGCACCCGGGCCAGCAGCTCGCGCGAGTCCACGCTCACGCGCCGCCCGGTGCGCACTTCGCTGCGCAGGTCCTCGTCGATCCGCTGGACCTCGTTGCGCAGGTCCGGGTGCAGGCCGGGGTCCGCCAGGATCCGCCGCACCAGGGCCTGGGCCTCGCGCGGCCGGCCCGCCCGCCGTTCGGCGACGGCGGCCAGGCGCAGGACGCGCGCCGAGGCCGACGGCTGGCGCACGAGGGCATCCAGCGCGCGCGCGGCCGGGCCGGGCTCGCCGAGGTCCAGGAGCACGCGGGCACGCAGCACGGCCACCTCCTCGGCCCCTGGCTCCTGCTGGCCGAGGCGGTCCAGGACCGCCAGCGCCTCCTCGAATCTGCCCTGGAGCGCGAGGCGGTCGGCGAATGCCAGGGTGCCCGAGAGGTCCCTGCCCTCGGCCAGGCTCTCGCGCGCGAGCGACTCGCCGGAGGTGGACTCCGGTGCGCCGGCGGCCGCGCCGGGGTCGGCAGCACGCGCCTCCGGCGCGCCCCCACAGCCGGTCGCCCCGGCCCACACGAGCGCCGCGGCCGCGAGCAGGGTACGGAGCGGGGCGCGGAGCCTGGACGAGACGAGCATGGGTCGCGGTGGAAGCCGTCTTATGCCGCAGAGGCGAACTCCCCGCCAGCATCCGCTTGAATGGCCGCATGACCGCAGCCCCGGCGCGCACGCCCACCTCCCGCGACCTCTCCCCTGCGCTCCTGCGCCGGCTGCTGGCCAGCGCGCGGGTCTCCGTCGCGGAGGCGTATGCGCTCGTGCTCCGGCGCGGCGTCCGCGGCGTGCGCGCGCGCCGCAAGGGCGTCGGGGACTTCGTCACCACCGTCGACCTCGCCGCCGAACGCCTGCTGCGCGCCCGGCTCCTGCGCGAGTACCCCGACCACGGCTTCGTCGGGGAGGAGCAGGGCGTCCACGGCGCCGGCCGCGAGTTCGTGTGGGTCATCGATCCGATCGACGGCACCAGCAACTTCGCGCGCGGCATTCCCGTGTTCGCGGTGTCCGTGGCGGTGCTCCACCGGGGGCAGCCCGTGGCGGCCGCCGTGCGCGTCCACCCCGAAGGCGCGACCTGGTCGGCGGCGCTGGGTCTCGGGGCCTTCCGCGAGCGCCGGCGCGTGCGCGTCCCGCGCGGCCGGCTCGACGACGGTGCGGTGCTGGGCGCGCAGTGGATCCGGGGACCGCATGAGCTGCCGTTCCTCGGCGTCCTGCAGGACACGGGGGCGCGGCTGCGCGTCTTCGGCTGCACCGTGGCCCAGCTGGTCGACGTGGCCTGCGGGCGGCTGGACGGCAACGTGCAGGAGCAGGGCCGGCTGTGGGACATCGCTGCCGCGGGCCTGGTGCTGACCGAGGCCGGCGGAGTCCTGACGACATGGGGCGGGGCCCCGGTGTTCCCCGTGCAGGATCCCGCCTCGCCCCAGCACTATCCGACCCTGGCGGCACCGCCCAAGGTGCACCGCGACCTGCTCCGGGTCCTGGCTCCCCTGGGCGCACCTCTGCCGGTGCTCGGAGATCGCGGCTAAACGTTCCCTGCGGGTAACGTCCTGTCCGCTCGGGGCTGGCGCCGGACCGGACCGGAACGGACCGGAGCCGACCCGCGAGGCGCCGTTCCGCCCGCCTGCGTGTGGTTCCGCGGCCGAGGGGTTGCATGCCGGCCCGCGAGAGCGGATTTTTCCGCCGCCGCATGAACCCGGGCCCCGGGTTTGCAAGGTGGGGTGCTGCACGGACCCCTCGGCAGCGGTCCCTGCAGCCATAGATCTTCCAGGAGTGAGTGCACGATGAAGAACATCCTCATGGCCGGCCTGCTCGCCTCCAGCGTCCTGCTGGTGGTTCCGACACCGGTCCTCGCGCACGGCGGCCAGTACCGTGGCCCCGGCGACGTCGTTCCCCCGAACCCCGGTGGCGGTGGTGGCCGGACCCCTGGTCCTTCGGGCCCGTCGACCCCCGGCCCCTCGGGCCCGTCGACTCCCGGCCCCTCGGGCCCCAGCACTCCTGGCCCTGCCGGTCCGGCGACCGGTGGCCCGGCTGCGCCGGGCGCGGCCGCGGGTCGGCCGGTCACGCGTGGCGGCATCGCCGACACCGGTCCCGACCTCACCCGCTGGCAGTTCTGGTGGGAGTTCAACAAGGACCCGTTCCTCAACCTGAAGGCGACGATCCACAAGCCCAACATCGTCACCGGCTCGGACGAGTTCTTCATGGGCGCCGGCGTCTCCGCGGCCAAGGACACCCTGCGGCCCAGCGAGACCGACATCGTCGAGAAGGTCCTGCCCGAGCTGAAGCGCGCGATCGACGCCACCAAGCAGCGTGACATCACCTCCTCGGTGATGGTCGCGATGGCCAAGATCGGCAAGAACAACGAGGGACGCGGGATCAAGATCCTCGACGTGTTCAAGCCGCGCCTGAGCAGCAGCGACCAGGAGATCAAGGAGACCGCGGCCCTGGCCATGGGCATCTCCCAGATGTCCGAGTCGGTGCCGGACCTCATCGCGCTGGTGAAGGACGCCCCCGAGGCCCGCAAGATGGTCGACAAGGCCGAGGTGGACGACCGCACCCGGTCGTTCGCGGCGTACGGGCTCGGGCTCGTCGCCTACGCCACCTCAGACGTCGACACGAAGGTGAAGGCGTTCGAGGCCCTCAAGGGCATCCTCGAGGACACCAAGATCAGCAGCCGCAACGTGCGGGTCGCCGCGATCAACGGCATCCGCCTCCTGCGCCCCAACCCCGAGGGCGACCAGAAGGAGCAGAAGCTGCTGAGCGACGCGATCGACGCCCTGTGGGCCTACTACGAGAAGAAGGCCGGCCAGGGCGAGCAGCTGATCCAGGCGCACGTGCCGACCGCGGTCTCCGCCCTCCTGGGCCGGGGCAGCGGCAAGCAGCGCGAGCGCTTCAAGGAGCAGTTCCTGAAGGACCTCGACATGAACGGCGACCTGCGCCGCGCCAACGAGATCACGCAGTCGGCGGCCCTCGCGCTCGGCCAGCTCTGCGAGCCCACCAAGGAGGACGCCAAGTACTCCAAGGCGCTGCTCGACTACGCAGCCAAGGGCAAGGACCAGCAGACCCGCTACTTCTCGATCATCTCCCTGGCCTTCATCGGCGGGAACGACAACCGCAACGAGCTGCTCAAGCTCTTCGGTCCGGCCCGTCAGGCCATGGAGAAGCCCTGGATCGCAATGGCGCTCGGCGTGCTGGCCTACAACGACATGAAGGCCAAGGGTCCCTCGGCCCTGCCGGACGAGGAGCTCGGTCGCGCGCTCCTGAAGGAGTTCAACGAGGTCCGCAACCCCGAGGTCGTGGCCGCCATGGCCGTGGCCATGGGGCTCGCCAACTACAAGGCGGCCGCCGAGGACCTGCAGGTGATGCTCGAGAAGAAGAAGAGCGTCGAGGAGCTCGCGGGCTACGTCTGCATCGGCCTGGCCCTCATGGGTCACGACCGCGCGGTCACCGACATCAAGGCGGTGGTCGACGAGTCCGTGCGCAAGCCGGACCTCCTGAAGCAGGCGGCCATCGCCCTGGGCAAGCTGGGTGACAAGAGCATCGTGGAGCAGCTGGAGAAGCTGCTCACCACGGGCGACGCCAACCTGGCCAAGCTCAGCGCGATCGCCACGGCCTACGGCTACATCGGTGACAAGCGCACCCTCGATCCGCTGACCAAGCTGCTCTTCGACGAGTCGAAGACCGAGCTGGCCCGCGCGTTCGCGGCGGTGGCCCTTGGCAACGTCGCCGACAAGGAGCTCCTGCCCTGGAACTCCAAGATCGCCGTCGGGCTCAACTACCGCGCGGCAGTCGAGACCCTCACCAACCAGGTGAACGGCATCCTCGACATCCTGTGACGCCGCAGCCCCTGGCGCGCCGCGGCATCGCGGCGCGCGGGGGAACGCTCCCGGCGCGGGACGACCGCCCGAGAGCCGCACGGCCCGCATCCGATTGCATTCGGATGCGGGCCGTGTGCGTTGGGGCGGCGGCACGCATGCGGATGCCTTCCGCCCCATGCCGCGCGGTTGGCGGCCCTCCGCCGTCCGCGTCGCGTGCAGACCGCGGCCGATCGTGCGTGCCGCGGCGCGTGCCCTGCAGCGTTGTGGTTGCGCATGCGTAGCACCCGGCGCGGGTCCGGCCGCGCGCGCACGGTGCGTCGCCTTGGCATCCGCTTTGCGTGGCTCCCGGCAGCAGCGGCCGGAGTTCCGGACGGTCGCCTTCCTCGAAGGAGACACTCCGATGCAGAAGCTGCACATCGTCTGCGCGCTGGTGATGGGCGCGCTCTGGAGCCTGCCCGCGCCGGCATTCGCGCATGGCGGGCAGTACCGCGGCCCCGACGACGTCGTGCCGCCCGACGCGCGCAACCCGGGACGCCCGCCGACCCCGC
The DNA here is from genome assembly GCA_020849665.1 of Planctomycetota bacterium. Classification (GTDB taxonomy): domain Bacteria; phylum Planctomycetota; class UBA1135; order UBA1135; family UBA2386; genus JADLFX01. Next base: position 15,108 of record JADLFX010000053.1, on the reverse strand, counting down.
GGCCGCCGGGCAACCGCCCGCCCAACCAGCCTGACAAGCCCCAGACCGGCGATCCCCGGTTCACGCCCCCGCCCGGCCCCAGCGGCAGGCCGCAGACCGGGAGCGACCGGAACCCGACCCGGACCCCGCGTGGTGTGGATCCCGGGCCGGACCTCACCAAGTGGCAGTACTGGTGGGAGTTCAACAAGGACCCCTACCTCAACCTGAAGGAGGCCGTGCACTCCCTCGGCGTGGTCTCGGGCTCGGACCTGCACTACATGGGCAAGGGCGCGAGCCTCGGCCGCGACACCCTGCGCCCCAGCACCAGTGACATCCTGGAGCGTGTCCTGCCGGGATTGCAGCGCATGATCGACGGTACCACGCAGCGGGACATCGTCTCCGCCGCGATGGTCGCGATGGCCAAGATCGGCGCCGACCACCCGGCGCGGAACATCCGCATCCTCGACGTGTTCCGGGCGCGACTGCGCGTCGACGACCAGGAGGTGCGCGAGACCGCGGCGCTGGCCATGGGCATCAGCCAGATGCCCGCCGCCGTCGCCGACCTGACCGCACTGGCACAGGACAGCGCGGAGGGACGCCGCCTCACGGACCGCGGCGAGGTCGACGACCGCACCCGGGCCTTCGCCTGCCACGGCCTGGGACTCATCGCGCACGCCTCGTCCGACGTGGCGCTCAAGCGCAGGGTGCTCGATGCCGTGCGTGACCTCGTGACCGGGGAGCGCACCCAGTCGCGCGACCTGCGCGTCGCCGCCATCCAGACGCTCCGCCTCCTCCGCCCGGACCCGGACGGCTCCCAGGGGGAGCAGGCCCTGCACCGCGAGGTCCTGGATCTGCTCTGGAGCTACTACGACCGCGAGGTCGGACCCGGCGAGCAGATCATCCAGGCCCACGTGCCCGCGGCGCTGGCCGGGCTGCTCGGCCGCGGCGCGAGCCCGGCCCACGCCCGCGCCAAGGCCCGGTTCCGTGCCGATCTCCAGCCCGCGGAGGGCCGCAGGGTCGGCGCGAACCTGATGCAGTCGGCGGCGCTGGCCCTGGGCCAGACCTGCACGCCGCAGGATGCGCGCGAACGCGAGAGCCTCCTGCAGGCGGGCAGGGGCGCGCGCGACGCCCAGACGCGGTACTTCGCGCTGCTGGCGCTCGGCCAGATCGGCGGCGATCACGCGCGCTCCGAACTCCTGCAGCTCTACGGCCGCGCCCGGGAGAGCCTGGAGAAGCCGTGGCTGGCCCTGGCTCTCGGCGTCCTGGCCCACCACGCGCTGCTCGCGACCGGCCCCGGCGGCGAGCCGGACGAGGAGATCGGCCGCGCGCTGCTGGCCGGTCTGCGCGACACCGCCAACCCGGAGGCGGCCGGAGCCACGGCAGTGGCGCTCGGCCTCGCGCGCCACGCGCCCGCCGCGGACGTGCTGCTGGATTCGCTCGCGGAGACCCGCGGCAAGGATGAACTGCAGGGCTACCTCTGCATCGGCCTCGCGCTGCTCGGCGAACCCCGCGCGGTGAACCCGATCCGGGACATCGTCGCCGGCGCCGTGCGGCGGCCCGAGCTGCTCAAGCAGGCGGCGGTCGCGCTGGGCAGGCTGGGCGACAAGTCGGTCGTGGACCAGCTCGAGGCGCAGCTCAGCGCCCCGGACCAGAACCTCGCGAAGTTCAGCGCGATCGCCACGGCCTATGGCTTCATCGGCGACCAGCGCACGCTCGAGCCGCTGCTGCGCTTCCTCTTCGACCCGTCGAAGACCGATCTGGCCCGCGCCTTCGCCGCGGCCGCGCTCGGCAGCGTGGCCGACAAGGAGCTCCTGCCGTGGAACTCCAAGATCGCGGTCGGTCTCAACTACCGCGCCGCGGTCGAGACCCTGACCAACCAGGTCAACGGGATCCTCGACATCCTCTGACCCCCCAACACCGACCCCGCGGCCGCCGCGCCGCCCCGGTCAGCTCCCGGCCGGGGCGGGGCGTGCCTGGCGAGCGAGCGCCATTCCCATCGCGAGCAGGAGCGCGCAGGCCAGCAGCGCGAGCCATGCGTTGCGGGTCGCCAGCGCACCGGCGCGGCGCCGCACCCCGGCTTCGTCCCGCGCGTCGCGCAGCCGCTGCGTGAGCGCCGCCGCGAACGCAGGATCTGCCCCCAACCGATCGGCCTCCTCGTACTCCAGCACCGCGCCCTGGACGTCGTGCAGGCGCCAGCGCGCGTCCCCGGCCAGCAGGCGCAGGTAGGAGTCGGCACCCGCGGCCTTGCCGATCTCGGTCAATGCCGCGTCCGGGTCGGCATCGCCCAGCAGTGCCGCCACACGTGCCGCCACGGACCCGGGCGGCTCCGCTCCGCGACAGGGCAGCAACCCCGATCGTCCGCCCGTGGCGGAGTAGGCGGTGTCGTGCAGCCGGTCGAGGAAGGGGTGGTCGTCGTCCAGGACCCCGGCGTCGCCGGCCCGGATGGTGCGCCAGGACCCCGGACGGCGCATCGCGTCCAGGACCGCGGCCAGCTCCGGCGATCCGGCGGCGATCCCCGCCAGGGCCTCACGGCGCAGCGGCCCGCCCTTGCGCGCCAGCAGCACGAAGTTGCGCGACCGCGGCACGCGGAATGCCTCGGCGCTGCCGAACACCGCGGCCATGGTGGCCCCCATCGTTCGCACCACGGGATCGGCGAAGGTGCGCCCCCCCACGTTCACCGACACCACTCCGCCCTGCGCGAGGACGCGCGCCACCTGGGCGAAGAACTCGCGGCTGGCCACGTGCGCCGGGATGTAGATCTGCCGTTCGTAGGCGTCCACCAGGACCACGTGGTAGCCCGGCGGCGCGTTGTTCACGAACACGCGCGCGTCGACGCCCGGGTACACCTTCCTGCCGCTGCGTGCCGCGCCGAACCAGCGGTCCCCCAGATCGACCACGGCGGGATCGATCTCGACGGCGTCCAGGACCACGCCGGGATGCGCGGCGGCGAAGAGCGTCTCGAAGGTCCCGGCGGCCGCGCCAAGCGAGAGCACCCTCAGCCCGAGCGGCCGCGCTCCGTCGCCGGCCAGCCAGGGGGCGACCACGTGGTAGTCGTAGTACCGGCCGCCGGTCCAGGGCGTGCCGGCGCGGGCCACCGAGTGGAACGAGTCCAGCCCCTCGTTGATCCGCAGCAGCGTGGTGGGGACGCCGTCCTCCGCGCGCTCGACCACCTGCAGGTACTGGTAGCCGCTCTCGCGTTCGGCCATGAGCCGTTCGCCGGCGGCGACCCCCTCGAGCGGACCTCGCGTCACGAGGCCGGAGGCGAGGGGGAGGAGCAGCAGGAGTGCCGCCGGTCCCCGCCGCACGACGAGCGGCAGCGCCGCCAGGACCAGGAGCGCGGCGCAGGTCCACGCGGTGTTGCGGCTGCCGAGCAGCGGCACCAGAAGATGCGTGGCCGCGAAGGTCCCGCTCAGACTGCCGATCGTCGCCCAGGCGGAGACCAGGCCGCTGGCCCGGCCCACCGCCACGCCGCTGCCTGCCAGGAGGGTCACCAGCCAGGGAGTGGTGCAGCCGATCAGCAGCACCGGCGGGGCGAAGAGCAGGAAGGTCGCGGCCAGCGACGCGCGGATCAGCGCAGGCTGGGCCGCATCGAGGGGCAGGTCCTGGGGCAGCAGCAGCGGGCCGAGCCAGGGCGCGATCCAGGGCACGACCGTCGTGGCCGCGGCTGCCAGCAGGAGCAGGACCCCGAGCTGCCGCCCGGTGCCGCCGCGGTCGGCGAGCCGCCCCCCCAGCCACGCCCCTCCGGCCAGCGCGGCCAGCAGCACGCCGATCACGTTGGTCCAGACGTAGGTGCTGTCGCCGAAGCTGGGAGCCATCAGGCGCACCGCGGTCAGCTCCAGCGCCATCGCCGCGAACCCGGTGAGGAACGCGATGGTCCCGCCGACCGGGGTGCGCATGGTTCGGCCTCCTAGCGGTTGGGGGCCGGGAACGTCACCGGGCGCTCTCGCCGCCGCCGTCCTTCTTGTCGTTCTCGGCGGCCTGCTGCGGCACGACCATGCCGAACGACGAGCAGTAGAGCAGCGTGGCGTCCCGCACCTTCACGATCTCCCGGATCATGCTGCGCAGGTCGCGGCCCAGCTTCTCCTCGCGCGCCTGACCGTTCACCACGAAGGTCACGGGCTTGTCGAGGTCGACGATCGAGTCGTTGAGGAGCACCGTGAAGTCGGAGACGCCGCGCGCGGTCACCTGGATGCGGTTCTTCTCGCGGTCCGCCTCGACCTGGAGGAACGGGCGGCGGTTGGGATCGGGGAGGTCGATGGCCTCCGAGCGGCCGATCGCCACCCAGTAGCCGCGCTTGAACAGGTTGCTGTTCGGGGCCAGCGTCACCTTGGCGCGGAACAGGTCGCGCTGCACGCCCTTCGCCCACGCCGCGATCTCGGCCTTGCTCTCGGCGTACGGATACGCGCCCTTGCCTTCGAGGACCGTGGCGCTGCCGGGCTGCAGTTCGTTGAGCTTCGCCGCCAGCTTGTCGGCGTTGGCCTTGGTCTCGGCGTTGGCCACCAGGAGCACCGGCAGGCCGGTCAGGTTCTCCAGGCGCAGCTGACCGGGATCCGCAGGCCAGCGCAGCACCAGCCCGGCGAAGCGGCTGGGGAAATAGGTCGCGAGGCGCACCGCGAACGCCGACGACCCGCGCCCGGCGTCCAGGATCAGGCGGTCGAGGTTGAGACGCATCTCGCGGTGCACGGCCCCCCACACCGAGAACACCGCGGCGATGCGCCGCCGTTCCAGCTCGGTGTCGGCGTCCTTGAGCACGTTCTCGATGGTCTCGAACTCGAGGTCCTTGGCCAGCGACGGCAGCACGAAGATCGTGTCGCCGGCGAGTTCCGAGCCCTTCCAGGTCTCGGTGAAGTGATCCGCCGGGGCGGCCCACGCCTTGCGTTCGGGGTTCCAGGACGGGATCGACACGAGGCAGCGCATCGGCTCGGTCGCGCGATACGTCTTCGGCACCACGATGCCGTAGCTCGGCTCCTCGGCCTTGCGTCCCTGGATCAGCTTGATCTCGCCCGTGAACGAGCTCGCCTTGAAGGGCAGTGCCGTGGCGAAGATCGCCCGCACGTCGGCGAGGTGCTTCAGCAGCGAGCCCTTGGCCTTCTCGCGGGAGTCCCACTCCTTCAGGAAGGCCTCGCGCGCCTGCGTCTCCTTGGTGCGCAGCCGCTCCCGGTTCTGGGTGCGGGTCTCCTCCTCCAGCTCGATGCTGGCCTCGAGCCAGTTGGCGGCCTTCTTGGCCAGAGACTGCTGTTCCGCCGGAGTCAGGACTCCGGTCGCCCGCGGATCCTGCTTGGGTTTGTCCTGGGGGCAGAGGAGCAGGAGCGCGAGCCCGAACCACATGGAGCAAGCCATGCGGCAAAGGCTAGCCGATCCGCCGCGGCCTGTCCCAGGGCCTCTCCGCGCACCCAAGACGCGCCGTGCAGCGTGCGCGCGGCGCACGGCCCCTCGTTCCCGAGCGAGACGCGGGATCCCCGGCGACGGGCACGGGATTCCGCGTCCTACGGTTACCGCGGCGGAACGTTGTCCTGACGCGAAGACAGGGGCCAGCGTTCGCGCCCGGTCAGCAGGTCCAGTGCGAGCCGCCGCGCCAGCCCCGTCTCCGGACGCACCTGCAGAACCTGCCGCAGGGCGACCATCGGCTCTGCCAGGAGCGGCTCCTGCGTGCGCAGGGAAAGCGACACGAGGTTGTGCAGCGCCGAGCCGGAGCCTGGCGGCGCCTCGCGCCGCGCGCCTTCGCGGAACGCCTCCGCCGCGGCAGCGAAGCGGCCCGCGCCGCGCCGCACGATGCCGAGGTCGTTCCAGGTCGTGGCATCCGCGGCGTCCCGGGCCAGGGCCTCCGCGAAGAGCCGCTCCGCCGCGTCGCTGCGCCCGATGCGGTGGCAGGCCAGGGCGAGGTTGCCCACCGCGATCGGGTGCCGGCCGCTGGCCTCCGCCAGCAGCTCGAAGCCGGCGATCCCTAGCTCGGTCTCGCCCTGGCGCAGCAGGCGGTCCGCTGCCGCCTGCACGCGGTCGTCCCACGGCCCGCGGGGGCCGCGCAGCGCCTGGGTCACCGCCGCCGGGAAGCGCTCGCGCGCGGCGCACGCGACGCGCAGCGCGTCGTCCTCGCGCCGCGCATCGCTCAGTGCGCGCACGTGCATCTCGACCAGGAACGCGTCCTCGGGTCCGCGTTCGCGCGCCTCACGGCACAGGTCCGCGGCCAGGGCCGCCTGCCCCGCCTGCCATGCCGCGAACGCTCCCGCCGGCAGCGCCGCAGCGCGCTCGGCGCTGCCAGCGGGCAGGAGCAGGAACGCGCGGGCCGCCGCCGCGTACGCCTCGCGCACCGCCGCCGCGTCCGCCTGGCCGGAGAGACGCACTTCCTCGGCCCGGCGGTAGAGCGCCGCGAATCCGTCCTGCGCCGGCGCGATGCCGGCGAGACCGAGCAGCGCGGCGAGGCAGGCAGGCCTCAACGCAGGCGCACCTCGCGTGCGCCCGGCACGGCCCGGCCGATCCGCCAGGAGCCCTCGCCCTCCTGCTCCAGAAGCCGCTGGACCTCGGCGACGTCGTCCTCGGCCACGAAGAGCACCATCCCGAAACCCATGTTGAGGACCCGGTAGGCCTCGTCGCTCGCGAGCCCCTGGTACTCGCAGATCAGGTCGAAGATCGGCGGCCGCGGGATCGCGTCGCGCTGGATCTCCACCGCCACGTCCTTCGGCAGCACGCGCGGCACGTTGTCGACCAACCCGCCGCCGGTGATGTGGGCCATGCCGTGCACCAGGCCGCGCTGCAGCACCGGCCAGAGCGGCTTCAGGTAGCTGCGGTGCACGGCCAGGAGACCGTCGGCCACGCTGGCGCCCTGCAGCTTCGCCGGCCGGTCCTCCAGGCGGAGGCCCAGGTCCTGCAGCAGCACCTTGCGCGCCAGGCTGTAGCCGTTGGTGTGCAGGCCGGAGGAGCGCAGGCCCAGGAGCACGTCGCCGGAGCGGATGCGACGCCCGTCCAGCACCTTGTCCCGCTCCACCACGCCGACGATGGTCCCGGCCACGTCGATCTCGCCCTCGACGTAGACGCCCGGCATCTCCGCGGTCTCGCCGCCGATCAACGCGCAGGAGTTCTCCCGGCACGCCTTCGCCAGGCCCTGCAGGACGGCCTGCACCGACTCGGGCACCATCCGGCCCATCGCGATGTAGTCGAGGAAGAAGAGCGGCCGCGCACCCTGCACCAGGATGTCGTTCACGCAGTGGTTGACCAGGTCCTCGCCCACGCCCTGCAGGCGGTTGGCCATGCGGGCCACCTTCACCTTGGTGCCCACGCCGTCGGTCGACGCCACCAGGATCCCCTTGGCCGCGCCCGCGGCCTCCAGGTCGAAGAGACCGCCGAAGAGCCCGATGTCGCCCACCACGCCCTTGGTGAAGGTGGAGCGGATCGCCGCGGTGGCGCCCTGCACCGCCGCGTACTTCTTGTCGATGTCGACGCCGGCGTCGCGATAGGCCGAGGAGGACGAGGTCATTGGATGTCGCCGCACGGGAACTGCTGCCGGAGTCGCTCGATCACCACGCGGTTGTTCGGGAACGCGATCTCCGCCGGCGGCGTGTCGAGGGGGAAGAACGCCGCTGCCGCGGCATCATCGGCGGGCCGGAGCGTGCCGGCAACCGCGCGGGCCAGGTACACGACCAGATTGACCCGGCGCCCCGGCACGTCGCGGGCGAAGAACACGTCCAGGAGCCGCAGGATCTCCACGTCCAGGCCGGTCTCCTCGCGGGTCTCGCGGACCGCCGCCTCGGCGGGCGATTCGTCGTGCTCCTGGAATCCCGCAGGGAAGCACCACATGCCGCGGCACGGCCGGATGCTCCGCTGCACCAGCAGCACGTCGCGCCCGCGCGTCACCACCGCCGCCGCCGCGGTCGGCGGGTTGTGGAAGAGGACGAACTCGCAGCGCGGGCAGGCGCGGCGCGGCGTCCCGAACACCGTGCGGATCTCCAGGCCGCTGCCGCAGAGCAGGCAGTAGGCGGCCTGCTCGCTCCAGCGTTCCGGTTGCACGCGCTGCCTCCAGGATGGCCGGGCGCGCGGTCGCGGCGCACCACGCGCCGCCAGAAGCTTCCACGCGCTGCCGACCCGGTCATAATCCAGCCGCAGGCAGGGCACAACGAGAGCATGAAGCGCGTCGCGGTACTCGGCTCCACGGGCTCCGTGGGAGCCAACACCCTGAAGCTGGTGGGCGAGCGCCCGGAGCGCTTCGCGGTCAGCACCCTCGTGGCGCATCGCTCGGCCGAGGTCCTCCTGGAACAGGTCCGCCTCTTCCGGCCGCGTTCGGCCTGTCTGGTGCAGGGCGATGGCCCGCCGCCGGGCTGGCCGGCCGGCACGGAACTGCGCACCGGTGCCGAGGGCGTGCTGGAGGCCCTGGAGATCGCCGCACCCGACCTGGTGCTGAACGCCATCACCGGCGCGGCCGGCCTGCCCGCCTCGGAATGGGCCCTGCGCCGCGGGGTGCCGCTGGCGCTGGCCAACAAGGAGTCGCTGGTGATCGCCGGGGCCTGGCTCATGGAACTCGCCCGCCAGCACTCCACCCCCATCCTGCCGGTCGACTCCGAGCACTGCGCGATCCATCAGTGCCTCCGCGACGAGGCGCGCCCGGCGGTGCGCCGGGTCTACCTGACCGGATCGGGCGGCCCGTTCCGCCAGCGGCCGGTGCGCGAGTTCGCCTCGATCACGCCGCAGGAGGCGCTGCGCCACCCGACCTGGACCATGGGGCCGCGGATCACGGTCGGCTCGGCCACGATGATGAACAAGGCCTTCGAGGTGGTGGAGGCGCACTGGCTCTTCGACCTCGCCCCCGAGCAGATCGAGGTGGTGATCCACCCGCAGAGCATCGTCCATTCGATGGTCGAGTTCGTGGACGGTTCGATCCTGGCCCAGCTCGGCCTGCCCGACATGCGCGTGCCGATCCTGTACTGCCTGGCGTGGCCGGAGCGCGCCCCGTTCGCGTTCGAGGGCTTCGATCTGGCCCGCTTCCGCAACCTCGAGTTCCTGCCGGTGGAGCCGGAGCGCTACCCGGCGCTGGCCCTGGGCCACGAGGTGGTGCGCAGGGGCGGCGACTCAGGCGCGGTCCTGAACGCGGCCGATGAGGTCGCCACCGAGATGTTCCTCGCCGGACGCATCCCCTTCCCCGAGATCGCACGCGGCGTCGCCGAGCTGGTGCACGCCCATTCGCCCCGCCCCCTGCGCGGCCTCGACGATGCCCTGGCCGCGGATCGCGCCGCCCGCGCACGCGCGCGGCAGCGCCTGGGCCAGGGTTCCCCCGCATGAGCCAGTTCGCCAATGTCCTGCAGACCGTCCTCGGGATCGGCCTGCTGATCTTCGTCCACGAACTCGGGCACTACCTGGCCGCGCGGCTGGCGGGGATCCGCGTGGACGTGTTCTCGCTGGGCTTCGGGCCGCGCCTCTTCGGCTTCCGCGCCGGCCCCACCGACTACCGCCTCTGCCTCCTGCCGCTGGGTGGCTATGTGCGCGTGGCCGGGGAGGACGCCGTGGACCGCTCGCTGCTGGAGCGCGACGAGCTGTACGCCAAGGGCTACCTGGCGCGCACCCTGTTCTTCTCCGGCGGGGTGCTGATGAACCTGCTCTTCGCCATGGTGGCGTTCCCGATCGTGTTCCGCACCGGCGTCGAGTTCACGGCGCCGGTGCTGGGCGCGGTGCACACCGGCGGGCCGGCCTGGGAGGCCGAACTGCGCCCCGGCGACCGCATCCGCGCCGCGCACGGCAAGGAGATGTACTCGTTCGAGAACCTCCAGGTGGAGATCGCCCTGGCCGGGCGCAAGGGCCTGGAGCTGACCGTGGAGCGCGACGGCCGGGTCTTCCCGGTGCAGGTCCAGCCGCGCTATTCGGACACGCTGGGCATCTTCAGCCTCGAAGTCGGCCCGCCGGTGCGGGGCGGCGCGGCGCACGTGCAGGTGCGCGCCGGCGGCCCTGCCGCCCAGGCCGGCCTGCGCGACGGCGACCGGCTCACCCACCTCGATGGCGTGCCGGCCTCCCCGGACGAGGTGGATGCGCAGCTGGCAGCCGTGCTGCGTGCCCCGGCCCGGCCGCTCGCGCTCGGCGTGCTGCGCGACGGCCAGACGCACACCGTCGAGTACACCCCGGCTCCCGACCCCGCGGGCCGGCCCTCGCTCGGCGTGCTGCGCGCCGAACGCCGCGTGGCCGGGATGCGCGGGGACCTGCCCGCGCTCGCGCGCCTCGACCTGCGCCGCGGCGATCACGTCGTCCTGGTGGACGGCCGGCCGTTCGCCGGCCGCGACCTCGCGCCCCTGCTGCGGCCCGACGTACCCTTCGAGCTGGTGGTCGAACGCGAGGGCGAAGGCCGGCGCAGCCTGCGCGGCAGCCTGCGCAGCGACGAGCTGGCCGCCCTGCCGCGGCACCTCGCCTTCGGCTACGACACGATCGGCGTCGGGGTCACGCCCTTCCCCGGGTCGCCGGCCGCCGTCGCCGGCCTGCGCGCCGGAGACGAGATCGTGGCCGTCGCGGGCGAACGCATGGGCGGCTGGACCGACCTGCAGCAGGCGATGCGCCGCAGCAGCGGCCAGGAGGTCGTGCTGCGGGTGCGGCGCGGCGCGGAGGAGCAGGAGTTCCGGGTCCAGCCGGCGCCGCCCCTCGACCTCGGCTTCGTGACCGTGGCCCCGATCCTGCGCGAGGTGTACGCCAAGGACAGCGTCCCCGAGGCGCTGCGCGCCGGGATGGTCGCCTCCCTGGACCTGGTGAAGCAGCTCTACGTGACCCTCAAGCGGCTGGTCACCGGCGACGTCTCGGCGCGCAACCTCGGCGGGATCATCCAGATCTCGGTGGTGAGCTACGAGTACGCGAAGTCGGGCTGGGCCCGGTTTTTCTATTTCCTGGGCCTGCTGAGCATCAACCTCGCCTTCATCAACGTCCTGCCGATCCCGATCCTGGATGGCGGCCATCTGCTCTTCCTCCTGGTCGAGCGGATCAAGGGCTCGCCGGTCAGCCCGCGCGTGCTGCACTACAGCCAGATCCTGGGACTCGTCTTCGTGGTCGCGCTCATGGTGTTCGTGACCTTCAACGACATCCGCCGGCTCTTCTGATCCCACCCGGACGTGCCGCGCCCGGATCCGCCGGGCACCGCACCGCTCACGGGCCGAAGCGATGCCCTCCGTGCTCCTCCCCTGGTTGCGCCTGCTCCGCGCGGCGACCCTCTTCTCGCCCGCCGCCGACGTGGTGGCCGGACTCTGCCTCGCGGGGCTGCCGTGGAGTCCCGCCGCCGCGGCCGCGGTGGCGGCCGGCGTGTGCGCCTATGCCGGAGGGATGGTCCTGAACGATCACGCCGACCGCCGGCGCGACGCCGTGGTGCGCCCGGAGCGGCCGATCCCGCGCGGCGAGATCGCGCCGGGCGCGGCCCTGGCCCTCGGCCTGGCCCTGCTCCTCGCCGCGGTCCTGGTGTCCCCCGCGCCGCCATTCCACGCCGGCCTGGCGCTCGGCGTGCTCGCGTACGACTACCTCTTCCAGCGCCATCCGCTCTTCGCCGCGCCCGCGATGGCCGCACTGCGCGGCGCGAATCTCCTGAGCGGTCCGGCGGTGCTCGCCGCGGGGTCCCTGCCCGGGGCGCTGTGGATCGCGGCCGCCGCCTACGGGGTCTACATCCTGGCGGTCACGGTGCTCGGCTGGCTGGAAGACCAGCCCGATCCCGAGCCGTCCCTCGTGCGCGGGATGCTCTGCGTTCCGCCCTGCGCCGCGGTGCTGGCCCTGGCCGCGCTGCCGGTGCGGTGGCCGGCCCTGGTCGCGGTGGCGCTGGGCGCGCTCGTGGTGCACGACGCGTGGCGTACGCGGTCCTTCGACCAGGCCGCGATCCGCCGGCGGATGACGTGGCTCCTCCTGGGCACGATGGCCTACACCGCCCTGCTCGCCGCTGCGGGCGGACGCCACGCGGAAGCCGTGGCGATCCTGGTCGCGGTGCCGGTGGCGCGCCGGATCGGGCGGGCCATCGCCCTCACCTGAGCGCGCGCCGTCGCCTCAGGACCTGGCGCCCGGCTTGGTCCCGCCCGACGGCGACCGGCCGGCCATGCGCTGGCGGTATGCCTGCTGGGCCTCTTCGCGGCTCATCAGGCCGTTGCGCACCAGCACGCGCAGCGCGTCCTTCAGCTTCTCCGGATCCTCGGCGGCCTCGTCGAGCGCGTCCTCGCGCGACTTGGCCTTCTTGCCCTTGCCGGACTTCGCCTCGCTGGGGCCGGCCACCGTGCGCTCGGCGGCGGCCTGCGCCACGATGTGTTCCTCGATCGGCTTGACCTCTTCTGCCGGGGGCGCCGGATCCTCGACCTGGAATGGATCCAGACCGATGTGCTTGTCCGGCACCTGCGCGTTGCCCTCGTGCCGGAAGCTGTCCAGGAGCGGCCCCACGAGGTTGCGCATGTGCACCTCGAGGTTCATCTCCGCCTCCGGACCCTCGGCCGACTGCAGCGCGACGATGAAGCTCTGCGCGCGCTGGATCGACTCGTAGAGGAAGCGCTCCATCTCGTCGCGGATCTTCTGCCCCTCCTCGGTCTGCTTGCGCTCCGCGTACTTCTGCACCATGGTGGCCGCGACCCGCGTGGCGTCCTCGAAGAACGACTGCACGTCGCGGCTGAGGCGCTGGTCGCGCACCTCGTTGGCCTCCGCGGCCTCGATCGCCCGCATCACCTGGTAGTTCTTGCCCTGCGGCTGGAAGCCCTCGCTCGCCTGCGCACGACGAAAGCGACGATCCTTCGCGAACTTCTCGAAGCTGCTGTCCGGCGAACCCTTGGTCATGGCACTTCCCTCCGCGAGCCCACTCTCCCGCGTCAGCGGGACGGCGACGCCAACGGCGCTCAAGCGCCGCCACGCTCGACATAGGGTTCGGCAATGCGCCGCAAAACCTGCAGGGCCATGTCCCGATCCGGGTCGGTCAGGCGGTCGATCTCGTCCTGGGCGCGGCGCAGGATCTCCCCTACCAAGGGGCCTTGGGCGACTCCGAGATCCAGCACGTCGCGCCCCGAAATCAGCGGCGCGGGCGGCTCCGGCGGCAGCTCCGCCAGGAGGCGGGTGGCCAGCCGATGCACGTCGAGGAGACCGTGGCTGCCCAGGCAGTCGGCGCGGTGGAAGTCCAGGTGGTGGCGGAAGTTCGCCTGCCGCAGCCAGCGGCTGCGCTTGCCCGCGCTCATCTCCGGCAGGCTCGCGAAGCGGATGTGGTCCCGGCACACCTCGACCACCGGCTCGCGCACCTCGCGCGGCGCGTGCAGACGCCGCAGGACCGCGTCGGCCATCTCCGCGCCCAGGGCGTCGTGGCCGTGGAAGCGGATCCGGTCCGGCCCGCGCTGGAAGGTGCGCGGCTTGCCTACGTCGTGCAGCACCGCCGACCAGGCGAGCACCGGGTCACCCTCGGGCACCTGATCCAGCACCAGGGCGGTGTGCACCAGCACGTCGCCCTCGGGGTGATACTCGGGGGGCTGCTCCACCCCGGCCATCGGCGGCACCTCGGGCAACACCACCGCGGCCAGCCCGAGTTCGACCAGGCGGAGCAGCGCGGCCCCGCGGCGCGGGCCCGTGAAGGTGCGCGTCAACTCCTGGTAGACCCGTTCCGCGGACAGGTGCACCAGGAGCGGCGCGCAGCGGCGGACCGCCGCCTCGGCGGCAGGATCCAGCGCGAACCCGGTCCAGGCGGCGAAGCGCACGGCGCGCAGGATGCGCAGCGGATCCTCGGTGAAGCGGGTGACCGGGTCGCCGATCACCCGCAGGACGCGCCGGTCGAGGTCCGCGAGGCCGCCGGTGGGATCCAGGACCGGCCCCTCGCCCAGCCCGGCGTAGAGGGCGTTGATCGTGAAGTCGCGCCGGCGCGCGTCCTGGAACGGGGAGCGCACGAAGCGCACCCGGTCCGGGTGGCGGTGGTCGAGGTACTCGCTCTCCTCGCGGAAGGTCGTGAACACCACCTCGCCCTCGTCGCGCAGCAGGTGCACCGCGCCGAGCCCCAGATCCACGCGGGTCGCCTCGGGAAAGAGCGCCGCCAGGGCCGCGGGCGGGAGGTCTGTGGCGAAGTCCCAGTCGCGCGTGGCCAGCCGCAGCAGGTGGTCCCGCACCACGCCCCCCACGGCGAGCACCGTGGCACCTGCACGCTGCACGCGTGCGACCGCCTCCACCACCCAGACGGGTGGCTCGAGGCGCACGGCGACAGCGTCCTTGCCGGGACCGGACATCGCCTCGACCATACCAGGATGGCCGGTGCCTTCCCTGCAACCGCCCGCGCGTCCTCGCTGCTGCTGGGGACCCTCGCCGCGCTGGTGCTCGCCGTGGCGCTCGGCTGGCCGTGGCTCCAGGCGCGTTCGATCGCCTCCGTGGAGGCGGAGGCCGAAGCCATCGTGCGCGCCCTGGTGGCAGAGCTGGCCACGGAACCCATGGCCGACCTGACCCGGCCCGCGACCAGGGAGCGCCTGCTCGCCGCCGCAAGCAGCATCGCTCCCGGCGTGGCCTCCGTGCCCCTGCCCGACGGAGCGAAGCCGCCCGCCTTCGCGTGCACCAGCCCTACCTACTGCTTCCTGGTGCTCCGCACCCCGGCCCCCGAGGAACTGGGCCTCGAGCCCGGCCCGGCGCCGGCGTCGTTCGAAGTCTATGGCTGGCCGCGCACCGCCCTGCAATCCGGTCAGAGCGCGTTCTTCGCGCCCACGGACGGCGCCCTGGTGTTCTCGCGCAACCTGCAGGGCCGCTACACCGGCTGGCAGCGTGTGCCACGCCCCGGTGACGGCCGGCCGCGCGATCCGGCCCGCCGCAGCGAACTCGATGCCTACCGAGGCCGCGACGACGAGCGGTGGCTGCAGATGCCGGCGGACCGCTAGGTCCGTTTCCGAGTCCACGATCCAACCAAGCGTTTCCCCACCATGTCCCCCTCGCTGCTGCTCGCACTCTGGTTCCCGGCCTCCGTCGTGTTCGTGTTCGTCGCGATCCAGTGCGGCTTCTGGCTGGCGCGGTTCCGGAGCAGGCGTGAGCCCGGAACCCAGGACGGCGAGGGCCCGATCGGGTCCGTCGTAGGCTCGGTCCTGGCCCTGCTCGCGTTCCTGCTCGCCTTCACCTTCGACATCGCGTCGTCCCGCTTCGACCAGCGCAAGCAGCTGGTCATGGACGAATCGGATGCGATCGAGGCAGCCTACTTGCGTG